>NZ_JBJZOK010000008.1:0-275711 GCF_047200615.1 Nocardia sichangensis
CCATCCGCTGCATCGACTCCCGGCAGATCCGATATCACTCCCGGATCTCGGCGTCGGTAAACGACACCGCCCGCATCACCTCCAGCAGCTTGGCTTCCAGATCTGTCGGGGTGCGCCCCGCCCGCAGCCGTCTGCGGCCTGCAAAGCCGTCCCCAAGAGCGCATAACGCTTCCCCGCCCCCGCCTGCGCGGTGCGTGAATGAAGTGTGCGTTCCAACCAGCAGTCGCTCCATCCGCTGCAAGCGTTCCTGCGTACTCGTCGTATCCACACCAGCCATACGCCTGTACCCCTGTATCACCGGCCAGCTCGGAATAGAGCCTGACCAGCACGAACTACGGCCCATCCCGAACCAGGACAAATGTGGCCCCAACACGCCCAAAAACCGCCACTCGGGACGCACAACCAGGAGCAACCGCGAAGGCGAAGCGCGCAAGAACCGGCCTCGGAACCAAACGACAGCACGGTAACCTGTTCCACTCCTCTACTGCTGTCGGTGGTCCCGACAACCAACGTTGGGTGAATCGTCTACACTCCAGAGCCGTTGTTCCGCTGCGCGATTACGCTCGCGTAGGTGCCGAGCCCGGTGGTGTGCGACCACGCTTCGGCTGTTGCGACGCTGAGACCCAGTAGGCGGCTGACGATCGTCGGCGGTATCTGTGTGCACAGATCGAGCAGGGCCGCTGCTCGCGTCGGAAGGCCGTGGATGCCTATTCGATGCAGCTGAGTGACCATCTGGATGTAGCTGATGTGCCTGCCGGGCTGCGCGCCCGGGAACAGCCACACGGACCGCTTCCGCCGAGCGATCGATGCTTTACCGGAATGCTCTTCGATGAGTCGCACCATGAGAGCGTCCAGCGGCTCGGGTAGATGCAACGGCAGCGTGCCGAGTCGTACGTAGACGCCGTCGTCGCTGCGCATAACCCGATCGACGGTCATTTCCACGAGCGTCGCCATCGGCTGTGCATACAGCAGCACGAGTAGTCCGGCGACGCGATATGGCAGTGCTATCTCGTTGTTGTGCAGGATGTTTCGTGCTATTTCCCATCGCTGGTCCGCGTCGATGGGAGGCGTATGTTGCCTCGACTTGCGGACCGGGACAATCACATCGCCGACGTGCCCGCGCTGCGCCGCCCACCGGAGGAACGCACGCAGGTGGTAGCGCGTGGTCGGGCCGGTCGTCAGCCACTCATCGACATCAAATTGGTCGAGTTGGTGCAGTTCTCGTTCTCGTCCGCGCAGCCACTCGAGGAATTCCATCACGGTCCTGATGCGGTTGCGCAGGCCGTTGATTTGTGATGCCGACGCAGGACGTGAATCCAGGCTGCGCCTCAGACGAGGCAGGCAGTGCCAGGTGATGAAGGATCGCAGTACCAGCAGGTCGTCCTTCGAGCTAATGGTGTTGAGCTCGGCTGTGATCCAGCGCTGCAGCGCCGCGACGTGCTCGTCTCGGGTCGGGAGCATACCGGCGTAGACCAGCACCGACCGAAGGTGTTCGATTTGCTTGCTGGATCGGGCGTCGAGGGCATCGTGACTGATCGCGTATTCGCCGGTCGCCAACGCCCGCAGTAGCTCGGCGGTTGTCGGGTTGCCGGGCCGGCGGCCACGTTTACCCAGCCATTCGAGCAGTTGCCGCGGTTCCCCGCCATAAGCGTGGTGCGCAGCGGCTGCAGTTCGGCAGGGATGTTCCCGTCAGGTCCGGTGAGCAGCTCGGTGAGCGCCGCGTCGGCCGCGCAGTGTTTGCACAGCCCGCGGTGGTGCAGTCGTTCCGTCACCCCACACGATGTGCAGGTGGCGAACCATCGAGGATCTTTGCGGTGGCAGGTCGAGCAGACCGGCCCGCCGTCTGGTGTTCGAACGTGGACGCGCAGATTCTTGCCGCACGTGACGCAGGGTTGGATGGGGCGGGCACATGCTTCACAGCGCGGCGCGCCGGCGGCAGTACCGAAGCACGGTTTCACCAGTCCGCAGACTCCGCACTCGGCGAGCGGAGCGGTCGTGCAGGTGTCGCACACCGGTTCGCCGATGTCGTTGTGAGAGGCGACCTTTCGGCGGCGACCACAGATCGCGCAAGTTTCGTGGTTTATCGGCTCGTTCTGATAGCAACTCCGGCACAACGCCTCACCATTTGGCGTGCGCCCTGATACTTTGGCGTCGCGTTCGCATCGACAACAGCGCTGGTAGTGTCGCCGGTCATAACAGCGGTGGCACACACGTAGTCCGTCGAGGGCGTAGCGCAAGGGCAGCAGCGCGTCGCATACCGGACACGGTGGGACAACCACCTGACGTGACCCGGCGGCGGCAAGGGCCTCCAGCGTGGCCACCAGCCGCGGACTTCCTTGCGCGCCATCGCCGTTCAATAATTCCGGGTGCTCCTCCAACTCCCACATCAACCGGCGTTGGTAGTGCGGGCGTCTTATCGTCGCAGCCACAGCGCGCCGGACGGCAGGCGCATCGAGGTCGGTGATTCTCCCACAGATCAGCGAACACACCTGATCGAGTATCAGGTGGTCATCCTTCGGCGCGCAGCCCGCGCACAACGCCCCACCGTGACGGTCGCGGTAGCGGCCCACCATGTGCCGCCCGCACTCCGAGCACGCCACCTTGGCGGCACGACGCTTGGCGTCGCAGCCGGTGCAGATCCGCACGTGACCCACCTGCGCGGGCAGCGGGTTCTGTTGGCCGCAGTCCGCGCATCGCGGTAATACAACCGAATTCGCGCCAGCCGTGACGAGCGCCGCGATCAGTCGTCCCACCGACACCGGCCCCTCCGGTCGGCCAGAGATTAGCAAGTTCCGGTCGTTGACCAACGCCTGGGCCAGCTTCCGACGGGCAGGCCGATTGGTTGCCGCCTGCTCGATCGCGACACGCACTGCGGCCTCGCCCAGCGCCGGCTCCACCGTCATGACGACATCGGTGATCACACCGACCGGATCGACAAGCACCCGCCCGCCGTCTGCATCGGACAACCGGTCCGTCATGACTCCGGTCGCACGATTCGCGCACGCCTGGGCCGGAACGATCCCACGCCGGATTCTTTGCCCAGTTTTTCACCGGATGCAGTCTTGCGGCGCCGGTTGGCACCCGGCAAGGCGACAGGCTCGATCAGGTCCTCCATCGAGCAGTCCAGAATCACCAGCAGTGCCATCAGCACCCGCAGGCTCAGCCGCTCCGGCCGCTCGGTCACCAGCCGGTGAATCTGGCTCGACGACAGCTCGATTCCCCGCTCAGCCAACAATGGTTGCAACGAGATCGTCGTGAACAACCCTCGCATGGCCATGACTTCCCGCAGATTCCAGCAATAGTCCAGTTTCTCGATCACCGCTCGTCATCTCCTTCCCCGCTGGTCGGCTGTTCCCTCAGCCGCGCCAGGTCGATCGCCTGCCGCATCATGGTGTTGGCGAAATCGCCACTCACCGACGTATAGATGCTGGTCGTGGACTGGTACACATGGCCGACCTGCGACTGGATGAACTTCGGGTCCACGCCGTCCTCCACCATGTGGGTCACGTACGAATGCCGAAGACAGTGCAACGACAGCTTCTTGTCCAGGCCCACCGCGTCGCGATACATCCCGAACCGGTCGTCGATCTCGCCCGAGCCCAACCGGCCTCCGCGCTCGGTCAGCCACATCGCCGGATGCTCCGCGCGCCCGAACCGCGGCCAGATGTTCGACAGGTAGTCCTCTACCGCCTCGACAGCCCACGACATCAGACTGGCGACCTCGCGCCGCTTGTAACCCGAACCGCGACTTCCCTTTCCATACCGCACATGCAGCATCCCGAACCGTCCGAGCTCCGCTGCTTTGGCATTGCGATACCAGTCCGCGCGATCCAATCGCGACGCTTCGGTGCACCGCAGCCCCCACCCGTACACCGTCTTGAACAGCGTCGAGTCGCGGTAGGCCGTCAGAGCGCCCTTACGTCCCACACGCACGGCATGTTCAACACGTGAATCGACGTAGTCGAACAACGCTTGCAACTCCTCCCGCGTCAGTGGGCGACGCCGAGGATCACCCCGGTAGTCCGCCAGGTGTCGCGCCATGTTGTCCTCATGGCACACCTGCACGGGATGCGTACCGAACCGATCCTCGCATTCCTGCGCCCATCCGTACCGCGGGTCGAGCAGGAATTCGCAGAACAATATCAGCGCGCCTTGGGTCTGTTGAAGGGTCGACCTCGCCCGATGTAGTTCACCGATCAGATGCGCCGACCATTCGTCGACCATCGCCGACGTCCAATTCCACGGAAACTCGTTCGTATAGGCGACGAACCGACGGATCACACCTACCCGGCCTTGCACACATGCACGCCCCAACCCTCGACCGCCGTACTGTTGGCGCGCCCATCCAGTGAGCATCGCCTCGAACACCGCCTCCTCGGGACGAATCAGCGCCACACCCGATGCCAGCACCAGCCGAGCCGACCCTTCCGGCGCGTCATCTCGCGACACGATCACCTCCCGCCAAACGGGATAATCTTCGATCAAACGGGATATGACGTCAAGTCCGCACGTCAAAGCCCCCGTAATCCAATAGGATTCGTCAGACGCGTCAAACGCGGACAGCCCACTTCATTGCTCCGCCTCCTACCAACCTCTCCCACCTGATGCGACTTCCGAGGGTGGCTGGAGGAATTCTTCGTCGCCGCACCCGATCCCGTGGTGCCTAAACAGCGGGTGGGGTTCGAACCCCGCTGGCACGGCCACGCCGACGACCGCCTGCCCGCGCTCGAGCAAGCCGCCCACGACGCCGTGGCAGCCCGCCACGCGACATAGCCAGACCCCGGCCGGATTCCGTCGTCACCGATGAACGGCAACGATCGCGGAAACCAGCCTGCTGGACGCGGCGGTGCACGCCCGCATCACCAACGCCCTATTGCCCCTTGAACGCCAGACCGGAGAACGCCTTCCGGTCTGGCGTTCTGTCGTTTCCGGAAGGTGGCCCGTCATGCCCGATACCCTCCCTGTTGCGCTGTGCGCGGTCTGCGGCAGTGGTGACCCCGATGACCGGTACCCGGTCGAAGACCAGTTCGTCTGTCCTCGCTGCGCGGGGCGGATATCGCGGTGTGATCGCTGCCGCGAGCCCTCGCTCGCGTTGATCGACACCGCCGATGAGCAGCAATACTGCGCCAAATGTGTAGGCGGCTTGCGGTCGTGTATCTCCTGCGGCAAACCCACCAGCCCCGCAGTGCGGACCGACACCGACGACCCAGTGTGCCTGCGCTGCGCGACCGTGTTGTTCGACGTCTGCCTCCAGTGCGGCCGCTACACCGCCAACGGCCGCTACGTCGCCGGCGGGTACCGCGCCTGCACCCGCTGCGTCCACCGGCTCACCGCCTGCCCGCACTGCGACACCCTGACCCGCCCCGGTCACGCCTGTGACTGTCTTACAGGCCAAGACCATGTCTGGCACTACACCTACAAACCCGACCCCCGCTTCCACGGGGAGGGCCCTTTGTTTCTGGGTTTGGAGCTGGAGATCATCGTCCCCGGCTACCGCTACGGCGAATGCGTCACCCTCGCCACCGAGCACCTCGGCGGCCTGGGGTATCTGAAGCAGGATTCCTCGATCCGGCCCACGGGATTCGAGTTGGTGACCCATCCCATGTCCTACCGGTATGCGATCGACCGGTTTCCCTGGCCGCTGCTCGAGGCGTTGGAAGACCTCGACTGCGACACCGACTCCTCTGTCGGTTTGCACGTGCACGCCAGCCGCGACGGGTTCGATTCCCCCGCGCATATCTACCGGTGGATGAAGCTGTTGTACCGCAACGAATCCGCCGTCTCCACCCTCGCGCGGCGCCGCTCCCGATACGCACCGTTCGACCGCACGGCGCGGGCACGGGCGAAGGACACCGCCAAAGGCCCTCAGCACGCGCTGGGTTTGGAGCGGTATCAGGCGATCAACCCCTACCCCCGCAAAACCCTCGAACTGCGGGTGTTCGCCAGCTCCCTCGACACCCAACGGGTGCAGGCGGCGCTGGCGTTCACCGCCGCCTCCATCCACTACACCCGCGGCCTGCGCATCGCCGATGTCCGCGCCGGTGGCTGGGAATGGGGCCGCTTCGCCGCCTGGGTCGCTGATCACCCCGACTACCAGCCCCTGTGGGCGGAGATGGAGGACCTGGAATGTGCTTGCTGACCTACCTGCCCGCACAGGTGACCCCCGACCCGGACGCGTTGGCCTACGGTGCGCAAGCCAACCCGCACGGCCACGGGTTCGCGATCGTCACCGACCACCGGATCCTGCTCGGGCGCGGAATGAACGCCGAGCGCGTGATCACCGAATTCCTCAAGGCACGTGCCGCGCATCCGGCCGGTCCGGCGTTGTTCCATTCCCGCTACGCCACCCACGGCGCCATAGGCATCCACAACTGTCACCCGTTCCGGCTCGGTGGTGACCCCCGAACCGTGCTGGCGCACAACGGGACACTGCCCAAACGGGTGCACCCCGGTCCTTACGACCCGCGCTCGGACACCCGAATCGCGGCCGAGGAGTACCTGGCCTCGGCGCCGTTCGGGTCGATCGACACCCATCGCGGGGCGCGGGGGCTGGCGTCGTGGCTGGGGGCGAGCAAACTGCTGATCCTCACCGTCGACCCGGCCTACCAGCACCACGCTTACCTGTTCGGCCACCACCACGGGTACTGGCAAGACGAAGTCTGGTACTCCAACAACAGCTACCTGCCCTTGGCGCTGCGCTGGCCGAAGCGACGCCGGTACCTGTGTGGGTACTGCCAGACATTGGACCTGCACCGCGCCAGCCGCTACTGCGGTGAGTGCGGCTGGTGCTTCGACTGCGAAACCGCCTTCCCCGACTGCACCTGCCACACCGCACCCACCGCTTCCGGTCATCGGAAGCTGCGCGCGCTGCCCTCGGCGCATCACCCTCCCCGCCAGCAAGCCAGCGCCCCCTGAACCCCTAGCGCGCCACCACGGCCTGCCGCCCATTCAGAACCCCCGCACACCGCCTGCTTCCTCGGCTGGGTGCGGGGTTCTTTCCATCCCACGAGAAGGGACCTGATTCGTCATGCCCGCCTCCACACTCCCCGACGCGTCGTGTGAGGAATGCTCCAGCCCGGTCCTCGGCGAGGACCTCATCGCCACCGTCGACGGCGATCGGGTGTGCCCGGGTTGCGCGGACGCGCTGTCGCGCTGTGACAACTGCGCCGGCCACGCCCGCGCCGATACCCTGGCCCGCACCGTCGAGGACGCCCTGCTGTGCCGGGAATGCCTGACCGGCTGGCAGCGGTGCGGGGAATGCGACGTCTACACCCGCGACATCCGCAGCGTTGTCAGCACCGACACAGAAGTCTGCGACGAGTGCGCGTCCGGCTACGAGACCTGCGACGACTGCGCCGGCCTCGCCCAGGATGTCTATTGCGTCGACGGCGGTAACCGGGTGTGTGAGCGGTGCGCGGACGAGGACTACCACGAATGCTGCGAATGCTTCACCCTCGTCCCGCTCGACACCACCTACTGCGACAACTGCTTCGACACCTACTCCCCCACCCATCACGCCGTCCACGACTCCTACTACACCCCCGCACTGCGTTTCCACGGTGACGGCCCGCTGTTCCTCGGGATGGAACTGGAGATCAAAACCCCCGACCGCAGCTACCGCGACGCGGTCGACACCGCCGTCGCGCACATCCGGGACCTGGCATATCTGAAGGAAGACGGCTCGATCTCCTGCGGGTTCGAACTCGTCACCCACCCCATGTCCTATGAGTTTGCGCTGCAACGGTTTCCGTGGCAGCTGCTGGGTCGGCTGCGGTTGCTGGGCTGCTACACCGACGACGGCGTCGGCATCCATGTCCATCTCTCCCGCGCCGGGTTCTCCTCCCCCGCCCACGCCTACCGCTGGCTGAAATTCGTGTACCGCAACGAACACGCGGTCACCACGCTGGCGCGGCGGCAGGACCCGGAATGGGCGCGGTTCTCCTTCCAGCAGCGGTCCAACGCGCAGGAGTACGCCAAGGGCGGCACCGACGGCTACGGCCGCTACCAGGCCATCAACGTCTGCCCGGAAGACACCTTCGAGCTGCGGGTCTTCGCCAGCTCCCTGCACCCCCAGCAAGTCCAAGCCGCATTGGCGTTCGCGGCGGCGTCGGTCGAATACACCCGCGGGCTGTCGGCGGCGGATATCGCGCGCCGGCGCGGCTGGGAATGGACCGCCTTCACTACCTGGGTGCGCTCGCGGCCCGACTACTCCCCGCTCCTGGCTGAAATGGAGGCCCTCGCGTGTGCATCTTGACATTCGTCAAACCCGGTATCAGTCCCGACCTCGACGCTCTGACCAGTGGGGCGTTGGCCAACCCGCACGGCCACGGCTACGCCGTGCTCACCGACACCGGCATCCTCGTCGGTCGCGGCATGAACGCCGAGAAAGTGATCACCGAGTTCGCCGCCGTGCGGGAGCGTCATCCCGAGGGGGCGGCGTTGTTCCATTCCCGGCTGGCCACCCACGGCCACCTCACGGTGGACAACTGTCATCCGTTCCTCGTCGGCGGTAACGAGCGAACCGTGCTCGCGCACAACGGGATCCTGCCCGACAACGTCCACCCCGCGAAGGGCGACAGTCGAAGCGACACCCGCATCGCCGCAGAGGACTTCCTGCCGAGCATGCCGTTCGGACCACTGGACTCCTGGGCCGGGCGGGAGCGACTGGAGCGGTGGCTGGGCGGCGACAAAATGGTGATCTTGACCGTCGACCCCGCCTACAAGCACTCCGCCTACATCTTCAACGAGCGCTACGGGCACTGGGACGGCGGAATCTGGTACTCCAACCGCACCTACCTGCCGCACACCTGGGGCTACAGCGCCGCCGTGGACTGGGAGTGCCTGGGTTGCGGCGAATTCGACCCCGAACAGCCCGGCCCGCACTGCACCGCGTGCGGTTTCTGCGCCGAATGCCTGCGCCCGTTTCCCCGATGCGACTGGGAGGCGTTCGACGGCATGGACCGTTACGCCGACCTGATCGAACTCGAAACTGCCTGACCACGCACATCACGGCCTGGTCGCCGACCTTCGGCCTCGACAACCTCCCGAGAAAGGCGGATCTTTCCGTGCCCTACTACCCGAATCTGGCCACGATCCTCATCCGGCTGCACGACGTCGACGGCCACAGCGTCATCGCCAGCACCGACAGCCACCACGTGCGGCTGCTGCTGCGCGACCGCGACAATCCCGACACCGACTGGCGCTACGCCGACCTGAGCCCGAACGCCTGCGACATCCTCGCCACAGCGCTGGCCACTGGCTCCCGGCCCGGCCGGATCCGCCGAGCCACGTGGTGGCGCCGTCTGCGGGGCGGTCGCCGATGAGCGACCACCACACCCTGCCAGCACCGATCGCTGAGGCATCCGAGCAGCAGTTCCTTCGCCTGGTCCTCGCGCGCATCGACGCCTGGTTCGACGACGAGGCCGACCTCGACGACCTCGGTGCCGCCCGCGACATGCTGCGCCGGCGTCTGGCCAGCACCGCCGCGGCCTCCGGGGACAGCGAGGGTGGTGATCCGGTGGTCGCGCTCCTCGCGACCGAACTGCATCGGCTCCGCCGCGCCCGGGTGGCGGCCACGGTCATCACCCGCGGCGGCCATGTCCACGACCACGTGCACGTCCAGGCGGTGCACCGCCACCACACCGTGCTCACCCGCGCCGGCGAGCAGGCCGGGGTGCTGCTGCCGTTGAGGTTCATCGAATCCGTCCGCCCACTCGGCGGCGGCACACCCGAAGCGGTGTCCCCCGAGTTCTCCCACCGAAAGGAGTGCTGAGCATGGCTTCGGTCGTACTGTGGTTCCCGCTGTCGAAGGTGATCGACCTCGCCGAGCACGCGATGGCCGCTTCGCAGCATTCCCGCTGTCCGTATGCCGATCCCGGCCCGGCGGTGCCGTCGCTGATCTGGGTCAAAGACCACGGCATCTACCTGATGAGCAACGGCATCCCCCACCAGCCCGGCGAATCCGACAGCCCCGACTACCAGGCGCACGTGGTCTACGCCCTCGACCACGGCCCCGGAACCCACTGGATCCATGGTGACCCGCTCGGTGACGACTTCGTCGAATACCTCGATCTCACCGAGGATTTCGACGGCCACACGCTCATCGAGCTGATCCGCGCCTACGCCGCGGTGAACGGGTGGTTGTCCATCACCGTCTCAACCAGCAGCTTCGCCATGAGGTTCAGCCCAACCGCCTCCACCCCCACGCCATCTGCTGGCGCTGACCAGCACCCGCCCCAAGGCGTGGGGTGATCGCGGTGGGGATTGAATCCAGCCGCTACCTCGCCCGCTTGCAGACCGATCCTCGATATCGGTCGGTCCTGCCCGACCTCGCTCCCACCGCACAGGTGCTCGTCGCGGGGTATCACGCGGCGTTCTCCACTCCGCCCCGACCGGGCGCCTCGATCGGCGTGTTCCCCGGCATTCACCCTGGCGTGGCCAGAGCGGGGGTGGCGGTCGTGATGGCGTTGGTGCGCATCGAATACGCAACCCACGTCACTGTCGATGAGGACGGCGGCAGCCGAGACATCTGGCAGCGACAGCTGTTCGATCGGTTGCCGAGCGGGTACGGGTGGAGGCTGCTGCCCGCCCAGCTCGATGAGCGTGGCCGGTGGGTGGTCGCGCGCGGCAATCTCGCTGCCAGCGGCCTCCAGGCGTTGCTGCCGCGGTCGGTCAGCATCCAGGTGCCCGGCGCACCCGTCGCGGTCGCGGTGCACGACCTCGACCCGCACACCGGTCGCCGCTGGCCGTGGTGATCACCAACGCTACAGAGCTGGTGACCTGGATCGAAGCCAACCTTCCCCACCGCGACCCCGACCGGTTCGAACCCTGGATCGCCGAACCGCCCGTTCCGGGCGCGTTGCGCGCGGTGATCGAGGTCCGCATCCATGCCCCCCGGACCGCCGAGCGGGTGATCCGTCTCGAGGTCTCGGCCGCACCGATCCAGTCCACCGAGTCCTGACACTCTGCCCGTCTGCCACTGCAGGTGGGCCCATCCTCCGAGTGATTCGAGGTGATCGTCGTTGACTGAACCCGTAGTACCAGTACCCGCGCGGCCGCCGATCCCTGTGCGGCTGGCGCACGCACCGCTGGCGCAGGGACTGGTGGTCCCGCACATCACCCTCGCCCACCGCGACCGCACCCGCCCGGTCTGGGGCAAACTCGACCACCGGCGACTACGAGAGGCGCTATCACGCAGGCTGTGCCAGGTCTGCGGGCAGCCCCTGGATGACCGGGTCGTGCTCTACATCCGCCCGGCCGACCACCTGCGCGGAATCTCCCCAGAGCCGGGCGTGCATCCCGAATGCGGGCACTACTCCCGACAGGCGTGCCCGATGCTGGCAGGACGGCAGACTCGCTACAACCCGCACCCGCCCGAGAAGTTCGCCCGCTGCGAGGACCCGGCTTGTCAGTGTCGGCGGTGGCAGGCCAACGAACGCGACTCGCGGGAGGCGCCGCGCGAAGGCCAGCCCGCTGACGCCTGGTACGAGGTGTGGATTCCTATCTCGGACTACACCACCGTCCACGATCCTGGCACCGACACCGCACCGCCGGTGACTGGTATCGAGCTGCGTGGAGCGAAACTGTTGAAGATCCGGAAGGTCCGCGACGCCGCACCCGCCGCCGACGGGACGTCTCACCCGGTCGACCTGCTGCGCGCTCATCTCGCGTTCGCAGCCATGTTCGGCTACGGGGGCCTGCGGCTGTGACGGCCACGGGCAGGACGCGCGCCCGCATCGGCGCACTGCCGCGCACGCCGAAGATCGGTGCAGCCCGGTTGCGAGAAAGTTCCGGTGTCGTGTGACCGGCTTGTCTCCCGCCGCACCGAAGCGCTGCGTGGACGCTCAGCGCTCGGCACACCGAAGCCCGTCGCCGTCCTGTAGGACGCCTAGCGCACCCGTCCCGGTCGCGGTGCGCGACCTCGACCCGCACACCAGCCGCCCCCGCCCGTGGTGATCACCAGCGCCGCCGAACCAGTGGTCTGTATCACGCGAGTCCGGGGCCGTCATGCGCTCCACCTTCACATTTCATCGATCTCTCTCGAAAGGTGCTTCTCGCTATGGGCCAGTTCTTCAGAGCTGTCCTGCTCGCCGATGACGCCGACGACATCGTCGGCTATGTCGACCCGTGGGACTACCACATGAGCATCAAGCTCATGGAGCATTCGTGGATCGGCGACGAATTCGTTGAGGCAGTTGAACGGTTGCTGACCGAACCAACCCGGGTCGTGTGGGCCGGCCACTATGCCGACATCGAGGGCGGTGGCATCAAACCGGAAAACCTCTATGACCGTGCAGATTCCGCAACTAAGGCCACGGTCCCGGACTCGGCCGTCATCGGCCGCTATGTCATCAACCATGACAAGCGGGTCTACGTGGACAAGAACGTCGTCCCGGCCAACGACGTTGAGCTCCGCATTCATCCGCTTCCGATCCTGACAGCGGAGGGCAATGGGCGAGGAGGTGGCGACCTCCACCCGCAGCGCGCCATCAGCGATCTCGGATTCGAGGCAGTGGGATCGTGGGCTCGTGACCGCATCACCGTCGGAACCGCCGTCCCCGATGGCTACGGGCAGCTGCATTTCGACCTGATCGAACACTGGTAGCAGGCGCTTTCGTCAACTCCGAGGTCACTGTGCCCCGCCCGGCCGAAACAGCGTTGTGAATAGCACCGATGTATCGGAGCGCCAGCACCGACGGTCAGACCGAACAAACCACGGAAACGGCAGGTCGTCGCCAGCGTGGGCCTCGTCGACGGTGTGATCCTCACCGAGATCCTCAGCACGAGGGTCGAGGCGTCCATGGATCCCTTGGTAGATGATCCGGTCGTTCTGCCTGCGGTAGCCATGTTGACGAACAGGTGAGGGTACACCGGCAGAAGACGCATGGTGTGGCCGCCCGCATCTCCCGCGTGTGGTGCGCGCTTGAATGGGGCATCTCCTGGTTCGAATGGGCGACGGGGCTAGTCTGCCTACAGGGGTTCGGACTTCATCGGGGGGACAGTCACTTTCGCTTTTCCGTCGGTCGAAGCCCGATGCTGCCCGCGCTGGGGTGCCGCCCGCTGCTTCACCCGGCGTCGAGGCGCGGTGGTGGATGCGCCCGTCCCCCTCCCGGGCACATCCACCGTCCCCGCCTCACGCTCTCCAGCGATTCCGCCACCGCCGCGGCCAGCGCCGTTCGGTGCGCGTGTCTTTCTGCGGTGTCTCGCCCGATGTGGGTGAGGCGCGCTCCTGTCCCAGTGATCGAGGAGGTTTGTCGTGTCGTTCGTCGATGATCCCGGCCGTTTCATCACCGAGCAGTTGGCCAGGCTGCCCGAACCGCCACACCGGTCACTGGTCGTGATGACCTTGCGCGAACCCACGTCCGGGTCGGCCGGGTATATCGGAGTGGAACGCTTCCGCCACGAAGACCTGGCCCGAACCGGCCATTACCTGGCCACCAGCCCGATCCTGGCCCACATCCGCCGCTGGTGCGCGGAGTATCGCCCCGTCGCCGTCGCCGTGGTCGTGGTCGACGACCCCCTCGGTACACGGTTTCCTCGCGACGAGCACCGCGTACTAGCGGCCCGGATCCGCGATCAACTCACCGACCTGGGTGTCGGGCGGTTCGCGGCGTGGTCGGTCACCGGCCGCGACCCGGGCCACCCGTGGGCGAGTCTGTTCGGCAGCGAGCACGGTCTGCTGCCCTACGCCGCGCCGCGCGGCCACAGCGCCGCCGACCTTCCACCCGACCTGATGCCAGATGCCGGTCTGGCTGCCGAGGTCGCGGCGCTCGTGACGGTGCGTGGCGGTGACCGTGAGCTGTCGCGGGAACGACTGCGGCTGGCCTCGATGCAGGTCGAGGCGGTCCGGGACGAGGGTGTGCTGTCGGCTGCGGAGGTCGCCGAGCTCGCCGATGCACTCACCGACGGGCTGGTCCGCGACAGCCTGTATGCCTTCGCCGTCGGCGCGAAGGGACAACGCGGACAGCGGTTGTGGGCGCTGTTGGTGCGGGCGCTGCCCGCACCACACCGCACTGCGGCGGCAATGCTGTGCGCGGTCACCGCCTACGTCGACGGTGACCGTGACCGGGCCGCGGCGGCGATCGGCATCGCGGTGGCCGATGACCCCGACAACCCGACAGTGCAGGCGATGGCTGCCGGAATCCACCGCGCCGTCCCGGTCGCGCTCTTGCGCGCCGCGATCAGTGCCGGGCGCGCGAGCGCCCTGCAACTGGGCATCGACATCGACTGAACCCCGCACCCGCATCAATCCCTGTGGAGGCTTCATGATTCCCGCATCGCACACCCTCTCCCGCCGGCTGGCGTGGGCGATCCTGGCCCGCGCCGCGTTGACCGCCGCGCCGGTCGTGCGCGAGCTGATGGCCACGCACGAGGTCGAGGAGGCCGCTGCCCAGCTGGCCACCGGCCGGGTTGCCGCCACCGGTGTTCCGGATGCTCTGGCGGATCTGGCCGCCCGCGACCTCGACCACGCTGCCTCGGTTGGGGCTCGACTGGTCACCCGCGACGATGCCGAGTGGCCGAGGGCTGTGACCGACCTCGACGTGCCTGGCATCACTGCGGGGAGTCCGGTGGTGTTGTGGATGCGCGGCACACTGCGGCACAGTCCGCTGGCGCAGTTCCACGTCGCGGTCGTCGGAGCGCGCGCCGCCTCCGACTACGGGGTGCACGTCACCCATGATGTCGCCGGTGATCTGGCCGAGCGCGGTTGGACGGTCATCAGCGGCGGAGCGTTCGGGATCGACGCCGCCGCCCATCGTGCGGCGCTCAACCGGGGTGGCCGCACGGTCGCCGTGGTCGCGACCGGGTTGGGTCGCACCTACCCCGCCCCACATGGCGAGCTGTTCGACCGGATCGCCGAGACCGGGCTGCTCATTTCCGAGTACCCACCCGATACTCCGGCCGCCAAACACCAATTCCTGCAACGCAACCGGCTCGTCGCGGCGCTGTCACGGGCACTGGTCATCCCAGAATCGGGGATCCGCGGCGGTACTCGCAATACCGCCCGCTGGGCGCACCAACTCAACCGCCCGGTGTTCGCGATCCCCGGCCCCGTCTACTCCTCAGCATCGAGGGGCTGCCACGACCTGATCCGCTCCGGGCACGCCCGCCTGGTCACCGATGCCCACCAGGTCATCGACGACCTGCACGCCGACCCCGCCGCGCTCGGCTGACCAGGGGCATCCGTGGGCTGCCACCACGTAACCGCCCGCAGGCATTGCTGATCTGGCGACAGCACTTCGTGTCCGTATCCGACCCACCCGTTGCGGCGGCGTCGAGTCCGTCCCATTGATCCCAGGAGGTTTGTTCATGTCCGCATCCAGCCTTGCCGTGCAGTCCCTTGCTCGTGGCGACTACGACCGTCTCGAGCACCTCGGCTACGCCGGAGCCGCGCCCGACATCACCGATTCGGCGGTGCTGGAGCGCTGGCGCGGCGACTACCCCGGCTGGCGGGGCCGCTACTGGGCGTTCCTCGACGACGACGAACACGGCGTGCTGCGACTGCACCCGATCAACGTCGCCCGCCACAGCGCCCAAAGCGCCGCCTGACCTCTCATCCGCCCTCGGCGCATGCCCGTCCTGTCATGCCTGTATCCGTCTTCCGGCGCGGCGGCCTCACCTGTGACTGGTGGGGTCGCCGCGCCGCTTGTCATCAAGGAGCCATGTTGACTACTTCGACCCTGACCGCCGTCACCGACCCCGGCACCGACCCCGGTCCTGGCATCGACCCCGGTCCTGGCATCGACCCCGGTCCTGGCATCGACTCGGTGACTGTCGAGGAGACCACATCCGTGGCTGCGAAGCAGAGCACTGCTGTGGTCGAGGACTCCACCGTCCTCGAGGAGCCCGTGGTGCTCGATGTGCCCGAGGCCAAGGCGGAGTATCTGGATCCGGCGGAGTTGGTGATCGCCGAAAACGTCCGCAAGAGTTTCGATCTCACCGCGCGCCCGGAGGAAGCGGCGTCGATTAGGGAGTTCGGTGTCGGCAACCCCATCCGCGCCGAACGCGAGCCCGACGGTTCCGTGCATGTCGTCGACGGGCAGATCCGCACGCTGATCGCGCGCGAGGTCGGGTTGACGCGGGTGCCGGTGTGGGTCACCGACGCCCCCACCGACGTCGACCCGAAGGAACGCCGGATCGCGCGGACGTTGACCCAGATCAACCTCAACGACCGCCGCGTCCCACTGACCGACGCCGACCGCGCCACCGGCATCGCGTTGATGCTCGACCTCGGAGCCTCCGCCACCCGGGTCGCGAAAGGGTTGCAGCGCAAGCGGTCGGAGATTCAGAAGACCGCCGCGGTCGGCGGCTCCCACACCGCCAAACAGCTGCTGGAACAGCGCCAGTACACCCTCGATGAGCTCGCGGTGATCGCCCACTACGACAACCTCGGCGACACCGACGCGGTGCAGCGGCTGGCGACAGCGGGCCGGTGGAGCTTCGCCTCCACCGCCAAGCGGATCGAGCACGACCGCGCCGAAACCCGCGCCCGCCTTCACGAGTCGCTGCTCTACGGCGCGTACGGGTTCGGGGTCCTCGCCACCGAACCCGACACCAGCGAACCGGACGCGGCCTACATCCCGGCCAGCGAGCTGGTCACCGCCGACGGTGAGCCGGTCAGCGAGGAACAGATCTACACCGACCCGGCCCGGTGGACGGTGTACCTCGAGGTGCAGGAGAACGGGCTGCTGGTCGACAAGGACACCGGCGCGATCATCGACCCCGACACCGTCGACTGGAGCACCCACGGTGATCTGTCCGCCGAACCCGCCGACGGGCGGGTGCACGCCGAGCAGGTGCAGCGGCGCGACCGCTGGATCCCCACCTACTTCCTGCCCGCCAGCGCACTGCCCGACAGCGGCCTGCAACAGATCGTCCCCGACACCGGTGACTGCTCCGAAGAAGCCGCCGCGAAGGCGGCCGCCGAGCGGGAGCAGGCGCGCCAGGACCGGCGGCGGGTGATCGAGCTGAACAAACGCGGAGATGCGGCCAACGCGCGGCGGCAGGAGTTCCTGCCGCGCCTGCTGGCCGGACGCACCCCGCCGCGGCAGGCGGCGGCGTTCGTCGCCGAATCCATCGCCCACACCCTTGATCCGAGCGTGTTGCAGAAGGTGACCAAACTGCTCGGCGTCGGCGGCTCCACCCAGCAGCTGGTCGCAGCGATCCATGCCGCGACACCGTCGCGGGCGTGGATGATCGTGCTCGCCATGCAGATCGCCGCCGCCGAAGCGCCGATCGGCAAGAGCTTCTGGCGCGACAGCTCCGCGGCCACGCAACGGTATCTGCATTTCCTCGCCGACGCCGTAGCCGGAACCGAGCTGGACTTCGCGCTGGTCGATGTCGAACAGGCCGCCGCCGGAGACATCGACTACCACGACATCGACCTCGCCTCCTGACACCACCACCGCTGTTTCTGGGCGGGAGGCGATCCGGCGGCCCGTGCTGCCACCGAGGGCCACAACTCGGTGGCAGCACGATCGCCGATCCATCCCCAGACGTCCACACTTCGTGAAGGAGCATGCTCATGGCCGGAGACACCGTGCTGACTGTGATCGGCAACCTGACCGCCGATCCAGAGTTGAGGTTCACCCCCGCCGGTCACGCGGTCGCGAACTTCACCGTCGCCTCCACCCCGCGGTATCACGACCGCAACGCCAACGAGTGGAAAGACGGCGAGGCGCTGTTCATGCCGTGCAGCATCTGGCGCGAGGCCGCGGAGAACGTTGCCGAGTCGCTGACCAGAGGTGCGCGAGTGATCGTGTCCGGCCGGTTGAGGCAGCGCAGCTGGCAGACCGCCGAAGGCGACAAGCGCAGCCGAATGGAACTTGAGGTCGACGAGATCGGGCCATCGCTGCGCTTCGCCACCGCCAAGGTCAACCGCGTTTCCCGCCATCCCGGAAATGGCTACAGCCGCGCGGCGGCCGGTCGTTCCGACAGCGATGACCGGGCCCGGGACCTCGTGGGCGCGGTAGCGGGAACCAGGAGCGATGACCCATGGGGGTTCAACGCCGTGAGCTCCTTCGGCGGTGGCTCTGAGGTGGAAGATCCGGCGTGCTGATCCGAACTCACGCGCATCGTGGTCGCCGGTACTGGCAGCCTGGCCCTGACCTTTCGGGAACGAAGATTCACTGTGCGGCCACCGCTGATCAGCTCGTGCCGTCGAGTTTTCGGTGGGTGAGGGCTGATCGTCTGGCCGTCTGTCCCGCCTTGCTGAGTGCTACCAGGCCGTGATCCCGCCACGGCTGCGGGCCCGCGCCCCGGGCGTCACCGAATTCGCCCGCGCGACGTCCACCATCCGCGCCGGCCGGTGCGCTCAGCGCACGAATTCGCCGCCGCCCGGGTGGGCGCGTTCCCTTCGCCGTGTCGGGATCCCACCCTGGTCGGTCGCACTCAGGCGGGTCAGACGACCAGCCGCCCAGCCCCGTGCCGGGGTTCGTGCTGTGCGCGCGTCCGGTACGGGGCCGAGCTGTTTCCACGACAACGACAGGAGTCCGTGATGACCGCTACGTTGAACACTCCCGAAACTGCTGTGGCCGATTCCCCGTTCGCTGAGGCGCTCGGTGAGATCGAGTACCTTCTCGAGGTCGATCCCGACCGGGCGCGTGAGCGTTTCACCGAGGTTCTGGCCTTGGCCTCCCCGCAGGAGCGCCAACTGCTCGACCGGGCCGCGGACCTGTTGACCCGGTCCCCGTTCAAGGTCGCGGCACGGCAGCTGGGCCGGATGGCCAAGAGCCGACCCGAACTGCGGGACATGATCATCGCTTACACCGCCGACTCCGAACCCGGTCTGTATCGGCCCGAGATGCCCCAGCAATCCGACATCTCGATCGAGGCCGCCGAATGGGTGCGCCGCTCCATCCGCGACCGGCGCAACCGTGACCGGCTCACCGCCACCCCCACCGCCGCCACCGACGCCGCGCGCCTGAGCACCGAGGCGATCGCCGCTCGCCGCGCAGCCCGCACGCCGGTGCCCGCCACGGTCAATCTGCGTCACCGTGACCGCGACCGCCGCGCAACCGAGCGCGGCGAGCAGATCTACGCCGCCTACGCCGCAGACCGGCTCTACGCGATCGACACCGAGCCCGACACCGACCGAACCCCGCCGGTGCCCGAACCACACAAACCCCTCGACCTGATGTGGGCGCACGTGCAAGCCGACCTGTGGGACCGCAGCTACTTCCTGCACGTCGCCCACTGCTACACCGAGGCCGACCGACACCTCCTCGCGCCCGAGTCATCTCCGCGCCGCGGCGCACGCGACGGCCGTGACAGCGCCCTCGATCAAGCCGCTCGCGCGTTCCTACGCGACCACGATACCGACCCCGCTCCCGCGGGCGGCGGTGATCGACGCACACGCTCTCGCCGTGCCCGCCCCGCCCTGCCGCCGAGGCTCACCCCGGCCGACCAGAGCCGGTTCGCAGCCCGGCGCACCGGGCTGCCCGTTCCCGACGACCGCGACGAGTATCTGCCCTACACCGAACTCGACATCCGCGAGTCCACCTGGCAAGGATCGGGATTGGACTACGACCTCGCGGCCATGACCCCCTACCTCGGCTGGCCGTGCGTCGGCTGCTGGATCGACCGACCCGCCAGCGACCGACGCGCGCTCCACGCCCTCGAAGGCGACCACGTCAGCGACGACGGTCTCTGCGACGTCTGCCGCGCCGACGGCCACCCCGGCATCGCGCCGCTGGCCCCGGGGTGGGGCATGCGCAGCTTCGCCGACTCCCGCTGCGCCTACATCGCCGCCACGCACCCGCGACAGGCACGCGCGATCCTCGACCGCATCCGCGCCGCCGCCGCGAACACCGGCCCCACCTGGCGCTTGATCACTCGGTGGATGGCGATGAACCTCGACCAGACCACCCCTGTTGCCCCGACACCGCGACCGGCCGCCCGCCGCCCACGCAGAACGGCGGCGCTGGGAGCCGGGCAGCGGATCGGCCGCTGCGACGCCTGCGCCCGCCCCGGTGTCGTCCACGCCGACGGCTACTGCACCACCTGCCGTATCGACCTCGGTCTCGTCGCGGCCCGCCGCCAATCGACCGCGGCCTGAACCGCGCCCGCGTCCTCACCCGATGATCCCCGGTCCGCCGTGGCTGCCACCGCGCCCACGGCGGACCGGTCACCACCCCGAACTGTTGAACAGACCCATCGACGGCCGCACACGCCCGCCGGAACGTCGGATGGACGCGCGCCTGAACCGCTCCACCGCCGACGACCGACACAGGAACACGTCCACCACCCGCCGCCCATCACCTCCCTGCGACACCATGCCGTACCGCACCACGCATCTACGCCCCATCCTCATTCATCCACAAACCGTCCACACGCCACTCCGCTCAGTCCTACTACCCCCACCTCCACCCTCTTCTTCCCTCTTTTCTCGAGCACACCTCTTGCATCGAGGATAACGATTCGATAACGACCAGGGGGAATGCTGGATTTGACTGAAAATTAGTCAAACTCACCCCTGGCGATATTGGCGTTGCGGGCGCTTGATGGATATATGACCGCGACCATTCATAAAGTCGTGGCGGGCAACGGCTATCAGTATTATTTGCGTAATGTCGCTGCGCACGATGCCAGCTCCCGCGGCCGTGACAGCTTGGCCGACTACTACTCCGCACACGGAGAAGCACCCGGCGTGTGGCATGGCACCGGGCTGGCTGCGCTCGGCATCGCCGACGGTGCGGAAGTCACCGAAGAACAGATGAAATCCCTGTTCGGGCTGGGGCGCCACCCGAACGCCGAACAGGTCGAAGCCGAGGTCTACGACGAGCAGATCCGCCTCGGCGCCAAGCACAAAGATGCGGCACGCGCGGCCGATAAAGCGTCGCGTTTAGGCAACCCCTATCGCATTTACGCCGAGGTTTCCGCGTTCCGAAAACGATGCGCGAAAGCGTTCGAGCAACACAATCTCGCGCACGGAGCGGACCCACACGACGCCATTCCGGATGCAGAACGAGCCGGAATACGCACCCATGTCGCGTCCGAGATGTTCAGCGAAGAGTATGGCCGCGCGCCCTGTGATGCGCGGGAGTTGTCGGGGTGGGTGGCCAAGAACTCGCGGCCGAACACGACCGCGGTCGCGGGTTTCGACATCACTTTCTCACCCGTCAAATCGGTATCGGCGCTCTGGGCGGTCGCGCCGCGGGCGGTCGCGGAAAAGATCGAACTCGCGCATCAGCGTGCGGTGCACGACGGGTTGCGCTGGCTCGAACAGCACGCAATCTTCACCAGGTTGGGCCGCAACGGGGTGCGCCAGGTCGACGTCGAGGGCATCGTCGCCGCGTGCTTTTTTCACAGGGATTCGCGTGCCGGTGACCCTGATCTGCACACACACGTTTTGATCGCCAACCGTTGCCGCACCCCGGACGGCCGCTGGCGGACCCTGGACGGCGCCGCGATCTACCAGGCCGTGGTCACGGTGTCGGAGATCTACAACACCCGTCTCGAGCACCACATGGAAGACCTTGTGGGCGTCGAATTCGCCGAACGGCCGGCGGCGGATCCCGCCAAGCGCCCGGTTCGTGAGACCGTCGGCGTCCCGGCACGACTGATCGAAGCGTGGTCGCGACGGGAAACAGCGATCAAGGCGCGCGTGGGTGAGCTTGCGGCGGGCTTCCAGCAGCGGTTCGGGCGCGAACCTGTCCCTGCGGAAATGTACGAGCTGGCGCAACGCGCCACCCTGGAAACCCGCCCGCCCAAACACCCCCTGCGGTCACTGGCCGAACAACGCGCCGACTGGCGAGCTGAAGCACTGCCCCTGCTCGGCGGTCGACAAGCGGTGGCGCGGATGGTTGCCGCAGCGCTGAACCCGCAGCGGACACCGCGGGTTGCGGTGTCGAACCAGTGGATCGTCTTCACCGCCGAACGGGTGCTGGAAGTGGTCGCCGAGCACCGCTCGACGTGGCGGCCCAACAATGTCCGCGCCGAAGTCGAACGGCAGGTGCGCGGACATATCCGTGCCGAAGAGTGGGAACAGGTGACCGAGGCGGTTGTCGCTGAGGCGCTCTCGCCCGCCCACTCGATCGCACGTGGTGACCCCGACGTCGCTGACGCGCCCGAACTAGGCCACGTACCGGAGCTTTTGCGCCGCCGTCATGGTGCCAGCGTGTACACCTTGGCGAACTCACCTCTGTACAGCTCGAAGCGGGTTCTGTCGGTGGAACAGGCGTTGATCGAGCTGTCGGTGCAGTCCGGTGCCCGCCAACTTTCGGTGGAGATGGTCGGTGATGCGGTGCGCGCCTACAACACCGCCCACCCGGACCGGCCGTTGAATGCCGGGCAGGTCAGCGTGGTCGAAGGGTTCGCCACCTCCGGCCTGCGGGTGCACACCGCCAACGCCCCCGCCGGAACCGGGAAAACCACCGCCATGCGGGTGCTCACCGACGCCTGGCACACCAGCGGCGGACACGTCCTCGGCCTAGCGCCCACCGCAGTCGCGGCCGCGGAACTCGGCACCTCGATCGGCGCCCGGGTGGAGACCGTCGACAAACTGCTCGACGTTCTGTCCCGCCACACCCGACACCCGGACAACCCCGCTTTCGAGCGGGATGTGCCGCCCGCGTTGCCGGAATGGGTGCTGCAGATCGACGCCGGCACGTTGGTGATCGTCGACGAGCACGTCAAACTCGGCAACCACAAACGCCTACGCCTACTTCAATTCCTCACCCAACGCGGCGCGACGGTCCGCTGCATCGGTGACGATCACCAGCTGCCCGCGATCGAAGCCGGCGGCGCCGACGCCGATATGCACGCCGCCGCCCCCGACCAAACCCTGACCCTCACCCACGTGGTGCGGTTCGCCTCCTCCGCGGAAGCGACCGCCAGTTTGCAGCTGCGCGAGGGTGATCCGGCGGCGCTGGGCTGGTATCTGGACAATGGGCGCGTGCACGGCGGCCATCACGGCGCCACCCACGATGACGTCTTCACCGCGTGGACCAACGACCACCTCGCCGGGCGTGCGGCGATCATGCTGGCCGCCAACCACGAGGTCGTCTCCGCGCTCAACGCCCGCGCCCGCGCCGACCGGCTCGCCCGCGCGGGCGGCACTGTGGAGGCGGAATGTGCACTTGCCGACGGGCTCGCCGCGTCGGTGGGTGACACGATCCGCACCCGCCGCAACAACCGGCGCCTGCGCGTCGGTGCCCACGATTGGGTGCGCAACGGCGATACCTGGACCGTCACCGCCGTCCACGACGACGGCAGTCTCAGCGCCACCCGCGTCCACTCCAAGAAAAAAGAACCGGGCGAACGGGTGCGGTTTCCCGCCGATTATGTTGGCGCGCACGTGCGGCTCGGGTATGCGGCGACGATCGATTCGGCGCAGGGAATCACCGCCGATGCGTGCCATGTCGCGCTCACCGGAGGTGAGTCACGCCAACAGTTGTATGTCGCGATGACGCGTGGTGTGCACGCCAACCACGCCTACATCCCCACCGCGTTGGACGGTTCCGAGGGCTCGTTCTGGAGCGAACCGGCGATGTTTCCGCGCACCGCGGTGGAGGGGTTGGTGCGCATACTGGGGCGCGACGGTGCGCAGAAGTCCGCGCATACGCAGCTGCGCGACGCACTCGATCCCCACACCCGGATCGGTCGCGCGCTCGACATCTACCTCGACGCGATCGGTGTCGCCGCCGAAGCAGCTCTCGGCCCGGTCGGGCTTGAGCGCATCGATCAAGCGGCCGAAGCGTTGCGCCCACATCTGACCGACAGCCCCGCCTACCCCGTGCTCCGCCAACACCTGGCCATGCTCGCCCTGTCCGGGCGCGACCCCGTCGCCGCCCTGCACACCGCCGCCGCGGCACGGGAGCTCGATACCGCCGACGACGTCGCCGCCGTCTTGGACTGGCGACTGGATCCCACCGGCACCCATTCCACCGGCACGGGCCCCTTCCCGTGGGCGCACGGCATTCCCCGTGGTCTCCGCGACGACATGGATTCCACCCAACTCACCGCCCGCGCCCGCATCGTCACCGATCTCGCCGCACAGATTCGCGCCGACGTGCAGGCGTGGACCCCGAGCACGGCACCGCACTGGGCACGGCCCCTCATCGGCGCCGACCGCGACCTGCTCGGTGAACTCGCGGTCTGGCGCGCCAGCCTGCACGTCGACGACCGCGACATACGTCCCACCGGCCCGACGCGGTACAGCGCGCTCGAACGTGAGCACCAGCAGCTGCTCGACGCGCGGGTCACCGACGCGATCGGTGATGTCCATCGACCGGTCAACCGCTGGGCCCCGTCCCTCCAACGCCTCGACGCCCGGATCGTGGCGGACCCGTATTGGCCGGTGCTCGCCGACAAGATCGACCTCGCCGACCGCGCCGGACTCGACATCGAAACCCTGCTCACCGACGCCGCCGCACTGCGGCCGCTGCCCGACGAGATGCCCGCCGCCGCGCTGTGGTCACGCCTGGAACTGGAACCCTCCGCCCTCGACACCGCCATCGGACACCGCAACCTGCGACCTGAATGGATCACCGATCTGCACGCCGTCCTCGGCGATGAGACCGCCGAGCATGTCATCACCGACCCAGCGTGGCCGCGTGTCGTCGCCGCGATCGACCGCGCCACCGCCACCGGCTGGACACCACAACAAATCCTCTCCACTGCCCACGAACTACTGCTCAGCGCCCAACCCGACACCGCGTCCGGCCTGCGCCCAGACCAGCTGACCAGTGCCCTGGCCTGGCGCATCGACGCCCTCCTACACCACACTCCCGCCCCAGCCAGCGACACCGCCGGCCACGAGCCCCACCGCACGACCGTGCCCGAATCCACCAATCGCCCCATTTCACAATCCAATTCCGACCTCGAACCCGCCCGGAACGACAGCCCACACCGCAACGCGGAAGCGGCGCAAACTGCCGGGCCCGAGCCCGCCGCCGATAACGCGCTCGGGACCGGGCTTCCCGAACATCTCCGCACGGTGGCGCAGCTGATGCACACCGGCCAGATCACCGCCGCGGTCGAAATGCTCACCGACCTCACCGATATCGCCACCGACGAACAGCGCGCCTTCCTCGCCGAGATCGCGGAAACGCTCTACCGCAATAGCTTCCCCGTGGCCCGCGCACGGCTTCGGTGGGCCGGCGAACGTTACCCCCAGTATCGCGCGCTCATCGAAGCCTGCACGCCAGACAGCGACCCGCACGTCTACCAACCCGGCACCACACGCACCGAACCCGTGTATCGGCGTGAGCGACGCCACGAAGCCGCGCGCGACCACCACGAATACATCGACCCTGCTGTGCGCCACGACCCGCTAACCGATGCACAGATCGTTGCCCGCCGCGCGGAGCAGGTCTATGCCGATACCCGCGCTGATGTCGACGACCAGCCCTACGACCGCCCCATTCCCGACGGCGTCGTGCATCACTACTACCGGGAGGCGCTACCCGACGACCGCCCGAACTACTATGCGCTGGACTACGACCTCGCCGCCATCCCTAACACCCGCGGGCTCGCGTGCGTGGTCTGCGGCCTGGAACGCACCCGCACCGACACCACCCCCGCGCCACCGCGCCGCGCCGACGACGGACTGTGCGGGGAATGCCGCGACAACAACCAACCCGGCATTCCTGACCACGACCCCACCCACCACATCACCGCCCGCTGCGTCCACATCACCGCCACCCACCCCGCACCCGCAGCCCTCGCGATGCTGCGCCGTGACTGGCGCGCGACACGAAACCGAGCGCATCGCGCCGCGATCGAAACCTGGATCCACGACCACCCGCTACCCCAAACCGCCCAGCGATCACGCCCCCAAGACACCACCACTGCCGACCCAGCCGCCGACAATCCGCTGCTCAAGCTAACCGACACCCAACTCGACGAACGCATCGACCAACTCCACCAAAGCCTCGCGCTCGCCGACACCGACACATTCCTCTACGGCCCGGCCCAGCACAGCCCCGACCAAGAACAAGAAAACAACGAACTCATCCGCCGCCACACCGCAGCACAACAAGCCATCCGCAACGCCCGCACCGCCGACCGGCACCTCCACGCCGCCACAAAAAACTTCCACGCCGTCGGCACCGAACTCGCCGACGCACGCGACGCCCTCAAGGCGACGCCCAGCTACCGCCGCAGCCAACGCCGCACCCTTCAAACTCGCATCGACATCCTTGTCGGCGAACAAATCCAGCGCAGCCGCGACCGCACCACCGCACGCGACGCCGCACGTCAAGCCACCCGAGAAGCGATTCTGCTTGCCGGTACCCCCGATAACTGGGACCGCCTACTGCACACTCGACCAGCCGCCGTCACTGACGACCGACGCGGCAGCAAACCTCCCACGGTCGCCGATGAGGAAGGCCGGACACGCAACACAGACATTCAGCAACAGCTCGACCAGCATCTGGCCGAACAACACCGCCGCCGCGAACTTACCCCTGCCGAACTCGCATACGAACAACACCATCGCAAGAACACCCAGCTGGCAGACGACCTCACCCCTGACCAGCACGCTGATCCCGTCAATTACCAGCTCGATGGTGACCTCACAATCTGAAGACCCGACCGCTGTCATTCCTCGCCGACACCTATCCGAAGACCTTGCCGCGGTACCGCCGCGCGGGGCATGGCGGGCACGCAACGCCGCGCTGCACTCTCGGCCGCGCCTCGCCGGGTCCGGGAGGGCCTGTAATCTTTTCCTTCGGCTCTGTCCGAGAGGCCCCTGTTGTGTGTCCCGGCTCAGCAGTTGTTCCTGGCTGCTTCTGTGTCTGCTGAGTTGCGTATACCGATGTACCGGGCTGAGGGTACGGGTTGGGCTGGCCGACCGGCTGCCCGCCATACGGAACAAATCTCGCGGCCGGCGGCGAGTTAGACACTCCAGCCAGTGCCCCCGCCGCGAGTGCGGCGTTGGCGACGCACAGCAGCCCTCCCACCAGAGCCACGCGATCAGGTCAGCGGCGAGGTCGAGGACTAGCGGGTGGTCATTTGGGGGGCAGCTCGCGCCCGCCGCAGGATCTCGTTCTCCTGTTCAAGCAGTTTGTTGCGTTGGCGCAGCTCGTCGGAGTCAGCCGGCCCACCCAGATCGTGTCGACAGCCGGGCTGTCGGGGAACTCTGCCCATCGTCGACGAGCGATCAACGAATTTCCAGGGCCGCCGCTGGTGACACGAATGTTGGCTCTAGGCCGACACGTCTAAGCGAGGCAATGAGGTCGCGACTCATGGCCCGGGGCAGTCCCGCCAATGCCGGATTGTCATGACAGGCGAGCGCCTTGAGGGCGAGCAGCGGATTGAACACGGAGTCGTAGATGATGGCTGCCGCAGCGAGCATCACCGGCAGCTCGATCCGACCAATGGTCATCATGGCATGGATATCGAGATAGTCGTTCAGCTCGGCGCGCTCGGTGATGGCATCAACCTTCATTCCCGCCAGGTCGAGTAATGAGGCAACGGACAACTGCGGGCCTTCCACTCGCTCGGGTGGTGCCACCAGCCCCAGCGGCAATCCACCGATAAACGACAGCTCGACCGGGCCGCCGCAATCCACGCTGCATATCAATGCATTGGGCTCGCTGTGACGCACGGTGCACCCGGTCAGATACGGCACACGCGCAATCAACGTGGCGGGCTCGAAGGTAGATCCGGTGAAGAAATCGAAATCCACTGCGGCACGATGGCCCAGCCGCAACGCAACCGCCGTGCCGCCATACAAAGTGAACTGAGACGGTGTCGCTTCCAACTCCGGCCACAGCGTGCGCTGGGCGGGGGGAAGGATATCGAGGTGGGGAATCATTGCCACGCGTCAGTTTATCGCATGGAGGGCTTCCCTCGCCAGCATACAACGCCTGGGGAAGGCAGGGCTCTATCTGATTGACTTACGGGGCAGTTCCCGGACTGAGGGTAATTCGGTGACAGGCCGCCGCCGCCGACGAGTAGGCGCGGATGGTCCGATTTTGAAGGATTGCTGGCCTTCTGCTGAGTAGGCGGAGTATCCTCTGTGAAGATGCCATCGCGCTGAAGCAAACTTCCATCGAAGGAGGCGCGCAATGTCACCGACCGATGACGCGGAGTCGCCGGCAGGGAACGCGTTGCAGCAGGACGATCTGGTGGATCGCTTGCGGCCCAGTCCAGCAGATCCCGCGCCCAAGGTTCTCGAGTTACGCGGCTATCTTGGGCGAGATTCCGATGCGGGCTATTGGCGTCTCTATCTTTGTACCGACCTTGCGGATTATTTGCGAATTGCCGAAGCCGATATTGTCGACTTCCAGCGTCCGGATGGTCCCGGTGCCAATCTCAAGCCCAGCCATGTAATTTTGCGGGCTGCGGCCGAAGTCGAGTACGTGACAGCTGACTTGCTGGAAAATCAGGTGAGCTTTCTCTCCGGCGAATATACCGCGGCACTGCCCGAATCCACCCAGGCCGCATTGGCGCAGGCGGCTGCGTCCAGTCGTCGGAAAAAGAGAATGCGGCGGGGTTCGGCGTTTCTCTTTCGTTATCCGGGCACACCGGGGTTTCCCTGTCAGCCGCAGATCACGATCGAATCCTCGTCTTGCTTCTGTTCGGTTTTCTGTGCGGTGTTGTGAAGAGGACGGACGCCCGCCTCAACTCAGGGCTTCGGCCGCTGTCGCCCAATGACGCGCTCGCTTGGGTTCGCGCGAATGGGCTTGTGTCGCACATTGATTCAGCTCGCCCCGAGGTGGTGATCACGAGATACAGCAGCCTGAACGAGAGCTACCTGATCCAACTCCCTTCGGGTGATGGATATTTTCTCAAGAGCCCGTCCAGCTTGTCGCGTTCGGCGTCGATTCGACATGAGGCGGAGATATACCGGTTGCTCGCGAGCACGAGCGAGACCGACCGGTTCGTCCCTGACCTCGTCCGCTTCGATGAGCAGCGGACGGTACTTGCCCTCAAAGCGATCCCCGATGCGGTCTCAATGGACCCAATTGCGATATCGACGCGTCGATTGATTTCGCGCTCCGCTAGACATCTGGCGCGGACGCTGACGTTCCTGCATGGCCTGTCGGTGTGTCAAACCCTGCCTGACGCTCCTTTGCCGCCTGCCTACGGCATTGTCCTGCCGACACGGGAGATGCACGCGTACATGAGTCCCGCAAATCTCGCGCTGGCGCGTCTGGTCCAGCGTGATCGGGTATTGAACGATCTGATTTCGAGAACGCGCGACTCCTGGGACCCCTCCACGTGGATCCACGGCGATCTGAAGTGGCCCAACTGCCTGCTGGCGATGTCGGCGGAGCGCGGAGCTGGAAGTGGCGTCACGTTGGTTGACTTCGAACATTCCGGACGCGGAGACCAGCACTGGGATCTTGGCTGCATCATCGCCGCATTCCTCGGTTCCTGGGTGACGTCGATCTCATCGGTGACGTTGCCTCGAACGCATACCGGCATCCCGTGCGTTCCTCTCTCGCTGCCCGATGTTCAGACCGCCATGCGATCCTTTTGGCACGCGT
The DNA here is from genome assembly GCF_047200615.1 of Nocardia sichangensis. Classification (NCBI taxonomy): domain Bacteria; kingdom Bacillati; phylum Actinomycetota; class Actinomycetes; order Mycobacteriales; family Nocardiaceae; genus Nocardia; species Nocardia sichangensis. The sequence goes on from NZ_JBJZOK010000008.1 coordinate 29,436, forward strand.
ATGTAAAGGACATGTCCCTGGCGGCCGAGCTGAGGTCATCGGTGCTCGAATATGCGCTCAATCATGCAATCTGTCGAATGGTCTGGTCGATTTTCGAAGCCTGTACGGGCCGTGACGCTCTGCCAGAGCAGGCGATGGTCACCCTCCAACTGGCGCACAACTTGGCGGCCAGGCCTTATGAGGGTGTCAGGGACGTGCTCGGCCTGGCTTCCACTGAAACCGAAGGGCGGGCGACATGACGAGCGGTCAATACCGGATGCAGCTCGAGTCCGTTATCGATGCGATCAGAATCCTTGATGGCGAGTCGTTCTCCTGGTTCGGTCAGCGGGTTAAATCGTCGACAACCGGATCACATGCCGATGCAACCCAACCTTTCCCATCGGCCGTAGCTTCGCATCTCTACAGCCATTTCTACGTCTTCGGCACGGCTGTGCCGCTCAATTTCCGGGATAGGCCAATGGGCCAGGAACCGGATTTTGCGTGGATGGAATCCACCTTCACTGTGTTTGCTGGCGACCGAGCCGCGCGAGAAAAGTGGACTTTTGTGGGTGACCATGAACACTGCGTGATCGCGGAATCGGATGGAACGCGGTTCCTGCTGCCGCGAGCGCTTCTGGAACGGGCGCCGGTAGCAGCTCGCCGTGGTGATGAGGTCCACGTCCGTCTACCGTCGTTCCTTCCTGCGCCCGTAACCGGATTCTGCGTGTATCTCGGCGACCTGACGCCGCCGGCGCCGACTGTTCAACCGCAGACGCGCCTCTATTGGAATGCTTACGCTGACGGTGCATCCGCGGTGGCCGGGATGTTGACGAGTGAACTGAACAGGAAATCTATTCCGTTCACGTTGAAATTTCCCAATACCCCAGATGCGTATACACGGGCTGACTCGATGGTTCTCTATGTGCCACTGGATCGGACGGCTCAGGTTCTGAGGTTGGTTGCCGAACATTACAACGACATCGCTTGGGCACTGAAGGACGCCGTTCCTGCATTCACCATGCGGATTGCCGATGGAATCGGCTTCGCGGAGGATCCGGGAACGGGAGAAAGCTTCGGGCAGCATCGGTGCCGATTGCTCGCCGAGGCTCTCTGCGACGACGCCGTCAGGCAGACGCGGGGCCCGGTCCGCCGCCTGGCGGCGTTGGTGTCGGCTTTGGAACTCGTAGGAGTTTCCTCTGATGCTCCCTACCTCCGCTTCAGCACGTCCGCCGAGGTGGAGCGAGCGTGCGCGCTGAAAAGTTTGCCCGGGTTCGATGACTCTGACCCAGGTGCGATCATTCGGAACATCGACCCTCTAAACGGTACGGTGGCGATGGCGGCGCAGATCGGCAGCATCATGGCCGCCGAAGCGCTCTGGCGTGGCCGCGGGTGCACATGGATCGGTCCGCGTCCTGAGAGCTATCGGCCCGGATCGGATGGCATCATCCGCGCCTGCTGGTCCCCGATCGGCGCTGATATCTATTCAGGGACAGCGGGCGTGGCTATATTCCTGGCGCAACTAGCACAGATGTCGGGCGAAAGCAGATTCGACGACTTGGCGCAAGGCGCATTGATCCATGCCGCCGAAGAGATCGACCGCGGCATGCGCCCTATGGAGGCGAGCTTCTATCACGGTTGGACCGGCGTCGCCTTCAGCCTCCTCTACGTCGGACGTCTCCTCGGACGCGAAGAGCTGGTTTCGCGGGGTGAACGTATGGCTCGCGATCGACTCAACCAGGATCTTGTCTGTGATGGAAACGACTGGCTTTCTGGCCTCGCCGGTCATATCGCGGGCTTGCTCGCGGTGGCGAGAGAGGGCCTGGCACAAACTCCGGTGGATATCGCGCACCGACTCGGCCATGAGCTCGTGGCTCGTGCGAGAAAATCGGACGGTGCCTATGTGTGGAAAAACGATCACGACAAATCCGGTGTGCCGTTGACCGGGCTCGCTCACGGATCAGCGGGCATTGCCCTTGCGTTGGCGGAGCTCTCATCCCTCACGAAGGACGACCAGCTTCGAGAAGCCACATATGCGGCACTGCGGTACGAGCAGCGCTGGTATTCAAAGACGCACAACAATTGGAAGGACCTACGTCGGGTGTCGGCAGATATTGTTCGGGGTCAGACCGGCGGCCGGTACTCGGTGGCGTGGTGCCACGGAGCGCCTGGAATCGCATTGACACGGATTTTGATCTCGAAGCTGCTGTGCGATGAAGGACTGCTCGCAGAAGCAGAGCTCGCCGGCGACGCGACGCTCCGATCGCTGGCGAACTTTCACGGAGACAGCATGGATCGTATGGTCCTGTGCCACGGCTTGAGCGGGAACCTAATGATCGCACGGGAGCTGCAGCGGCAGGGACTAGCCTTATCCGCCAACGACGCGGGCGAGCTCGCAACCAGCTCCCGGCACCTCCGCTCGGTTGTTCGCCTCGCAAGCAGCGAAGGCGTGGTAGCACGCTGGATGAGGCAGACACCCTCTCTGCTGACAGGCGCGGCCGGATTAGGACACTTCCTGCTCGGCGACGCGCCGGACAGATTGTCGGACGGATTCAGCAACATGCTGCTGACCATCCACGGGGGAGTCGGAGCACCCGACCTCGTCAACCAAATCGAAGGGATCGGGTGATTCGCTTGTCGCCCGTAATGACGGCGGAGGGAGTCATGGCTGCGAAGGAGGATTCGCGGCCGTCGGTGGAGGTGCACATCGAGTTGGCCCGGAGAAGCGGGCATGTTCGTGGCGGCAAGGGTTGCGATACGGGGGCGATTCGACCCGTCGTCGGTGAAGTGCTGCTCGAATTCCCACTCCTGCGCTGTCGTTCGCGGTACCAGGAAACCGGCCTGTCCCATCCGCGGCGCGCACCCGCACCGTCCCGTCCTTGCCGTTGCCGTTGGCGACGGGTCGGGCCGTCGATGCTGGTACACGCCATCGCATTCGCCCAGCTGGGGATGGTCGCGTTATCGGGTACCGGTCACCCGTTCTGCCGAGGAATCGATCGCAGAGGAAATCGCCGAGTGCATTGGGCTTCCAATGAAGGAATCAGACGACTCTCTGGGATTGTAAGCGCCCGAACATCCTGCGTCGACTCCGAACGCCCGGCTATTGATACGTTGTCCACACAGCTGCCCGGTCACCGCGCCTGAAAGATTGGAACCGGTGATTCCACTGTTCGAACAGGGCGGGGTTGGACCTTAGAGTGGGTAGCACGCTGGTCACTAGCTGAAGCTCCCTGATCCTTCTCAAGACTGAAAATCCGGGCCACTCCAGTACATCGACACCGTACTCACTCGCCAACTGCTCGTGGTAGTCGGTGCTGTAGTCGAAACGCAGTCTCCCAACTGCGATTGGAGTCAGATCCCACTCTCGTGGCCCTGTGGCGACCGAATCGAGGTCGCATAGCACTGCACCGTCTGGCCCGCCGATGAGGTTACCAACGAAGGCATCACCGTGTATCGACCCGGGCGGAAGCATGTAGTCAACATCAGCTAGCTCCTGTTCCAACTCATCGCATACGGCTACGAGAAACTCATGGTCGTTGTCTGCGAGAACGTCCTCGTCCTGGATACGTCTTCTGACCGAGCTCAGCGTATTCCACTGGGGCAGTTCGAAGTCGGGTGCGGCGAGGTTGTGAAAGCGACGCAGGATTCTGCCGAGGTCGCGTCCATCCGGTTGCGTTTGTTGGACACAGCCGTCGATGCGCCGCCAGAAGGTCACCGCAGTCTCGTCAAGCTGTAGAGGCTGCGGATACTCCTCAGCGAGTTCAACAGTAGGCATATCGTTGCTCGTCAGCCACCGAGCCGTCGCTACGATCTTCGGAACAAGGTTTCGCACTGCGATAGACCCGGCGATTCGTACAACGATTGGGTCCGATTTCAAGGCGTACACAGCATTGTTGGTGAACTTGATCAGCCTTGCACCTGCAGGGTCAAGCCCGGTGGCCGCGCATGAGGCCCGAAGGACTGTGTCGGCCCAGCTGGCACCGGTATCCGCAAGCGAACCGCGACCGATCACTGACTTCGTCATTTGACCGCCTCCAGCGAATCGATGGAGCGGGCCAGATCTTTGAGACCAGCATCCATCGGGTATTTTCTCGCAGCCTTCTTCAACGGCGACAGCCTGTCCACCGTGCGAACAGATCTTACGGTCGAGGCGGTTGCGACAGCGCTTCGACCGATTCTCAGACCACCTTCCCGATCGCCGGTGTACAGATGAGCATAGGCCAACGCAGTAAGCTCAAAGGCTTTGCTTCGGTTCATGTCAGGACTGCGGCGAGCAAGTGCTGCCTGTAAAAATTCAATTCCATCTGATAGGTCGCGACTCGTAACCTTCACTGTACTGACGAGCGCGACTCCAATGGAAGCGTTGAGGTCAGCGTCGCCGAAGAACCTCACCCACACAGGAGCGTCTTCGCGCTCGGCGCGGCTGAACTCGTCCTGGGCCCGGCCTACCGAACGGCGCATCTGTTCATGGTCACCGAGTTGACCGTAGGTCCATGCTTCATTAACACACAGCATGGCAACGGTCAGCGCGCACCCCGAGTCTTGCGCAGCGATCTGGCCAAGCTGGAAGAACCTCAGCGCTTCGTTTGGCATCCCGCGGTGGAGGTGCAGCCGGCCCGTCCGATAGAGGATGTTCGCAGATAACGAGCAATCGTTGGCGCTGCGTGCCAATTCGAGTGCGCGACCGAAATGCTTGCGAGCGGGACTGTACAGTCCGACATCGAACGAGGTCCAGCCGGCCAAGTTGTGCAGGTCAGCCAAGGCGCACTTCAGCTGTTCCTTGACGTGATCCCCTCCGTCGGCATTCAGCAGCTGCTGTGACCAACGGACCTGGGCGGCGATGGCGTCGCGACATGCGCCGCCCCCATGCCGATAGTCGATCGCGCGCATCGCTGCTGTGAGAGCCCGAATGCGATCGACATCTGAGCGTCCGATTCGAGCAGGCGCGGGTGCGATCTCACGCTCGAGAGGTTGCCACCAGTGCGCGATGTCATTCGCAGCTACACCCATCGTCACGTCAGCCGCATGCGAGAGCAACGATCGAACTTCGTCGCGTTCAGAGCCGATTATCGAACAGGTCGCGGCCGCCAGGTCCAGGTTAATTTCGGTGGAGTCGTCGTAAGCTAATCCCATATATCCGCGAGGGATCTTCAGTCCATCAGCAATCTTGGCAAGGACATCGTAGGCGCTAATCCGCCGGTTCCGATGCAGGACTTGATACACCTCGGATGAGGATAGGCCAGCCTGCCTGCCGATTTCGCGCTGAGAGATGCCCACACGCTGTAGCAGCTCGAAGACTCTTTTCAGGTCGCGGTGCGCGAGCGCCGCTCGCATGACAGGACTCTCCCACACAGCGGGAGCGATCGCTACCGCAGACGCCTCATGCACATTCATCGCGACTCCATCTGTCGCTCACACAGCGGCTATTGGTTATCAGCTTCAGGCTATCGAGGTCCGATCGCTGGTGGGAGACCCGTTCGCGAATCGCCTACGCCGCGTATGCAGCCAGGGTGACTACGCAACTACAGGTGTAAATGGAGTTACCTCAGCTGGGAGCTACCTCGATGCTGGTTGGCACACCACACGTACCCAGTGAACGGCACACGGAAGGTGGCGCGAGTCGCCACGAGAACTCGCACGCCGCGGGCTTCTGTTTGCCGGACTCGATGGCGACCAGAGGAGTCATTTGATGTGGTTCGGATACGCACGAGCAGAACTTTTGACCACGACGCAGGCTCGTGATGCCGTCGTGCGGGCGATGCACGAGTACGCCGTCTCGTTCGCGTTCGGCCCTGGCGAGGTGGTCATCGAGCCGATGGCGCCGGAGCGGATGTTGCGGGCGATTATCGAGGAGGCTGATCGTCAGGATCCCGCTCTCGCGGTGATGCGGCGGTTGGAGTACGTAGCCGCAGCGTGGGACCTGGATTTGGAGCGGCTGTTCGACTCCGGTTCGCCGCGCACGCAGTCGCTGTGGCGGGTGATGGATGAGATCGAGGGCCAAGGCGGTGGCCATCTCATCGTGCCGTCGCGTGCGCACTTGGCCGGTCTCGGACCTTCCGGTAAGGCGGTGGTCCAACGGCTCACACGCATGCCGCAGGCGCACATCTACTACCTGCAGAGCACCACCGACCGCGACCGCAAGAGTAGGGCGGAGCCCGAGTTGGTGAGCTCAGGGGCACCTCAGGTGGGCGTGCGCGTCTTGGCGGAGTCGAAGGTGGGTGCGATTCCGACGGTGACCCGGTTCGACATCATCGCGGAGTTGACTCGCCTGGAGTGGTCGGAGTTGATCGAGCCGGTAGACAAGTTGTATATGGCGTTGGCTGATGACGCCAATGCCGCAGCGATGGCTGCCGGTGAACTCGGTATCAGTCCGTTCGGCCACCAAGGCGTGATCCGCCTGCTGCAACGTGACGACGGTCAATTGGTAGTCGAGTTGCAGGAGTCCCGCCACCGTGACGGCGCGCCGACCGCAGCACTGACTGCCTTGTGCGCGCATATCGACCGGTACACCGAGCGTGGTCACACGGTCACCCGGTGCACGCTGTCCTCACAACTGGCGTCACCACTGATACCGGCCGCCGAACGCGTTGGCAGGCTGTCGTGAACCGCGCGCCGTCGGAGCGAACGGCCCACAAACAGTCCACGGTCGACTGCAATGTCGGTGCGGAAGCGTTGTTGACGCCCGAGCAGCTGCTGGCCGCGATCTCCGGTCACCTCGACCCCGGTAACGGGTCGCCGCTGATCGGGTTCGCCCGTGACCTCGCCGATCTGCACGCCACGCTGCTGTCGTCGCGCCTCAATCGCCGGCATCAGTCCGCCGGTTCCAGCCCGGTCGACGTGCACGAGCAGGTCATCGCGGTCGTGGGCGAGATCAATTCGTGGGCGGTGTTTCACCTGCCACGCCCAAACGGTGCACGCAGGCACACCCATTCCTTCGGCGAGGTGATCAGTCATGTCGCCGAGACATACGCCTCGGCTTGGTGGACCGTGCGCCACAGCGACAACGAGCAGCTGCGCCACGATGCGTGGTTCCACCTCGCTGAAGTCCGGGAAGGCTACGCCGATCTGCTGGCCGATATCCATGCCCGCCGTGTGGAGCTGCCCTTGGGATGGCGCGGCCTCCGTCCCCAACCATGACCATGAGAACAGGAGCGACACGACCAGTGGACTCGCATGTGCCGAGCCTGGCCGGGCTGCCACAGGCGAAGGAATGGATCACTCACTTCGCCGCACAACTGCCCGCGCAGCACGCGACCATGAAACTCCGGGCCGTCTTCACAACCACGGGCTGGCGAGCGAAGGCATGGTTGCGCGGTCGCGCATCCCGCGCCGGCACTGCTGCCGCGGTCGGCCACAGCTTCGAGTGCGTGGCGATGCTGTCTGTGTCGATCATCGACGTTCATCACCGCCGGGTCCAGGCGAGCGGGGCGGCCCGCGACGCGATCGACAGCGAGATTGCCTGGTGTGTGAGGACGATCGACGCGAAGCTGGCGGGTCTGCTTGATGTGCCCGCCGGGCAGATCGCGGTGGGATGGCTGGTGTCCGCGATGGCGCAGCAGTGGGTGGCCTACGCCCACCACCCGCATGACGAGACCACGCTGGTGGATGTACTCGCCGCGCAGCGCGCCTACAACGCCCGGGTCGAGCAGCTTTCGACGCTCCCCCGCGGAGGTGCGTCGTGAGCCATCCCGACTGGTATGTCAGTATCCCCAGCGCCCGCACCGTGTGGCGGGCACTGCGGACACCGGCATTCGATCCCGGCGACTACGCCCACCCTGAGATCCTCACCGCCACCGTCGGGCTCCTGCACGCCCACCAGCGGCAGCTGGCATCGTTCGGGCAGATCGAGACGCTGATCTCGAGCAAAGCCGCCCGGCCGGACTGGGCGGTGGTCGGCGAGGATTTCGCCCGAACGACTCGCGAAATCCACAAATTGATGGCGCGGATCGACCTCCACGTGCACGACCTGCTCATCGAGCACGCCATCGACTTCGCTCACGCTCGCCCGCATCCGCATGGCCTCGGCGAGGCGCTTTCGCGCCACATCCGGTTGTGGGCCCGTGAAATGACCGCCGACCCCGACTTCGTTCCCACTTCCGTCGCGGCCAACGCACTGATCGAACAAGCACACGACTACAACCGTCTCGTCGCACGCATCGTCAGCGGCCGGGTGCACCTCCCCCACCCTGCCTCCCTCACCGGGAGCGCTGTGTGAGACGCATGCACGCACCGTTGGCTGCTGATGCGCCGATCGCGCTCGGGTACATGCAGGTCCCGCTGCTGGCAGACCCCCACCGTATCGGTGCGCTCATGCGACACCGCGCGCAGAGTTGGGGATACCGCTGGGGCGGAACACATCTGGACCACCACACCCACGGCGGCACGATCGCCGCCCTGGCTCAGCACGCCAGCCGCGAGCCCGATGTCTGGCTGATCGTCGTGCCCGACGCCGCCCACCTACCCGGCGGTCGTCGGCTGCTGACCACCCGCACCATGGTCATCCGCATCGTCACCGCAGACACCGACGACGGTGCCACCCTGCACCGCCCCACCCCTGTTCCCGGTGTCTCCGTACTCGCCCTCCTCACCCGCCCCACGCGCGAGGACACCTTCGAAGGACTCCTGTGAGCACACACCCGCCAACGCCGTCGTTGCCCGACATGAACCGTCTGGTCGCGCTCTGGGACGGCGTAGCGAACCCGGTGACAAATCTTGAACACGCCGTTCGAGTCGCGGTCACGCTGTGGATGACCTGTCTCGGCGGCGTGGACTTCTCAGACCCCGACGACGTGCAGGAACGACTCCTCAAAGGGGCGCAGGCTGATCCGGACCACACCATCGCCCGTGTGATCGACGACGAAGTGACCTGGCATCTGGGAAACAGACCGGAATCGGTGGTCCTTGTCGAAGATGACTTCCCGGAAATCGTGACCGCCGGGCAATTGATCGATCGACTGTCCATGTGGATCGCGATCTCCGCCACATGGCCTCCCGAACTGGGTGACTGCCCGTTCACACCCGCCATCGCCGACTTCGGCCGACGCTACGACGCGTTGATCACCGGCCTCCTGACCGGTAGTCGCCTTCAACCCCGCCGCCGATCTGACGGTGTGCCACCGGTCCAGCGACCGCGACGCATCGAGCTGATAGCCGTTCCCCATCGCGACGGCGGCCGAGAGCAAGTCGCTTTTCGTTCGCCCGCGCCTGACTCGCGCTGACCAACCACATCTACAGCCCGTCACCCGACTCAGCGACGTCTGCGCAGGCGCCGCCACTGGGTCACACCCGACCACACTCGAAAGGGATTCTCTTTTGCACCCCTCACCCCACCACGGCTCCCTCGGCGCGCCCGTCGCGCCATCGCCTTGGCCGGTCGCACGGCCGACTGGTTCCGCGGTTTTCGAAGACCAGACCGTCGTGTTGGACACCGACCTCGGTCACGACCTCGACGACGCACTGACGCTGTGGGTCGCAGCCGAACTCGTCGCGAACCTGATCGTGATCACCAACGACGAAACCCCCAACCACGACCGCGCCCGCTACGCCCGCGGATTCCTCGACCACATCGGCCGCCGGGACGTCCCCGTCGTCGCCGGCAGCACACTCGACGGTGCCGAAGACCGATTCGTCATGCACGGCCACCTCCCCGACGCTCGGCCGGTGCCCACCGGTGTCACCGACTTCCTCTCCAGCGTGTGCGAGACCTCCACCCGCAACATCATCTGGGTCGGGTGTGGGCCCGTCTCCAACTTCGCCGAATTCTTCCTCACCTGCCCCCACCGCATCGAGCAAATCGAGTTCACCATGCAGGGCGGCTGGCTCGACCACTACCGCAACCCCAGCAAAGCGTCACACAACCCGCGCATGGACCCCGCCGCATTCGGGCTGGTCCTGCGCGCAGCCCACCGGCCCCGCTGCGTTCTGTCCACCCACACCAACGCCCCCGAACTGGCCATCGGCCCCGACTCCGCCCTATATGCGTGGCTGACCGCCCCCGACACGCCACCATGGGCCGAACTCGTCGCCGCCAACGCCACCGAATGGTTCGCCCACCGGCCCTCCAGTTGGATGAACGACCCGGCCACCCTCGCCGCCGCCCTCGGCGTTCCGGCCGTCGAATTCGGCACCGAGACCGTACGGATCGCCGCGGACGGCCGCATCTCCCGCGACCCCGCCGGACGCACCATCGAGGTCTCCACCCGCATCGACTACCCCGCCGCCCTCACCTGGCTGGCCGAAGTCCTGCCCCTCAACTCACCAACAGAGTGACCCACCCGCCAGCAAACCATGACGACAGCTCCGGAAGGAATCTCGACGCCATGGCCCTCCGCACCGCCCTCACCACCCTCGCGCACCGACGCGCCGCCGCCACCACCCACGAGGTGCTCACCCACTACGGCACCACCCCCAGCGCAACCCACAACTGAGGCCCGCATCCCTACGGGACTCATCGATTGCTCCAGTCTCCAACAGACACGCCAAATGACTTCAATTGCAAGGGATCTCATGATGGAACAAGGACCCGTGAAATGGTTCGACAACACCAAAGGCTATGGGTTCATCGCCTGTGACAGTGGCCGTGACATATTCGTCCACCACTCCGAAATCCTCGCGAACGGCTACCGCAGCCTCGGTACCGAGCAGCGCGTCCAGTTCACGATCGGCCAAGGCAGGAAAGGCCCCACCGCACAGCAGGTTCACCCCCTGTGACCGCCACCAGCATAACCGAGACCGTCACGCCGCCACCACGCCCGGTGCGCAAACAGCGCGCCCGTCAACGCCTGCTGCAAGCCGCCACGAAGCTATTACTCACCGACGGCAACGCCGCCACCTCCATCGACCAGATCGCCGAGCACGCCGGATGCACCAAGGGCGAGTTCTTCGCCCACTTCGATCACCTGCAGCAGATCGGCCACGACGTCTCCGACCGGCTGACCCGCCACGCCATCCGAAGAATCGGATGTTTCCAGCCACGCAGCGGCGACCAGCTCGTCACGACACTGGCCCTGTGGGCGTCCATCCTCATCACCCGCCCGGGGTGGATCCGTCTGGAACTCGAACTTGCTGCCATCGACTCATCCAGTCGCGCCCAAGTCATCTGGCGGCTCAACCAGCTGCGCAATGAGATCCGCGATCTACTCACCAGCAGCACTCACCTGCCTGATCCATGCATCGATCTCGATCTCACAATCCCGTTTCTGCTCGCGGCGATCGTCGGCATGGCTACTGAACACACCGGCGACCTCCACACGGCGCGGACCACAACCCGCGACAGGGTCGAGTTCGTTCTGCGTACCGCCGGAATCGCCTGAAACCATCGCAGCTTTCGACGTTCACCCACGTATACAGGGTCCCGATCACGGCTCCGGCGCTGCCCAAGACGAAGCCGATCGGCGCGCGCCACCGAACGACCTCCGCAATGCCGACACCGTCACCACCACAGAGCAACTCACAATCCAGTTTTCAGCAGACGCATGAGCTGGCCGACCACAACCGCAGCCCTCCTGGGGAGTTCCGTATGTCAGATCTCGTACCGATCACCGGTGTTCGCACACCGGTCGGTGTCGACACCACCCGCGCGAGCATCGCCCGCGTCTACGACTACAGCCTCGGCGGCAAGGACAACTACGAAGTCGACCGCTACGTCTTCCACAAACTGTGCGAAGTCGCGCCCCACCAAGCCGAGGTCTCCCACATGAATCGTCGCTGGCTACACCGCGTCGTGCGCTACCTCACCACCATGGCGGGTGTCGATCAGTTCCTGGACCTCGGCGCCGGACTACCTACTGCCCTCAACACCCATACCGTCGCACAACGGGAGAACCCCGACGCTCGTGTCGTCTACGTCGACAACGACCCGGTCTGCCATATTCACGGCCGAGTGCTGCTCGAAACCAACCCCAACACCCGGTTCGCCCTGGCAGATCTCACCCAACCCCAGTCGCTGCTGCGGCACGCCGACATCATCTCCCATCTCGACATCACCCGACCGATCGCGCTGATCCTGTGCGGAATCCTCCACTACGTCGACGACGCCCTGGACCCGCCTGCAATCACTCGCCAGTACATCGACGCTCTCGCACCCGGCTCGTATCTGGCGATCACCCATTTCTGGGACCCCGAAGGCGGCTCCGCCGCCCACGACCTGGCGTGGGAGCTTCAACGCCGGTTCACCGAGACGGGGTTGGGCTCGGGCTGGTATCGCACCCGCCGGAAAATCCTCGACTACTTCGGTGACCTCCAGATCTTGGCACCGGGCCTAGTGGAACTCGATGACTGGTGGCCCGTGGGTCCGGCTTTCCGACCCCGTCTGCTCGAGGAGCGACTCATGCTCGGCGGCCTCGCTCACAAGCCACGTTCCGCCCAGGTTGTGCGGATGGTCGCCCGATGAGCCGCAAACCGCATACCCGAACCTTGCGACTGTCCCCGTGGCCCGCGGACACCAGCAACCGCCAGCAGTTTCGGAACGTTCGGTCACACCGATGGCAGCTATGGCGCGGATGTTCGAGACGCATCGCCTGTTTATGCTGGTCAGGTCGGTCGCAAGGGCTGCGCAGATGGGGTTCGGGATCAGCGCGGCGTCGGGGTGACCTACCTGCTAAGTTCGCGGTCATGCCCGCTCGCGACGACAAGACTGTCGGCCTCGTATTGGTCACCTACCAGAGCGCGGAGGATCTGCCGCCGTTTCTGGAGTCGCTACCGGTGGCGGTGGAGCCCTACAGCCTCGACGTGGTCGGCGTCGACAACACCTCCACCGACAACAGCGCCGACCTCGTCGAGGCATTCGGTGGCGCGGTCATCCGTAACAGCAAAAACGTCGGGTTGGCCGCCGCGATCAATCAAGGCGCCGCCGCCACCAATGCGGGCTGGATCCTGGTCGCCAATCCCGACACACGCTTGGCGCCGGGATCTATCGCCGCGCTCGTCGACACCGCCGCGGCTGATGACCGGATCGGGATGATCGGGCCGAAGGTCGCCCGGCTGGACGGCACACCGTATCCGACCGGCCGACGGTTCCCCTCCCTCGCGGTCGGAATCGTGCACGCGCTCCTGGGCGGGGTCTGGCCCACAAACCCCGCCACCCGCCGGTACTTCGGCGAAACGGTAACAACGGTCAGCGATGTCGATTGGATTTCCGGCTGCTGCATGCTGTTTCGGCGCGACGCTTTCGATGCCATCGGCGGATTCGACACCCGCTACTTCCTCTACTTCGAAGAAACGAAAGTGGCACTCGACATGCACCGCGCCGGATGGCGGGTCGTGCTCGACCCCAGCGTCGAGATCCGTCACCGCGAAGGCGGCAGCATGCGCTCGGCTCCGTTCCGCAAGATCCGCAGCCACCACCGCAGCGCCCTGCGCTTCTACTGCGACTACCACCAAGGTTCACCCTGGCTGCTGTTCGCACCACTGGTCGCCGCGGGATTGGTCGTGCGTGGTGCGCTGTCGGTGCTGCGGACCTCGATCACACAGCGCCTGACCCGCTAGGACCGGTTTCGCAGCGCGGCTTCAGGCACTTTCGCTGGCCGAGCGGGTACCAACAAACGCTCTATGCGAAGGACTGCTCGTCGATTGCGATCCCGGCATCGAGGTCGGCGAGCAGCTTGTGCACGATCCGGTTTCCGGTTCGGGAGGAGGGCATGCATTGGGCGCAGTCGTCGGGGATTCGTTGGTACGCGGAGGTCGAGACCACCTCCAGGATCCGTGATCGTTTCACCGACCCGAGGTCGTAGCCAGTGTGCGCGAAGCGGGGTTCGGCTTTGAGGTCGCAGGGCGTGAGGTGTCCATAAGCGCCGATGGTGGGGCGGAAATAGCGGCCCAGGCATTCGTCGGTGCGTATGCGGTCGATAGGTTGCCCATTGGCGACGGCAACGAGTTCGTCGGCGATGTCGATGCGGGTGTGTGGTGGCGGGTTGTTTCGGACCGTCCGCAACTGGGCGCGGACGTGCTCGAGTTGGTCGACGGTGAGTCCGTCGGTGACGTCGACCTCGTCTTTGCGCAGGTCCAGCCAATCGGCGCCTAGATTGTGAGCGAAGTCGGCCATGTCGGTGATCTGCTGGTGGTTGTCCGGCTGGATCACGAAGCCGATCCCGACGGCAAGGCTGTTATCGCGCTCGTCGAGTAGAGCTGCGAGATTGGCTGTGACGCGTTCGAGGGCGCGCTGTTTGGGACGCGTGCGGGCGATGAGGTCGTAGGTTCGCGGGTCCGGGGAGTGGATGCTGAACCGGATGCGGTGGCACCGCAGCAGGGTATGGAATAGGGGCGTGCCGGGGCGGATGCTGAATCCGGTTGTATAGACGTAAATTTCGAACTGGAGGTCAGCCGCGGTGTCGAGGATGGTCGGCAGGTCGGGGTTGAGCAGCGCTTCGCCGCCACCGGAGACGACTAGCCGGCTCACGTCGTTGTCGCGCAGGTCGTGTAGGACACGAATCCATTCGCTGGTGGTCATCAGACCGTCGGTGTCGAGGTTCTTGGTGGCGTAGGTGAGATGCTTCTGGTCTGACCACAGGCACATCACGCAGCCGTAGTTGCAGGTTCCCCGGGTGGGGTGGATCTCGACGGTGTCCGACAGAACTGGCTGGCGGGCGCGGATACGTGCCGGGCGTTCAGGAGATCGTCGCCACTGCTGGACCGTCGCTGCAGCGAACGCCCAGCGCAGCCGATGCGGGTAGTAGGCGGAGCTGATGAGTTGGCTGATGGCTGGGGCTTCTCGGCAGACGCGGTAGGCGGCGCGTACCGCGTCGATGCCGCCGTCCAAGCCGGTGGCGAGAGCAATGGCCGGCGTCGATGGTTGGGCGAGGTGGCACAGAATCGCCGCGCGGACGGAGTCGTCTCTCGGAGCCGTGCTGATCGCGTTCTCGGTGAGCTGAGCGAGGTTTTCATCGGCGCGCAGTACCTGGAAGGCGTTCTGCAGCAACGGGCTCATGCTGTCCTCGATCCGGTCGCCGCCATCGCGAGTTCGCTACTGAGGGCTTCGCATTCCTCGGGCTTCAAGAGCGTGACCAACGAACGCGTGCGGTCGAACACGAGCACGGTGCCGGTGGGATGTTGCACGATCCGCTGGCTGTCCGGATCGGTACGCAGCTGCGCCGCTACTGCGGCGAAGTCCAGTGGGTTGCTCATGAGCCAGTGCTCATCGACGCTGGCGATCGGTCTCGTCTCGACCTCCCGCGCCGGACTGTCCGTGTGTGCGATGAGTTGGTCGGTGATGGTCTGGTCGGCGCCCGTTCCGATCTGGAACTTGTGGCGTGCCTCGACCGCGCGAGGCAACTGCCGAGCGCGGCCATCTGACAGCAGCGATTGCGCGGTGACCAGCAGATCCGAAATACGTTCGGTGTGGGTCGACCCAATGACGGCGTTGCCGACCATTTCGCGGCCCCACGTCGCGGCCTGCAACCGGAACTCTCCGTTGGGGCGGATGTTGCACAGCGTGTCTTTGACCTGTTCGGACAGCTGCTGCAGGGTGATGGTACGGCCCGGGTTGATCACCACGGGGCGCACGCCGGTGGCGGGCCACATGGAGTTGAAGGTCAGGTACACCCCGCGGTCGAGCATGGGCTGGTGGTGGCGGTCGACGAGCGCTTGCACCTTGTGGAAGTCATTCTCCCGCAGGGCCAACCGGGGGTAGTTTCGCCGAGCTTGGCCGGAGAAACTCGGAGCGCACAGGTGGTGCTGGGTCGCCAGCCCGGTCTCGGCGAGGTAGTCGGTCAGCTCGATCGCTCGCGCCCAGTTGCCTTGGTGGACCACCGTGATCACGGTGATCGACTTGCCGGTCTCCCGCAGGCGCTGTAGTCCTTCCAGCACGGTAGGCAGGTTCTTGCCTCGCGCGGATCCGTGCAGGTCATTGTCGACGCCGTCGACGCTGGTGCAGATCCGGGTGAGGTTCGATCCGGCGAGGGCACGCTGTGTGTGGTCGGTGATCATGGTGGCGTTCGTGATCAGTGTGGAGGCACACCGCCTCAGCCGATGGGTGGCATCGAGGATTCGCGGCAGGTCCTCGTGCAGCGTGATCTCGCCGCCCGTCAGGACGACCTCGAGGATCCCCGCATGCTCGGCCGCGTCGAACGCGTCGGTGATGACCGCAGCCGGGAGTTGTTCTGTGAGCCAGACCTTGCCCGGGTGGCAGTAGCTGCACCGCAAGTTGCATTCGTTGACCGCGTCCACGACCAACCGCAAGGTTCGTCCGACGGGCTCGGTTCGCCAGGTGTGCCCGACTGAGGCGGGATCGAATTCCGGTTCTTTCATGGCTGATCTCCTGTTCTTTGTGCGCATCGTGGTCCGCACGTCCATGCGTCCGAGAGCGCGGGTGTCCCTGACCGGGCGGCGATTTGTGGCAGGCGGCCACGGGATCTGCTGCCTACGGCGACCACATGCGCGCCTAAGCCGCGCTCTGTTGCCTTTGGAAGCGGGGCAACAAGCGACGAAACCCGTAACCGGGGGCAGTCACTATTGAGAACGTGGGCGAAGTCGGTGCCTATCGAGCACCGATGGATGCTTCCTCGCTACCCATTGGCAGGCGCGCAGGAACGGACGGTTTGATACGCCGCTTCCTACACCGCCGATTCATCGCGACGTTGGTCGCTGTCCTAGCTGGTCATAGGAGATAGCGTCGCTCGCGCGACCTCGGCTGCGCTAACAACGCAGCGTTGTACAACACCTTGTTGTGATTGGATCAACTCAGTTGTGCGACGGCGAGTCGCAGAGCGGCTATTCCCGCAGCCTGCATCGGATGCTCGCTGACGATGCTGTGGACCTGATCAGCGGTGAACGGCTGCAACTCGAGAACACGACCTTCGGCGTTGCTGGTCACGGTCGTCCCGAAGAGGTCGTCGAAGACTGGGGCCTCAATAACGACTGCGGTCAGTAGGTCGGTGGCGAAGCTGAGCGGATCGACTCCCAGACCGAGGCAGTAGGCGGTGAGCGCGCCGTCGCGGCGCGCCTGCTCCATCCGAGCCGCGAACTCCCACGCCGCATAGTCGATGGGGGCTTCTTCGCTGCCGTGATCTTCGTCAGCGCCGCAGAGCTCCTCGGCGTATTCGCGGATCATGTTGCGCCACAGCGAGAAGTCGTTGGCGACGTTCCAGTCGGGGTATCCGGAAGGCTGGAAGATTCCCACCGGCACGACCTGGTACAAGCCGCCGGCGTGCCCGACCTTGCGCGGATCTCGCCAATGCAGCAGGAACGAGCGCGAGCCAGTGCCGGGATCGCGGCGGATGGTCAATGAGCTGATGGCCAAGTTGATCGGCCGTTGCCCCGGATCGCAGGGGTCGGCGATTGCCGCGCGAACACCACCTGCGCCCCTGTGGCCCAGCTGCTCGGCAGTGAATTCGTGAGCAGCGGCTTCACCGACGTTGATGCTGTCGAAGTAGTAGCCCGTGCCGAACCGTAACACTGGGGCGCCGCAGGCCAGGTCGGCGTGCAGCAGCCGGTAGGTCGGCCGGTTCTCGAACACTACTGGGGCAGCGATCTCTCCCACTGCTTCGGCGTAGGTTTCATACGGCTGGCCGCTGGCACGCACCGGCAACATCGGACTTGCCAACGCCAGGACTGGCGGGACTTGTTCTGGACACCATTCGAGGGTGATGTCCTCGAGCAATAGCGGCGCAGTCGGAATCCATTGGCTTCGGGTCAACAATGGTGTGTCAGCGACTCGAGGTGCCTCGGAAAACATTCCAGCCGCAGCCACGTCGAGGGTTGTTCGGCGCTCTCGCAGGTATGTGCGGGTATCTATCCATGCGCGTTCGCTCGATGTCAATGTGCGGATGTCCGCGCCCATCACTACCTCCGCGTGCTCGGCCCTAGCTGATCAAGCTGTCGCGATGCTGCCACGCCAACGCCAGACATGCAGCCCCCGGCGCGGCGACCGGCTCATTCTCCAACAACCGCTGAATGGCGGCAGCGGTGAACGGCACACCGTCGGCGGCGCGGCCACCCTCAACAGCGACCACTTCACCTTCGTCGTTGAACTGCACCGTCGAGCCGAAGACCTCATCGAAGACGTCGTCATCGATCACGACCACCGTCAAGATCGTCGCCGCCAACGTCAGCGCATCCACTCCGAAACCCAGAATATGGGCCCGCAGCTTGCCTTCCTCCCGTGCCGCGCTCAGCCGCTGATACAGCGGCCACCGTTCGTAGTCTATCGCCGCGCTGCGGCTACCGTCGTGCTCAGGCAGCCCTAGCAGCTCCTCGGCGAACTCACGGACCATGTTGCGCCACAGAGAGAAATCGTTGCGCCGATCCCACAACGCGACGCTCGACGGCTGAAACTCCCCCGCCGGGATCACGTCGTACACCCCAGCGGCCGTTGCCACCCTCGCCGGGTCACGCCAATGCAGCAGAAACGACGGCTCCGCCGGATACCGGCGCAACCGGATCGTCAGGGTCGTGATCGCCGGGATCACCGCGCGACGCGCCGGATCGAAAGGGTCGCCCACCAGCTCGCGAAACGGCAGCCTCCCTTCCAGCTCCGACACGTGATCAGGCCAGCGCTCCATGCACGCCGCGGCCATCTCATGTGCCAGCGCCTCGGAGACGTCGAGCTTGTCGAAATAGGAAGCCAACCCGAAATCCAGCACTCCGGCCGCGATTGATCCAGCCAGGAATCGGTAACTCGGACGCGACTCGAACAGTCGCGGAGGGTCCAGGTGTTTCACCGCGGCCGAATAACTGTCGAATGTCGTATCGGCCGTGCGCAGCGGCCGAACCGCCAACGTCTGCGCCTCGGTTCCCGCGAGCTGCACCGACTGCGGTCCCTCGCGCAAGCGAAGCCGTACAGAATGCAGGTCCACCGGGCGGGTTGGCACCCACCCTCCCGCGGCAATAAGCGAAGTCCTCGGCACTCGGTCCTCGCTCGGGTACCACTGGGCCGCCAACCGACCGAGTTGTGCGCGATGCCGATTCAGCCAATGCCTTTGCACCCGCCACCGCCCTCGGCTGGCAACCACAGCAGCCGGCGCGGCCACCGACACGGAACGCCGACGCTGCACACCTGCCATCCCGAGTTCCTCCAGCGGAATGCCCAGAACCGATGCAAGGCTCTGACGGTGCTCGACGTCCGGGTTACGGACACCAGTCTCCACTTGGCTGAGAAACTGCTGCGTTACCCCCATCGCACTCGCGACAGCGGCCTGGTTCAACCCTATGGCCAGACGATATTCACGGACGACGTCCCCAACGTTGCGGAAGTGGCGAGGCTCGATTTCACGCCGCAACCACCTGGGAGCTGGTTTTCCATCCACGTCGCCTCCTCCTCCCTGGCCGGTCACCAACGTCGAGCAGATGTCGGGGCAACAGCACAGTATGGGCAGCAGCCACGGCAAAGGCAACGCCAGCCCCTCCCAGCGAGCAACTCCGGATCGACCCCGGAAGATCCCAGGAAAACGACCGACGTGCTGTCTCGCTACTCCCGGACACGGGAAGTCCGGGCTGTCATCGCTTGCGGAGTGGTGGTTTTTCTGCCAGGCCACCCGCTCAGGCCATTCGGTCAGGTAGTCGGAGTCGATCGGCGCGAACGGTGGCGGTGGAAGGTCGAACGCGGCGGCGACCTTGTCCAGTTGCGGGACCAGGGCGGTGTACCGGTCGCGCAATTCGCGTCGTGTCTCGGCCACTCCTGCTCGACGTCGTCGGCGGCCGAACCATACTGTCCGGAAAGTCACGTCGCGCGAACTCCACTATCTTCCCGGTGCCAGGCTCTTGCGCGTCTTCGCTGCAGGACTCAAGCCTCTGCAGATCCCCATCGCACCCGCCACGTCAATCCGGAGCGCGCTGCTGGCGCGGGCCGCGCCGAGATGGTTCCAGGTTCTGATCAAGCAGTGACCGGGAAGTTGGAGCTGGTGTTGAGGGGAGCGGTTTTGGGGAAGGTCACCGGCAGCCGCTGCAGAGCACGATGAAATGGTCCGGGCCGCCAGCCCAGCTGTTCCGCGGGTACGGCCAGCCGTATGCCTGACAGGGCGTCCAGGAGTTGGTCGATGGCGTGCTGTGCGACGAGGTAGGCCACGTCCTTGGCTGGGCAGACGTGCGGTCCAGCGCCGAATGCCAGATGGGAGCGGTTGCCGGTCAGTTCACCACCGGCGATGTCGGGGTCACGATGACAGGCGGCGATGCCGATGAGGACGGGCTGTTCAGCGGGTACCCAGGTTTGGTCGACCATGATCGGCTGGCGCGGGTAGGTGGCGCAGAAGTTCGCCATCGGCGGGTCGGCGAACAACACCTCGTCGAGGGCGTCGCGGGTCATCAACGATCCGCTGAGCAGGCCGCCGCCGAAGCGCCCATCGGTGAGCATCAACAGCAGGGTGTTGGTCATGAGGTTACGTATCGGTTCGATGCCCGCGCCGTAGAAGCTCAGCAGCTGAGCGAGCAACTCGCGATCGGTGAAATGGGCGTGGTGCAGCGCCAGCCGGGAGGTGACGTCGTCGCCAGGGGCGGCGCGCTTGTGCCGGATCAGCTCGATCAGCGCCGCGCTGGCCCTGGCCATCCCCGCGGCGGCATCGGGGCCGGAGTCGAACCGCGCGGCCATGCCGGCCGCGACTTCGTTGCCGATCTCAGGTGAACAGCCGATCATGTGGTTGAGGACATCGAAGACGAGTGGGAACGCGTAGTCGGCGGCCAGGTCGGCGCTCCCGCGACCGCAGAAGGTGTTGATCCGCGGGATCGCGAGCGCTTCGACCAAGTCCTGCAGGCCATGCAGATCGATCTCCGCGATGGCATAAGACGACGCTTCCCGGTAGCGGTCGTGCGCCGATCCGTCGTGGAATCGGGCGGCGGGCTGCCACCCCAGCATCGCGCGAACCGGTGAGTCCTGCGGGATTGTTCTCTCCCACTTGCGCGGGTCGGCCGGGAACCGTTCTGGGTCGTGCAGGATGTTCACGGCCGTGCGGTAGCCGAGCACCAGTGTCGCCGGGACACCAGCTGCCAGCTCGACCGGCGCCAACGGCCCGAACCGCTGACGCATGGACCGGTAGGTGCCGTGCGGGTCAGCGGCGAACTCCGGGCTGTACAGAGATACCCGGTGGCCGTCGCCAGTGTCGTAGGGTGTCCCGTGCCCGGCGGGGCATCTGTCAGGCACCATCGGGTTCGGCGGGATGGTCATTGACGTAACTCCAGAGGGGATGCAGGGGTGGGCAGGCACGACTCGGGGCAGGCCCGCAGGCCGTCCAGAAGGCGTCGAGGTTCCGCGAAGCGCGGCATAGCGTCGTTGCGCGCGGGCAGGGCGAGCCCGCTGTGGGCGGTGAATAACTGCGGCGTGTGCCGCGATGTGGGCCGCTAGGTCAAGACAGCGCCGAGGGAATTGAGTAGTGGCTCCTGCTCAGGCAATCCGCACAGTGCATGGATGTGGCCGTCGGGGTGCAACAGGCACAGGGTGTCGGTGTCCTCGGCGCCGTACAGTTTGTGAGCGACGAAGCTTTCGGCGACGATGGCACCGTCGGGCGCGGCGGCACGCTGATCGGGCGAAGCGATCACTGTGCACCGCACTCGATCACCGAAACGCCGCGCGACCCGGCTTTCCAATGCTTTTACTGCGGATGCCGAGTGGGCGTCGCGCTGGAATACGAGCAGCGTATGTCCGGGATGGTGCAACAGTGCGTGCAGGCGTTGCCGGGAGGTCAGAGCAACGTCGGGTGCGCGGTCACCAGCGGCCAAGCCACCGAGTGGGGTGAGCCCCGGCACTTGGGAGACTGTGTGCCGATAGGTGGTGCCGATTCCAGATATTCCATTCACCGCTTGCTCGACGAATCCCGGTTCCCGAATGATCGCCAGACGCTCGGCCATCGGCGTGCCGTGCGCCATGAGCAGGTCATGCAGCGTCTTCGTCCTTTGGATCGTCCGTTGCGCTGCCTCGCGTCGCTGCGGCTCGTAGGTGCCGAGAAGGTCCTCGGGGGCTTCTCCCCTGGTGACCAGGGCGAGCTTCCAGGCGAGGTTGTAGGCATCCTGCAGGCCCAGATTCATCCCTTGCGCACCGGCGGGTGAGTGGTGGTGGGCGGCGTCCCCCGCCAGGAACACGTTGCCGCGCCGATAGTCGCTGATGCCGATGCGGATCGAGAAGTTCGACGCCCATTCCGGCCGGCCGAGGGTGACCGTGCCGTGGAAGCAGCGGTTGAGCACCGCCTGGAACGCCTCCTGCGTGATCTCGGTTCCGGGATTCTCGCTCATATCGCTGACCAGCAGCCGGTAGATGTTCGCGGGCAGGGGTATGAACAACGTCATTCGGTCGGGCTCGACGAGGTAATCGAGGTCTTCCGCAGACAGTGGGAGCCCGGATATGGGCGCGTCGGTCATTCTCATCTGGTCGGCGTAGTACTCGCCGCTGACGACGGGCATGCCCATCTGCCGACGGACGGTGCTGTGCACTCCATCGCACCCGATCAGCCGCTCGGGATGCAGGATCTCCTCGCGACCATCGGCTTTGTTCACCACTCGCGCGGTGACGCGACCGGCACTGTCGGTGCTGACGGACAGCAGTTCGGTATTCCACTCGATCGTGCCTCCGAGTGAGGCGTGCTTCTCGTGCAAAATCCGCTCGGTCTCGGCCTGGCTGATGTTGAGCATGAAGGGATAGCTGCTGTCGAGTTGCGTAAAGTCCAGTCGCGCAACCTCGCCTGTGCCCACGAAGTGATAGTTCATCCGACGAGCACGCCGACCCCGCGCAACCAATCGGTCAGCGATCTCCAAGTGGGCGAGCAGTTCCAGCGAACGCGGATGCACGACACAGGCGTTCGATGTCTCCGCCGGACCGCCCGCCTTATCGATCACGCGGCATGCCACTCCCCAGCGTCGCAGGATAGTGGCGGCCAGCGACCCGGCCGGTCCCGCGCCGACGATGAGGATGCGGTTGCTTTCTTCGGGATGATGAGACATGGATTCGGCCTTCCTGATCGAGGGCTACGGTTTGCGGGCAACCGCGCCGTAGGCGGAGATCGGGCGGGTTTCACCGACCTCGGTGGTGCCGCAACGCCATTGGGTGATGGACGCGAAGCCGGGCTCGACCAGCTGCAGCCCGTCGAAGACGGCTTTCAGCTGCGCCTGCGGGCGCGGAACATAGGGTGTGCCGCCGGTGCCGGTGTAGTTCTGGCACAAGGTGACGTACGCGCGGCTGTCGTCGGTGCCGTCCCACAGCGCCAGGTAGCTGCCCGACGCGACGGCGTCCATGATGGTGTGCACGATCCGCAGCAGCTCGTCGTAGGTTTTGGCGTGGCCGAGCACGCCCATGAACATCACGGCGACCGGCTCGTGGAAGTTCAGAACGTGCTTGGCGTCGGCGATGATCCGTTCGGGATCGTGGTAGTCGGCGTCGATGTAGGTGACCACGCCCTCGGCTGTGGTGGAGGTGAGCAGCGCCCGCGCGTGGGTGAGGACCAGAGGGTCGTTGTCGACGTAGACGATCCGGGCCTCGGGCGTGATGGCTTGGGCTATCTCGTGGGTGTTCTGCATCGTCGGCAAACCCGTACCGACGTCGAGGAATTGCCGAACTCCCGCCTCTTGGGCGAGGTAGCACACGACGCGGATGAGGAACTGCCGCGACTGCACGGCCATGGTGGTGATGTCGGGATCCACTTCGATGCCGGCATCGCCTGCGATGCGGTCGATCTCGTAGTAGTCCTTGCCGCCCATCCAGTAGTTCCAGATCCGCGCCGACTGCGGGATATCTGTCCGGATGAGGGGCACACCGGCACCGAGTTCTGCCACCATGGTCCTCCCTCGTACTGCTCCGATACCGCGAGACAGCGGTGACGATCAGCGTCGAGGGCAACCGCGATCAGCGGTAGATGAGAGCAGCCCTCGCCGATAGGGCGGGCAGTTGCACACATCACTGCTGTTCACGCAGCTGCTGGGCCGTGAGCGGCTGCGGTGATGAGGCGGCCTCTCATCTTGAAATCCAGTTCTGCGACGTGATCAGCGCGCGCCGAGTTCACCGGCGGGCCCGGCGAAGTCGGACTACCGTGGATCTGTTCACCGGTACGTGGCAGGGGCGGATAAGGGATGAACACCAACAGAGCTCGATCATGCGAGCCGACGTGCGCCAATCGCATCCGCGACAGAACCGTCGCGCAGCAGGCGGAAGGACAGAATCCGCCCATCGAATCGCTACAGGCGATCGCCAACGAAATCGCTGCTCATTGCGGACATTCCGCGTTCAAGTCGCATCGGCTGGCCTGGGGATGGACCGTCCCGCAAGCCGTTGAAGAATTCCACCGGATGTGCCGGCGCGAGAACCTCAAACCCCGCGGGCTAGTCGTGCGGTCGTGGATGGAATGGGAGGCCGGGTCACGGCCGAACTGGGACTACCAGGATCTGCTGTCACGGCTGTTCTGCACCAACCCTGTCGCCCTGGGATGGGCCGCGAACTACGCTCCGGCCACACCACCACGATCTTCTCGTGGGGTGCTGCTGTCTGCTCGCACGCTGATGCACCTGCCACCGGGCACTGACGCGTTCACCGGCCACCGCGAGGAGGTCGCGCGATTGGTGAGTCTGCTGGGAAGCCCGTCCACCGCCGCGGTCACGATCGCCGCGGTCTCCGGCGCGGCCGGAGTCGGTAAGACGGCGTTGGCCATCCACCTCGCCCACCAGCTCCATGACGCCTATCCCGACGGGCAGCTGTATGTCGACCTCGGCGGCACCGACACCAGCCCCGCCGCGGCAGGCGATGTTCTCGCCGGGTTCCTGCGCGAGTTCGGTATCGAGGGCAGCGACATTCCCGAAGGTCTCGACGAACGCGCCCGCAAGTACCGCGCGTGTCTGGCCGGGCGGCGAGTGCTGGTTGTTCTGGACAACGCCGCCGACGAAACGCAGCTCCGCCCTCTGCTTCCCGGCACCGCCGGATCCGCTGTCCTGGTCACCAGCCGCGCACCCATCGCCACGCTCGGAGGAATGCACGTGCCCCTCGATGTGCTCCCCGAAACCGAGGCCATCGAATTGCTGTCGCGGCTCATCGGAGCCGACCGCGCCGGCACCGAACCCGATGCGGTGCGCGCGATCGCGCGGCTGTGCGGCGGGCTGCCGCTGGCCCTGCGGATCGCGGGCGCCCGGCTGATGTCACGCCCGAACTGGACAGTGGCGTGGTTCGCCGACCGCCTGGCTGATGAGAGCCGACGCCTCGACCTCCTCGCGGTCGGGGATCTGGAAGTACGCGCCTCGTTCGCGCTGAGCTACCACAGCCGCAGCGCCGAGGAGCAGTCCGCGTTCAGAATGCTGGCGCTGACCGCCGTGAGCTTCCCTGCCTGGAATCTCGCCACTCTGCTCGACACCGACCTCGACGAGGCCGAGCAGCTGCTCGAGAACCTCGCCGACGCCCAGCTGGTCGAGATCGCCGGAATCGACACCACCGGCGCGATTCGATATCGCCTGCACGATCTCGTCCGCGTCTTCGCCCGCGAATGCTCCGCCCGCCACGACACCGACGATGCGCGCCGCAACGCCGCGCGACGGCTCGTCGGCGCCTACGCCACCGCAGTCACCGCTGCTGCCTCGATCCTGCACCCAGGAGCCGACCCCGACATCTACAACCCCGACTGCACCGACCGAACCGCCGCGGTCGAGATCGCCCGCGCCGACCCCCGGCGATGGTTTACCGTCGAGCAACCCAATCTCGTTGTCGGCGTTGAACTTGCCCACCACCTCGGATTGTGGGAGCAGACCTGGCAGCTGGCAGCCGCACTCTCAGCGATGTTCGAGTGGCGCGCGGACTGGCAAGCATGGGCCCACACCCACGAGCTGGCCCTGGATGCCACCGCCAAGATCGCCACCGACGGCTACGGCGAAGCGGTCATCCTGCGCAGTCTCGGTGCGCTCTACCGGGAACTGGGCCGCTTTGAGGAAGCCGCCACGATGCTGACCCGCGCAGCCGCCGTCTTCCGGCGCTTCGCCGATCAGCGCCGGTGGGCGGCCACGATGAAACTGATCGGTGACACCCGCCGCTACCAGGGCCGTCTCGATGATGCACTCGACGCGTTCTCCGCCTCGCTGCTGACCGCGCAATGCGAGTCCGACGACCGATCCGTCGCCGGTGTCCTCAACGGCCTCGGCGACGCCAGCCGCGGCCTGTCCCGCTTCGCCGAAGCCGGCCGCTACTTCACCGAAAGCCTCACCATCTACCGAAACCTCGGCGACGAACTCGACCACGCTCGCACCCTTGTCCGCTACGGCCTGGTGTACCGCGACCAGTGGAACAACCCCGATGCCCTGCGCCTGTTCGACCAGGCACTCTCGGTGTTCGAGGAATTCGATGACCAGCGCTGGCGAGCGCGCACCCTGCGGCATATCGCGGTCGTCCACCGCAACACCGGAAACCTCGACCACGCACTGGGGCTGTTCGAGGAATCGTTGTCGCTGTTCGATCGGCTCGCCGACCGCCGCGGGATCGCGGTCACCCTCCGCAATCGAGGCGACGCCCATCGTCTTGCCGGTAACCGCGCGCACGCGGCCGCCGACCTCACCCGCGCCTTAGCTATCTTCGAATCGATCGCTGATCACCGCTGGATCGCCCGCTGCCAGCTGAGCCTGACCGACCTGCACCGCGTCAACGGCGCCTACGACCAAGCCCACCACGCCCTCGACACCGCTTTCGACATCATCTACCGCACCACCGGTGACCGTCCCGCCCAAGCACGCGCGCAACGCCAACTCGGCATACTCTGCCGCGACGGCGGCGATTACGACACCGCCACCACCGCCTTGGTCGACGCCCACACCCTGTTCACCAACCTCGGTGACGAGCTGTGGATCGCCCGCGTCCACGCCAGCCTCGCCCGGCTGGCGCAATGCCGAGGAGAGGACCCGGAGCCGGAGAGGAAGGAGGCACTGGCGATCTGCCACCGCCGCGGAATCACCGACCCCAACAGCACCGAGCTGGTGTTGAAAGAATGGTGACAACGCCGGAATCCGCCGCCGAGCCGACCCGCTACGAGCAGATCATGCTCGAGCACTCCCGACGCTCCGGAGACGCGGCTGCGGTGTTCTGCGACGCCAGTCAGGCGGCCCGTTCGCTCGTTCCGGTATCCAGTGAACATGATCGGGTCATCCGGGATGTCGCAGCCGGTGTCGCCGCACCAGCACTGATCGGTGCCGTGGTGTGGATGCTGCGAGAAGCCGAACGACGCGGTCTGGCGCGGCTGCGTTTCCTTTCCCGCGACGGACAAATCTTCTACGAACTCACCCGACGACTCACCTCGGTCCTCGGCGTGGAAATCGACGTGGAATACGTCTACAGCAGTCGCCTGACATGGAGTCTGGCCGCCAGCGATCCTGCCCGCCTCGATGAGGAGGCATGGCTGTTCAACAGCTTCATGAAATCCAACGCCCACGACCTGTGCGCACGGCTCGGCCTTCCACTCGACTACTGCACAAAGCCGCTGGCAGCCGCTGGCGTTTCCCTGGATCCCGATGCCCGAGCCGACCGGCCTCGACAAGCCGAGGCGATGCGACGGTTCCTGCGCACACCGCAGATCACGGACGTTGCCGGGGACCGCATCAACCAAGTTCGGCGCATGCTTGTGGATTACGCCGCCGAGCATCTTCTCCTCGACCGCCGGACCGGGTTGGTTGATGCTGGATGGACCGGTCGCATGATCAATTCTCTGCTGCGCGCCTGCCGCACCGACGTACAGCAGCGCCCGCACGCCCTAGTGTGGGGGTACGAACCGCGCGGCGCGGTCGACCCGGCCGGCCTCGACCGAGTCGCGGCGTATATGTACAACACCGCCACCGGCGACGGCCTCCTATGGCGGGTTCCCGACGCACCCTTCCTCGTCGAAACGTTTTGCATGGGCGACCATGGGATCGTCGTCGGGTACCGCGAAACTCTCGAAGGGCATGTACGACCAGTCCTGCAAACGTCGGGAAATCCCGCCGCCGAGGCGTGGGGTCTGCACACCTACCGCTCGACCCTCTACGCCTTCACCGAGCAGCTGGCCGAATTGCCGAGCGAGGAGCTGCGGCCGCTCATTCACCAGCTCATGGACTCGTTCTGGTGCCATCCATCGCACGGCGAAGCCGCAGCCTGGGGCTCGTATCCCTACGACAGCGACCCGGCCGCCACTGCAACCCGATCGCTGGCCAGACCTCTGGATGAACGTGCACCTGTCCGGGGCGACCGCGCCTGGATCACCGGTGCGCTGAGGTTGAGCCCACCGGCCGCCCGCGAACGCTACCTCGCCGGTGCGTCCGCCTGTGAACTGCTCGGAATCCCCGCCACAGACTGAAAGATCCTCACAGGCAAACCCGCGCGACCCACCTCTCGCATAACGCGCTCAACGACCACGAGCAACGCGCGCGGTGGGTGTCGCCGGCCGAGGATGGAATATAGAACGCACCCTTGTCTGGCTCACCGACCATCGACACACGCCATCCGCAACAAGAATTCCTCACAAGACATGGCCGCTGAGGCATGGCCAGACCGCCGCCCGACTACGCTGAACTTCACTTCGTGGCGATCCGGCCACAGCCACCGGGGCTGGTCGGTGCCGGGCTTACGGATGGGTTTAGATGCTGACCGTTGCCCCATAGTGGCCCTTGCTCGGGTGCAGAAGACGAGTGAACGAGGGCGACGGTGTCAGGTTGCTTCGGCATGCCATGTTCCTAGGTCGCTTCAGCACCACGACCACTCAGCTAAAGCGGTTGACCTGTCCGGCGAGCCGCAGTGACGAACTACGACATCTTGAACCATCGCAGGCCCCCAGCGGTGGACACCCTTCTAGTTTGCTCACGTATGCCGGAAGAAAGCAAGCCTGCGCAGTCATTGTTCAAGCCACTTGCACGCTTTGCTTGCGTTTAAACGCACCAGATGCGTACGCTCTATGTATGCAGGATTTCGCGTCGCTCTTGATCCGGGGAAGGTCGCGCCTCGGCCTGGACCAGGTCGAGTTCGGGCGGCGCGTAGGTGTCGGCCAGCAGGCAGTGAGCAGATGGGAACGCGGCGGCAGCCGACCGCGACGTGCAGTCGTCGTGAAGGTTGCGCAGGTTTTGGAGCTACCGGTCGACGAGGTTCTTGCCGCCGCTGGCTACGTCGGCGCGTTGGCCGATTCACCTCATGAGATTTCACCTGCGGTACGACCTCTAGCGCGGACTCTGCCCTTCCATGAGTTGAGTCCGGAACGGTTCGAAGACGTCTGCGTCGAGTTCCTTGAGCACATGCACCCCGGCGGGCATGCCTCGCGCTACGGCGGTTCCGGTGAGCGTCAAGATGGCATTGATCTACTACTCACGCTCGACGGGCACGTTCATGCAACCGGACAGTGTAAACGCCATAAGCAGTTTGGTCCGAAAGACATCGGAAGCGTGGTCGCTGATGTGGCAAATCCGGCGTCGATCAATTACCTGTTCCTATCGCGCCAGACAGCAACGGCTGCCGCCCGCCGCGAGATGGCTAAGCACGCCAGTTGGCAGTTGTGGGATGGCGAGGACCTATCGCGGTATATCCGTACTCAGATGAGCGAAGATGAACGACTCCGGTTCGTTGACGCACATTTTCCGAATCATCGAGAACCGTTCTTGGGCATCGCGCAGCCAGGGCCTTGGCTGTCGATCGCAGAGTTCTTTGCGACGACCTCGCGAACGCAGCCCTTCAGTCACGACTGGACGCTCTGCGGGCGTAGCGAAGAGCGGGCTAACCTGGAGTCAGGGCTCCGAGCCGGAGATGATGCCGTCGCTGTCGTACTCGGACGGGGCGGTATCGGGAAAACGCGGTTGTTGCGGTCAGTCGCCGAGACCTTCGATGCTGAAGGTTGGTACGTTCGAATCTTGCCACCGGACTCGGCGCCGGATTCGCCGTCTTTCGAACTCCTGCCAGCTCACGGTCCCGCCCTGCTGATCATCGATGATGCTCATGACCGAACGGACATGGGGCACATCATCACCAATCTTCGTGCCCGTAATCGAAGCGCACGCCTACTGGTGGCGTGTAGACCATACGGTAAGCAGCGACTGGAAGAAGATCTACGCCGCGTCGGCCTGGATCTCTGGGATCTGCCGACCGTCACGCTCGGCGACTTGACGCATGACGAATCGAGCATGCTCGCCCGGGAAGCGCTCGGCCCCGATAACAGCATGTTCGCGGAACGACTGGCACTGTTGACCCGAGACTGCCCGCTGGCAACAACTGTTGGTGGGTATCTCATTCGGACGCGAACCTTAGATCCTCGCGAACTAGAACAAGACGAACGCATCCGCGAGCGAATCCTCTCCGGTTTCAGAAATGCCTTGGTGGACGCGTCAGCTCATGGCGAGCGAGAGTTGCGGTCCGCGATCATCGACGCCGTGTCGGTACTGCAGCCTTTTCGTAGCAATACGCCAGAATTCCAGGACGCAATCGCCCGGCTGGTTGGGGCACGATACAGCCGGATCAGCCCTCACCTACGAAGCCTCGAAGATGCCGGTGTCCTCCTCCGCCGTAATGATTCCCTCCGCTTGGTCCCCGACCTCCTCGGGGACGTCGTACTGTCCGAGGCATGCTTCGACCGACGAACCGGAGTCGATTCCGGTTACCTCGGAGAGGTCCTCGAGATTGCGACTGGAGAAGTATTGGAGAATGCTTTCGTCAACGTTTCACGGGTCGACTGGCAGGTTCGCTATCGGTTGACGCAGGCGAGTGCGTCATTCTGGCGGGTGATCCAGGCAAGTCTGGAACAGCGTGATATAGAGACATACTTGAAGGTCCTCAAGCTCCTGCGCCGCGTCGCCGTTTTCCAAACTGAACAGTCCATCCGTGTCGTGCGCTGGATCATGGATCACCCAGTCGCTGACGAAGCGGCTACACCCGACGATCCGTCGGGTTTTTTCAAGTGGACATGGCGTCACGTGCTGGAGGAGATTCCAGCGATACTACGTGCGACATCCTTCAGTCTGGAAAGCATCGTGGTGGCTGCGAATATCCTGTGGGAGCTCGCACAGACGGACCGGCGTGCGACGAACCAGTACCCGAACCATCCCATGCGAGTGTTGCATGAACTCGCGGCATACGCGCCTCATAAGCCGATCGAATACAACAAGCGGATCTTGGAACTCGCGGAGTCGTGGACTAAGCAGGAATGGACGCTTTCACCGCTGACAGTCATCGAACCGCTGATTGCCACCGAAGGGCACACAACGGAGTACCGCGATCACGCGCTCTCGTTCGGCGCCTTCGGGCTCCAACAGGATGTGGTTTCACCTGTTCGCCAGAGAACGGTCGAACTCGCCCTGGGCGAGATCGAATCCGAAGACCCTATCCGTGGTGTCGCAGGGGCTCGGTTCATCCAGACCGCGCTGCACTATCCGACAGGCGCCTTTGGCCGCACCGTCGACGAGTCAGAACTTCGATCATGGGATGTCGACTTCGCAGATACTTTGCAATCGCTTCTCGATCTGCTCCGCTCCAGAACTCTTGATCCGGTGGTCTGCGTCGCCGTTCTTGAAGCTGCCCACTGGCACGCACACTACGGGATTGGTGCTCCCCGAAGCGTTGCGGAGGCTGTGATCGCCGCAATGCCCGATACCGTCGCCTTCGAGATTGCGCTGCTGCTTCATGACGGATGGGGACGTTTGGTTCGTACCCGCGGCATGGCTGTCGATGAGTATATGGAGGCTACGAAGCAGCGCTTGGAGCACGTGGCAACCCGCGCCCTCAACGAACTCGATGACGCATCTTTGATCCAGCTCATCGAAGATCGGCTCCACCAAGAATCAACAACGTTCGACCGCGCCAGCACCGGGGGAACCCAACTGCTCAACGCACTGATCGAGAAGAGGCCGTCGATCGCAACCGCGCTGATTGAAAGCCTCTTCGCAAATCCTGACTCCGCATTCGGTCCACTCACTTCCAGACTGATCGATTCGCTTGGACGTTGGCAACCCGACATCCTGATGCCCTCCGTTCAACGCCTCCTCCTTCACCCGTCAACGACAGTTGTGACGGAAACTGCGGTGGGCCTGGCAGCACGAGATCGTACGCAGTACCCGCTTCATGTAAACGAGCTGGAAATGCTGCAGACCTGGGCAGCAAGTCCGGATCAGCGAATCCGAGAGGCGGTGGCGCAGGCCGCGTTCAACCTTGCGGCCACTGACCGAACAGTGGCCAAATCGGCTACTTCACAGAAAAAACTAAGTGCTGCGGCTGATCTGCTTTCCAGAATTCGTTTCTACGATTCCCCCAGTGTCGCAGATCGGGTATTCACATCCCTGACCTGGGATGACAGCCCCATTTTCTGGGATGATCTCAATTCCCAACAGCAGTCTGCGATACTCGATCAGCTCGCCAACCTTCCGGATATAGATAACCACTCGATCAAAGAGTTTATATTTCTGCGTTCCACTGAAGAGCCTCAGCGAATCTTGAGGCTCCTGCGTACACGGATCGAGGTTAGTGAAAACCTTACAAGTACCACTAGTATTACTAGCAATAAAGGTTTCAAGCCTGTCCCGTTCGAGTGGCATAGAGAGCTCGTGAGGCGTGACCATCCCGACTTCCTGGCGATCCTGCGTGACCTGATTGTCTGGATCAGCCAAGGAAACTCATGGCAGCGTCAACGAATGGGCTCGAAACTCTTCGCTGCCGCAGCTGGTGCATACGACGAGCCGGTCTTGTCCCTATTACTTGAGACTCTGCGTGCAGACGGCCAACAGGAAGCACTGGGCGTAGCACATGTACTTGCGGAAGCACCAAATGATCTCGTGTTCGTCCATGTTGAATTCGTCGTCCAGGCACTCGCGTTGGCCGCTCGGGTTGGACCGGACATATCAGCCGCGATACAGAACTCTTTGTGGGCCTCGGCAGTACAGGGCGTGCGGTGGGGAACCTGCGGTGAACCTTACGCCGAAGACCTTCGCCTCCGTGATGAGTGCGCACGGATTGCCCAGGCACTACCCCCAAAGACAGATGCCGCAGTTTTCTATAGTCGCCTGAGCGATTCGGCAGTACAATCCATAAGTCATGAAACAGAGCGCTACCAGGCAGATGGCAGAGAATGGTGATTTTACTATCGCGCGGGTTGCGCGCACGATCTAGCTGCAATCGATCTCAATTCAGCGCGAATGCAACAAACTTCGCTGCAAGTAGCAATTGACAGCCACCACAAGACCACCTGTACCTAATCCTGCAAAGTTCGCCCTTTCAGGCTGATCCCCAGCTGATGTCTCGTATCCAGCCCCACTCAAGAAAGTTAGGAAACGTGAAGGTTCTCGGTGTTGCCGTTTCTTCCGGCGTTCTCTACTACGGAGCACTGAACGCGCCTGACGGGCTTACAGGCCCCACGATCATTCCTGACGCACCTGAACGACTAGTCCCCGCTGAAGGATTGGACGGAGCGGGTTGGCTCTTGGACACGTTCGAAAGGATCACCCAAGATATTCGAACTCTTGAGCCCGAAGCAATTGCCCTTGTCGGCACCCGAAAATACAGCCAGTGGAAGTACCGGGAGGCGGTGGATCGCATTTCGTTGATCTCGGCTCTGATGCTTTCCTGTGCACAGCAAAGTGTGGCTTACAGGGAACTGACCACAGAACAGATCGGTAAAGCGGTCGCTCTTAGTCCTTCATCTCTGTTCTCGTTCAGCTACGAGACGATAGGGCTGACACAGCGTCCCACTCACTGGACTGCAGGACGAGGAGCCGCCTTCGCAGCGGCTCTGGCCTATGCCGTAGACCGATCCCAAAACTGAAGCGTCAGGCCGATGTGAGCCTAAGGAGACCGCCTTTGAACGAGCGTGAACGCCAACTGACGCTCAACTACGAATGCCTGCACAGCATGCCCAGCGGCTTGCGCGAGGTCCGCGTTTGGTGGGACCCGGTCCTGGAGAACTGGCTGGTTGGTAAGCGTATCGACTTGTCAGAGGTACACGACTCTGCAGACCTGGTTGAACCCCGGGTCATGGAGATGATCGATCACCCCAATGTCGTAAAAGTGCGTTCTGTCGCCACAGTAGCTGGTTTTCCCGCACCTATGCGAGTGGTGGAGGTGATCATGCCCTATTACGAGCAGGGCAGCGTCACAGACGCCTTCGAGCGTGGCGAACGCTTCACGGCCTCCCAAGCTCTACGTATCATTCGTGCAGCTCTGCAGGGATTGGCGGAGATGCACGAGCGTCACGGCATCCTGCACCGCGATGTGAAGAGCCCGAATCTCTTTCTGACAGGCAACGCCGACACCGTCAAACTCGGAGACCTGGGTCTGGCCGGCAAGATGGACTCGACCGGCAAAGCCCCCTGCGTGAACGCGCCACAGCTATACGCTCCACCCGAACTGATCGTGGGCGACGGCGTGACTCGGGCCTCGGACCTTTTTTCCCTGGGTGTGGTCTTGCTCGAACTTCTCCGCGGAAGGTTCGACTATGCCTCGTACTCGACGACCCATACTGTCGACGCACTACTCAGGGGACGGTCACCTCTGCGCGAGGAAGACTTGGTGTTGCCTGTATGGGTATGCCGCTCACTGCGCAAGATCATCCAGAAGGCCATGAACCACGAGCCTGCCCGTCGCTTTCAGACAGCTCGTGCTATGGGCGACCAGATCGCCAGGATCAAGATTGCCGACTGGCAAGAGACGGACAAGGGTGTCTGGGAAGCGCCCTTCCTCCGCTACAGCCACAAGCGCGTCCGTGTAACTGCTGAGCCCCTACACGGTGGCGGCTTTACCCTCGTTACTCAGAAGCGCAAATCAGCAGCCTGGCGCCGCGTCGACTCCGATGTGACGGTGACTGACCTCAGGCATCAGCAGACACTGGCAGTTTTCGAGAAGGCCAACAGCCTAGCGGTCAGTTGATCGACGGCGTAGTCGACGGCGCTTTCTTGTTCGACTGAGAGCGAATCGAAGGCCGCTGCGCTGCAGAACCGCTCCGATGCTTCGAATCGCGCCGCGGTACCCACCCCCGTCGGCACGAGCGCGCCTGCCTGCGCTAACTCCCAAACCGCCGCGCGAACCCGCTGCGATTCCACCCCCTGCTTGCCGATAAGAGACGAAAGGACACAGCCCCAGCTGCCACTCTGCACTCCGTTCGCACAAACCCACAACTGTTCGACCAGCACCTCAGCAGCCCACGAGTGCCGAGGCAGGGCCTGTTCGGGAAGCCGAGAGATGCACAGCATCAGTAGACCAGCCTGGGGCGAGAGCATGCTCATCATGAACTCCTTCCCGCCAACGTGAACCCGAATCGACATCGCATCCAAGACCCAGACTTCAGAGTGCCTCACCGCAGAGCACCCTGCAAGGCCAACGACGGCACAAATCGAACGTTTATTCGAGCGTGGTGTCGATGGTGCCTGATTCCCAGCTTCGACGCAGCGACGCGTTTGTCAAGTCTCGTTGATCCGTGTAGCTGACTCGCACAGACGGCGAAGCCAGTGTCAACTACTCCACGCGGATGTCCTCACCATGTCAGCCCGACACGCCGCCGATAGACGTGCCCGTACACCTAATCCGGTCGAGCACCGCCACCACGCCGCGGTCGTACTGGGCGCCGCGGTCGTACTGGGCGCCGCGGTCGTACTGGGCGCCGCGGTCGTACTGGGCACGGAAAACCGTGCTGCCGTCGATGACCTCTGCGATCGCCGTCGGTGACCGCGCTGGCCGCCGAACAGCGCACCGTCTGCACGGGCCGTGCACGCCTACAGCGTGGATCGCTCGGTTTCGGTGATTCGCACGCGGGTGCATGAACTCGTATGCCCGCGTAGCAGCGAGGAATCCGATGAGGTCCACCACCGCGTCCCGCACACTATGAAAACGGGTGCTCGTCACCGGTGCGTCAGCGGTATCGACACGGCGTTCGCCCGAGAACTGACTGGTCAGGGTGTCGACCTCGTGCGGGTGGCACGCGACACGACACGGCTCCGTGAACTGGCCGACGAGCTGACTGGTCGCCACGGCATCGCAGTCGAGGTACTGTTCGCTGACCTCGCCGACGCGAAGTCTTCGGCCGCCATACAGCACTCCGTCAGCTCCGGTCCTTTCGTGGACCTGTTGGTGAAGGGGCACAGCAGCGAGGCGATGCCATCGGGTGAACTCGCCCAGTTCGGCACGGGAACTGACTCGACGTACGTGCACGGTGACGTGGGCGGGAGTGGTTCTGGTGGCGGGTTGCACGGGGTAACTCCGATCGAGGATTGAAGTAGAGGTGAACTGAGCAGACGGCGTCCGAATGTGGTGGTAAGTGCCCTATTCGGGCTGCCACCGCAGCTGGCCTGCGTGGACGGTGGTGACTCGGCCGAGTTGGACGTCGGCGAAGTGCAGACCGAAGCCGAGTGTGCCGGGGGTTGCGAGTTGGTCGATGACGGCGCGGCAGGTGGTGACCGACGCGGCGGGGTCGTCATCGATGGCCGCGGTGAGTTCAGGATGGGTGATCTGCAGTGGGGTTTGCATCGCGTCGCCGAACACGATCAACCGGTGCCCGGGTGAGGTGATCACGTAGCCGAGGTGCCCGAGGCTGTGGCCCGGCAAAGCCCGGGCGTGCACGCCGGGGAAGATTTCCTCGCCGTCGCTGACGGTGCGTACTTGCGCGGCGAAGATATCGAGCATCTCGGCACTGGTGCCGGTCGTGGCGGCAAATGCTCTGTGCTGCCATTCGGTGTCGCCGACTAGGACAGGGATGTCGGCGAAGGGGCTGGACGTGGCGGCGGGAGCGGTTTGCCACAGCCACCCGATGTGATCCAGGTGCAGGTGGGTGACGGCGATGAGTTCGATGTCGGCCAGGGTTGTGCCTGCGGCGGCGAGGCTGTCGAGAAGTTGTCCGCCGCGCATCAGTCCATACGGGGTGGGCACGGCCAGCGGCCCGAAGCCGGCGTCGATGAGCATGGCCCGGTTGCCGTGCTCGACCAGCAGCGCGCCGACGCTGGCGACGAGGTAGCCGTCGTCGTTGATCAGATGCTGCTTCGCGGCCCATATCTCGTCATCGGAGTCCGGCAGCCACGCGCGGGGTTCGAGCAGGGCGACGCCGTCGGGGAGGTAGGTGATGCGGTGATCGCCGAGCTGGTGGTGATGGAGTGTGGCGGGGCGGGTGTAGTGGTCGAGGCTGAGGGTCATGATCAAGTCTCCTGGTGTGGGGGTTCGGGGAGGTTGTGGTCGCCGCCGTGGCGTGCCGTGCAGTCGGGCGACCTGAACAGTTGCTGGGGGCCGGGTGGGGTCGCGGCGACGGGGCGGTCGGGTCACGGTCCGAGCCTGGGGGCGGGTATGCAAGGCGGGTGCGGGGTCGCGGCGACGCGGGATTCGACAGCAGGCATGGGGTTCTCGCAGGTGGGATCGACGGCGGGCAACACGGGTAACGCCGCGGATGGCTACGGATCTGGCCCGGCTTCTGGGTATGCCTCGACCCCGGTGGTCTCCGCTGCGTCCGCACCGGTTGTGCTGTCCCAGCTGTCGGTCGTAGCCTCGGGCATTGCGCCGGCGATCGCGGCGTCGATCTGAGCTCCGTGCTCGGATTGCCCCCCAATGGCGGTGTCGAGGGCGTCGCGGGCGCTTTGGATCAGGGCTTTCGGTGTCGGGGGCCGCTCGCTGTCGGTGTCGGTGGTGGTATCGCGGTCGGTGCGGCGGAGGCCTTTCAGCGAGCGCCGGACACCATCGGCAATGGCCGTGCTGGTGTAGCTGCGCCAGTGGGTGTCGAGGTCATCGGCGCTGTAGTGCAGGTAGCCCTCGACCCGCCGGGCGAGGTCGCTGGTGGTTGTGTCGAATGCTCGGGCGCGGGCTTTTGCGCCCAGGCCGATCGAGGCGGCGGTGCGGTCGGCGCGGGTCCAGAGCGCTTCCATGTTGCGCCGCAGCTGTTGGGCGGCGGCCGGGTCCGGCTCGGCGTCGGCGGTGGCGATGCCGAGGAGATGTTCGCGGGCGACGGTGATGGCGGCCATGTCGGTGAGCTGGCGCATGTCCTCGGCGACGCGGGGGGTGTTTCGCCGTCCGGGCGCCGGGCGTGGTGTCGGGAGCAGGTGGTCGTCGCTCCATGCGCGACCGAATTCGGCGAGCCGCCGCACGACGCCGATCCAGTCGGCGGGCACACCCTGGTCGCGGGCTTGGATCTCCGCCAGACTGCGTTGCCGGTCGATCGCGGCGATCTGCTCGAATACCGCCGTTGTCGCGGTGGCTTCGGTATCGGTGGTGTGGAGGGTGGCGCGCAGGAGGGTGGCGTCGGCGGCGAGCTGGTGTATGCGGCGCAGCAGGGTCGCGTGTTCGGGTGGGATGTCCCCGCTGCGGGTGGCTGATCGTGGGCGGGTCATTGTCCGTATCCCTCGCCGGGTGAGGAGAACTGCGGCACGCCGATGTCGTGGTCGGTCGTGGGTTCGTTCACCCATGCCTGGGTGCTGGCTGCGTGGCTGAACACCGCTGTGGCGCGATCGGTTTCGGTGTCGTGGGTGGCTGTGCCGGTGGGAATCGCGGCGTCGACCGCGGCGTCGATGTCGGCGCCGGTAGGGCTGGCGGACCGGAACAGCGGCGGTGGGAGCGTCAGCCCTTTTGTGATCGCGGTGACCAGCTCCTCGTGGGTGCACAACGCCGCTGCGGTGTCGATCGGGATTCCGGCGTTGTTCAGTGCGGTGGCTTGCAACGCGTAGGAACGGGTGTCGGCCCGGGCGATCTGCTGCCAGCGCTGCATTACCTGTTCGGCGGGGACGCCGTCGATGGACGCGATCGCGGCGTGAGCCCACTCCCCAGCGTTGCCCCATAGATCGTTGCCTTCCTCCCTGGTGAGGCCGAGCAGGTTGGCCACCCCTGCGGCCCGGTAGCGCAGGGCACGCAGGTTTCCCTCGCCCTCGGCAACGGTGCTGGTGTCGCTGGACTGGGGCGATCTGTTCGGAGGCGGCGTGCAGGGCGGTCCACTCGCCCAGGCGTTGCACGTCGGCGTAGAGGTCACCGAGGACGCGGTCCCAGTCGGTGGGTTCCGGATCGCGCAGGTAGAGGTCGGCGCGCCAGTGGGTGCCGCGTTCGCCGCGTTCACGCACGTGCTCGATCCAGACCCGCGGCACGCCACCGGCGTAGGCGGCGTTGATCAGTGCCTCCCGCAGGAGCGCGCGGCCTTGGCAGTCCTCATACCAGGACTGCGGCGGTGTTCGTCCGCTCTTGTGCTGACGTTCGGTTGCGATGGCCACCATCCGGTTGAGGAACACCGTCTGGTTCTGCACCGATTTCAGCACCGCCGCCTGGGGCCGCGTCGGCTCCCTCACGACCCCACCCCCGAGGTGAAGCCGTCACCGAAGGCACGGAAATCCGGACCGAACCCGAGCCGCTCGATCGCGATCCCCGCGCCGGGCGCGCCGAACCATGCGGCAGGAACGGGTTCGACCGGAAGGCCGGGAGTGTCGATGTGCTGGTCGGGGGTGCAGCGGTGCAGGGGTCCGTTGGCGGCGTCGAGGATGTAGCGCAGGTGCGGGTCGATGTGGCGGGTGAACAGCGTGCTCATCGCGGATTTGTCCTGCGCTACGCGGGCTGCTTCGAACCCCCGGTGCAGCCCGGCGAACCGGACTGCGACCGCGCGATGCTCCCACCATCGGCGACACCAGGTGTATTGGCCTTCGCGGTTGTTGGCGGCGATCCGCACCGAGGTCACCGGCAGCAGCCATTGCTGCACGAACTCACTCCAGTGCTCGAACAGAGGTGGCGGCCCTTTCGGCTGTTCACCGTCTGCGTTAGTGGTGGGCTGGGAGGGTGTGAAATAGCGGGTGGGGACTGGCTCGAATGGCAGG
The DNA here is from genome assembly GCF_047200615.1 of Nocardia sichangensis. NCBI lineage: Bacteria > Bacillati > Actinomycetota > Actinomycetes > Mycobacteriales > Nocardiaceae > Nocardia > Nocardia sichangensis. Next base: position 69,033 of record NZ_JBJZOK010000008.1, read on the forward strand.
CTGGGTGTGGCGATGTGGGTGGTGCGGGTGCAGCGGTGCAGGGGTCCGTTGGCGGCGTCGAGGATTACTTTGAAGTGGGCGTCGACGTGGGAGAGCACGAAGGCGCTGAAGCCGTTGCCGGTACGAGCGCGCTTTTGGGCTTCGAACGCGGCATGCAGGTGCGCGATACGCACCGCCACGGCGCGGTGTGCCCACCACCGTGGGCACCAGGTGTAGGTGTTCTCCCGGTTGGCTTCGGCCAACCGGACGCTGACAAACGGCCACAACCACTTCTCGGCGAACTCGGTGAAATGCCGATACGACGGCGGCACCGGCTTGTTCGGCACGTTCTTCCCCGCCACGGAGTTCCCCGTCGCCGGGGTTCGCGCGCTCACGAGCGCTCACCGCCATCGGCCGGATCCTCCTCGGGACCAATGACTGGCGCCGTGCTCTGATCCGCCGCTTTCCGGAACCGCTCGAGCGATTTCCGGATCAGGGGCGCGTATTCGGTGTCCGACCACCAGATCTTTCGCACCACGACCGGTCCATGGTTCGGAAGCCGCACCAGGGCGCGGTCTTTCGGCAGCGCTGCCAGCAACGCGGTGTCGAGGATGGGTTCGGCACGCCAGGACACCGTGCGGTTGGTGCCTTGGGCGCCGCGGCTGCGGGAACGATCGGCGACGTCGTGCGGGCCGGTCATCGCCGACCAGTGCTCCAGATAGTCGGTCGCGGCGATCCCGCCGCCGTAGACCTCGATCGACTGGGCGCGCATCGTCTTCAACCCGTTCGCGCCCCAGAGATCTTCGCCTTGCTCGAGGACCTGAAGGATGGTCATCAACACGATCCCGCAACCGCCGGCGTAGGTGTAGTAGGCGGGCAGTTCGGCGATGCGCGCGCAGTTGGCGGCCTCGTCCAGCACCGCCAGCAACGGCACCGCCAACCGCCCATCCGGGCGCGCCCGTGCCGCATCCAGCGCGGCCTCCAGGATCTGCCCGACCAGTGCGGAGGTCAGGGGTGTGGCGCCGTCGGGGCCGGCCATCGACAGCGCATACAACGTGTCGCTGCTGGTGACGAACTGCGCGGGTTTGAACTGCGGCAGGTCATGGGTCGGGTCTTGTTCGGTCCGGTCGATGATGACTTCGGTCTTGCGGGTCTTCTGGTCGACCGCCTCGCGGACCGCTATCCGCACCCGCCGTTGGGGTGTGATCATGCGGGCGTAGCCCTCATCGGTGAGGACGTTCAGGAATCGCCTGGCCATGTCGAACAAGCCGTCGCGTTGGCGGCTGTAGAGCGCTTGGGATTCGAGGATGCGCTCGGCGGAGCGGTGGTGTTGGTAGTGGCGCAGGATCAGCGCCGGGGTTTGGTCCTGATCACGCCCGAGCCATTCGGCCACGTGTAGCAGATCCCCGCCCGCGCAGGCCGCGGCGTACAGATACAAGCTGAGCAGTTCTTGGGCGCCGCCGTCGAAGTAGGAGTCGACCTTGGCGTTGGCGGCTTGCGCCGCCGACCCGGCGGCGGCGGAGACGAAGAACCCGGCCAGTTTCCGCGCCTTCGGCAAGCTGGTGACCTGAGCCAGCAAGTCGACCCAGAACCCGCACTCCACCTTCCCGGTCACCGCTTGCAGGTCGCACAACCAGATCTGGCCGCGCTGTTCACGCCCATACACGGTGTGCCGGTAGAGGTCCGGTTTGTTGCTGGTCGCCAAGCACGGACCCCACGCCGAGAGCACAGCCGGGATCGCCCACGCCATCGTTTTGCCGGTGCGGGTGCCCGCGGCGATCGTCACCCCCAACTCGGCGGGCACGAATAGTTCCACCCCGCCGATGACGGTCTTGCCCAGCGGTGGTCCTTTGAGGGCTTTGATTTCCTGGGGCGCATCACGCAGCAGCCGCTTGTTGGCGCGCAGGATGTCCCGCGCCCGCGCCATCCGAATGTCGCGGGGTTGTTGCATGGTGCGGGCGGCGGCGTCGATCTCACTGCCCGATGCGAATGTCCGCCAACCGAACACAGCCAGTCCGCTGCCGGCCAGCAGGTAGACGGCAGCGATGAGGGTGGCTTGCCATGGCCACGTGTGCTGGCCGGTGGCGACTTCCAGCAGGGCACCGACGGGGTGGCGGGTGACGGCGAGTCCGGCCCAGTGGCTGCCCAGGCTCAGCGCTGACCACGCTGCCAGCGCCATCAGCACCACTACGAGAAGCAGCAGCAACAGGGTGGTTTCCTCGCCGAGTCTGCGTTTGGTGCGGCGGCGGGTTTCTCGGGTCGAGAACATGATTCAGTCCTTCCGAGGGATGCGGATGTTTGGGGAGCGGGGGGTGTTCAGGCCGTCAGGTCGGCGTTCACAGCGGTCTCGTGCGAGGTCACGGCCGGGTGGCCCTCCAGGTCGTCGGTGGGGCTCCACTCGCCGAACTGGCTGCCGGACAGCGCGGCGTCGATGGCCGCGCCGATCTCCGCGCCACCGCTGTGTTCCAGGCCCGTCAATGGGTCCGGCAGCGCGAGTTGTTCGGGTCTCGCCGGGTCTCGATGGGAGTAGATACCTGCCAGTCCGGCGTGGTAGGCGGCCTCGATGTCGGCCGGTGAGGCTGCGGCGTCCGCGGCGGCGACGCGGGCCGTGCGGGCGGCATCCAGCAGGGATTCCAGCCGCTCGAGATGCTGTTGATACCGCCCAGCTGCGCTCGGCCACGCATCCGAAAGGTGACTGTGTTCAGCGGTCGCGTCCTGCAACCGCCGCAACGCCACGCGTTGGCGGCTGAGGCGTTCGTCTCGGCCGGTGTCGCCGTCACCTTCTGTTTCCTCGGCTTCCAGCAGCCGGTCGGTTTCGGCGATGATCGCGTCGACCTCCGCGAGGCTGGCCAGTTCCGGGCCGCTCCCGCCGAGCGCACGCTCGAGCACACTGGTGCGCTCCACGGTGTGCTCGGGTGAATGGGCAGGTGGCTGCCAGCGGGCGCCATCTTGTTCGGAGCCGGCGGTGGCGGTTTCGATGTGACCGGTGATTTCCGCGGCTTGGCGCAGGTTGCGCCATACCACCGGCTCGACGTCGAGGTCTCCCTCGAGCTTGGCGCGGGTGATCCGGTTGTAGGCGGCGCGGGTGAATTCCGGGCGCGCTTCCCACCCCGCGACCGCGGCTTGCAGTTGCCCCCACAGCCTGCGGTGCTCAGGTGCTTCGTGGCGGCCCCACTGCGCGGCCAGCTCGTCGGCCCAGGCGGTGAATTGTTGCTGTTGTTCCGGGGTTTCGCCGTGTGGTGCAATCAACCGCAGCTGGAAGTAGTGGGTGAAATCCGCCCGGATTCGAGCCTCGGTGTCGTTGGCGGCGTCGCGGTAGTAGCCGGGATCGGTGGTGCCGTATCGCGGATCGGGCCAGCTCATCGCTGCACCCGCCGATCATCGTGATGGATCGGTCGATGCTGCTGCGCAACAGCGGGATTGAGTGTGGTGTCGGACATCGTCGACCTCCGGTGAAGGAAGGGCGTGTACCGCGTTCCGTCATATGACGGCATTTGCGCGGTAGTGGATGTCCCCTGGCGGTTCGGGTTCGAACGTTCCGGTCAGTACCCGGTGACCAGCACGTCGACGAGAAAGCGTGGGCAATGAAGTCGTCAGTTCAGTTGATCGGTCGTCGGCGGGTGTGTTCCCTTCTCTGTGACGGCTCGAGCAGGCTCGGCTAGTACAGGTCGATACCCAAGTCGGTCGGCCCGCGGGAGTCCCCGACGGGATGGGAGGGGTCGGGCTCGGCATCCCACGCGTGTTCGCCAGCGGCAACGGCGGCGTCGACGGCCGCGCTGATAGCGGCTGCGGCGCCGGGGTCCGCGTCGGTGGGCTCGCTGTGGAGGGCGGCGTCGACGAACTGCGCGCGCAGTGATACCGCGGCGGTGTCGATCATCTGCTGCGGTGTCGGTGGCGTGACCTCGGTACCAGCGGTGGGGGTGCCGGTATCGGGGTCGGTGGGGACGTAGGGCGGGATCGCCAGGTCGGGGCTCGGGGCAGCGTAGGCGTTCCATTCGGCCACCAAATCCAGCTCGTTGTAGGTTTCCAGATGCACCGCGTGCCCGCGGCGCGAGCCTTCCGCGGCCGGACCCCAAAACGTGTCGGCTTCGGTGGCGGTGAACTGCGCGGCGTGCGCCAGCGCGGTGACTCGTTGGTGATACAGCTGCATGTTGCGGGCGAACTGCGCTGCGGCGGCCGGGTTGGTGCCGTAACTCCACCGTCCGGTGGAGATCCGGTCCGCGCGGGCGGCGGTGAGCGCGGCCATCCGCTCGAGATGCCAAAGATCGAGGCTGAGCATGTCGATGTAGAAGTCCTGGGCGGCGTTGTCGCGCACCGGGTTGTGCCGCACCCCGGCCTCCACCCGGGGTCGGGTGCTGGCGGTGCCGAGTTCGCGGGCATCGGCGATCCACGCCGGCTCGATTCCCGCGGTCAGCGCGGTTTGCTCGGCCTGCTCGCGTTGGGCCTCCAGCCCGTCCAGATGCGCTTGCCACGCGGCCTGCTGGTCGCCGTCGCTGGTGAGCGCTTCGAACTTCTCCCACCCGGCATCCGTGATGCGGGTGTGTTCGGCCGACAGCAGCCGGATCCGCATCAACAGCTGCGCCTGCCACTGCGCCACCGTCTGCGCGGGTGAGGATTCCGATTCTGGCGTGGTCATCGTCGTGCCCGCCTCACCAATCACGCTCGATCGACGACCCGGATTCCGGTGGCCGGATGTCGGGTTCGGTGGCGGGTTCGCTGTCCCATACCGCTGTCAGGTCGGCAGGCAGCGCCGCGTTCACCGCCGCACCGATTCCGGCCTCGGCGGCCACCTGCCCGGGTGTGACGGTCGACAGTGCTCTGGTAGCGCGGTCGATCAGCAGGTGCGGGGCGGGTGGCGCGGAAACCGGTTCGGGGGTTGTCACCTCGTTGATGGCGAGGGTGTCGAGTGCTCGGCGGGCGTCGTGTTCGATGCCGCGCCAGGCGTAGGCGCGCCACCGTTCCGACAGGGCGTTGTCGTCGTAGCCGCGCACGGTCACCGACACCAGCTTCAGCCAGCCCGCGCCGTCACGCTCCCACAACGCGGATCGCTCGTCGGCGCTCAACCCGATGACATGGGCGGTTTCGGCCGCCCGGATCCACAAGGCGTCCATGTTCCGGTCGAACTGTTCACGCGCGGCTGGGTCGTCGGCTACGGTGTCGTCCAGGCCGCGCAGGCGGTGCTCGACCTTGACCGCGGCCATGTGCTCGAGCTGCCAGATGTCCGCGGCGATGCCTTCGACCATGTGCGCGCGCACCGGGTCTTCCCCGTGGCGCATCGTGGGTGGGGAGTGCACACTGTCGCCCCACCGCTGCCCGCGCTGTCCGGCGGCGCGGGCTGCGGTGATCGCCGTCTCCGGCAGGCCGACGGCGGCGGCGTGGATCTCGATCTCGCTGCGGTCAGCGTCCAAGGCGCGCAGGTGGGTGCGCCAGGTCTGCACTTGGATCTCGCCGCTGCCGTAGTGCGGCTGGTAGATCGGATACCCCTGGTACAGGACCCGGGTATGGTCGGCGGCGGTGTTCTGGATGCGTTCGAGCAGCCGCAGCTTCCAGCTCGACAGCCCTTCCAGATCAGGTATTGGACGACTCACGGGCATGTGCCTTTCTTCTGTGATGCTTGGCCTGGCGGTCTGGTGGTGCGTTCCGGACGTGTCACGGCTCGGGTCCGGGAGTGAGTTCGGGCGGCGAGCCGGCCACCTCGAGCGCGTCGTCGACCGGGATGGGGCCTGTGCTGCGGGTGTCGGACAGACCGGCGGCGTCGATGGCGGCGGTGATATCGGCGGCGGACCCGGGGTCGAGGCCCGGGTCGACGACGATCAGCGCGGCGGTGGTGCGGTCTGTGGCGGTCAGCGCGGCGGCAGCGTGTTCGACCATGCGGTCGGGTGAGATCGGCATCTGGGTGGCGATGTCATCGGGAGTGATCCCCGCGGCTTGCAACACCAGCATCGGCATCGCCACGGCCGTGAAGTCCGCGCCCGCCACTTGCTTCCACCGCTGCGCAAGCTGCTGGTCGGCCTGCCCGCGCAACTGCTGGGCTACCGTAGTGGACCAATGCCCGTATCCGCGCTGCCACACCTGGTGGCGTTCGTCCTCGCTCAATCCCAGCGCATGCGAGACCGCGCCGAGGCGCTGCCAGGTCATGCCCATCACTCGCCGAAACCGCGCTATCGCGTCCTCGTCGAGCGCGGCTCGGCGTGGGTAGGCGGCGCCGATCCCGGCCATGTCCTGCAACCCCTGGATCTCCCGCCGCAACGCGGTGACCAGGGCGCTGCGCCCGACCTGCCCGGAACCGAGGAGGGCTTGTCCGGGCTGCCAGCGGGTACCGCGTTCCCCGGCGGCGCGCGCGTAATCGATCCACGCCTTCGGTACACCGACCGCCAGCGCGACCGCTTCGCACTGGTGGCGGGAGCGCTGCCCGATCCGTACTTGCGCCACCACCTCCGGCGGCGGACTCGTGTGACCGGCCTGGTGGGCGCGTTCGAGCAGTTGTTGGCTGTCGTAGGCGAGGTTCTGCACCGCTTTGAGCAGGTGCGCCTGCAACGGAGTCGGGGCGTCCATCTCATCGGCCTCCGCCCCACCGCTGTCGCTGCATGCAGCTTCGGGTGGTCATAGCTCGTGACCAAGATCAGGTGTGCGGGGCATCGCAGCATCGGGGAGTTCGGTATCTATCCCGAAATCCATCACCGGTGTCGCGCCGTTGTCGGTGAGTCCAGCGGCATCGACCGCGTCGCCGATCACCGATCCCTCATCGGATGCGAGGTCCGGTTCGCCGACTAGATCAGCGAATTCGTGGGTCAGGTGCGTGGCGACCGATAGTTCTTCGGTCAGCCCGATGACGTCCTCGATCGCCACCGACGAGGGTCGGCGTGCAGTGCTCAGCGGGAAGTCGATGTCCTCGACAGTGGTGGCGTCGATGATGGAAGGGCCAGCCTCGATCGCCAACGGCAACGACTCAGGTGCGGCGGCGCCGAATGTGGGATCGATGTCGTCGACCAGGGCGGCGTCGATGACGCTGGAAGGATCGCTGCCGGTGTCTTCGGTGAACCGCTCAGCGAAGGCGTCGGCCTCGTCGGCGTGCTGCTCCGACAGCCCTTCGGCGCCTTTCGCCGCAGCGAAAGCGGCGGCCGAGGACATCGCTTCCCCGGTGTCGCCGTGCGCGCTCAAGATGTCGCTGAAACCTGCTGCGCGGCGGCGGATATCGATCAGCAGGTTCTTGTATTCGACATCTAGGTCGTGCAGCTCGTCCGCGCGGGTCTCCCGGTCCTCATAGGCGGTGAGCTTCGCCCGATGGAGCTCGCGGCTTTGCCTGCGTTCGAGTGAGCCCACCTCTTCCCGGCGCGCCAAGTCGGTGTCGGCGCGTTCGATCTGCCGTTGCTTCTGTCGCTGCTCGAGGGTGTGCTGTTCGTCGCCACGCTGGATACGGGCACGGACTTCATCCACTTTGGCGCTGTTGAGGTCTCGCGCCTGCCCGGCGGCTTCTACCGCGTGGGTCACCCGCACCCAGTGCTCGACCGACGAGCGGTGCTCTTTCGCGTCGGCGTGGCGTATCCGCTGGTCGGATTCCGCGTTCGAGCGGGCGTGCCCGCTCTGGCCGCGCATCAGCGCGGCGGTGGTGTGCGCTGTTTGCAAGGCTTGGACGAACCCTTGGCGCAGCGCCTGGCTGGATTCCTCGACCGGATCACCGCTCACGACGCGACCTCCAATCCCGACAGCAACCAGCCCGACCGATCCGTGGTGCGGGTGGTGCGGGCGTAGACGGTCCAGCGGATCGGTGGCTGGCCGGTGGGTTGCAGTTCGATCGCCAGCACACGGTGTGCGGTTGTGGCGGTGTCGGCAGGGTGATCGTCACCGGTCACCCGTGCCGTGGTGGTGATCGTGGTGGCGGTGGCGCGCCACTGCTGCCACTGCTCGGCGTTGACCGGCGACCACACCAATGCCGCGGGCTCGGCGCGTTCGGCGAACCCGGAATCCAGCAACGGGCGCGCCGCCCGCAACGTTGCCCGCTGATCTGCCTGCTCGCTCGGGCGATAACCGAACACCGCCGCGACTGCCGCGGTGAGGACCTGTTCGGGCGAACACGGATCCACGCGGGTGAACGGTGTCGCGAAACGGTCCGCCTGGCAACGCTGTTCACTACTGGCAGCCTGTGGCGTCGCACCGCACCCCGCGCCCGTCACCGCGACGACGCCGATGAACAATGCCGGCGTGAGCGTTCGGGCTCTCACGGCTCACGCCCCGGATCGCGTGGGGACGGCGCAGCGGCAGTGTCGGGTTCGTTGGCCGGTTCGGCGCTCCAACTCAGCTCGAGCTCATCCGGCAGGGCAGCGATGACCGCCGCGTCGTCGGGTGCCGTACTGGCCGTGTACTCGGTGCCGTCGCCGGTGGTGCCGCTGTGCTGCAGGTGATGGATCGCGTGCTGGATCAACTGCTGGGGCCGTGGCGGCAACGCCTCGGCGTCCCGGACCCGATCCCGGTCGCGGTGAACGGTGTCGTGGATGTTGTCGACGACGTAGCGCGCTTCCCGTTCGATGCCCGGCCAGGCGTGGGTGCGCCATCGCTCCTCGAGGGTGTCGGTGTCGTAGGAGTGGACCGTGGCGGTAAGCAACACGCCCCAGCCGTGCGCGCTCCTGGCCCACAACTGCCCGCGTTCGTGGTCGATGAGGTTGACCGTCAAGGCCAGCTCGCACGCGCGTTGCCATACCGCGGTCATGTTGTTCTGGAATTGGCTGGCCACGACCGGGTCGGGCTCGGAATGAATGCCCTGGGCGGCCAGCCGAGCGCGGCGCGCGGCCGTCAACACGGCCATGTGCTCCAGGTGCCACACATCATCTGCGAGCGTGTTGAGGACCCAGCCCCGGCTGGCTTCTGATCCGCGCGGCGGATGTGGGGGCGCCGGGTCGCGGTCGGCCCAGCGCACACCTTGGCGTCCCAGCAGCCAGGCAGCCTCGATCCACGGGGGCGGAACCTCCACCGCGCGGGCGTGGATTTCGGCTTCACTGCGTATCGCGTCCAAGGTCCGCAACCGGCTACGCCAGCTCTGGATCTGAAACTCACCTACACCGCTAGCGGTGTAGGTCGGGTAGCCACGACGCAGCAGATGCGCGCGCTCCACCGACAGCTCCTGGATGTCCTCCAGCAGCCGCACCTTCCACGGCGGCAACACCTCCCACGGCATCCCCGCCCCGGTCACCGCCGAACCTCCGTGCCGCGGGCAGCCGTGTGCGGGTGAAGGACGTGTCGGTTCATGAACGCCTCCTGGTCAGCGTGCATAACGCCGATTGCCGGGCACCGCTTCTGCGGCGTGCCATGATCGGGGGAAAGGGGTTGATCACACATTTCGATCTCCTGGGAGTGGGTTGCTGTAGCGGCGCACGTCCACGCGTTCGCCGTCCCATGCGCTCAGTGGGGTGAGGGTGACGGTCTGCCCGGATTGCGGCGCGTGTAGCAGCAGGTCGCGGCCCTGTGCATCGCGGCCGTAGTAGATGCCGACGTGATGGGAATCCGCATCGCCCGGGGCGGTGAAGAAGACCAAGTCTCCCGGTGCTCGCTGAGCGAAGGGAACCGGTTCCGCGGTGGGGTGGTCTTGCTGGGCTTGGGTGTAATGCGGCAGCCGAATCCGACCCCCGGAGGCGTGGTAAACGGCGTAGAGGGTCAGGCCGGAACAGTCGAACCCACCGCCAGTCGGACCGTTCACATCCCCGCCGCCCCACACGTAGGGTGTGCCGATCCAACGCGCGCCGTGCTCGATCACCGCCCGCCCGAACGCACTCGTCTCCACCGGCAGCGGCTTGCCGGAGCCGGTGGTTCCGCACCCGGCAGCGGGCGGCCCGCCCGGCATGCGGGCCATCGATCCTGGGTCGAGGTCGGCGAACGTCGCATACAGTCGCCGCGCCAACTCCAACTGCCCGCTGTAGGCGTTGGGTGCGGACCGTTCGATCGCCTGAGCCAGTTCGGCCGGTGACATCCGCTCCGCTGCGGCGCCCAGCTGTGTGGCGTGGTCGTAGAACCAGTTGATCTGATAGATGGGGTCCATCAGTTTCGCGATGCCGACCGACCCCCAGACGCTGGCGCGCATCTGGTGCGGGCCGACCGAATCGTGATCGAACCCGAGCCCGTCGTTTGTGTAGTTCAACGACTCCGGCACCGCCGGATTCGCCAAGTTCCGGAACGTCGATTCGGTTGCCTGGGCGGCGAGTTCGGCGACGATCACGTTCTGCGGCATGCCACGCTGCTTGCCAATCGCCACCCCGTTGCGCGCCAGCTGCAACTGCGATTCCGACAACCCCGCCACCGTCTGGCCGGTCGGGCCACTCATCCCGCCCGCCGCCCCCGCCGACAACGGTGCCGCACACGACGAGGTCTGCTCGACGCCGAGGATCACCAAGATCAACAGAAGCAGCGCTATCGGGAGCCCGAGTGCGGTCGCGGTCACGGTTTTCGATGCGGTGTCCATCGGTGCTCACCTGCTCGCCTCCCCCGCGCCGGGAAGGTTGTCGAAACGTCGGTTGGTGTTGTGGACGTCCGCGGCCCGTTCGGTCGGGGTGAACACCATCCGGAATGGGATTCCTGGCTCGTTCGCCTCACCGGTCTTCAGCAGGAAGCAGCCAGTGCCGGGCGGTGTTTCGCGCCGGGCCGGATCCAAGTCGTCGTCGCTGGGCGGCCGCGGCGCAGCCCACGAGGTGACCAGAAGCTTCTCGGTGTCGGTGATGCCGACCGCCGCGCGGATGCGGTTGATCTCTTCCGGGCCCACGGGTCCGATCAGCTTTGCCCGTGCTCGTTCGAAGAACCCGAGGGCTTTCGCCTGCGCGGACGGGGAGTCGAACGCGGCCAGGTCTTTGATGGTGTGGCTACACAGGATCAACCCCGTGCCCAGCGTCCGGTTCAACCGAGTGAGGGCGTCGACCCGGTCGACCATGAACTCCCCCACCCCGAGGACACGCCAGATCTCGTCCATGACGACCTCGAACGTGCGTGGCGGCGCGAGCCCCGCGTCGGCGAGGGCATGGGCGGCGGCGACCGCGCCGAAACCTTCGCTCCAGCACACCATCAACACCGCGGCCAGCAGTTTGGTGTCGCCTTCGGGGATACGGGAGACATCCACACACACCGCCGGACTGCCGAGGTCCAGCCGGGTGGTGGTGGGCCCGTTGAAGATCGCCCCGAACGGACCTTCGACCAGCGCCCGCAACGAGCGGCGCAGGGTTTTGGTGCTGGCACGGTAAGCGGTCTCGTCGTCCTCTTCGGCGAACTGGCGCAGTTGTTCGGCACCACCGGAGATGACGTCGAGCAGGTCCGACAGCAGCGGCGGGCGCTGATAGGTGAAGCCGCCCGTGGGGCTGTAGAGCTGGCGCAGCCCGGCGGCCAGCAGCACTTCTTCGTAGTCGGCAACTCGGGAGCCGCGCACGAGCTCGATCAGCCCGGCGACGATGTTGACTTGGCCGGCTTCCACGCGAGCGGCGACTTGGCGGCGCTGGTCCGGGTCGGTGAGCTGTTCGACCACGGCACCGAGAGCGCCGACGTCGAGAGGATTCACGGTGCCGTGGCCATAACCGACATCAACGACCTGACCACCCAACTGTTCGACGAGGTCGCGGTAATCGGGTTTGGTGTCGCCCATGCACAACACGGTCTCCCCGGCCGCGACCGCGCCAGTAACCATCCGCCGGATCAACGACGATTTTCCGAACCCGTTGAGCGCAAGCACAAACACGATCGGCGCGGTGATGAACCCTTTGAGGAACCAGGACATCGGGTCGAAATGCACCGGTGTGCCGGTGATGTAGTGCGCCCCGACAGGGGTGCCGACGGTCGGAGCGCTGGCACCGACGGCAAACGGCCACAGCCCGGCGACCTGCACAGTGGTCGCCCGCCATTCCGGGGTGGTTGCCACGACGGCGGCGCGGCCGCCGCCGAGCCCGCGATACCCGCGGTCGGACAGACTCGCCAGCGATCGGTCGAAGCCATCCCCGCCACGATCTCCCGCGAGGCGGGCAGCGGTGGCGCGTCGATGATCATCGCTCGATATCGCCAGCCTCGCCCACCAACCGCGCAGGCCAGGCTGGACGGCTGCCGCCTGGATCGCGGCGCGCGCCGAAGGGGTGAGCACCCGCACCCCGGCGACGGTTTCGGTCCGGGCGGCCCGTACCGTTTTCTCACTGCGGGGTTTGGTCACGCCGACACCCGCTTGGAGATCGAGGTGTGCTCGGGCAGGATCAGTCCGATTCCCAAGCTGGCAGCGAAGGCGGCGGCTTGGGTGCCGTAGCAGCGGCGCACACTCAACCGAGACGCCGCGGCCATCCCCTTCACCGACGCTTCGATTCCCGGTAGGTCGCCGTCGAGGTTGTCGGTGACGGTGACCAGGATCCCGAAGCGAGTCAGCCCGGCGCCGCGGGCCTGTTCCTCGCGGGCGGCTTGGGTGTTTCCCACCCGGATCCGTGCCGACGCCGAGGCGATGCCGCGTTCGGTCTGCTCGGCCGCGACCGCGTCACGGAAATCGGAGTCGACAAGAGTGGTGGCCTCGGCCGCCGAATGCAACCGGTACACGATCGCGACCCGCTTGCGTGGCACATCCGCGCGGGGGCGCAGCAGCTCCTCGAGCACGGTCTCCATCACCGCGCCGCGTGGCGCGGCGTCCATCTCCCACGTGATCGAGCGGGCGCCGTCGTGGACATAGTGATCCCAACGATCCTGATGCGCGAGCGGACCGACGGAGTCCCACGACTGCGTGCTGGTGATCGCTGGGCCAGCGGTTTCAACATCGCGTTGAGCGGCGAGGTCGTAGCGGCTGCGCACCAGTCCGAGGACCTCCCATGCCTGCAGGGGGGTCGCGGGAAGTCCCGCGCGGGAGAGTTGGGAGAGCACGCCTTGCAGGCGTTGCCCGATCTCGCGGGCCTGCTCGGCGTCGTCGCGGCGGCCTTTGCCGATGGCGCGGTAGGTGATCGCGATCCGGGCTTCGATGTGCACTCCGACCCCGCCGATATCGGCGGCGGCTTCCCGCATCACCGCCTGCGCATAGTCCGGCGCGACCTTGCGGACCAGGCGGGCGACCTCCCGTGTCTGCTTGAGGCGGGTTTCGACCACGTTCTCCAGCACCGAGCACACCGCGACCACTTCTCCGCCACGGCTTTGGGTGGCCAGGAACTGGCCGTAGCCTTCGACCCAGGCGTCGATCTGGGCTTGGTCGACCAGCTCCTTGCCGCGCGGGATCACCTTCAACACAACCGAGTAGTGGTCGCTGCGACGGATGTGGAGCATCGCGAACCGCTTTCCGCCTGCCGTCTCGTACTCACTCAGTCGCGAATCGGCCAGGAGTCCAGGAAGTTTGGCGATTCCCGGAAGCCGTGAGAATCGTCCGGCGCGGTAAAGGTGTTCGCCGCGGGCGCGGGCGGCGGCGAACTGGACCCGCAACAAGACGATCTCCCAGCCGGTGCGGCCGTCGTGGGTGACTGCCAGCGGGGTGAACACCACCGCGCTGCCGAGGATGAGCACCCCGGCCGCCAGCAGGGATCGGGTGATCAAGAACCCGACCATCACCATGATGATCAACCCGAGCCCGAGCATCGACACGCCCCAGGTCAGACCGAAGAACCCGGCGGAACGGGGACGCTCCCAGCGGCCATACATGCGTGCAGTCATCGACGCACCTCCCCCGGCCCCAAAGCATCCGGGTCCAAACTTGTCGCGGGTGCCTCACGGGTCTGGCTCTCGATTGCCGAGACGGTCTGCTGTGCAGCGTCTTCGACCATCTGCGCGCCCACCACCGCTCCCGCGCCCGCAGCACCGGCGGCTTCCCCAACACCGCTGCCTGCACTGGACGCCGTCGTCGGCTTGCCAGCCCCGGACGTGGCAGGACGACCTCCACCGCCGCGGTCGGACGAAGCGCCTGGACTACTGCCGCTGGTGCCAGCGCTATTGGATGCGGGGTTCGTGCCACCATCGCTGCCGGGCATCGGGCGGCCACCGCCGCCTCCGCCGCCGCCGGACGGGCCGGCAGGAGGAGGTGTGCCCGGGGCCGGGCCGCCAGGTGCGTTCTCGCCTTCGCTGACCTTGCGCGCATTCGAGCGTTCCCCCATCGCCGCCATGGCGATACCGGCGCCGCCACCGGCCAGCACAGCTGCCGTACCACCCCCACCACCGAGAGTTGCCACAGCTGGGGCGACCAACCGGATCAGCGCGGGAAGCACGATCACGCTCATCACCAGCAGGATCAACCCGAGCAGGACCAGCTGCGGATCGTGTTGTTCCTCATGACCGATCACGGTGAACGCGATCGCGTAGACGAGTGCGCCGACCGGTTTGAACAGTACGAACGCCAGCGACCAGCTCAACAGCTTTTTGTATGCTTGTGACCCGGGACCAGTGCCCGACGCCGCAGCAGCCAGCGGAATTACCGCCACGACCAGGATCAGCAGCGCTTGCCGCACCACCAGCATCACCAGCTGGATGAGCGCGCTGATGGCACCGAGCAGACCTATCAACAGCAGCATGCCGGTGCCGAGCGAGGACCAGGTCTCGGTGTCGAACGCCGTCAACCGGTCGACGACGCCGTCGAAGTCTCCGCGGCTGGCGTCGAACAGGACCCAGACGGCGAAGGCATCACCAGCGCGGGTTCCGGCGGTGATCATCGCGGCGAAGGCCATCGACGAGAACACCGCCCGCGCCAACATCAGGAAGCTCTCCTGCGCCTCGCCCGCGACCCCACCCCGCTTGGCCAACGCCAACCGCGCGGCGGCGAACATGATCCCAGTCGTCAGCAACAGCACCTGAAGCCCACCGCTGTAATCACGGATCGCCGACAGCGCTGCACCGGGCTCACCTCCCGCGCCGGTGAGCTGCGGCGACGGGGTAGTGGTCCACCAGTTCATGACGAGCCGAAGCCCTTTGGCGAAACTGTCGAGCATCGCGTCGACGACGTTGTCGAGGGCGGAGCCTGCTGCGTCACTAGCGGCCTGGCCCAGTTGTTCACACGCCTGCTGGGGTCCCAGCGGTATATCGCACACATCCGAAGGTGGCAACGGAGGCAACTGCGCACGCCATGGCACAGCGTCATGTGGTGCCTGGGCAGAGAAGAATTCGGTCATGGTGTGGCCTTCCACGAGCCGAATCCGGCCAGAGTCGGTGTCGAAGTGCCAGGGCCCCAGAGTGTTTCGAGGTCGTCGGGCACTCGCACGCGCCAGTCGTCGTCGATCCAAGCCATCGGCCAGGTGGAGATGGTGTAGCCGAGCTCGTCGTGGGTGGCGAACTGCACGACCGCGAGGTCGTCGCGGTAGCCGGGCTGGATCCGCACCCCGTCGGGAACCACGACGTAGCGGGCGGCGCCGGGCGTGCGCTGACGGGAGCGGGCGAACCGATCCTGAAGCGGCTGTCCGCCGCCGTAGTAGCGTTCGCGCACCACCTGCTGCCACACCCCGTCCGGGGCCGCCAGAACACGCGCAAGGGCATCCGCTGCGGCCAGCGCCGCACCTTGGGGTGTGCGAGCGAACCCGGTCGCGATGCCGTGCTCGATGCGGGCGGGGCCGTCGCTGCCCGACACCGGCAGCGCGGCGCCACCCCAGCCGCGCTGCCATCGCATCCGGGCAGGTGAGGCGGTCAAGTAGTCCGGCCGGGTCGGGTCCGGGCGGGTGCTCGGATCCTGAGGAAGGGCCGAACCGGCGTCGTCGCCGGTGACTTCCAGGCGGTTGCCGAACAGATCGGTGGTCGGCGGCAGTGCCGGTGTGGACGGCGACTGGTCGGGAAACGTTCGCGTGGCCGGGGCACTCGAACTGCCGGGATCGGCGGGGCGGTTGGGGGCACCGTTGTCGTTGGTGACGGTCAGCACGAACACCGCGATCACGACGGCAGTGATGCCGGTGAGCAGGATGGTCAGCAGACGATGGGATTTCATGGGGTGTCGGGTCTCTTCTCAGCGCGGCGCGAGCGTGACGAGGTCGGGTGGCGGCACGGCGAGGCCGGCGACCGGCGCGGTGGTCGGGTGGTCGGGTAGCTGTAGGCGCCAGTCGTCGCCGTGCCAGACGACGGTGGTGGTGTTGCGGGTGACAGAGTTGTCGGGCTGGATGCTGTAGATGTCGACGTCGGTGGCGTCGAGGGTGTAGCGGGTGATCACATACCCGAGGACTTTCGGCGGGTCTTCGGTGATCGGGCCGGTGATTGAGATCTGGGCGCGCGCGGTCGCCCAGGCGTCGCGGCCCGCTCCGGGAGCGAGCATCCGCTGCCCGACCACAGACCATTGGCTGTCTGTGGCGATGGACATCCGCACTGTCGCCTGGATGGCAGCCAGCGCGGCACCGGCCGGAGTCCGGTCGAACCCGGTGGCCACCGGCCCGTCGATGCGGCGGGGACCTTCTTCGGCGACCGGTAGGTCGACGCCTTGAAACGGCTGCCACCGCACTGCGGTAGGTGCGACGGTGGTGGCAGTGGAGCCGTGGTCGGGTGCCGGGTCGCGGGTGTCGGCACTGCCGCAGGCAACCACACCGGCGGCAATCGGTCCTGTGAGGGCCAGGGCCGTCAAAGCGGCGATTCGTCGTGTGCGGGACGGGTGCACGTGAACGGTCTCCTCGGTTAGGTAGGTAGGACGGCGAGAGCCAGCGAGCTGGCCGAACCGAGCAGGACCGCGGCTGCCAGGGCGCCGACGAGTCCTTCGACGGCTTCCTCGCGATAAAGCCGAATCGCCAGCAGACCGCCGACCCAGACCACGCGGGCGATGCACAGCAGCAGCACGAACCACGCCAGCCAACCCAGTAGCTGTGTCAACGGCGAAAGCACCGGCGGGGGTAGCGGTTTAGCGGTCAGCATGGGCTGTGTCCTGTTGATGGGTGCGGTAGGCGACCTCGAGGGCGGCCAGGATCGGCTCGGCGGCCTTGACCGGTTCGACGTACGGAAGAGAGTGACCGGCGCCAGGGACGTTCTCGAAGTCCGCCCAGATCCGTTCAGCCAGAACTTGCGCGTGGCTCGGGGTGACGACGGGATCGAGATCACCTGCGACAACCCAGCTCGGGATGCTGCGCATCACGCTCGCGACCTTCGGGGTCAGAGTGATCGCGGCATACACGGCCAAGTCGTCGACGACTGAGTCCAGGTACTGCGGTGTCAGACCCACACCCCGCACGCGCGGGCACGGCCGGAGCGTCCTGGAGTGGCGCAGGTAGGCCCGTGGGTCGAGATACAGGTAGGCGTGGAGTTGCTCGATGAGATCGATGCCTCGCCGCCGCACTCGGCGTGTGGTCCATCGGCCGTCGACTAATGCTGGGACGGGGGGGAACTCTGCGCATCCGTTGAGCAGCACGACACCGGCCAAGCGGCGCGCGCGGTCCGGAAAAGTCGCGATCCATGCTTGCACCAGCAGCGACGCCACTGAATGCGCTACCAGCACCACCGCCCCGCTCGCCGCGGTCAGCACGGCGTCGAGGTCGCCGACGAGGGCGTCCATCGTGGCGCGGCGGCCGGGGCGGTTCGGGTCGCTGTGGCTTTGCCTGTGGCCGCGCTGGTCGTAGACGATCTGAGCGATACCGCCGACGAGGCGTTGGTGAAGGTATGCGGTCAGCGGATTCCAGTAGCTGGAGTCGGTGAGCGTGCCGTGGACGTAGACCACCGTCGCCAGCGCCGACGCTGGGCCCAGGTGGGCTCCCGATAGCCGCACCCCGTCGGGGCCATGAACGGTGAACGGCCGCAAGCAGTCGTCACCGCCCCCGGCCGGTTCTCGTCCGGCGACAACCGACTCTGCGGCGGTGGAGAACTGGGAATGAATTCGGATGTAGCGCATTACTATCCGCCTCCGGTGACGGCGGCGTTCATGATCTGACCTGCGCTGGTGGCGATGATGCCACCGACCAGCGCGCCCAGGATGATCTTGGGTGACTCGACCGCACCGCCGTGGAAGCGTTCCCACCCGAATTTGCCTCCGGCATAGATCAAGGCCCCGATTCCGGCGAGGGTGACGATCCAGGACAGGTAGTTGACGAGATTGACCAGCTTGTCCGCCCCGGGTGGGGTGGTCGGGGTGATCTGGATTTGCTGGGCGAGCACGGTGACCGCCCCGGTGACCGCGTAGACGGTGGTCATGGCGTTCGCTCCGAATCTGGTTGCGTCGCAGCACCGCTACGTGTCGCGGCGAGGTGGGTGATGATCTGAGTCCCGGCGTGGTGCACATCGGCGGGAACGGCTTCGGTCAACCGGGATCGGCGCGGCGGTTGTGGGCCGAACGGCACGTACTGCGCCAGGTCGGTGAGTTCGCAGCTGAGGAGTTCGTCGTGCCAGGCGATCTGGTAGACGTGCTCGACCAACTGGGCCACGACCGAGCGGTACCGGCGCACGACCATGGGGACTTGCCCTGGGCGCGCGGCGGTCAGCACGAGCCCGATCACCTGCACCCCGTCCGGTGCCAGCCCGGCGTGCCATTCACGTAGCCGGTCGGCGGCGGCGGTCAGGCCGGGCATGCACAATCGGGCGGCGACGATCACCCGCTGGGTTGTCCGGGGTGAGGCGGGCCAGGCCAGGCCGGTGTCGGCGGCTGGTGCCCACCACCGCGCCAGGGTGGAAGCTCCTGCACCGCCGTGCGCGCCGAGCACCGCGAACAACGGCGCATGCGCTCCCGTGGTCGGCAGTGGCGTCTCGCGCACCGGTGCAAGCTGTTCCGGCGCGGCGACCGTTCCCGCCTCAAGTCGCCCCATCACCCGGGGGCGGTCGTCTCGGTGAAGGTGTAGCGGTGCGGCCATCGGTCAACCCCGCTTCTGAATGTTGGTGATCACGACACCGGCGAGGTCGTGGCGGAGGTTGATCAGTTGCAGGTAGTCGATGCGCTCCCCGTCGGGGGACTGCTGGACCACGTGCACCTCCGCAGCGCTGCCAGCGATCGGGGTGATCGCGACGCAATGTGTGGTCCCGGCCGGGATGGAGGCGATGCCTGCGGCTAACGCCTCGACGGCGAGTCCGGCATCGGGGCCGACGAGCCGCATAGCTGCTTCAGCGTTGCGCTGGACGTAGTAGGCGTGCTCGAACGCCGCGATCACCCCAGCCACACTGCGGGTATCGCCCGCGGAGTCGGTGACCGTCTGCCCGGACAAACCCGTGCACGCACCGCTGAGGTGCGGCGTTGTCGCCGGTGGAGCTGCGGTCAGGGTTGGGATCGCCGTGACGGTATCCGGGGTGTCGGCGACCCAGCTGAAACCCAACCCGGCGAGCACGACAGCGCCACCGAGGCCGGTGGCGAGCCCGACCCACACGCGGCGCGGCACCCTCGTGCGCCTCCGCCCCGGCATGGGCCGTTGTGGTGAGGGCTGCTGCGGGTTGATCCATCGCCATTGCTCGCCATCGCGCTCCGGGTCGTGGGTCGTGTTCGGGAGTGGCGAGAGTGCGGTGGGTTCGGTCGGTTGCAGCCAGCCCCAGCCGTGGTCGCTGCTGGTGTCGGTGTGGGCTCGGTTGTGGGGCATCGTAGGTTTCACCTCCTTGGTGTGTGGTGGCGCGGGATTGTGGGCCCTTCGGGCGGGGTGCCAGGGGAGAATCAGCAGACAAGGCTTGGGTACGTCTGCGGATTGGGCGGGATCCGCCCGAAGGGGTCTTTACGGACCGCCGCTGGATGTCGGCGCCCCCGGTACGGCGGTGCTGGTGGCGGGTGCCGTCGTGGGTGCAGACGATGTCCACGGGGCGGTGGATTGTGGTGCGGCCGGGGGTGAACCGGTGGCCGCGAGGTCGCGGGCGACGGCGGTGAACCAGTCGGCGGTCGCGGCCAGCGCCGATCGGCCGGTGGATGTGACCGGTGTGGTTCGGTAGGAGCCGTGGCGGCCACTGGTGTCGCTGTATTGCGCGGCAGCGGCGAGGGTGTAGAGCTGCTGGTGGTCGGTGACGGTGCTGGTGATCGCGTCGAATGCCTCGTTCACCCAGCGGCTGGCCGTCTGCGGCGGTACCAGCTCGACCACGGCGGTGGCGAGTTTCGCGCCGAGGCTGGCGACGGCCGCCCACGGGTTGGCCAGTCCGACGGTCGCCAATTCGGTGATCGTTGCCGGGGTGAACACTTTCCGCGCGACCGTCACCACCGCGTTCAACCCGATGGTGCCGATTTTGAACAGCGCCGCGAGGGCCTCGCTCGGCCCCGGTGGGGCCGCGCCCGGGGTGGAGGCTTCGGCAAGCCGTTGCCCGAGCGGTTTCGTAGGCTGATACGACAGTTGATCCAGACTGGTCCCGGTGAGGTCCTCGTTGATCACGCCCACCGCGGTGGTGAACACCGTCGTGGTCAAGGCTTCGGCGATGATGGAGATCGCCGCGATCGGGTCATGCAGGTCCGAGCGGGCGGCGATGTTCGCGGCCGTGGTGGCCAGATTGTGTCCGGGTGGGGTGTCGCAGGTCGCGTCTCCGGCCACGCACAGGTCCGCGACGCGCCCTGTCAATGCCGCGTAGTCGCTCGACGCCGTCAGTGCGGCGGTGATCCCGGCGCCGGTCAACGGCTGGTTCAACAGCGAGATCGTGGCAACCCTGTGTCCCGTGGTTCCGGGTGCCGCGGACGGGGTGGTGCTGTCGGGCCGACCGGGCAGAACCGGGGTGTTCGTGGCGCGGTTCGGATTGGCCAACAAGGCGATCGCGGCGATGCTGTCCGGCCTGATGCGCGCGTTGCCTGTACCGACGCGTTCGGCGAACCGCGAGACCGCGGGTGCGCCGTGGGCGTAGCCGGCGGCGGCGATCTTCGTGTTCGGGCAGCGCGCTACGACTTCGGCGGCCATCTGTTCCAAACGCTCACCCGCAGCGCTGACCGCTGCCTCGTACGGCAATGCGCTGCCGTCGGATACGTACCCGTACGGGATGTAGGCGCGTTGCACCAGATCCCCCGCCGCAGCGGCCAGCGGGCCGAATACCTGCCCGAGCGCGCCGGAGTCGCTGTTGAGCCCGGCCTCCGGGGCAGCCTCTTCACTGCCCTGCACCCCGAACGCGTACAGGACCGGGCATGCCGTCCCAAGCGGCACGCCAGTGGTGTCCGCCTGTGCGGTGCTGACGACAGTGGTGAGCGAGACAGTAGCCGTCACGAGCATCGCCACGGCGGCGTGGCGCCGTGCACGAGTGCCGGTGCTGTAGCGGGGAGGCATGGGCGTTGACCTCGATTCGATCTGGTTGGGGGCCTGCCCGCACACACGGCGGGGGTCGTAGTGCGGGCAGGCGATTCAGGTGGTCTGCGGGGTGGGTGGGGTGGGGTGGCGTTGCAGGTAGCCAGCCAGCCGGACGATGGCCTCCGCGGCACCGTCTCTGGCGGCGCCCACATGACTGGTCGAGTACTCCCGCCAGCTCAAATCCATCCCCAAAGAGCGGTATTCGGCGAACAAACTGCGGCCGATCGCAACCGGCACTAGGGCGTCTTGGGTGCCGTGGTACAGGTGCACCGGCACCTGCGGGGCAGCGCGGCCGCTGGTCTCGTTGGCCAGCACATATCGCCAGATCGGGTCGTTCCACGGATCCGACCGCTCACACCAGCCGCCCAGGGGCTGATTGCGGTAGGTGAGCAACAGCTCTGCGGCGTCGAGCCCGTGAGCCTGTTCGACAGTCTCGCGGCCGGCATCGGTGAGCAGGTGCCCGTTCGGCAAGTGGGAGTACGCGCGACTGAGCCCGATGAGCCCGGCAACCGCCAGCCCCGCCCACGGCCCGCCGTCGATCCCCGCGAGGAGCGCGCCCGGATCGGCGACGACGCCCCCGGCGGCCACGCCCCGCAGATCCAGCTCCGGGGCATATTGCGGTTGTTGTTCGGCGGCCCACACCGCGTTGCGGCCGCCGTCGCCATACCCCCACACCACGCACGGCCCGGCGTCGCCGTGTTCGGGCAGGTGGCGGGTTGCGCGTGCTAGGTCGAGCACGGCGTGCGCGCCCGCGGCTCCGGCCAGGAACTGATGCGGACCCAGGCCCGTCATACCCAAGCACGGCCCGTCGGGAACAGCCACAATCCAGCCGCGCTCCAAAACTGTGGCGATGAAGTGAGATTCCGGCTCGCGGCCCTCGGCCAGCAATTGTGACGGCGCGCAGCGCCCCCCGAGACCGTGGAAGGACGGGCAGTACACCAGTACCGGGCCCGGACTGGTAATCCCGGCGACCGGGCTGGCGGTGATCATGGTGCCGGAGGCCGGGATCGGTGCCCGGGAACCCGTCGTGGCATACACGACTTGCCATGCCTGGCCCGCGCCCGCCAACCCGGGGAGGGTGATGGGGCGGCGGCGCAGAAGTTGTCCGGGCGGGGCGTCGATGCCGGTGACGGGGCTGGTGTAGAAGTCGTCGTCGTCGATCGAGATCGGATCGGTCACGGCTGGCCTCCTGCGATGTCGTGGGCGAGGGCGACCATCCAGGCGATGCCCGAGTTCAGCTGGCCGTTGACGGCGTAGTTGTTGTGCCGGGCGACGGTGTCTGCGAAACGCGCCCACACCGCGGGATCGACCAGATCGGCGTTGTCGGAGACCAACTGTCCCCATGCCGCAGCCAGCTGACCGGTCAGCTTGGGCAGCACCCCGAGCGGATTCGCCGCCACGATGGCGGTGATCTCGTCCCACCGCGCAGCCGCAGCCCCGATCTCCTCCGGGGCCGGTGCCGGATTGCGAGGATCAGCGGCATCCACCAGCCGAGCTGCCAGCGGCAACTGCGGGAGGTAGTCGATGTTGCCGCCACCGGCCTGGAAGTCGTTGAGTACCAGGGTGGTCCACGCCTCGCCCAGCGCGGCGGACAAAAGCCCATTGAGGGACCCGATCGCGGCCAGCGGGTCGCGGAGGTCGGCTTGGGCGGCAATCTCCGCCCCGACGCGCAGCACCGCCGCGCGGTCGGGCGCGGAACAGGCCAGGTCCCCGTCAGTGCAAATATCGGCGACCCGCCCGGCGAGTGCCCCGTAGCTGGTCGCGCCGTCGGCGATGCCACCCCCACCGGCGGGCGGGTTCGACATCAGTACCGCTGACACCGCCACCCCGCTCGTGCCCGGCGCAGGATCCGGGACCGTCTGCCCCGGACGCCCTGGGAAAATCGGCGCGCCCTCTGCGCGATCAGGATGGGCATACAGCGCGATCCCTGCGACACGCTCCGGGGCCACCGGTCCGACGCCGGAGCCGACATCGCGGGCGAACGACGACATCGCCTGCGCACCTTGCGAATATCCGATGCCTGCGAGCAACGTGCTGGGGCAGGTTTCAGCGATCTGCACCGCGGCGGCATCCAGCTGGCGGCGGGCGTCGGTCACCGACACCGCATATGGTTCCGGGCCCCCGCCGGGCACCGCGCCACCGAAGCCCGCACCGTAGGGGATATAGCTGCGCTGCACCAGCCCGGGCGCCGCTGCCATGACCGGGGCGATGAGTGCGCCCACGACACCGGTGTCGGCGAGCGGATCCGCGGTGGGTGAGGACTGGCCGGTGCCCTGGACACCCAGCATGTACAGCGCGGGACATCCCGGACCGATCGGCACTGCCGCAGCAGTTGCGCTGCTGGTGGTCCCGGTGGCCACCCCGAGCGCGGCGGAGGCCGCGATCGCGGCGGCGATGGTGCGCCGGCGGCTCAACGACGAGAGGGTCATGGCTGCCCGACCCCCACTCCTGCGCCGAAGCCCGCACCAACGGTTCCGGCGGCGACCGCGCCGACCGCCGCGGCCGGGATGCCAGCGATCGCGGCGCCGGCAGCGGCGCCAGCGGCGGCGCCGAGCGCGGTTCCGGCGACGCCGGAGGTCACTTCGCCGATGACGGGTACCGGCACCACCGTGCCGAGCGCGGCGCCAGCGATACCACCGACGGTGCCGCCGATCAGGCCACCGACCACCGCGCCCGCGGCAGCAGCTGGGACACCGGCCACGGCAGCGCCGAGCGCGCCACCGATACCCGCGCCGGCGAGCGTGGCGCCACTGACGCGGTCGGAGCGCCCGGCGGGGATCCCGATCGAATCCAGCGCGGTCGCGACCTGTGCTTCGGCGTTCGCGGCGACGTCATTGATGACGTCCGCGTATTCCGGCGGCAGCCACTCCGGGCGCGGGGCCTGCCACTGACCGACCCGAATCGTGTTCTCCGGCGGCTCGATCGGTGCCACCGGCTCCACCGGCTCGGGCAGGTGCAGTTCCTCGATCCGGACCGGCTCCACCGGCTGCTCCGGCGGCGGCGCCGGCCGCGACGGCGCGGCGTTGCGGACCTCCGGCGGCTGCGAGTAGTACACCGGAGGCGCGGGCTCCGAAGGCGCGGGTACCGGCTCGAGCTCCGGTGCCGGTGCCGGTGGTGGAGGCGGCGGCGGTGTGGTCGTGCCGGGCTGGGCGGGGCTGGTCACACCGGGCTGATCGGCGATCACTGCCGCTGTATCGGCAGCGTGCGCTGTGGTGGCAGCCGCCAGCATCATCGCCAGCGGCACCGCACCGGCAAGCAGGGCACGGCTGCCGCAATGGAGGTTGGCGGGTGTGCGATATCGTTCTGCCGCCGTGGTTCTGCGGCGGACGGACGCGGTCTGTCGACGGGTTGTCCTGTTTCCGTGCATGCGAAATAAACCCTTTTCATCATCAGGGCGGGTGAGGGAGGTTGCTGCGTGGACGCGATGAGCCGGGCGGCGGCTCGCTGCGCCTGCCAGAGGCCGATCAGCCTCTGGCAGGGCGCTTCTCAGGCGGTTCGCGTCAGATGAAGGGCAGGATGAGCGCCAGTGCCTGCGCTGCCACGGACAGGCCGTTCGACAGCACCGACAGTACGGCGTTCACCCCACCCAGTATCACGAAGGGGTCCACGGTTTGTTCCTCTCGTTTGGTTCGGACTTGCAAACCAATCCAAACCTTGAAAACCGCTGGAAGGCTAGGGTTTTGCCTCTCCTACTTTTAGGTGAGAGCGAAACTGTCAAGGCGCTTTTCAGCCGGTATGCAGTGGGTTTGCCACCCGTTTGACAATCAGACTGGCAAAGAAAGTTTTTTGGCACATCTACCGTCGGCGGCGGTGAATCATGTCGACCGCTCGACGAAGCATGCTTCGGGCCAGCTACTTACAGGCGTAGTTGAATGTTTAATTGCCTTGCCGAGCACCGTGCGTTCTGGTAGGAAGAAACGTTCGACCCGGTGAGCAACCTTTCATCGTATCGCCCGCTCGCCATGTGACGGAAGACACCATATGGGGGCCATTAAGCATGACTCGAGCTACCACACGTCGTTCCTCCGGCAGCGCCGCAGACAAGCCGCTGCCGCGTATCCCGACCCTGGGCAGCACCTGCCTGCTGATCCGGGAAGACCTGGGGCTGTCGCGCAACGGTGCCCAGCAGCGTCACGGCATCAGCCCGTCCCACCTGTTCAACATCGAGCACGACCGCTATGTGCCGACCTTCGAGACGCTGGAGAAGATCATCTCCGGCTACCGGCTCGATGCGATGATGGCGCGGCACCTGCGCGAACTACGCGCTCCTGCCGAGCATCTCGCTCCAGCTGACAAGTTGCGCGAGTGCGTGACCGCCAACGACGCGTTGATCGAGCACCTGCACGACCTCGAACAACGCGACATTCTGGCCGCTTACGTCGACCCGGTCTGGAATGTGCTGGCCTGCAACGATTCCTTCCGCGCGGCGTTGCCTGGCCTGGACAAGACCGAATGCATTCCGACCTGGCTGTTCAGCTCGCACGCGCGCCCCGTCTTCCCACAGAACCCCAAAGAAGCGGCCCACTCCGTGGCCACTCTCAAGGCCGTCTTGGGTCGTTACCGCGACTCCGAACAAGCCCACGACCTGATGCGTCAGCTACGCCCGCACAAGGAGTTCCAGCGGCTATGGACGTCCAGCATCCGCGTGGCCTACGGCCGCGACACCAACGAACTGTTGCACATGCGCGACCCCGAGACCGGCGAGCTGGCCTCCTACCGGCTCAGCGTCGCCGACGTCAGCCAGAGCCAAGACGTCCTGCTGCTCACTGCCATTCGCAAGCCCTACTCCGGCCCTCCGGTCACCTAGCCGCCGGACGATACCGACACGCGCACGCGACACGCCTAAGCTGGCGGCCGCAGGCGCGTTTTTCCGTTGAGGAGATGATCTTCCCTTCCATCGTGCATCAGCCAAGTCCGAGCCCCTCGACACCTTGCCCCTGCTCCAGGGGCAAGGTGTTGGCATCGATCATTCGCATCAGCGTCGAAGGCCGCTGGAGCCTCAGCTGTCGACGACACAGATCTCGTCATTGCCTATTTGCTGGCGAAGTCGACACGAAATACGCACCCGCTGACAGAAGCGATTCGCTGGGCCTATCGCACACCGTTTGTTTCCTTTCGGGAGTTCGACATGACAGACGACGCAGACAGTCCACCGCAACCACCGAATGTTCCCCACGAACCGACTTATCCGATCGCCGTCGGTGCTCGTGCGCTGCGCAAATCGCGCCGTTGGTACGAGGAACAACTCAAAGCCGGACGGCTGCCCGGCCATAAAGCAGGCCGTACCTGGTTCTTGACCGCCAGCGACATCGCCGCCGCGATCGAGTCCACCAGCCGCCCTGCCAAATCAGCCTCGAGACCCGACACCCCCGCATCAGACGCTTCCAGCCGGCCGCGCGCCACACGACGGCGGGCCACCCGCCGACGGCGGGCGATACCGCCACAATCCGAGCAACGATGACACACCAACAGCACCGCACTGAACGGCCGATTCCAGAGCGGAACACATTGCCCACGGACCGAGGGCTCCCTGCGGCAGCGGTGACCTTCATCCCGATTACCATCCGGCCCCGGATGTGTCGCCTGTCACTTCCATCGATGGCGCTGTCCGCAGAGCGATTAGGCTGTGTGCCAGCCGGATTCATGGGCGCGGGGAGGTTCGGGTGATGGGGAATGTAAACCAGGAATCGGACAGACCGCACCCCGCGCGGATGTACGACTACTTCCTCGGCGGCACGAACAACTACGACGCTGATCGCAGCGCGGCAAAAGAAATCCTCGGCGTATGGCCCACAATCCAAGTCGCGGCGCGCGTCAACCGGGCGTTCATGCAGCGCAGCACCCAGTTCCTTGCGTCCGCAGGAATACGACAGTTCCTCGACATCGGCACCGGAATCCCGACCGAGCCCAACCTGCACCAGATCGCCCAGAACCTCGCGCCCGACGCACGCATCGTCTACGTCGACAACGACCCGATCGTCCTCGCACAGTCACATGCCCTGATAGCCAGCCACCCCGACGGCGCCACCGCCTACCTCCACGCCGACGCCACAGACCCTGACTCGATCCTGCGCTCCCCGCAACTACGCGACACCATCGATCTATCCCAGCCGGTCGGACTATCGCTGATAGCGCTGTCGCACTTCATCGACGGGGACGCCACACAGCTGGTCGGCACCTACCTCGACGCCTTCGCACCCGGTTCCTATGTCGTGATCTGCCAAGTGACCGGAGACTACGACCCTGCCCAAGTGGCGGTCGTCCGCGAGATCTACCGCGCCCGAGGTATCAACGCCCGCGAACGAAACCGCGAGGAGTTCGCCGCGCTCTTCCACGACCTCGAACTCGTCGAGCCCGGCATCGTCCCACCCCACAGGTGGCGGCCCAACGGCATAATCTCACCACCGGAGTCTCACGATGCGAAAGTCTCGTGCTATGCCGCCGTCGGCCGCAAGCCCTGACCGGCGCAACCGTCCTATCGCTTCCCTTCGGGGCGCCTGCTCTCCCATCGCCTCGGTCTCGAGCGGCCAAGGCATTTCCGGATGCGTCATGACATTTGAAGCCTAGATTGCGGCTGCATGGGGGATGGCACGCGGGCGACTTACCTGGCCCGTCCCGGAAGCCAGCCCGCGACTAGAACTTGTACTTAAACGGGTCAAAGCCATTCGCTGAGGGGGGCGATGGGCAGGGCCGCCGCAGGCAGCGGGGGTGAGAGGCTCGAAGCGGGCGGGCCGCCGCGACGAGCTGAAGAATCACATCAGAGCCGATGTCGCGCTTGGCTGCGAGGACCTTCAGCGCCTCCTCGACGCCGACCTTGTCGATGAGTTCGGCCCACCACTGGGCCTCGGCGTACTCCTCGAAGGTCTCCGACGATTGACGGCGCTTGCGATCGGTGTCGCGGTAGTAGAAGTAGACCTGCCAGGCGACGCTGCCGTCGCTGCGGGGCCGCGGGCGGGGTGTGGAGGCCATGGTGCACCTTCCGGTTGTCGGAAGACACGTCGCCTGAGAAGCGGTTGATGACGGCGATGATGACACCAGGTCCGTTCCAGCGTACCGGAACCGCCGTTGACCTGACCTTTCCTTGGAGCCGCCTGGGGGAATCGAACCTTTTGGCCCATTAAACCACCGGGTATGCAAGTCACGGGCCTGTCAGCGATGACATTTGAACAGTGGTTGGTGAAGCTTCGAACGGACCCGGGATCCGCCAAGTGGCATGTGGCTGCCCAGATCGCCCACGACTGCAGCGGCTCACACCCGAGCCCTCTGAAGGTTCGGTCGCCATCTTCGGCGGGCCAGGGAGTCGGCACACCGACAATCCCAACGAAAGCTATTCTCCGGCAATCCTCAGATGGCTAGCTGAAGATCTGACTTCTCCCTGCAAGGACCTCGGAATCCGAACGAGCCCCGAACCGGTCTGCGGCGGTTCGGGGCTCATTCAGGGGTATTCGCGCCTACCGTCCGATCGCTCACACAGTTGACGGCTCGAATCTATCCCGTCTTTATCGCATTTGGGAAATTCGCTGTCGCGCTGACACGTGGGCGGTCGCGGCTCAGGCGACGGTGCTGAGCATGCTGGCGCGTATTCTGGGGAGTCGGCCCGCGATGACCTGTGCGGCAGATTCGCTAGCTTTGCGGTCGTTGTGGCCGTAGTAGCGGTCGGTGGTGTTGACCGATTCGTGCCCCGCATCGCGGGAGACGACGAAGATCGGAACACCGTCCTGCAGTTTCCACGAAATTCCGGTATGGCGCAGCGTATACGGGGTCAGGACCTTGCCGCTGAGCGTACGGATCGCGTGCTCGAACCGGGCAAGCAGATCTACCGGGTTGGCATCACGCCACAGTGCCTTGTTGCGCAGCAGCCTGCGATCCCTGCGCGCCAGCACGTCCAGGCGGCGCAGCGCGGGTTGCCAGCCGTTTTTGTAGAAGTGGTAGGCGGTGACCGGTGTGTCGTTGTCGGTGTGGAACAGCAAGCTGTCCCCCGGCCGCTCGAGATCGAGCCGCTGTAGGGTCTCGAGCGGCACGTTGACCGTCCGGATGCCGCGCTTGGACTTGGGTTTGCCGAGCACGAGCCTGCTGCCGCGGGCCTTCCACGCCTTGCTGATCCGCACCGCACCGGTGACCGGGTCGATGTCACGGACCAGCAGGGCACCGACCTCGCTGGGCCGTGCCATAGAGACCAGCCCGAATTCGGCTTGGGGGCGCCACCGCCGGCCCAGCAGCTGCTCGAACAGTTCCCATTCGTCGTTGTCGAAGATGTCGATCTCCGCGCGGTCGTGGCGCGGCAACCGCATCCCCGCGCAGGGGTTGTAGGGCAGCAACGGCACCGGCCGTTGCTCCACCGCAGCGCGCAGCGCCGCGCTGAGAAACGCATGTTTGTTGGAGATCGTCTTGGGTGAGTTGCCCTTGTCCTGCTGCAGGTAGACGATCCAGGCGGCGTCGGTGTCCTGGGTGACCGCGTCCAACGGGGCGCGTTCGCCGAAGAATGGGGTGATGTCGTTGCGGATGTAGGCGAGGTATTTGCGGCGGCCATCCTCTTGGACCCCGGTCAGCCGGTTGACGTACTTGGTCAGCCACTCGACCAGCAGCACGGTGCCGGATTCGGCGTCGTGTTCGGTGTCGAGGACCTTCAGGGCCTCGTTGATCCCGACACGGTCGATCAGGCCGGCCCACCACTGGGCCTTGGCGTAGTCGTCGAATGATTGCGAGGACTGACGGCGTGTGCCGTCGGTGTCGTAGTAGTGGAAGGGGACCTGCCAGTTGACCGTGCCGTCCTTGCGCGGCCGCGGGCGGGGCGTGGGCATCGGAGAAGCTCCTCGGTGTCGACGTCGGTCGACGCGTTGTGACCTCGAGAAGCGAAGTGGTGACCGCGGTGGTGACGCGGCACCGAAACAAGTGTACTGAAAGGGCTGATGACCTGGGGGTTCCACGCGGCCGGGCGGGGTGTCGATCCCTCCGCCCGGCCGCCCGGAAAAGCCCTGGTCAGCCGTCCGCCGGTGACCGCAGACCAGTGGTGGCCCGCAGCTCGCCGGGCAAGGCGTTCGGCAGCGGGCGGGCAGGCTCCGGCCGGAAACCGTAGTATCGGCGCACCATTCGCTCGTATACCCGGCTCGGGAGCAGCCTGCGGGTCCAGAAGGACAAGCGGACGTCACGGCCGCACAGGTAGGTCTGCCGTGGCCGGTCCGAGGCCAGGATCATCGCGACCTTGTCGGCCACCGCGGCGGCGGGCTGTCCCGCGGCCAAGTAGCCGCGTACGAGGTCCAGAACGGCGGCGCGGTCGTGGTCGTAGGCGGAGATCGGGCTCGACACGTGTCGCGCCGTGTCGATGATCGGGGTGACGGTCCATCCCGGGATGAGTACCGACACCTGGATGCCCGACCCGGCGGCCTCGATGCGCGCGGCTTCGCCGATCCGCTCGACGGCGGCCTTCGTAGCCGAGTACCAACCGCCGTATGGCTCGGCGACGGCGCCCGCTCCCGAACTGACGACGATCACGCGGCCTGCGCCTCGGGCGCGCAGCAACGGCAGCACCGCGCGCAGTACTCGGTGCGTGCCGAGGACGTTGGTGTCATAGAGCGCCGCGGCCTCCGCGGGCGTGGTCTCCTCGACCGCGCCGACGACGCCGTACGCCGCGAAGGTGACGACCGCATGGATGCTGCCGTGCCTGGCGTGCACGTCGCGAACCCAGCGGTTCACCGCCTCTTCGTCGCGCACGTCGACCCGGGCGATTCCGGACGCGACGACCCGGTCGCATCCCTCGACCGTGTACCCCAGCGCCGCAAGGCGTTCCATGGTGGCCGCGCCCATGCCGTTGGCCGCTCCGGTGACGAGCACCACCGTCACGCGGCACACACCTTCAGTACCCGCGGCAGAACCTCCAGCCGCGCCGACTCCACCATCGTGACCTCGCCGTCCAACTCCAGCGGCGCCGGACGATCCGGCCGCAGCTCCACGACCGAATCGCGATGGCATACCGCCAGCGGCGACCGCCGGAATCGGCCCGCGTACAGTCCCGCGACCAAGCCGAGCGTCCTGAGCTTCCCCGCCTCGGCCCAGATGTTCACATCGAACCGGCCGTCGGCGCGGGTGACCGCCGTGTCGTAGCGCATGCCGCCGGCGAAGTGCACGCTCTTGAGCACGCCGATGTTGGTGATCGGGGCCGCGTGGCTCCAGTCGCCGCCACGAACGGCGACGGGCAGCGGCCGATGGGTGGCAAGGGTGGCGAGTGCGGTGGCGATGATGGCGGCCTCCACGCTGCGCGACTTGAGCCAGCCGACCACCCCGGTGGCGTGGTTGAAGGAATGATTGCCCGCGGCGACCAGCCCCATGCTGGCGTTGAGCAGGAAGTAGCGCACCGCACGCGTGCCGTCGGCCAGCAGCACGCACGCCTTGCCCACGTCGACGAATTCGGCGCGCGCGGCGTCGACCCGCACCGGAACGGTGCCGATACGTCCGGTGCCGGGCACCGGTTTGTGGAAGTCGTTCGAACTGCCCAGCCCCACCGCGCCCAGTGCGCAGCCGGGAGCGCGCGGGTGGTCGGTTGCCGGGTCCATGAGCGCGTTCAGCACCAGGTTGACCATGCCGTCGCCGCCCGCGGCGACCAGCACCGGCGGCGGATCGGGCCGGGTGACGGCCGCGCGCACGAGGTCGGTGGCGTGCCCGGCGTCGGCGGGCAGTTCGACCGACAGGTGCGGGTGACGGGCGCGCAGGGCCGATTCCACCGGCTCCCAGCGCCGCAGCGCGGTACCCGCGTTCGCTCGCGGGTTCAGGACGACGAGCACGAATCCTCCTCGATGCCGAGCCATCGGCGTAGTGCGTGGTGATCCCCCACCGTGACCAGTCCGGTCCGGGCCACGGCCGGCGGTATGCCGGTGGTGGGCGGGCCGACCAGGAAGACCGGGATGCCCAGTTGCGCGGCGGGACCGTCGTGAGCCGGGTCGTTGCCGACCATGACGCAGTCACCCGCGGCCGCGCCCAACTGGTCGAGCAGTTCGCGATAGAACTCGAGCCGCGGCTTGGCGCGGTGCATGGTGTCACCGCTGGTGACGAAGGCGAACGAAGCGAGATCGATTCCGCCCCAACGGATCCTGGCCTCGACGGTGCTGCGCGGCCACAACGGGTTGGTCGCGACCACTTGCCGCGCACCCGCCTCCGCCAGCCCGCGCACCGTCGCCACCGCCGCCGGGCGCGGTGGGAAACACGCTCGCAGCCGCGCGAATTCGACCTCGGCCAACCGGGTGAGGCGGTCCGCGACCACGTCACGGCCGGTGCCGAGACGCTGGGCGAGCAGCAGCACCATCAGCTCCGTGTTGGTGTGGTCGCTGTCGTTGGCGCGCACGTCACCCAGCGTGCGGCGCAGCAGGGGCAGGAAGCGGTGCGGTGGGACGAGATCGCGGAACACCCAAGCCGCGCCCGCGGGCATCAGCGTCGCGAAGGTGCGCCGCCGCTGCCCGATCAACGTGCCGTCCAGATCCCACATCACGGTCGGCCGTGGGCTCATTCCTGGCTGTCCAGTACTGCTCGCAGGTCCGCTCTGGTCAGCCCGAGGCGGGCGGCGTAGTCGTCGATGCCGGGCGGCCGCGCACCGCCGAGCCCGGTGCGGGACCGAAGTTCCCCAGCGTATGCCGCGCCGAGGTCGTAGACCGTCTTGGCCAGCGCGGCGGGGAACAGCCACCGGCCGAGGTCACGCTGGAACACCCTGGTCAGACGGTAGGGCGCGACCAATCGGGCCCCGACGGCGGCCACCGCGCCCGGATCGCGCAGCGAACTCATCCTGGCCGCCTCGGCGCCGGGGACCAGGAGCAGCCCGGACCACAGCCGCGCGAAGCCGTCCAGCTTCTCCCGCGCGTCAGCGGTCATATTGAATTCGGTGTAGGCCTTCTCGATCCGGGAGGTGTGGGTGGAACGGCTGCGCAGCAACGTGTGCACGTCGGCGACCTTGCGCGCGGTGTCGGCGCGGGTGAATCGGTCCACGCGGGGCGCGATCCGGTCCAGCAGCGCCGCGAAGTCGGGGTTCGGCACCAGCCGGTGCGCGAGGGCGAGGGCGTGGTACATCAGGCCCTCGCTGCCCGCCGCCGCGATCTGAGCGGAAAGCAGGTCGTAGTCGAGGTCCGTGCCCGCGTATCGGGCCAGGTTCCAGATGTCGCCGAGTTCGCGTACGCCGGTTTTGTAGTAGGGCAGGTGGATGCCCAGATGGTGCAGGTTGTCCTCGTGCGCCATCGCCCACGCGGGTACGCCGTGGAAGTCGATGGGACGCACACGCTTCCATATCGCGGTGTAGTCGACCGTGTAGGGCGCCAGCGGCGTGATCAGGCCCCAGTGCGTGCCCACCACGAGCGCGCCGTCGCGCGAGACGAACGACGGCAGGTGGTGGGATCGCTCGGCCCGCGCCTTGGGCGGCTTGCCGAGCAGCTCGGAGGTCGCGAACAGGCCGAGTTCACGGTAGACCTCGACGGCCGTGTCGACCTGGTCCGGTTCCAGCAGGATGTCCAGGTCGTTCATGCGCTTGTAGCGCGGGTCGCGGTAGATCTCGGTGGCGAAGAGCATGCCCTTGAGCACCACGCAGCGCACACCGCGTTCGTCGAGCCGCCGCACCAGCTCCACCGCCCCGGCCAGGCGGCGGTCGTTGGCGGTCGCGATTTGCTCGGTGACGGCGTCGAACCGCACCCGGACCAGGGGCGGCACCAGCTCGTACACCTCGGCGGCGATCAGCGAGCGCCGCGCCAGCGGGACGGTCGCGTTGAGCTGTGCCAACTCGAAGAAGGCCGCCCAATCGGTGACCCGGTGGGCCAGCTCGACCAGTTCCGCGCGTTCTTCGCCGCTGGGTGCGGCCAGCGCGGCGTGTACCAGCAGCCGTTCGGCGTCGGTCCCGGCCGCGGCGATCACGGTGGCGGTCATGTCAAGCGATCCCTTCCTGTTCGGGATGGAAGCCGAAGCGGCGGGCGACGGTGTCGATGCGGTCCAGTGCGCGGTCGAGGTGGTCGCGGGTGAGGGTGGCCATCATGCTGATCCGCAGGCGCTGCTGGTCGCGGGGCACGGCCGGGAATTCGACGCCGTTGACGAACACACCCTCCCGATGCAGAGCGGTGACCACGTCGGCGACGGCGAGACGCTGTGGTACGAGCAGCGGGATGATCGCGGTCTGCGGGTCGACGGCGAAACCCATCGCGCGCAGCCCGCGCACGAAGTAGCCGACGTTGTCGTGCAGTCGCGCCACGCGTTCGGGATGCGCGGCCAGGAAGTCGATTCCGGCGAGCACCGCCGCGACCACCGAGGGGGCGAGCGCGGCGGAGAACATGTAGGAGCGGGCGAAGAAGCGCAGCGTGTCCACCAGGTCTCGCGACCCGGTGACGAAGCCGCCGGTGCCCGCGAAGACCTTCGAGAACGTGCCCATGGTCAGCTCCACCGATCCCGGACCGAGCCCGAAATGCTCGGCGGTGCCGTGCCCGCGCGCGCCGAGTACTCCGGTGCCGTGCGCGTCGTCCACCGCCAGCCACGCGCCGAAGGCGTCGCACAGCGCGCGGATCTCCGGCAGCGGTGCGATGTCGCCGTCCATCGAGTACACGCCCTCGACAGCCACCACCACGTTCGCCCCTGGATTGCGCCAGCGGATCTGCATCAGCCGGTGGCGCAGCTGGCGTACATCGTTGTGCGCGAAGGCCATCGAGCGCACCCGGCCGAGCTGGATGCCGTCGTACAGGCTGGCATGGTTCTGTTCGTCGTAGAGCAGCACGTCGCCTCTGCGCAGCAGACCGGTCACCCAGCCGACATTGGCCGCGTAGCCCGAGGAGAAGACCATGGCCGACTCGCAGCCCTTCAGTTCGGCCAGCCGTTCCTCGAGCCGCCGGTGCAAAGTGGTGGTGCCGTTGAGCAAGGGCGGGCCGCCGTGTCCCACACCGTATTCGCGAATGGCGGCGATGGCGGCCTCGACGATGCTCGGCTCGTTGCCCAGGCCTAGGTAGTTGTTGGACCCGAGCATGATCAGCTCGTCGGTCGCGCCGGTCGCCGGATCGCGCACCGGGACGACCGCGCCGGATGGCCCGGCCACTTCTCGCAACACGAACCCGCTGCCGCGAGCGTGCTGCGCGTAGGGCCGGAATTCCGCGAAGCGCTGGTCGAACGTGTGCGCGGCTGGGTCGAGATAGTGCTCCAGGCTGAAATTCTCGCCGTGGGCCAGATCCGGTGCGGTCATGGTCGTCGCTCCTGCCCGAGGGTCACGGTTCCCGCGCGGCCGTCCAGCACCAGGACGTCACCGTTTCCGATCAGGCGGGTGACTCCGGGCACGCCGACGACCGTGGGGATGCCGAGTTCGCGTCCGATGATGGCGGTGTGGGAGAGCAGGCTGCCTCGTTCGCTGACCAGGCCGCCCGCGGCGACCATGAGGAACACCCAGCCCGGGTCGGTGGTCGCGGCGACGAGGATCTGCCCATCGATCGCGACGTCCGGATCCGGGGTGTCCAGGACCAGCGCGGGAGCCTCGACGCGACCTGGGGCGCAACCGATTCCGTGCAGTACCCGCGCTCCCTCGGCAGCGTCCGGGCCCGGTTGCTCCAGTGCCGGATCGCTGATCCCCGACGCGGCGATCCCGGTCGTGACGATGCGGGAGGGCAGGCGCTGAGCCTGCCAGCGGTCGTAATCCGCCTTGCGGAGGGCGACGGTACGCGTGATGTCGGTGTCCACCGCCGTTCCGCGGGTGAGGGCCGCGATCTCCTCGTAGGTGAGCCAGAAGACGTCGCGCGGATCACCCACCAGGCCGTCGGCGTGCAGTCGCCTGCCGTACTCCCGGAACACCCGCTTGAGCAGACCGAAGGCGCGGCTGCGGCCCAGCCGCATGTTCTCGCGCTGCTTCACGTGTTCGCGGGCGAGCCGAAGCGCGAGCCGGAAAACCCACCGCCGCACGCCTTCACCTGCGAACAGCTCGGCCGCCGTCCGCTCGGCCGCACGCCGGATCGCCTGCTCACGCGCGATCATGTCATCGGCGTTCTGCCCGCCACGCAGGTAATTCCGCAGCATGGGCACCAGTCGTTCGGGGTGCTCGCCGAGCGGATCGGTCTCCAGCTTGAGTTCGTCCACCGTGCGGTCGCCGAACTCGGCGATGTGGCGCAGGCACGCTGCGCGGAAGGTCGCGAACCGGTCTTCCGACAGGGACGCCCATACTTGCTGCGCGGTGGAAGGACCGTCGAACAGCGCACGCAGCGCCGAGTCTGCGCGCACCCGCGCGGCCAGTGCCAGTGCCGACCGCACCGGATCGACGCTGTCGACACCGTCCTCGCCGCAGAACAATTCGTTGCGCAGGGTGAGCGCCGCTTCCTCGGCGAGGCCGGCTCGGCGCAACTGCAGTCCGACCACATGGAACATCTGCTGGGCGAGGAAATCGTTGAAGATCTGCACCGAGTAGGCGGGCACGAGTTCGTCGAAGAAGCGTTCGGTCCACGCCAGCAACGCGTGTGCGTCGCGGTCGCGCTCCGGCCGATCCTCGTCGAGCCTGCGTTCGAGGTCTGTGGTTGCCGCCGCCAGCGCCGTGAAGAACGCGCGCAGCCGCCGTGGCAGTCGCAGCCAGCCGAGCAGGATGATCGCGAACACACGCAGGCGCAGCGCGATCGCGCGCAGCCGGGCGATACCACGGGCAGGCGCAGGCGGTCGCTGGTATCGGTTCTCGATATTGAGCGCGGCCTCCCAGCCTTCGATGGCGAATTCCATGCCGGGGATCTCGAGGAACAAGCGGTACCAGTTGCTGATGTTGTAGTAGATCCGGCCGCGCGCGGTGCCGACCAGGTACGGATACAGATCGGCGGCGTTGCGCTCGACGATCCGCGCGGTGGCGCCGAAATCGCGGTGACACGTGCGGAAGACCCGCTCATAGGCGGTACGCAGCACCGAGAACGTCAGCGGGCTCGACAGTCCCGGATACGACTCCGCGACATTGACGTTGTCGAAGACCGTCTCACGTGCGCCGGTCGCCGTGACCGGTCTCGCCTGCAACAGGTGCAACCGCCCGTCCGGCGTGTAGGCGAACTCGACATCCTGCGGTGCGCCGAAGCGGTCCGCGAGTGCGCCCGCCACCTCGGCCAACTCCTGGATCTCCGTGTCCGACAGCGCAGCCGCGGTCAGCGGGTCGGCGAGTTCTTCGACCGTGGTCCCCGCGCCGTGCGGCGCGGGTGCGACCCGGCTGCGCTTGTCGGCGACCACCCGTGAGGTGATGGCGCCGGTGCCGCGGTCGACGAAGTAGGTATCGCAGTCCACCGTGCCCGCCACCACGCCTTCGCCCAGCCCGAGCGCGGCCGCGACCACGGCTTCGGAGGGATCACCGCTGCGCGGATTGCAGCTGAACACCACCCCTGCGACGACGCTGTCGAGCAGTACTTGCACCACCACCGCGCAGGCGACCGGCGCATTGTCGATACCGCGGCGCGCCCGGTAGAACAGCGTGCGCTCCGACCACGCGGAGGCGAGTACCGTCCCGATCGCGGCGGGCAGATCAGCGGCCCCGACGTTCAGCACGGTGTCGAGCTGTCCGGCGAAGGAGTCGGTCGCCGAATCCTCCCCGCGCACCGACGATCGCACGGCGAAGCGCACCTCGCCCGCGGCGGCCGGACCGGCGGCGGCCAGTTCGGCGACCACGGCGTCGAGTTCGGCGGCGATATCGCCGGGCAGGGGGCATCCCTCGACGAGAGCGCGGATCCGGGACGACACCGACCGCAAGGCGGCCGGGTCGTCCGGATCGAGTTCGGCGAGCAGTCCCGCGACGGCGTCGGCGGACGGAGCCAGCAGCCGCGCGCACGTATCGGTGCCCAGGACGGCGAACGGCGGCACGCGATATCCGGCGGCCTGCAGTCTGGCGAGGTTGGCGGCCTTGGCTCCGGCGTGCGCCGCGGCCGCCGGGTCCGCCGCGAGGGTTTCGGCGCGCAGTATCGCGCCGGTGGTGGCACTGGTCATCGTGCGGCCTCCTGTCTGGTCCGGGTCGCCGGGACGGCGCGCTCGCGCCGGGTCAACCGCACCAGGACCGGGTCGGGGGTGTTGGAGATCTCCGGGTGCTCGCGCACCCGCATCCCGTTCACCAATTCGATGTCGTAGCGCGACAGCACCATCGCCAGACCCACCCGGATCTCGATCAGCGCCATCTGCTGGCCGACGCACAGATGCGCGCCCCAGCCGAAGGGGAAGTACCGGAACGGCGGGCGCGCCCGGTTCCGCTCCTTGGTGAACCGGTCGGGATCGAAGGTCAGCGGCGCGTCCCAGAACCGGGGCAGGCGATGGTTGACGAACGGGCTGATCACGACGATCGCACCGGGTCGCAGGTCGAACCGGTCGAAATGGTCCGGCTCGAGCGCGGTACGGCTGAACGCCCAGGCCGGCGGATGCAGGCGCATCGCCTCATCGATCACGCGGCCGGTGTACTCCAGCCGGGGCAGCGCGGCCCGCACGGCGTCCGGGTCGTCCGGCGCGTCCGGCAGCGCGTCGATCTCGGCGCGCACCCGGTCGAGCACGGCGGGGTTGCGGCCCAGTTCGTAGATCGTCCAGGCCAGCGCCGCTCCGGTGGTTTCGTGACCGGCGAGCAAGAAGGTCAGCACCTCGTGCCGCAGCTGCGCGTCGTCCATCGCGTGTCCCGCGTCGTCGCGGGCGGTGAGCAGCCGGGCGAGCAGTGACCCGGCGTCGTCGTCGGTTCGCCGGTGCCTGCCGATCACCTCGTCGACCACGTGGTGCAACCGGCGTCGCACTTCCCACAGCCGCCGGTTACCCGGAGTCGGGAGCCGCGGCGGCAGCTGGATCGGCGCGGCCATATGCCGCATGACCCACGAAACGCCCTGGCGCACGTCGTCTTCGATCTGCGGAAGCACGCCGTCGAGGTCCGCGCCGAGTACCGCGCGGCACACCACGTCGGCGGCGAATCCCATCAGCTCGGGCACCAGGTCGAAGGCCGCGCCGTCGGCGGCGCGGGCGTCCAAGCGGGTGCGCATCCGCTGTCCGCACTCGACCATCAGCGGGATCTCGGACTCCACATGACGGCGCGTGAAAGCCGGTTTGATCAGGGCGCGCTGACGTTTCCACAGCTCGCCGCCGCTGGTCAGCAAGCCGGGACCGAGCAAATGGTTCAGGCTTCGGTAGCTGATCCCCTTCTCGTAGCGCCCCGCACGGGTGACCAACACCTGCTCGATGTGCTCGGGTTCGACCAGCAGGTGCACGTGCTGGTGCGCCAGGCGCAGCCGGACACTGCCGTAGTGGAGCGCGGACTCGTAGAACAGACCGAGCGGGTCGGTCCGGTACCGGGCGTAGACGCCCAAGGGATGCCTGGTGGACGGGCCGTCGAGGCGACGCTCGCCGGTCCCGGTCGTCGGTGTCACCGCGCCACGTCTCCCCCGCGCACGGCGCCGACCAGTTCGTCCGCGTCGCCGTCCAGCAGGCGCCGCGCCGCGGCACGCTGGACTTTGCCGCTGGTGGTCTTCGGGATGCTGCGCGGCGCGACGATCCGCACACCGGCCGCCAGCACGCCGGTGCGTTTGCTCACCGCGGCGCGTACCGCACGGGCCAGCGCGTCGTGCTCCGTCCGCGCCACGGCGGATTCGACGATCAGGTGCAACTCTTCCGATCCGGCGTCGGCATCGGTTCGTCCAAGCGCGACCGCGCCGCCCGGCCGCACTCCCGGCACCTGCTCGGCGGCGATCTCGAAGTCGGTGGGCAGGTAGTTCGCGCCGCGAATGATGATCAGGTCTTTGCGTCGCCCGGTGATCCGCAACCGCCCGTCGCGCAGGTAGCCGATGTCCCCGGTGTCCCACCAGCCCTGCGTCCGGGTGGCGGCGGTGACTTCGGGCAGCCGGAAATAGCCCGGCGTGGTGGACGGCCCACGGAATTGCACCCGGCCGAGCAGATTCGCGCCGCACGGCGTTCCGTTCTCGTCCACCACGCGGACTTCGGTGCCCGCCACGGGCGCTCCGCAGTCGACGATGTCGAGCGCGTCGCCGTCACCGGCCGGGACATCCACCGCGACGCCGTCTTCGGCCAGTCCGCGCCGGGAGACCGAGTCGAACGCGATCGGCGCCCGCGGATCGGACACCGTCACCGCCAGCGACGCCTCGGCCAAGCCGTAGCACGGTACGAGCGCGTCGGAAGGCAGCCCCCAGCCGCCGAACCGGTCGACGAACCGCCGCACCGTGGGCGGATGGATCGGTTCGGCGCCGCAGAACAGGAACCGCCATGCGGACAGATCCACTCCGTCGAGTTCACCGTCGGCGATGCGCGCGGCGGCGTAGCCGTAGGCGAAATTCGGTGCGGCGGTGTGAGTTCCGTGATGCCTGTGCACCGCACGCAGCCAATCGGCCGGGTGGCGCAGAAACCGGTTGGGCGGGATCAGCACCGCGTCGATGCCACAGAACAGCGGTGTGAGAAACCCGCCGATCAGGCCCATGTCGTGGTGCAGCGGCAGCCAGCCCACCCAGGTGTCGCCGGGTCCGATCGCGGCGGCGCGGGCGATCTGCTCGCAGTTGGCGGCCAGATTCGCGTGGGTGACCTGAACCCCCTTGGGCGTGCCGGTCGAGCCGGAGGTGGCTTGGATGAACGCGAGATCCTCCGGTGCGGGCAAGTGGGGCGCGAGCGCGGGAGCGCCCGGTGTGCCTGCCAGCGCATGCAGTGCCGAGGCGTCGATCGTCGCCACCGACGCGGGCACGGGCAACGTGGTGAGCACCGCCGGAGTGCTCACCACGGCCGCCGGTTCCAGATAGGCAAGCAGCCGGGTGAACCGGTCCAGGAAGATTTCGGCGGCCCCGAAGCCACCCGGCGTGGCGATGGCGGTGGGCACCGCGCCGAGCGACAGTGCGCCGAAGAAGGCGGTGACGAACTCCGCCGAGGTGGGCAGGCACAGCAACACGCGGTCGCCCCGGCGCACGCCGTCGGCGGCCAGGCCCGCCGCGGCGCGGCCCGCAGCGCTCACCAGATCATCGTGGCGCCAGCGGATTTCGTCGTCGTGCCGGGCAGCGGCGCGCTCGGCCAGGATCACCGTCGACGCCGCCGCCGTACCTCGGTCGCCGCCGGACAGCAGCGCGTGCACGATGCTCGGGTGTTGCGGGCGCAGTGTCCCTGATGACGCGGTCATGGCTGGTCCTCGACATAGCGCACGATCGTCGCGACCGTGGTCAGCCGGACGGCGACGTCTTCCGGAATGCTCACGGAGAACTCCTGTTCGAGCTGAATGGTCAGTTCGATGGCGGTCGGCGAATCGAGTCCGTAGTCGATCAGCGGTGCCGCCGGATCCAGATCGGTAGCGGGCACCCACAGCACCTCGCCGACGATCGCGCGGACCCGCGCCTCCAGGTCCGCCGAGCCGATGTCGTCACGTGCACTCATCCGAGCAACTTCCCTTCCGTCACGCAGGCGCGCACCGATTCCTCGAGGTCGACGTCGTCGGCGGTGTCGATGCGGTGAAACGCCACTTCCGGGAACGCGGTCGCGAGGGTCTCGCGCACCCGCTCGTATCCCGAGCGCAGGGTGGTCAGCCGCTCGGCGGTCTCATGGGCCTCGACGGGCCCGTGTGCCGACCGCCGCGCACAGCGGGCCGCGGCCTGCCCGGGTGGTGCGTCGAGCCACAGCACCGCGTCCGGCAGCGTGGTGCGAAACCGTTCGCCGAAGCCGGATACCGCGCCGGCGATGTCGCGACCGACCAATTCCGCGATCTCCGACAGCAGCAGCCACGGGTCCGGCGAGCTGCCCAGCCGTTCGGCCTGGGCGTGCTGCCATGCGAGGATGTCGGCGAACGTGCCCGGTCGATGCCGTTCGAGCACCGCCGCGATCTCGTCCTGTCGCGCGCGGCAGCGCCCGTCCGTGCCCGCCAGCGCCACGTACAGCGGACCGTAGACGAGCAGTTCGATCAGCGGATGCCGTTCGCACACCAGCACATCCGGTTCCCAGGTACGCAGGAAGTGCTGTTCCACCGGCCCGAACAGGGTCATCTGCAGGTACATCGCGGTGGCCTTCATCGCGACGTCGCCGATCTCGTCACAGCCGACGCTGAAGGCCCGCAGCTGCCGGGACAGATCGGCGAGCGGAACGTCGCGGGTGTCGTGGAAATCGGGGCAGGTCATCGACGCGAACCCACCGGCGTCGGTCCGCACCGCCAGCGCGCGGAGCGCGGCCAGCACCGAGGACTTGCCCGCGCCGTCGATGCCGACCAGGGCCACCCGGCGGGTGTACGAGCCGCTCATCGGTCGTCCTCGCGCAATTGGGTCAGCACCGCGCTGGTGATCTCGGCCTGCGCCGCCGTGCCGTCGAGCCGGATCCAGCCCAACTCGTCCGACAGCGCGTCGAGCGCCTCGTGGCTGCGCTGCTGGAAGGCCAGGAACGACTCCTCGTCGCCGTAGCCGCTCTCGTAGTCGCTGCGCAACCGTTTGCGGCTCAGCGCGTCCTGCGGCCGCACCGCGAGGTAGAAGGTGCGATCGGGTTCCGGGAACCCCGCCGCCAGGCTGCGCAGGACGGCCGGGTCACCGCCGTGGGCGACTTCGGTGGCGTAGTACTTGTACCAATACGCGTTCGCGAGCACGATGTCCGCGCCACGCTCGGCGGCCAGGTCCAGTGCCAGCTGCATGGCGTGGAACAGGAAGTGCGCGCGGCTGAGCGGGGTGAGCATCTGGAGGTAGCCGTAGATCTCCGCGGGACTCCCCCAAGGGAGTTTCGAGGAGACCTTCGGGTCGAGGAAGGCGTCCCAGATCGTCACCGCCGCGACACTGTGGCCCTGCGCCTCGAATTCCGCGGCGATCCTCGCCACCTGGGTGGTCTTGCCCGAGCCGTCGCCGCCCGCGAGACAGATCAGGCGTTTACGTGCGGTCAGTGTCGTGTCCTTTCCGGAGCCGCGCGTCACGCGAGGTGATGCGACAGGATCTGCCACCTGCGTGGCGGTTTCGGGGAGAGCGGGGGGCGGCGGCGAGTCTTCCTCCGGTCGCGCGCGAGCGGCGACGTCCGCTCGCCGGTGATCCGCGGACGGTGCGCCGCCCACGGGGGCCGTGACGGAGTCCGCGTCCAGGATCCGCACCACTCCCGCGCTGCCGTCGATTCGGATCCGCTGACCCGATCGCACGACACTCGTCGCGCCCGCCACGTTCAGTACGGCGGGGATGCCGTACTCGCGTCCGATCACGGCGGCGTGCGACAGCATGCCCCCCACCTCGGTCACCACACCCGCCACCAAGCCCAGCGCGGGAGTCCAACCCGGGTCGGTGAATCTCGTGACGAGGATGTCGCCGTCGCGCAATTGGTCGAGGTCGGTGAGCGCGGTGATCACCCGCGCCGTGCCCTCGGCGACACCGGGACTGCATCCGAGGCCCGAGAGGTCGCCGTCGGCGACGGCGCGCACCGCGGCCACGGTCACCCCGCCACCGAGTTCGTGCGGCGGTGTGAGATCGCGATAGGCCGCGTACATCGCACGGCGGTAGGCGATCACGGGCGCGAGGTCCGCCGCGTCCGCGCGGCCCGCGACCAAGTCGGTGAGCTCGTGGATGGTCAGCTGGAACGCGTCGTCGGCGTGCTCGAGCGCGCCGGCGGCGGTCAAGCGCGTGCCGGCCTCCACCACGTAGGCGCGCACGACGGCGTAGCACTGCGACGAGAATTCCCGCATCCGTTCCCTGGCCACGAGGTAGCGGCGCATCCGCTCGATCTGCTTGTCCAGCGCCTTGGCGTAGCGCACCCGTGTCGTCGGACGAGCCCGAACCCGGGCTCGGACCGCCGCCGATTCGGACTCGTAGCGCTTGCGCTGCTCCACCAGCGTGGCCGCCGGGTCGGCAGGCGCGGTGCCGTGTTCGAGCATCACCGCGATCATTGATCGCACCCGCTGCGGGTCCTCCGACCAGCGCGGGCAGGTGAGGTCGAGTTCGGCGTCGGCGTGGAAGCCCTGCTCGGCGAGGAAGGCCGCGAGCGCCACCTCCCACTCCGGGCTGTCCATGCCGAATTCTCGTGCGACACGGTGTAATTCGACGATTCCGCGTTGCAGCGCCATGTGGCTGATCTCGGCGAGACCACCCATCAGGTCGATGGCGGAG
Organism: Nocardia sichangensis; assembly: GCF_047200615.1. Classification (NCBI taxonomy): domain Bacteria; kingdom Bacillati; phylum Actinomycetota; class Actinomycetes; order Mycobacteriales; family Nocardiaceae; genus Nocardia; species Nocardia sichangensis. The sequence continues at coordinate 113,113 of NZ_JBJZOK010000008.1, forward strand.
CTGGTCGCGCCGGTGGCCGCGTCGACCTTGTCCAGCAGTTGTTTGAAGTCGGTCTGCACGCTCGAGTTGTGATAGATCGTCGTGAAGTAGGTGCGCTCGGTCGTCGCGTGCAGGGTGAGCAGGCAGTCGGCGAGGTCGGCGGCGAAGGTCGCCTGGTCGGTCCGGGGCAGCGCGCGCACCCGCTCGCGCCACGCCGCGTACTTGGCGGGCCAGCCCGCGGCGAACGCGTCGACGGCGGCGAGCTGTTCGCGATAGCTGCGCTGCACCGCCAGCGCGACGGGCAGCGCGCGGGCGATGATCAGCGGCGTGTTCGGCGTGCGGATCGGCCCCTCGGGGCCGTACTCGTTGAGGACGCCCAGGTCGTCGTCGAAGTGCTGTTCGTCGAAGCCGGGTATGCGCTGGAAGCACTGCTTCACCGCGCTCACGTTCCAGTAGGCCCGGCCGTAGTACATCGCCATCCAGTCCGGCTCTTCGCCCGCCGCGGCCAGGCCCAGCCCCTCGAAGAACCGCTGCATCGAGTACTGGAAGGCGTTGTCGTACAGCGAGAACATCATGGGTGTGCACACCCGGGCCGAGACGCCGCCGTCGCGCAGGTCCGCATCGGAGAACTGGTCGATGTCGGTGCGCCAGCTGATCGCGGTGACCGCTCGCGACTGCAGCAGCCACAGTGCGCCGTCGCCATCGATCGCCCATTCGATGTCCTGCGGCCGATGCCTGCGGGCCTGCACCGCCAGCAATAGCGCCGCCAGTGCTTCGGTGTCGGCGCCGTCGAGCCGGACGTCCTCCTCGCCCGCCTCGCGCGCGACCACGCCGCCGTCGGACAGCCGCAGTGTGTAGCGAGTGGGGGTGACCTGCCCGGAGACCAATCGCTCGCCCACGCCGTGACAGGCCTCCAGCACCGCGTGCTCCTCGATGCCGGTGAGCACATCGATGCTGAAACCGACTCCGGCGCAACGTGCCTCGACCATGCGCTGCACCAGGACGGCCACCGTCGCCTCGGCGCCGGCCATGCCGCGGCGGGACAGATACGCCCGCACCCGCTCGTTGCGTACCGAGGCGCGGCACCGTTCGATGTGCGTCCGCAGCGCGTCCGCGTCCGCGACGTCCAGATAGGACTCGTACTGGCCCGCGAAGCTGGCGTCGTCGAGATCCTCGAGGACGCCACTGGAGCGCACGGCCACCGGGAACCCGCCGATGGCCCGCACCCAGCCGGACAGATCGTCGTCGCCGACGCCGTCGAGGTCCAGATCAGCGGGCACGACGAAACCGGCTGGGACGGCGAATCCGTCGGTCAGCAACTCGTGCAGAGTGGCGGCCTTGCCGCCCGCCCGAGCGGGGGCGAAGTCGGCCGCGCCCAGGAACATCGGGGCGGACGCGGTAGTCGGAGTGATCACGGTGGTGGCTCCTGTCGGCAGCAGAACCGGGCGCAGGTCGTGGCGCGCGGCCAGACTTCGTGCCGCGCGGACACCGGCCACGGTGAGCGCGCCGTAGGACGGGCTCGCGGTGCGCGGCTCGAAGCCGAGCAGCAGCGTCTCGGCCATGCACGCGTAGACGATTCCGGCGGGCAACCCGGTTTCGGGTAGGGACGGGGTCTGGCCGAGCGGCAGCGCCATGCGGCCGCCGTCGACCAGGGTGAGATGCGGATGCTCGGCGACCGCCGGGTCCACGTCGCCAGGTACGGCCAGATCGCAGACGAGCACCGGGTGGTGCGCGGCGAGATGTCGCGCGGTGATCAGCGGCTGCGCCGAGTTGGTGGCGGTCACGACCACCCGGCAGTCACGCAGTGCGGCCAGGTCCTCGCTCACGACCACCTCGCCGGGCAGTCCGGCGGCCACCCGGCGCAAGCGCGTCCCCGCGCCCGGCCTGCCCACCAGGACCAGCGAATCGGCCAGCGGAGCGAGCAGTTCGGCCATGACCGAGCCGATGTTGCCGAGTGCGCCGAGGATGCCGACCCGCCGCTGCCCCGACGGCAGCGCGGCCAGTTCGGCGCTGAGCACCTCGTAGGCGCAGGCCGCGGTGAGCGAATTGCCGGAGGTGACCGTAACGGTGTCCTCCGTCACCTCGCGTGCGGCATCGGTGACGATCGAGGTGTAGCCGCCGAGCCCGATCACCGTGGCTCCGGCCGCGATCGCCTGCTCTACCGCGTGCCACACCAGTTCGCGCACGTAGGTCCGCTCGCCGGCACGCTGATGCGCCACGATCTGTTCGGCGGTCAGCGGCAGCGCGAACACCATCATCTCGGCCTCGGCGCCGGTGGGCGAGGAGATCGTCAGCCTGGTCAGTTCGAAGGGATCGGCGACGGGGCGCAGACGTTCGAGCAAGGCGGCGAATTCCGAGTCGCTCCAGCATTCCAGCTCGGGGGCGAGCCTGCGCAGGTCGGCCGTCTCGGGCAGGTTCGCCAGGAACGCCACCTTGGTCGGCGCGTGCGGGTCGCGCGCCGGCGGCATATCGGCGCGCCGTGGCAACGGAGCCCGCTCCGTCACCGTGGGCTTCGTGGTGACGGGAGCGGCCAAGTGCGCCAGCAGCACGTCGTATCGCCCACGGTGCAGCAGTGCCGCGACGTCGTCCAGCGCCGCCGCCAGCCGCGCCATGTCGCCTTGGGTGACGAACGCCGAGGGCTGGACGCGCAGGGTGGTCGGTGCCGAGAGGGTGGGCAGCATGCGGATCGCGTGCCGGTGCAGGAGGTATCCGGCGACCACGTAGCCGAACATGTCGGGCGCGCAGACCTCGCGCAGCAGCGCCGATTCCGGCTCCGGCGCCCGCAGCTGCACGCCCTGCAGGAGCCCGCGCCCACGCACCGCCACGATCTCTCGCGGCCAGCGGCGGGTCACTTCGTCCAGCTGCGACCGCAATCGCGCTCCCGCATCGCTGATCCGGAGTTGGTTGTCGCGCAACAGGTCCAGCGCCGCGTCGGCGACCGTCGCCGACAGCTCGTCGTCGGCGAAGGTGGAGGTGTGGTAGCGACCGAAGTCGGACACGGCATGCGCGCGGTCCACCAGCAGCGCGGCGATCTTCACCAGTCCGCCGCCGAGCGATTTCGACATCAGGTAATAGTCAGCGCGCACACCCGAGGGAGACGACGCCAGGAACGTGCCGGTCCGGCCCATGCCGCACTGGATCTCGTCGAAGACCAGCGCCGCGGTGTGCCGATCCGCGAGTTCCCGCAAGGCGCGCAGGGTGTCGGCGGGAACCTCCCGCACACCGCCTTCGCCTTGGACGGGCTCGGCGAACACCGCCGCGACGGGCGACAACCGCCGCCACGTCCGCACGGGCGCTCCGTCGGCGCCGAAGCCGATGACACCCACGGTGCACAGCTCGTCGGCGAACGCGTCCGCCACCTCGTCCGGCGCCCAGGTGTCGAGCCGCCACCGCGGCGGGCCGGGCACCACCAGGTCGGCCGGGGTATCGGCCTGTTCGGTCAGCGCGAAGGCGCCGGCGCTCTTTCCGTGGAACGCGCCCGCGAGCGAGACGAACACCGGTCCGCGCTCACGCAGCCGCGCGATCCGGCCCAGCGATTCGGTGAGCACGACCGCGGCGGTCCGCGGCTCGGCGTCCCCGGCGGGCGCGGATGGGCGCACATCGTGCAGGCGGTCGCGGCGCAGCCGGCGCAGCGTCCGCCGTAGCTCGGCGTCCAGTTCGCTCAGGGCGCGCGCGTGCGCGACCGCGGCGTGCCGGATCGCCGCCTCGACCGCGTCGGCTCCGGTGGAACCCAATGTCACCACGTACTCCCGGCCGGTAGACGCACCGACCGACTCGGACAGCCGCCGCGCCAACCGCGCGGCGCCGGGCCGGACACTGCCCTGCGCCACGAATGGCACCTGCTGGTTCAATGTCGCGGTCGCGGCACGTACCAGCGCCGGATGGTTGTGACCGAACAGTGCCGCGCCGAAACCGCCGACGAGATCCAGCACCCGGGTCCCGTCCGCGCGGACGAGATGGTCGCCCTCCGCGGCGGTGTACATCACGTCCAGGTGGCAGGCTCGCAGCAATCCGGCCAGGCCGGGTCGGTTGTAGTCGGCGAAATCGTCGAACGAGTCGGATCCGGTGCGCGGCAATTGTTCCTGCCACCCCGCGCCCGTGGTCACGCGCGCGCCTCGGCCCGGGTGTGCCGCGTACTAGTCGTCTTCGCCGCAACGCACGCGATCACATCACGCGCGGTATGCAGCATGGCCGCCTCCTCGTCGGAGATCGCGATGCCGAACTCCCGCTCCAGCTCGATCACCAACTCCACCGACCGAACCGAGTCCAAGCCATAATCCAGCAACGGCGTGTCCGGTGCTATTTCGACCACGTGCAGACCACGCGAGAACATCGTGAGAACTCGTTCGGTCAGGGCATCGAATTCATTCATTCAGCGCCTCCTTCATCGCGCGCCAGACCTTTCCACCGGCGCGGAACATCTGTGCCGATCGACGGCCCTCGGGCCGTTCGAAACCGGATATACACAGTTCATCGCGGGTTTTCGCACCCGCAGATTCCGCGCTCACTTGCCCTCCGATATCCGCGAACGGGACTGCCGATTCTCGCCGCTCGTCTTACCCGTGCGGCGTGCCACGACACCGTCCCGCGTTCTCACAATCTGTACACCCGCACTATGCGGGCTGCAATCCGGAACCCGTTGCAGAAAAGCATGTTTCGCCGGAAGGCAATTTTTCAGACAACTTCCCCGACTATGTTTCCGGGAACAAAGCCACGCACCACGGGAACCAGGCCGGGAAACGCACTGTCCCAGACGATTTGACAGCAGGCGAGCGCGGTGGATTTACGTCACCTGTCACCGCTCGACACAATAAAGTGCCCGCTTTTGGAAACTGTGCAGTTCATGTGGCATTCATCCACTGGACAAACGGGAATAAATACCAACCTATCGGTATTTAACACGCTAACTCCCCTTACCGCATCGCGGCCGGAACACGCAGTCACGTAACGACGTTTTTACGCTGCCCGCCAACGTGTTTCACCCATCTGGAGACCAGCTAACTCCTGGACCGCCACCGGCGTGTGACGCCTCTCATTACCAGCCGGTAGTATGCGTAAATGCTGTGACCGACCACAAACGGCTCACGCGCCCTCTAGGGCGGTTCATACCGAGGGCAGTCCCGGTGGGCTGCCGTCGTGTCGGATGTCGCGATTAATCTGCCGGGCATGGTCAACCCCGATACGGCACTGCGCCGCCTTCTGCGCGAAACAGGAAAACTGCTACAGCCGTACGGGTTCCATGGCGTCGAGCCCACCTGGACACGAGTCGGGGCGCGCGGCGTCGCGTCCGTCGGCCGTACCCGCGTGACCCGCACATGGACCGACGGACAACAGGTCCTCGGCTTCGGGCTGACCTTGAAGGCCACCCCCACCCCGTGGTGGGAGTACTGCAACTGGCGCAACACACGACTGGGCCTGCCCCATGTACCGCTGGAATCGGCCACCGGCCCCGACCTGATCGACACTCGCTCGCTGTCCGATGAACTGACCACGCCGTGGATCCTGCGGCTCGACCCAGCTCAACCGGGCCAGCAGGCGTTGCAATCCGACATCGACGCCATCCGCGGCCAACTTCCCCGCCGCGTGCACGCCTATGCCCGCAGAGCGCTACGGCTGCTGGAAGCCGATCACTACCTCGACGAGTTGTCATCCCAACCCGATCCGGGCATCCGGACCTGGGAAGCGATCGTCGTCCTCCTCGCCGACCGCGGACCAGGACCGCGCCTCGATGAGGCCATACGCCGCTTCCAACAGTGCACCACGGGACCGGACGCCTCGGCCTACGCGGACGAAGTCGTCACTTACGCACGCACCCGAACAGCGGTCGGCGAAATCATCTGCGAGCGCTGAGTATGCGGATCGCGCCGGTGATCCGGCGATAATCGCGCCGATCAGGCTAGGGCCTATCTTCGGCTCCCGCCGGCGCATGCGCACGACCGCGACGATGGGCGGACATCGACGGACCGGCCGGACGAGATCGTGACACCGGCAGTGGGCCCCGAACGGTCAGGAGGACCGAGCACGCCGGGGCAAGTGGGCTCGACCCGCGGGCCGGCTGGACGTCGGGACGGCATCGGCGGGCGAGGTCGCCCCGGCCGGCGCGGCCACTTCGGAGCGGCGCAGTCCGGGGACACGACGTTCGGCCCGGCGGGAGACCGGCCCGATCGGGGGTCGACCGGGCATTGCCACTTCGACAACGGCATCTGGTCGCCGAGGTGTGAGCCGAGCCGTCAGCGGTATCCCGGCGCCGAGCCGATCGACAACGGACATCGTTTGTGAAGGAGGACCGAATCATGCGCGGAGTCGTCATGCACGCCCCCGGTGACGTGCGCGTCGAGCAGCGGGAGGACCCGAGGATCGTGGAGCCCACCGACGCGGTCATCCGCATCGCCGCGACCTGTATCTGCGGGTCGGACCTGTGGCCCTACCGCGGCATCGAGAAGCTGAGGGGACCCACCCCGATGGGCCACGAATACATCGGCGTGGTCACCGAGATCGGGCCGGAAGTGAGCACACTGAAAGTCGGCGACTTCGTCGTCGGTTCCTTCTTCGCCTCCGACAACACCTGCGAGATCTGCCGCGCCGGCTATCAGAGCCGCTGCGTGCACAACATACCGATCGGCATGATCGGCACCCAGGCCGAGCAAGCCCGGATCCCGCTGGCCGACGGCACCCTCGTCGTGGTCCCCGCCACCCCCACGCCCGAGCAGATCCCGCACCTGCTCGCGGCGTCCGACGTGCTCGGCACCGGGTGGTTCGCCGCCGTGGCCGCCGAGGCGGGTCCCGGCAAGACCGTCGCGGTCGTCGGGGACGGCGCGGTCGGGTTGCTGGCCGTGCTGGCCGCCGGGCAGCTGGGCGCGGACCGCGTCGTCGTCATGAGCCGCCACGCCGACCGCCAGGCTTTGGCCCGCAAGTTCGGCGCCACCGATATCGTCGCCGAGCGCGGTGACGCCGGTGTGGCCCGGATCAAGGAACTCACCGGCGGCCTGGGCGCGCACTCGGTCGTCGAAGCCGTCGGGACCCAGGAATCGATGGAACAGGCCATCCGGTCGACGCGCCCCGGCGGACACGTCGGTTATGTCGGGGTGAGCCACGATGTCGCGCTCGACGGCATGGAACTGTTCTTCTCCGGTGTGCACCTGCACGGCGGACCCGCGCCTGTGCGCCGCTTCCTGCCCGAATTGATCGACCTCATCCTCCGCGGCGACATCCATCCCGGCGAGGTCTTCGACCGCACCCTGCCCCTCGACGAAGCCGCCGAAGGCTACCGCGCGATGGACCAGCGCCGCGCCACGAAGGTCCTACTCACCCTCTGACACCTCGGGCCGCGCGCGATGCTTGCTCGGGATCGACGGCACCGCGCTGGTGGCGTGCGGAGAGGATGCGCTTCCTCGGCGCCGGCCGTACGGCGACCCGAAGCTCTCGGGTGGATTCCGATACCGCACCGCGCGTGAAGACGACATCGGTGGGTAGGCCACGGACGTGACCGAACCCGGAAACAAGAAGGCACCCGAACTGGGCGACCAGACCGATACCTCCCACCCCGACGACCTGGACCTCGAAACCTACGAAACCCCGCGGGACGAAGACCGCAACGAGGAGGCGGGCGCGGTGGAGCCGCCCGACTGAGCACCGTTTCGCCCATGGTGGCAGGGGAATTCATGCTCCATGGGTATTACCGTCGCCGTCACCGGACCGACCGGCGAGATCGGCATCTCCGCTGTCACCACACTCGAACGCGACCCGGCGGTGGGCCGGATCCTCGGCATGGCCCGCCGCCCCTTCGACCCCGCCGCGCACGGCTGGACGAAGACCGAGTACCGGCGCGGCGACATCCTCGACCGGGCCGCCGTGGACGCCTTGGTCGCCGACGCCGAGGTGGTGATCCACCTGGCATTCGTGATCATGGGCTCGCGGCAGGACAGCGCACGCGTCAATCTCGAGGGCACCCGCAACGTCTTCGAGGCGACGGTGGCCGCCGAACGAGCCCGCCGCCTCGTCTACACCTCCTCGGTCGCCGCCTACGGCTACCACCTGGACAATCCTTCGCCCCTCACCGAGGACGTGCCGCCCGAGGGCTCGACCGAGCACTACTACTCCCAGCAGAAGGCCGCCTGCGAGTCCGCGCTCACCGAGATCACGGCGGGCTCCGACCTCGAGGTGTTCGTGCTGCGGCCGTGCATCGTGGCGGGTCCGAAGGCACCGGCCTTGCACGACCTGCCGTGGGCGAAACTTCCCGGCCCGCTGCGCGCTCTGGCCCGCGCGAATCCGCTGTTCAAGCCGATCGTTCCCGACCCTGGACACCCACTGCAACTCGTCCACCACGACGACGTGGCCACCGCCATCGCACTGGCCGCCACCGCGGACGCTCCGCCCGGCGCGTACAACATCGCGGGCGACGGCACCCTCAGCCTGTCCGACGTGGTGACCGCGCTGGGCGGCAGACCGGTGCGCGTCCCCGCCTTCGCCGCCACGGCGACCTCGACGGCCCTCACCTATCTCCCCTTCGTGCCCGCCACCCTCGAGTGGCTGCACATCGTGCGCACCCCCGTCGTCATGGACACCAACCGCGCGAAGCAGCATCTCGGCTGGAAACCGGCGTACACATCGGCCGAAACCCTCGCGGCGCTCGCGGCCGCCCGCTGACCCGGATGCAATCCGCCTGCCGCGGATCGACACTCAGTAGCAGGACCGACTACCGCAGTGGATTAGTTCCACACGGCAGGCCCGGATGGCGACGTTGCGCGACCGCCTGACGCTGCATGACTTTCGAGGACCGATGCTGCTGGACGACGGGTTGCGGCGGACGGGCTGCGGCGGACGAGTCGAGCGGAGCAATGCGGCGCTGTGGCGGGCGCCTCCGTCGCCATGCGTCCGGCCCGCATAAGTGGTCCGAATACGCCTCGGCGACTCAGGATTCGGTCAGATGCAGATCCCGCCGCCGCTGTTGGCGACTCGTATGGGTACGCACGGCGTCGAGGTATTCGGCGATGGCCTCCCGGTTGCGGGTGAGGCAGTCGATGCGCCGGGACATGCGGGTCAGTTCGTCCTCGAGCAAGGTGAGCATTTCCGGCGTCGCCTCGTCGAACATGATGGAGCAAGGCTGGTCGAGGCAGGGCAGGATCTGTTTGATGATGCGGGTGGGCAGGCCGGCGTCGAGCAGTCCCCGGATCTGGCGAACGCGGTCCACCAAACGCTCGTCGTAGGTGCGATAACCGTTGCCACAGCGCTGCGCCGCGATCAAGCCCTGCTCTTCGTAGTAGCGCAGCAATCGCCGAGACGTGCCGGTTCGCTCGGACAATTCTCCGATACGCATATGTGTTCCACCTCATACCGACCCGGGTTGACCATCACATAGATGTGAAGGTTCGAGCATAGGGCTCATGAAGATAGGCATCACCACCTTCGTCACCGACGAAGGCATCAGCGGTCCGAAACTCGGTGTGGCACTGGAGGAGCGGGGGTTCGAGTCGATGTTCTTGGCCGAGCACTCCCATATCCCCGCGAGCCGCAGGTCCCCCGCCCCGGGCGGCGGCGAGCTGCCGCGGCCGTACTACCGCGCGGTGGATCCGTTCGTCGCGCTCGCCGCCGTCGCGGCCGTCACCGAGCGGCTGATCCTCGGAACCGGCGTGACCCTGCTGATCCAGCGCGACGTCATCCACACCGCCAAGGAGGTCGCGACGCTCGACCTGATCTCCGGCGGACGCTTCGTCTTCGGCGTCGGCACGGGCTGGAATCGCGAGGAGATGGCCGATCACGGCACCGATCCACGCACCCGCGGCGCACTGCTGGACGAGCAACTCGCCGCCATCCGGGCGATCTGGACCGACGAACTCGCCGAATTCCACGGCCGGTTCCTGGATTTCGAGCCGATGTACGCCTGGCCGAAACCCGTGCAGCAGCCGCATCCGCCGATCTTCCTCGGCGGCGCGGAGGCAGCGGCCGAACGCGCGATCCGCCACGGTGTCGGCTGGATCCCTGCCGCTGTGACCGATCCCGCCGAAATCCCCGCTCAGCTGTCCCGGCTCGACGGGCACGACCTGCCGGTCACGGTCGCATTCGTCGCGACGGATCCTGCCCTGATCGAGGGCTATGCCGAGGCCGGAGTGCAGCGGTTGCTCTTCGGCCTGCCGACCCTTCCGGAATCGGAAACACTGCACGCCCTCGACGAGATCGCGAAGGTGGCCGACCGGTACCTGGTTTGATCCCGCCATGCTCGACTTGCGTTGACATCGACGGCAAGGTTTACCGTGACGACGCCGGTGTGGTGCGGAGATCGCGAGTACGGCGATGCGGGCTCACACCGGCTCCGCTCTCCATCCGAGATGCTCCGCCGCTGGATTCGCGCCGACGCGCATACGAAGGGATGTCTGTGAAATTCGCGATCAGCTACAGCACGTCGTTCAACGGGACCGACCCCGATCGGCTCATCAGGTTTGCCCAGCATGCCGAGGAATGTGGTTTCGAGGCCCTGTACGTGCAGGATCACATCGCGTTGTACCCCGGCGCGTCCTACGGCGCTGGAGAACTGCCCGCGACACTGCCCTACTTCGATCCACTCGACTGTCTGGGTTTCGTCGCCGCGGCCACGCGACGACTGCTGCTGGGCACCGGTGTCCTGTTGCTGCCGTATCGCCACCCCGTGGTGCTCGCCAAGCGCCTGGCCACCATCGATGTCTTGTCCAAGGGCCGCATGCGGCTGCTCACCGTCGGAATCGGGGCCCTGCCCGGCGAGGCGCGGGCGGTGGGGGTGGACTTCCACACCCGCGGCCGCCGCGCCGACGAGGCGATCGACGTGCTGCGCCTACTGTGGTCGGGCGGTCCCGACGGCGTCGGCTATCACGGCGAGTTCTTCGACTTCGACGCTCTCTGCAGTTACCCGAAGCCGCTCGAGGTGGCCGGACTTCCGATCCACGTGGGCGGATCGAGCCGGGCTGCCGCCCGCCGCGCCGGACTGCGCGGCAACGGCTACTTCGCGGGCGGAATGCTGGAGGAGGCCGAGCGCGATCTGCAGATCGAGGTGGCGCGCAAGGCGGCCGCGGAAGCGGGCCGGGACCCGGCCGCCTTGGAGTACACGCGCTGGGGCTCGGCCGATCTGTCGGCCGAGCAGGTCGGGCAACTCGAAGAACACGGCGTGACCCGGATCGTGGTCAACCTGACCACGGCGAGCGCCGAAGAACAGCACGACAAGATGTCGGAATTCGCCGAACGGTTCGGTCTCGCATCGAAGTAGCAGGCGGCAGCCGATCCGCGAACGCTCACACCTTCCGGAAAATCCACTTCTCCCGGTCGCTTTCCCGGTTGATCAACAGCTGCGGTCGATTGTTCACGATCACCCCGATGACGAATTCGTCGTCGCTGGTCGCGATCGGAGAAATCTCCGGGAAATCCGGCAGGTCCCAGCCGTAATGCTCCTCGCTGCACACCAGGTGCCCATTCGCACGGATCGCCGCGAGATGGCCGCCCGTTTTCTTGTTGACGATGTCGAAATCGCCCTCTTCGGGGTTGGCCGGACAGGTCCACAGCTGCGCGTCGTCGTCGGCGGCACGCTGGCGCATGGTCACGCTGTCCGCGGTGCCGTCGACCGCGAGTGCTTGGCCCGTCTCGTAGTTGATGATCTGGTAAGTCGTGGCAGTCTTTTCGGCCATGGTCTCGTCCTCACTGTGTGAGCGCACCGCTACCGGGCTCGACACCGCCCGTGACGCTGCGCTGATCTCGTAGTCGTCGTCCAAGGCGAATCGCAGACAGCAAGTACAGCAGAAACGGCTCCACATCGGAGCGGATTCCCGCAGCTGTATCCAGATCGCCGTCTCCGCTCCTCGATGCGGGAGTAATTCATCCGAAAGAGGTGAGGGAACGCACGGCCGCGAATTCATATGCTGCACCGGGCGAACGAGGTTCGCGCCATCGATTGCTGTCGAGCGCACGACCTGAAGGGAGACGACCGATGACCGATACCGGCATGGGAGCCAAGCGGAAGATCGTGTCTTTGTCCGCACCTACCGAGCAGCCGCCCGCCCAGAAGAGTTCGCCCGGCTGGTACAAGCTGTACAACGACACGGACGTGTACGTTTCGGTCTACCGGCAGGAATGGGACCAGCCCAAATCGCTGTTCATTCTCGCCCCCGGACAGACCAGCTCCGAGTACGAGGCGGGGCACGAGATCTACATCCTGTGGATCACCGATGTCGGCACCGAGTCGACCCCGATCACCTGGGACAGTTCCGGCCGTTTCAGCTGCGAGTACGTGCTGAGCGGGTACACGCAGGCGAACCAGGTGAACAACGTGAGCTCCTTCCAATAGGCGGGGCGATTGGGCGGGGCGATGAAGGCGCTGCGATATTTGGCCGAAAGTATGGATTTTCTGACCTCAGGTGTTTGGCATCGGTCTTTGTCCAGGTCATAGCGTTGTCGTCATGAGCACACCTTCGATCGTCATCATCGGCACCGGTTTCGGGGGGCTCGGCATGGCGATGGAACTCCAGCGTGCGGGCCTGCACGATTTCCAGATCCTGGAGCGGGCCGAGGACGTCGGCGGCGTCTGGCGGGAGAACACCTACCCCGGCGCGGGCTGCGACATCCCCTCGCCGCTGTATTCCTACTCCTACGCGCCGCGCACCGACTGGCCGAAGCGGTTCTCCCGGCAGCCGGACATCCTCGCCTACCTGCGCGGGATCGCTCGCGAGCACGATCTGCTGCCCAAGATCCGCTTCCGCGCCGAGGTCACCGAGGCCGAGTTCGACGACGCGACCGGACGGTGGACCGTGCGCACCGCCGACGGGGTCGAGCTGACCTGCGATGTGCTGATCTCCGCGGTCGGGCAACTCTCGCGGCCCGCGCTGCCGAACATCCCCGGCGTGGAGACCTTCCGCGGCACGGCCTTCCACTCCGCCGAGTGGGATCACGAAGCCGACCTGACCGGCAAGCGGGTGGCGGTCATCGGCACCGGCGCGAGCGCGGTCCAGTTCGTGCCCGCGATCGCGCCCTCGGTGGCGCAGTTGACCCTGTTCCAGCGTTCGGCCGCGTGGATCATGCCGAAACCGGACGTCGAGTACAAAGCCTGGCATCATCGCGCCTTCCGGCTGCTGCCGATCACCCGCCTGACCGAGCGGTTCGCGTTCTGGCTGTTCTGCGAGTTCCTCGCGCTGGGCATCGTCGACGTGCCGGTCATCCGCAAGCTGGTGACGCGGATCGGCCTGCGGCAGCTGAAGCGCCAGGTGGCGGACCCGGACCTGCGGGCCGCGCTGACCCCCGACTATCCGGCCGGCTGCAAGCGAGCGCTGTTCTCCAACGACTACCTGCCCGCGCTCACCCGCTCCAACGTGACGGTGGAGACCACCGCGATCGCCGAGATCACCCCGGAGGGCGTGCGCACCGCCGACGGCGCGCTGCACGAGGTGGACGCGGTGGTCTACGGCACGGGCTTCAAGGGCACCGAATTCCTTTGGCCGACGCGGATCTCCGGCCGGGGCGGCCGCAAGCTGGCCGACGAGTGGTCGCAGGTGGCCCGGGCCTACCGAGGCATCACGGTTCCCGGTTACCCGAACCTGTTCCTCGTCTACGGCCCCAACACCAACCTCGGCGTCGGTTCGATCGTCTACATGATCGAATCCCAGGCCCGCTATATCCGCCAGGCCGTCCAGCGTCTCGCCGAGCGGCCCGGCCACGTGCTCGAAGTGCGCCCCGATGTCGAGGCCCGGTTCGATCGCAGGCTGCAACAGCGGCTCGACCGCACACCGTGGAACTTCTGCTCGAGCTGGTATCGCAACGCGGCCGGGCGAATCACCAACAACTGGCCGGGCACCGTCACCAGCTATCGGTGGCATACGCGCAAGGTCGACTTCGCCGACTACGACCCGAGGCGCGTCTCTTGACGCGACCCTCTCTGCGGCAACAACTTTCGACAAGTGGTGGAGATCAGATGACGTTCGACTACGACGTGGTGGTCGTCGGTTCCGGGTTCGGCGGCAGTGTGACCGCGCTGCGGCTCACCGAGAAGGGCTACCGGGTCGGCGTGCTCGAGGCGGGACGGCGTTTCGCCGACGACGAGTTCGCCACGACCTCCTGGGACGCGAAGAAGTACCTGTGGGCCCCGGCCCTTGGTTGCTTCGGCATCCAGCGGCTGACGCTGCTGAAGGACACCTTCATCATGGCGGGCGCGGGCGTCGGCGGCGGCTCGCTGGTGTACGCGAACACCCTCTACGAACCGCCGGACAAGTTCTACCGCGACCGCCAGTGGGCCCACATCACCGACTGGAAGGACGAACTCGCTCCGCACTACGACCAGGCCAAGCGGATGCTGGGCGTGACGACCAACCCCGCGACCACGCCGTCGGACCGCGTGCTGGCCGAGATCGCCGAGGAGATGGGCGTCGGCTCGACCTACCGCAGCACCCCCGTCGGCGTCCTGTTCGGCGGCAACGGCGCGCGGCCCGGTCAGGATGTGCCCGACCCGTTCTTCGGCGGCGCGGGCCCCGCCCGCAACACCTGCACGCACTGCGGCGAGTGCATGACCGGCTGCCGCCACAACGCCAAGAACACCCTGGTCAAGAACTATCTCTACCTCGCGGAGCTGGCCGGTGCGACGGTCCATCCGCTCACCACGGTGACCGATGTGCGTCCGCTGCCCGGCGGCGGCTACGAGATCTCCACCGTCCGCACCGGACGCTGGGTCCGCAGGGCGCGCCGCAGGTTCACCGCCGAGCAGGTCGTCTTCGCCGCGGCCGCGCTGGGCACCCAGAGACTGCTGCACCGGCTCCGCGACCGCGGTTCTCTGCCGGACATCTCCCCGCGTCTGGGCGAACTCTCCCGCACCAACTCCGAGGAGCTGCTCTCGATACGCAGCCGCCGCAAGGACTCCGACTTCACCAAAGGGGTGGCGATCACCTCCTCGATCCACCCGGACGAAGACACCCACATCGAGCCGGTGCGCTACGGCAAGGGCAGCAACGCCATCGGCCTCATCGGCACCGCCATGATCGATCCCGATGGGCGGACATCGAAGCTGCGCCTGTGGGCGCGAACCATGCGCAAGCTCGGACGCGACGCCTTCCACATCCAGAATCCGCGCGGCTGGTCGGAGCAGATGATCGGGCTGCTGGTGATGCAGTCGGTCGACAACTCCATCACCACCTACACCGAACGCGGTCTGTTCGGTCGCAAGATGACCACCAGACAAGGTGTGGGCGAACCGAATCCGACCTGGCTTCCGGCGGGGCACGAGGTGGCCCACCGGGTCGCCGACAAGATCGACGGCATCCCGGGCGCCGGTTGGAGCGCTCTGTTCGACATCCCGATGACCGGGCATTTCATCGGCGGCTGCGTCATCGGCGACTCCTCGGACGCCGGGGTGGTCGATCCCTACCACCGGATGCACGGGTACCGGGGACTGCATGTCATCGACGGTTCGACCATCTCGGCCAATCTCGGGGTGAACCCTTCGCTCACGATCACCGCGCAGGCCGAGCGCGCCACCGCCCTCTGGCCGAACAAGGGCGAGCCGGATCCGCGTCCCGAGCCGGGCGCGCCCTACCGGCGCATCGCCCCCGTGCCGCCGCGCAACCCCGTGGTCCCGGCCGACGCTCCGGCCGCGCTCCGGTTACCGATCATCGAGATCAAGGGGCCGTCCGACCGGTCCGAGCCGACGGCGGACACACGCGGCTGACCGACGGCCGGTATCGGCGGGCTCTGCGAACCGCATCCCGCATTCGGGCCGTCGGACGCCGACGAGCGCGACAACAGGTGGTCGGCCCGGCCGTGATCGGACTCAGACCGGAACGCCGCCATAGGTGCGCCGGTATCGCGCTTGGAGGAACGACAGTATCCCGAACGCCATCAGCCCGAGGGCCACAGCGATGAGCAGCCAAGGGCCCAAGGCGCTGTCGGCGAAATCATGCAGAACGGCGTCGACCCCTTTGGCGTTCGCCGGTTCGTAGTTCGCGGCCGCCACCACCGCGGCGAGTCCGATGCCGATGACGATGACGCCCCGCGCCAGATAGCCGATCCGGCCCAGCCATATCACGGCCTCCCGCGAAGCGCGGGTCATCCAGCCCATTCGCAGATCGTCGAGGAAGCCCAGCCGAATCCCGCGCGAGGTTATCAGGACGCCCCCGGCCAGGATGGCCAAGCCGAGGAGCAAGACGACCACTTGGCCGCCGCTCCAGCCGAGTATCCGGGCGGTCACATCGCGTGCGAATGCATCACTCGGCTGCGGTGTCCGGCCGTCCACGACGAACCTGAGAACGACGAAGAACGCTATGGCATAGAGGATTCCGAGGCCCAAGGCGCGCAGCCGGGGCCCGTTCGAACTCGTCGCGGGCGCGGCGGCGGCCTGCGCCAGCCGCCAGGCGGCCAGAGCCGCGAATCCGAAAACCAGAATCCACAGCAGCAGATAGCCCAGCGGCTTACCGGCGAGCGCCGCCAGCGCACCGCCCGCGGTCGGCTCGTGCTGCGCGGTGCCGACGGCCAGCATGAAGGCGAGAATGCCGATGACGATGTAGGCGATCCCGCGTGCGATGAAGCCGAAGCGCGCGGCCCCACGCAATCCGCCGGATCTCGCATACCTGCCCGTCCCCCGACGCTCGCGCCGCCGCCACCGGTCGCCATACCGGTTGCGCCATCCGCTTCCGTACCCGGTCCGCCACCGGCTGCGCCGCACTCCGCCGGTGCGGCGCCATCGGTATCTGTCAGCATTTCGGAACAAACTCATGGTTCTCACCTCTCCATGGACCGTATTGCCCACTTCGGGTGGAATAACCTTGCTCAAGAGCACTGGCTGTCGCGGACGCAGGCGAGCAGGAGCTGAGTGATGTCGGCCCGCGGGGGCGTCGTGGAGCGCGGCTGGGTGGCCAACGGGATCTGCGCGAAGTCGGCGGCGTGCGCTGCGCCGAGCTGGGTGGCGGAGCGGAAACCGTAACGCTGCCAGGCGATCGACTGGATCTTCGGATCCTGGAGCGCCGTGATCAACCGATGCGCGGGAGCGGTGAGGGCGAGGATCGGATTGCTGTTGAAGATCGTCGGGTCCGGATACAGCAGCCTGGCGTTCGCCAGCAGCGCCTCGGTGGCGGGGCCGTTGTCGCGGTAGCCGACCAGCTGTTGCAGGATCTGGTTCTCGTATCCGGCGTACAACGAGGCCGCTCCTTGGATGAGCCATTCCCGGAAACCGCCGTCGGAACTGTCGGACTGCAGACCCTGCGCGTCGTAGAGGCCGCGCACGGCGGGCAGTCCCGACCTGGCCTCGCTGACTGTCGGCGGCTGGAACACATCGCCCGAGGCGATGACCGTCAGTTCCAGTTGCAGCAGCGTGAATCCGGAATTCGAGGACTTCGGATCCGTGCTGGCGATCCGGATGGGACCGGCGAGGTCGGGCGCGCCGAGCGCGGTCCACTTCTGCTTGGGCAAGACGAAGTCGAGCAGCAAGCGCTTGAAATCGACGATGTAGTAGGCGTTGTCGCGCCGCGCCACGATGCCCGCGCGAACCAGCGCGTCGGTCGCGGCCGCGCCCGCGTAGATAACTTCCGGCGTCTCGAGCACCGATTCGGCGCGGTAGTCCGGGAAGGCGGCGGTGTCGTGCGATGTCTCGAAGACGCTGCGCGCACTCGCCGAAGACGGCCACAGGCAGTCGATCTTCTGATTGCGCAGCTGCTCGGTGGGTATCTGCGCCAGGTCATAGGAACCGCGTTTGTCGAAGCGCACCTCGAGTCCGTACCGGTCGCGCAGGACGGCACGGACTTCGCCGTCGGCCATGAGCGACGATTTCTCCGATCCGCCCGAGCAGGTGAGCTGCTGGACTGCGGCCGGAGTGTCGTTCGAGTCGCGGATCACCACGACGCCAACGGCGATGGCGGTCACGGCGACCACGATCGCGATGAGGACGGGGAGGCGGGATCTGTTCATCGCTCCTCACTCGGGGGAAGCTGCAAAGGATTCATGAGTTCCAGGTGGGCCAGGTCCCGGAAGAAGGACGCCAGATCGGCCTCGCCGATTTGTTCGGCGCTGTGCGCGGCGAAAGCCTCGAAACCGGCGAGTGTGCGTCGGCTGCGGATCAGCAGCGCCTCGGCATCACGATAGGCCGACCTGTGGTCCTGGATCTCGACGTACCGCCGCAGCGCCGATTCCACACTGACCAGGTAGTCCAGCAGCTTGCGCGAGGTCATGGAAAGGCTTGCCGGATCGACGGTCTCGGTGCGATCGAGCAGGCGTGGGATGGTGCCACAGGCTCGCAGCAGGGCAACGCGTGTGTCGGCATCCGTGACGCGCGCGGCCAGTGTCGCCACCCGGCGGTTGGTCTTCGATACGCGCCGCGTCAGCCGACCGCGCCGAGTGACGACAGCGACCGATTGCCCGGCGAGGCCGGTGAGCACGGCTACGCCGACCGCGACCAGCGCCGCGCCGACCGGCGATCCGAGCACGGCGTACAGACCGAGGAAAGTGGGAACGAGCACGACCAGCGCCGCGATCACGGCGGCATTACTCGGCACCGGCCCCTCCTACCGGTAACCGGTGGCCTGGCGCAACGCCGCGACCATATCATCGGTGGTGATATACGACCCGCCGGTGCGCTCGGCGATCGTCCGGAGCGTGTCCTGTTGCACCGCGGAGCCGAATCCGATGACCACCACCGGGACTCCGGTGCGGGCGATGTCGTCGAGGCCTCGGCCGCCTTCGGTGTCGGCGCCGTCGGTCATGAGGATGACGAGACGTTTTCGTTCCGGGTCGGCCGCACCGGTGAACTGGTCGGCGGCGGCGTCGAGGCAGCGGTAGATGCCGGTGTTGCCGCCCGGCTTGCGGGCGCGAACGGCGTCGCGCAGGCTCCGCAGGTCCGGCGCCGCATTGCCGCTGGTCCATCGCGCGGGGGCCGTGCTCTGGTTGAACAGCAGCACCGCCGTGCGGTCGCGCGGACCGATCTGGAGCAGGTACTTCTTCGATTGCACCGGATCGAACAGCAGGTCCACGGCCCGCTGCACCCCGTCCCAGCCGCCGTTGTCGGCCATGCTGCCGGAGGCATCGATGCAGTAGACCAGGTCGGTGGGAGTGCGGTAGACGGTCTGGTAGTTCTCCAGCGCGGCGTCGATGACCGGAGCAGCCGGATACGTGATCGGCTGTTCGGTGATCGTCGCGCGGATGCCCCAGGCTGGATCGAAGACCGCACGCGGTGCGCCCGGCAGCGACAGCCCGATGCTGGTGATCGGCCGCCGCCCCAACTGCACCAGCCGCTGCTGGGTATCCGCCGAAAGCAAGAAGTCTTGTAGTTCGCGGAAATTCGCGAGCTTCTCCGGATTGTCGCCGTGCGGCAGGAATCCCAGCGGCGCGTCCGAGATCGCGAGTGCGCCCTTGGGGTAGATGGCGTACAGGGGTTCCTTACCCGCCCGCACCAATTGCTGGTTGCGCTCGATCACCAGATCCTCGTACGTGAACATCGTTTTGCACTGTTGCGGTGCGGCCAGGCATTCGTCCATGAGCAGCCCGGTGGACGGCGGCGTCTTCCCGAAAGCCCGTGTCAGACGCGTTATCCCAGCACGAACCTGCTCCGAATCGAGTTGCGGCCGGGTCAGCGGCACACCGGGATCGTTGCCTGCGAAGTAGTTGAGGAAGCCCAGCAGCACGGTCGCGCCGGAATTGGACTGGGTCGGATTCGTCATCCACGTCGTGGTCTTCTTCGCCTCGACCGCCGCCAGGATCTCCTCGACGCCCACCTCCCGCCCGGTGAATCCCAGCGCGTCCAACTCGCTACGCGGACCTGCGAATACCAGTGGCGTGCTGAACATGGGTTGCACTTGCTGCAGGCGGTGTGCGGTATCACCCAATTGCTGGAAGACGCTGCTGGCGAACCAGAATCCGTCGTATGGCGCGTCGCCGGACTCCAGCAGCCGAGCTTGATCCACCGATCCCAGGCGGGTCATGGTGCAGGTCAGCTTCTGGTCCCGGCACCACGGCTGCACGACCTGCTCGAATACCGCGTCGTGCTCGGAGCCCGCCACGATGTTCAGCACCCTCGCATCGGCGTTGTACGCACGGACAGGTCCGGACTTGCGATCCTCCCCGCAACCCGACAGCAGACCACAGAGTGTGAAAATTATTACGGCAAGCACTGATGTGCGGCGATACGGCAATTCGCCACCTTCCCCTCGATGACGCGATCGTAAACGCAGCCGACGGCGGAAACGGTGAACTACCAGTAACGTCCAGGGGAATCCTCGTCCATGCCGCGATCGCGGATCCCGAGAACCGCACCCTTCAGGGCGCATCGGCACGTCGTCTGCTCGATCCCGGCGCGGGTTCCTCGGGTGGAGCCGAGTTCGCCCGCGCAGCCGCGCCGGCGTGCGGCTCGAGCGAGGCACGCGGGTGAGCGTGGCACATGTCCTGATCGACGGGCAGGCGGCTGCCCCGGTGTCCCTCCCGCGAGCGAGCGTGTCCGGCCGGGCGGCAGCCCATCGCACCCGCGGCGACCGGCGCTGAGCGCGCCCGGGCGAATTCCGATGAATAGACCAGAACCACCGTTTACTTTCAGCTATCGTCGGTGGCAGAGCAACCGCTCTGCGGGACGCCAGGGATGCCGGCACGGCCGTGAATCCGGACGTCCCGCGCAGGCCCGGGCGGTCGGACACCGACCGCTCCGTTCCACCGAGGAGCCGCATGTACCCCGGCGCACACGTCGACCGATTCCCAGAAAAACCGGCTGTTGTCGTCGCCGACACCGGTGAAGCGCTGACTTATCGGGAGCTCGAGGAGAACTCGGTTCGACTGGCCCGGCACCTGTACGACGCGGGGCTGCGCAAGGGCGATCACGTCGCGCTGCTGTCCGGCAACGACCCGAAGATCTACGAGGTGTATTGGGCGGCATTGCGAACCGGGCTTTACATCACCGCGGTCAACCGGCATCTGTCGCCCAGCGAGATCAGCTACATCGTCAACGACTGCGGAGCCAGGGCGCTGATCGTATCGGCCGGTCTCGCCGACGCCGCCGAGCGGATCGTCCCGGAGACTCCCGCGGTCGAGCTCCGCCTCGCCTTCGGTGGCCCGGTGCCGGGATACAAGTCCTACGAGGAGGCGAAGGCCGCGGCGACGCCCGAGCCACTCCCGGACCAGCCGCGCGGCGCGGACATGCTGTATTCCTCGGGCACCACCGGACGACCCAAGGGCATCAAACAACCCTTGCCCGAACGGCAGGTCGGTGACGCGCCCGGTGACACCTACACCGCGATCTTCGGCCCCCTCTACGGATTCGACACCGAGACCGTCTATCTCTCCCCGGCCCCGCTCTATCACGCGGCGCCGCTGCGTTTCGGCGGCGTGGTCCATGCGCTCGGCGGAACGCTGGTGATCATGGAGAAGTTCGACGCCGAACAGGCATTGGCGGCCATCGAGCGCTACCGCGTGACCCACAGCCAATGGGTGCCGACCATGTTCGTCCGGATGCTGAAGCTCGACGAGGCCGTCCGCGCCCGCTACGACGTGTCCAGCCTGCGGGTCGCCGTGCACGCGGCCGCTCCGTGTCCCGTCGACGTGAAGCGGGCGATGATCGACTGGTGGGGCCCGATCCTGCACGAGTACTACGCCTCGACGGAGGCAAACGGCGCTACCTTCATCGACAGCGAGCAGTGGTTGCGCAAGCCCGGCTCGGTCGGCACGGCCGGTCTCGGCACCATCCGGGTGTGCGGCGACGACGGCGCGGAGCTGCCCACCGGCGCGATCGGCACCGTCTACTTCGAACGCGATGAGGCCCCCTTCGCCTATCACAACGACCCAGCTAAGACCGCCGAAGCGGTCCACCCGGACCACCCGACCTGGACCACCACCGGCGACATCGGCTACGTCGATGAGGAGGGCTACCTGTTCCTCACCGACCGCAAGGCTTTCATGATCATCTCCGGCGGCGTGAACATCTACCCGCAGGAGGTCGAGGACGCCCTCGCCCTGCACCCGAAGGTGTTCGACGTGGCGGTGATCGGCGTGCCCGACCAGGAGATGGGCGAATCGGTCAAGGCCGTAGTCCAACCGGCCCCCGGCGCCGAGCCCGGCCCCGCCTTGGCCACGCAGCTGCGCGAGTATCTCGCGACCGCATCGCCCACTACAAGGTGCCGCGCAGTTTCGACTTCGCCGACGATCTGCCCAGGACCCCCACCGGGAAGCTGGTCAAGGGCAAACTCCGCCAGCGATACCTGTGAGGTTTCCGGCCGCTACGCGACGTAGGTGAGGTCGGCGGCCTCGCCCGCGCGCGTCATCAGGCGCGCGACGGCCTCCGCTACCAGCCCGGGCTGCTCCAGGATCACCGAGTGTCCGGCGCTCTCGACGATCACGAAGTCCGAGTACTCGACCGCGGCGGCCATCGCGACGGAATGCGACGGGGGCGTCATCAAGTCGGCGCCACCGCACAGCACCAGCGTCGGAATCCGGGACAGAAGCCCGAGAGCCTCGGTCCGGTCGTAGACCATGAGGTCGCTCAAGAAGCTCGCCATCGTGACGATCGGCGTCTCGTTGCGCATCGCGTTGGCGAGGGCGAGCACCCGCGGGCTCACCTTGCGATCACCGAATTCCGCGGTACGGACGAGCGGGGCGAACAGCTGACAGGCCAGCAGCTTCGCGTGGTGCATCGCCCCCGGCGCGAGTCGGACGGCCGCCTGGAACGCGGAGACGACCGGGCTGCGCAGCAGACGGCCGAACCCAGCGTCGGTGAGACCGCCCGAGGCGGTCGCGAGAAGGGCGACTCCGACGACGCGGGTGCCGATCTCGTGCGGATTCTGACCGGCGTAGGTCAGCGCGGTCATACCACCCATCGAGTGGCCGACGAGGACGACCGGCCCGGTCGGGGCGACGACATCGAGAACTTCGCGCAGGTCCCGGCCGAGCTGGTCGATGTTGTAGGTCCGCCGGGGCGCGGCGGCGGACTCGCCGTGGCCGCGGTGGTCATAGCAGACGATCCGAGCGCCTGCGTAGCGGCGCAGCAGCTCGTCGCGGACGTAGGTCCAGGACTCGCTGCGCAGGCAATGTCCGTGCAGCAGGACGACGGTGAGGTCCGCGTCTCTCGGGCCGTATTCGCGAACCGCGAGCGCCGCGCCGTCCTCGGTCCACACCGTGGCACGCCGTTCCTCCGTGGCGGCGATTGTGCTGAGAGTCGACATGGGCTGCTCCGGTTCACTGGCGGTACTCGTCCTACTTTCCGCCGTATGCACCGCCGCCATCAGGCCCCCGAGTGCTGGGCTCCGATCCCCAAGGGGTATGCCGATCACCACCAAGGTGGGACTGTTCGCCGGGGTGTTGTTCGGCCACCGGCGAAGGACGGGGGCGAAGCCGCGAATATGCGGCTAACGCACCGGATCGACCCCGAGCAGACCCAGGGCGAAATCCCCGTATTGCGCGGCCACTTCCTCCGGCGTCGCCGGGCCCGACTCGCGAAACCACTGGGGGATGGCCGTACACATGGTGGCTATGGCACGACCTGCCGCCCGAACCTGGGAATTGGCGATGCGGCCCTCGGCATGAGCCTCGGCGATCGCGTCGTCCAGGAGGGCTTGGATATCACGGCGGGAGCGGGCGATGCGCGCGCGTTCCCCCGGAGAAAGGCTGCGCATCTCGCTGGCGCCGATGAAACCGAGGTCGCGGCGGTGGGTGTGGAACAAGGCCAGCGCTTCGACGATCAGGCGCACCCGGTGGATGCTGTCGCGGCCTTCGGCGCGGGCGGCGCGCACTCGCCAGTGCAGTTCGTCCATGGTCAGATCGAGGATGCGGACCAGCAGGTCGTGCTTGTCGCGATAATGGTGGTAGAGGCCGGGAACGCTGGTACCAGCCCGCCGGGCGATGGCGCGCACGGTCGTGCCGTGGTAGCCGATCTCTACGAACGACGCGAGGGCGGAGGCCAGCACCGGGTCGACGTCCAGCGGGGCGAACTCGCGCCAGTCACCCTGCTCATCCCGCTCGGAATCGGCCCGATCGGAGCTCGGGCGCGCCGCGGGAGAGGTGCCGCCGAGCAAATGAGCGACCGGCACACCCAGCACATCGGACAAGCGAGTGAGCCGGGCGATCGAGATTCCGGTCTTTCCCGTCTCCACGGCGCTGAGCGTCGCCGGACTCACCTCGAGACGGCGGGCCACTTCGCGCAGCGACAGACCCGCGGCGCGGCGCGCGTGCCGGATCGCCTCGTGCGGCGCCACAGGCTCGTTTCGCATGTTGTTCAGAATAGCTGAACATCAGACATCCACTATTCGCGCGGGGACAACCTCCATGAATCACCTTCTTTGACACCGCACCTGCCCAGTGGAACAGTGTTCAGACAGAGCGATCGTTCGGTCCGCGGACGAGGCGCTGGATGTCGAGGAGGAATGCGCGATGCCGATCGAACTGACCTATTCCGACGACGTTCGGGCGCTGATCGACCGCACCCGGGCGTTCGTGCGGGAGACGGTGCTGCCGATCGAAGACGAGCACCTCGGCGACATCACCGCCGCGGGCGGCGACGGACTGCGCGTCACGCTGAACAAGCTCGCGCGCGAGGCCGGGGTCTTCGCGCCGCACGCGCCCGTCGAGTACGGCGGCCACGGCCTGTCGATGTCGGATCGCGCGCCGGTGTTCGAGGAGGCGGGCTACTCGCTGTTCGGCCCGACGGCGCTCAACATCGCGGCGCCGGACGAGGGCAACGTCCACATGCTCGCCCACATCGCCGACGCGGAGCAGAAGTCGCGTTACCTGGAACCGCTCGCCCGCGGCGAGGTGCGCTCGGCCTTCGCGATGACCGAGCCTGCGCCCGGAGCCGGTTCCGACCCGGCGGCGCTGGCCACCAGGGCCGTCCCCGTCGACGGCGGCTGGCGGATCAACGGCCACAAGCACTTCATCACCGGCGCCGACGGGGCCGGCTTCTTCATCGTGATGGCCCGCACGTCCGGCGAACCGGGACAGCGGGGCGGGGCCACGATGTTCCTGGCGCCCGCCGACACCCCGGGCCTGCGCGTGGGCAGGCATATCACCACGCTGGACCGCGCCATGATCGGCGGACACTGCGAAGTCTTCTTCGAGGACATGTTCGTCCCCGACGAGGCGGTGCTCGGCGCTGTCGACCGCGGCTTCGAATACGCCCAGGTGCGATTGGGTCCGGCTCGCATGACGCACGTGATGCGCTGGCTGGGAGCGGCGCGCAGAGGCCACGACATCGCCGTCGAGCGGGTCGCCCAGCGTGAAGGCTTCGGTTCCCGGATCGGCGATCTGGGCATGGCGCAGAAGATGATCGCCGACAACGAGATCGACATCGCCGCGACCCGCGCACTGCTGGTACGCGCCTGCTGGGAACTCGACAACGGAGAGCACGCGGGCAACGCCACCTCGATCGCGAAGACCTTCGCCGCCGAGGCGATCTTCCGCATCGTCGACCGCAGCATTCAGTTGTGCGGCGGGCTCGGTGTTTCCGACGACCTCCCGCTGGCGCGCCTCTCCCGCGAAGTACGGCCCTTCCGCATCTACGACGGGCCTTCGGAAGTGCACCGCTGGGCCATTGCCAAGCGTGCGGTCAGCGCGGCCCGCCGGGCGGTGGCCGACGGGTCTTCGCGCTGATCTACTGCGCGGATCTACGCCGGACAGGCCGTTCGTCCCCGACGAGCGGCACTTCCGGCTCGCCGGACGGAATCGGTTCCGAGCGCTGCCGGGTCGATCGGCCGCGCGTGCGATCCAGCGAGCGAGTATCCGCGTAACATGCGGACTTCGTGACTCCGCCTAGGCATCCGAGGGCGGCAGTTCGCCAGTGAAAGGGTCCGCCGCCCTGATCCGATCGAGTCCCCGGGATGATCGAAGGAGAGCCGCATGCCAGCGCAAGACCGCCGATACCTCGTCCTCCTGACTCCGGGTGACCTCGGCGACGACACCGTTCTCACGGCAATCCGTTCGGAGTTCTTCGACTGGCTGCGGAGATCCGGCGCGGAAGTCGTCGAGGACGGCGGCGCCAACCGATTGGTCATCACATCGTCGCTGGAGACAGCCGAGCGACTCACGAGGCTCGAGTACGTGCTCACCGTCGAGCCGTACGCCTAGGCGCCGGCTCGCCGGGCTGCCGCGCACCCCGATTATCGATACGAGCCCGCCCGCGATGCCCACAGGTTTGCCGCCGACCCCGCACCGGCCGCGACCGCGCTACCGACGGTCTCATCGGCTGCCGCATTCGGGCGCGGCACCGTATTCTCGGATGAATCGATCTGCACGACAACCGTATTCGAGGCAGACATGTCGCGATCCGAGGCATCGGCGGTGGCGGCCGGAGCCTACGCGTGGTTCCGGACGGCGGTCCGGCGAATCGATCCCGAATTGTGGGAGTCGTGGTGGCAGTGGCTGGATCGGAAATTCGGCGACGACACGACGATTCTGTGGACCGAGCCGTGGCCTCACGACTACTGGGTCGCCCACGGGGTGCGGCACGCCATCGAGGGGGTACCGCTCCCGCTCGCCTACCAGACCTGGTCCCACCGCGGCGCGCTCGACGACTGGCCGCTTTTCGGGGCGACGGAATGGGACCTGTTTCCACCCGGTGTGAGCCGTTCGACCAGCTCGGCCGCGCTCGATGACGTCCTCGCGCAGGCGGGCCCACTCGAATACGATCGCGAATACAGTCTTGCCCAGCTGATTTCGTTGTCGGATGAGCTACAGCGAACGAGTACGGAGGAAGCGTCACAAGCCCGCCTGCAATCGCAGTTCATCCGCGCGTGGCTCAGCTCTATCGTCGGAAACACCTTTTCGAGCATGTTCCGCGCGCCCTCCACGGATGCGGATCTGCTGTATCACGTGACGATCCGCCGGGTCGACCAAGCGATGGGTGCTTTCGAGCAGACACACCACTTGCGAATGGATCTCGCCGAAGCGATCGAGACCTTCTACTGCGCGACGTGGCCCGACGGGCTGCCGATCAAGGTACCCACGCAACAAGGACAATCACTCGAGTGGCGAGACCACTGGTTCTGGTTGACGCGGGAGCTGGAACCGGAGCGGCTGCGGGAAGCCGTCGGCATCCTCGCGAGGTTGCTGGTCTGTCCGCCGATCATGGACGCCATCGGCTATCTGATCAGCAGGGATCGCCCGGTCAGCGCGCTGGGATTGTGCGTCCTGCGCCGCTGTGCCCTGGGACTGCGGACTCTGGCCTGGCTAGAAGCCGCCGCCACTCATCCGTGGCGGGATGTCCGGCTCGCCGACGTGGCGACCTTCGCGTTCGCCGCCATCGCCCCGTGGTGGCCACGGCCTTCCCTGGCGCTCAGCCATCGGTCCGGCGACACGAAGCCGGAACTGATGAAACTCGGTCTGTGGCGCGCCCCCGACGTGGCCATCGACGCGATGACCGTCCCCACCGGCGAGTCCAACACGGGCATGGTGTGGCGTCTGTTCGCCGCCACACCGGCGATCGCCAGGGTGCGGTCCGAGACCTACACCGCCAGCCTGTGGTGTCGACGCGAGGTCGAGTTGACCCAGTATCTGCTGGACCACTCCGATTTCCTTCGCGGACGTATCGTGGCGGACGTCTCTGGGCAGCAGACAATCTCGGTCGACCGAGCAATGTCGTCGCGCAATCTGCAACAGGATCGTTCCGAACCGAACCAGCCGTTGTTTCCCCCGTCCACTCTCGTCTTGGACGTACCGAGCTACCCGCCGTTGATCATCGATGTACTCGCCGCGGTGTGCACATTGCGGCTGCTGCGCACCCACTACGGCGACGCCGCAGTGGCCAATCGGATCGCCGACGAACTGGTCGCGGGCCGCCCCGTCGACCTACCGCCGCCGACCAACCATCCGCAGGGCTGGGATATCCACTACGCCGCCTTCGCAGGACTCGGCCGACACAGCCGACGACACAAATCGCCGGTGCGGCTGGCACGGCGCTACCCGAAGCCCGAGGCCGCGTTGGATATGACGGAAATCGCCGAACAGGTTCCCGATCTGACGCAGGCACAGGCGGGAGGTGTCGACATACTGGCCGCTCTCGAATGGAATCGCGAGATCCGCCGGTGGTTCTCCGAGCACTGGGGTTCCCGCCGCACCGTGATCGATTGCAGGCGGTTCGATGTCAGCGGATGGAGCGATGACCCCCGCCATGCCGTCAAACGGGGCATGCTGCAATTACGTTCCGAGGCATTGACTTTCGTCATGCAAGTGGCCGGTCAGTCGGTGGACTCCTGGCCCGGGCTCGGGTACAACGATCCGCCGATTCTCACCGTCTACCTGCCCGACCAGCACAGTTGGATCGATGCTTCGTTCGCGCTGCCGACCTGGGTGGACGTCTACGCCTCGCTGCGCACGCTTCGTTTGGACCGCGCTCTGGTCGACGCGATGCGCACCGCACTCGATGACCAGTTCACTCTCTTGGCCAAGCTACCGAGGTCCAGGAAGCCCGCTGACGTGTTCGCCGTGCGGGGCGGCCCGGGCACCCCGCATCCCGATCGGTCCGTGACGGTCATCGTTCACCGCGACTGAGCGAAGCAGGCCCATGACGCCGGTCCGCCGCCGCCAGCTCTGCTGACGGCGGCGGATACCTCCGATGGGACGAACCCGCGCGTGATTACCGCCCGTGCTGATGGGCGGACTGACGGGCCTCGTCGACGTCGGCTTCGGCTCGCGCCTTCTCGGCCGCGGCTTCCTTCCCGGCCGCCTCGCGCTGCGATTCCGCCTTGTCCTGCTGCGCGCGACCTTCGTCCTTCAGGTCCTGATGACCGGTGACGGTACCGGCCGCTTCCTTCACCTTGCCCTTGGCGTCTTCGACGACGCCCTCGACGCCCTCGCGAGCACCGCTTCCATGTTCAGCCACAACAACCTCCTGGAATATCGGAACAAGCTGACATCTGGCGCATACCCGGGAGACGGGCCTCGAATCCGGAGCGACGAAGTTCGGTTCGCGCGTCACGCTCTCCCGCAGGCAGGACGGGTCAGCGCAGCGGGGTGCTCGCGCTCGGTCCTTGCCGATACCGCGTCATCGTGAGCCGCTGCTCCCGGTCGTTGCACTCCGGAATCGGCAACGGGATCGCCATCAGCAGGCCCGTGCTCGGCTACGACGCGGGCGTGGTGGCCTGGCTCAACGCGATGATGCCCGACCTCGCGCGCGACACCTGGACCACGCTGCGCGATCGTTTCATCGACTTCGACGGGCGGGATGCGCGCCTGCGCGGCAGCTCACGCGCCCGCGTCGACCTCGGCAACTACAACGTGATCAACGGTGACGGGATGACGAAAATCTTTGTCGCCACCGCCGCCGCCGAGATGGGCGAATCCGACCTCGCCGACGCCCTGGTCCA
Organism: Nocardia sichangensis; assembly: GCF_047200615.1. Lineage (NCBI taxonomy): Bacteria > Bacillati > Actinomycetota > Actinomycetes > Mycobacteriales > Nocardiaceae > Nocardia > Nocardia sichangensis. The sequence goes on from NZ_JBJZOK010000008.1 coordinate 142,341, forward strand.
TGCCCGACCCGGTACCGAGTCGACGAGCGCAACGGCACCCGGCGCTCGCGGGAGTCTCGACAGTGACCAACGCCCACCACACGCTCACCCGATTCAACCGGCCCGACGGCCTGCGCGATCTCATTCGCGCAACGGTGCCGCCCGAGTGGCGGACCGGACCGATTCTCGGCATCGCGCCTCATACGGATGTCCTGGTCGCCAAGGCGGTGACCGACGGCAGTGCCCTCGAACTGGCGCTACGGCCCGGACACGGGCCCAGACGGGTGCGGCTGGGGCTGCGACGGCTGATCCCCCGCCGCACCTACCGCGCCACCGGCGCGATCGCGCCGACCGTGGTCGCCGACGAGCCCGGCGAGGGCATCATCGAAGTCGACCTCGAGATCGCGCTCAACGCGGATCGCCGATAGAAAGATCCGATCGCACGCTCGATCCAGCGGTTCCCGGCTGGCACGGGTGCCCCCGCGCGTGCCAACGTGGGCGCGCGGCCCGACCTGATGCCCACGCGAATCTCCTCCGCCGCAAGCGCTTTCGGCAACAACCGCACTGTACCGAGCCCCGACGGTCACGACACCAGAGGACGATGAACCAGCACACGAAGAGCCCGACCGCCGCGGCCCGCGACTACGTGTCCGCCTGCGCGACGCTGACCAGCCTGATCGACCTCGCCGCGCACCCCGCGACGTCGCCGCGCTTGCGGGTGGCGCTCGCCGAGTACTGCCGCCGTCACGGCACCGCGGATCCCGGATTGGCGGCGAGTTTGTCCTTCTGGAAACAGCGCCGTGCCTCCTTGACGCCCGCCGATTATGAGGCGATCCGCGCCGTCCTCTCCCGCGACGGCGCGATCCTCTACGCGTACCACGACTGATCGCCGCAAGGAAGTGGGGTTCCTCCCCACTGCCCACGCGCAATTCGCGTTTCGGTCACGTACACGCTTCTTCAGCCCCTTCTGGCACGGCGATGCCATCCGGTCAAACGGCCCGCGTTCGACTGCCCCTCGCAGACACGGTGCCGGTCGATCAGCGGCCGCCTATTGCTGCGTGCCGGCGCCGCCGATGCCCGACAGTGTCAGCTCTACGGGTTCGCGCGGCTGACCAGGACGGAATACGCAGCGAGTACAGGTGTAGATCGTGGGCATGCACTCGTTGCAGTGCACGCACGCCGACCGCGTCGACGCATCCGATTGGATGCGTCGCAACAGATTCGGTTCCCGCAGCAGCGCACGGCCCATGGCGACGAACTCGAAGCCTTCTGCCCGCGCGAGCCGCATCGTGTCCAGATTCGTGATGCCACCCAGCAGGATCAGCGGCATCGACAATTCCCTGCGGAAGTGCCGTGCGCGCTCGAGCAGATACGCCTCCCGGTACGGATACTCCTTCAGGAATGCCTTGCCGACCATACGGAATCCCCATCGCGCGGGCACCGGAAGAACGTCGCCGAAAGATTTCCGCGGGGCGTCACCGTGAAACAGCAGCATCGGGTTGAGCAGCGAGCTGCCCGCCGTCAGTTCCAGCGCGTCCAGGCTGCCGTCGGCTTCCAGCCACGCGGCGACCTGGATCGACTCGGGCACGGTGAGCCCGCCCCGCACTCCGTCTTCCATGTTCAGCTTCGCGGTCACCGCGAGCCTGCCGCCCACGGCTTCCCTTACCGCGGCGGCGATCTCACGCGCCAGCCGCGCCCGGTTCGCCAAGCTGCCGCCGTACCGGTCCGCGCGGCGGTTCAGTTTGGGGCTCAGGAACGAGCTGACCAGATAGTTGTGCCCGAAATGGATCTCCACCGCATCGAAACCCGCCTCCTCGGCCAGCTTCGCCGCGCCGGCATGAGCGGCCACGAGCTCGCGGATCCCGTTCTCGTCCGGGCTTCGCATCATCCGCATCGACAGCGGGCTGAACATCCGGCTCGGCGCCAGCGCCGGAACTCGGTTGGAGGCCGCGTTCGCCACCGGTCCGGCATGGCCGATCTGCGCGCTCACCGCGGCACCCGCACCGTGCACGGCTTCGGTGAGCCTCCGCAGCCCCGGCACCGCTTCCGGGCGTAGCCAAATCTGATGCCGGTCGGTCCGGCCGCCGGGAGCGACCGCGCAATAGGCCACGGTCGTCATCCCGACGCCACCGGCGGCGACCTCGCGATGGAACTCGATCAAGTCGTCGGTCACCAGCGCGTCCGGCGTGCGGCCCTCGAAGGTCGCGGCCTTGATCACCCGATTGCGCAGGGTGATCGGCCCGAGCTGGGCGGGTGCGAATACGTCGTTCATTGTTTCTCTCCTGTCGGAGCGGTCAATCCGGCCACCACGAATTCCCGGAGGGTGGCCACCGCCTCCTGCGACATCTCTCGGTGCTCCGCACTGCCGAATCGCATGATGAGGAGGTCGAACGCCAACATCCACCGGCGCCTGCTCTCGCGCTCGCTCAGGCCCGGCAACAGGCTCACCCACGCATCGATCCGGAACCACGGCTGCCGCCACTCGGTCACCTGCCTGCCGAGGACGAATTGCGCCAGCAGCCTCAGGTGCAACCGGCCCACCGGATCGGCGGCCAACTCGACGAACGGCTCGATCACCGCATCGACCACCTCGGCGATCGACCCGTGCCCACCGGTGACAGCGGCCAACCGGTCCGCCCACACCGGACCCAAACGCTCCTCGAGCAACGCGGCGACAAGGGCGTCCTTCGACCCGAAGTGGTAGTGCACCGCCGCCGGGTTCGCTCCTGCCTGCGCGCAGATACCCCGCACGGACACCTCGTCGTATCGGCCTTCCAGCAGCAGTCGCTCGGCGGCCGTCAGCAGACGATCGCGGGTGGTCGCGGCTTCGGAGACCGGTTTCGGCATGCGCCAAGTCAAGCACGTTTCCATCGTTGATTCAATCATTGATTGAAACTTGTTCACGCAAGAGCCGATACCGCGCCGAGCTGCGCCCTGGATACCAGAAGTGGTGGACGAAAGCCGATAGAACGCAGGGTTTCACTGCACGTCACCAGGTCGTCACACCCGGCCGCGAGCACAGCGCGAAGGTGTCACGCACAGCGGGCCGAGTCGATGAGCTTCGCGTCGACCTCGCACGCGGGCAGACGTGCGTCGGCACGGCGTCGGTCGAGCCAGGTCGCGGCAAGCGGTCCGGCGCTTTTGTCCGCACTTAATTCAAGCCGCTGGGCGGCCCTCGGATCAGCCGTGGCACATGATCGCCTCCGAATACGCCGATACCCGGGAGCAGTGCGAGCAGCGCCGCCGCCCGTGTAGCGCAGCGTCTGGTATTCACACCGGCCGCGTCGCGGTCAGCGGACCGGATTCAGCCGCTTCGGCGTCAGCTGGTACGCGTGCCGAATGCACACGGGCGAACACAGGGCGGACTCGGCGACACGGCCCGGCCACTCGGCGGTGGGCACAGCGTACGCCTCCGGCAGGCGGTCCGCTGCCTCGGCGTGCCTGTATCGAGGTACCGGATCCGAGTCCGATCACCGCGCTCTGGCGCCCCACAGCCGCGAACCAGGCGCCGCGGGCGGTTGCGGTCAGGAATGACCCGCGATGATGACCTCCGGGATACCGGTGCCGAGTGGGACCGGCCTGCACACCGGCGCCGGGCTGCCCGGATCCAGCAGGGTGAGCAGCAACTCCTGCACGAACGGGTCGTACACCATGTGGAAGTGCCCCGTGAGATCGGCGGGACACAGGTCTTGCAGGGCGATGTTCCGCGCGCCGGGCCCGCGCAGCGCGATGTTCTCGAACGGCTGGATCATCTCGTCGACGTGGCTGCCGACGGTCACGTACCGCACCCCGGGCACCGTGTCGCCACCCGCGTTGAGATCGAGCATGAGCGGCGACCCCTCGACCTGCTGGACGGCGGCGAGCGAAGTCACCTGAGCGAACGCCTGCAGAGCGCCCGGGATCGCCTCGGCGACCGGCACCAGCCCGTACATCACACCGCCGTAGCTGGGCGATGCGAGGCCGACCCATTGCTCGACCTTCGGCGCACCGCCCAGTTTGTTGACGTAGTAACGAGTCACGTTCGCGCCCTGCGAGAACCCGACCAGATCGATCTTGTCCGCGTGGGTCGCCGCGAGCACTCGATCGACGAACGCACCGACCTGGTAGGCACTGAGCACCAGATCCTCGGTGCCGTAGCTGTGCGCTCCGGGCTTGCCGCCGTAGTTCAGCGCGAACACGCAGAATCCGGCCGCGGTCAGCTGCGGCGCGATCCCCGACCAGTCGGAATAGGCTGTGGAGTCGGTCCCGTGCGCGAGCACCACCGGACGGGGATGCCGGGCGCTGGGCACGCAGCCGAAATCGTTGGTACCGCTGGGGACCGCGTTCGGATGACTCTTCTGATACCACGCGGCGGCCAGGTGGTCCGATTGCGGTGGAGCGGCGTACGTCGGCACGTCGGGCGGGCGGAAGCCGAGCGGCTCGGCCGACGCCACGCCCGGGCCGAGCGCGGCCACACCGGCCACCACGAAGGCCAGCACGGCACCACGCAAGTGTGAAACGCCCCAAGTTCCCGCTCGGCTCGACTGTCGCATCTCACAATGATCCCTCTGATCGGCTCGAAATGCGCGCGGTATAGGGGTGTTTCGCCTCCCCTACTTCTCGGGGGTCTCGTCCTCGGCGAGGATGCGGTAAAGGGACTTGCGGGTCTCGGTGAGCAGCTCCGCCGCCCGCGCCGCCTGCTGCGGGGTGCCTGCCGCCGCGACCTGGGCCACCGCCCCCATCAGCTGTCCGACGAGTGCGCGCAGGTCCATCGCCTGTGCGCCGACGTCCTGTTGCACGTCCGCCCACGGATCGCCCAGCTCGTCCCGGTGCGCGGCGACGTACTCGGTGCCGGACTCGGTGAGCTTCGCGGTCTTGCGCCCGGCGACCTTCTCGATGAGGACCAGGCCCTCGTCCTCCAGTTGCGCCAGCGCGGGGTAGATCGATCCGGGGCTCGGCCGCCAGATGTCGTTGCTGCGCCCACGGATCTGCTGGATCAGTTCGTAACCGTGCATGGGCTGCTCGGCGAGCAGCAACAACACGGCGGCGCGTACGTCACCACGCCTACCCCGGCCGCCGCGTCCGCGTCCGCGTCCGAAATGCGGGCCGAAGCCTGGCCCGAAGCCGGGACCGAAGCCAGGCCCGAACTCCGGGCCGAAGCCGTGACGTCCGCCGCGGCGAAAGCGCCGCCCGTGCTCGAAGCCCTCGTGACCGGGCACCGGCCCGCGGCCACGCCGGCCGAATTCTCGATGTTCTCGGTGTTCCATGTCAGCCTCCCAAGGCTCTCGTGTTCGAATCATGCTATCGACGATATATCGGCAATGCATCGAATGCAAGGATCGGTTTCGGCATCCGCGCCCAGCTGGAGGTCAGCTCACCAGCGAATCGATCCAGCGCGACAGCCGCGCCCCTTCGGCGACCATCAGTCCGGGATCCCGAAAAGTATTGGTGAGCAGGGAAATTCCTTGATACGCCGCGACATAGGCGATCGCGAGCTCCTTCGCGTCCGCGCGTCCCATCGCGGCGAACTGCCGTTCAGCCCAATCCACCAGCACGCGCATCACTTCGGCGGCCGCGGTATCGAGCCCGTCCCCCCGCTTGTCCAATTCCGAGGACAAAGTGCCGAACGGGCAGCCGTAACGCACGGTCTGCTCACGATCGGCGACCCATCCCGCGATCAGGGCCTTCAGCCGCCCCGAAGGCGTCTCGTGCCGGTCGCTCGCGGCGATCACGGCATCGAGAATGCGCGCGTGCGAGCCGATCGCCGCCTCGATGAGCTGGTCTTTCGTCTTGAAGTAGTAGTAGACGTTGCCGACCGGAACGTCCGCGGCACGCGCGATGTCGGCGATCGTCGTCTTCTCCACGCCCTGCTGATAGAACACCCGCACCGCGGCTTCGACCAGCCGCTCCCGCTTGCCCGATCCGGCCTTCGCCTGTGAGTCAGTCACACAACTAACTGTAGACAGCGCGGCGATGACCGGCTACCGTCTTTTTAGTCAGCCAACTAACTAAGGAGTCACAATGATCGTGGTCACCGGAGCAACCGGGAATATCGGCGCGCCCCTCGTGCGGGCGCTGGCGGACGCCGGCGAGGAGGTGACAGCCGTCGCGCGGCATGCGGACCTTTCGCTGCCCGACGGAGTCCGCTCGGTGCGGGCCGATCTGGGCGAGCCGGAAAGCCTCTCCCCCGCCTTCGCGGGAGCCGACACCCTGTTTCTTCTGATCACCGGCGAGCAGTTGGTGGCGGGTCCGGAACCAGAGCAGGTGCTGAAAATCGCCGCCTCGGGAGGCGTGCGGCGCGTGGTCTTCGTGTCCTCGCAGGGCGTTGCCACTCGACCGGACGCGGCGGGATACGCCCGGCTCATCGCCTACGAACAGGCGATCAGGGACTCCGGGTTGGCCTGGACCTTCCTTCGGCCCACCGGATTCTTCTCCAACACCTACGCGTGGGCGGACGCGGTGCGCACGCAGCGCCTGGTCGCAGCACCGTTCGGCGACGTCGGTCTTCCCTCGATCGATCCGGCCGACATCGCCGCGGTCGCAGCGGCAGCATTGCGCGACGACCGGCACGACGGACAGGTCTACACCCTGACCGGGCCCGAGCTCGCTACCCCGCGCGCCCAGGCCGAAGCACTCGGCGCGGCAGTCGGCGAGCCGCTCCGATTCGTGGAATTGACTCGGGCACAGGCCCGTTCGGCGATGCTCGACTTCATGCCCGAGCCGGTGGCCGACCACACGCTGACCATCCTCGGCGAGCCGACACCCGCCGAGCAGCGGATCAGCCCCGACGTGCCGCGTGTGCTCGGGCGCCCGGCCACGAAATACGCCGACTGGGCGGCTCGCAATCGAGCGGCCTTCGCCTGAAGCTCGGCCGAGCGCTGCGCTGTCGCGAGATGATCGCAGGCTTCGGCGTTTCACTGGCCGGACACGCCGAGGCGATCACGCTCACCCGGGTTGGGCAAGAACGAGGGCAGTCCACCCGGGTAGCGAAGCCTCCGGCAACGGGCGGCATAGACAGCCCCGGCGCGCGACGGGCTTGCCCAGTCGGCCATGAAGCGACGCGATCCGATCGCGGGTCCGTTGCGGCCGGTTCGCCGCGATATGCCGAGTGACGAGCGGACGACATCAGGTGCACCGAGCGGTCCCCCTCCTTCCCTCGGTCCGAGTACGCCGACCTCCTCGCGACACAGCCCGGGTGCCCGGCGGCACTATCGCGGCCCCATGCCGACGAGGCAGCGGTGGACGCACTCCGGTAGCCGTCAGCCGATGTCGACCGGGTCGATTTGCACGCGCAGGGGGGCGTCCGAGCGGTGCGTGCTGCGAACCGCCTGAGCCGCGCGCAGGGCACGCGCGAGCGCCGCTCCGGAGCGCCGCTCGACCCGCAGCAGCAGGCGTTCGACTTCGGCGGGCGCATCGCCGGAGGAGAACGGTTTGCGGGCGCCGTCCGGCAGCGGCACTGGTCCAAGGCGGTCGACCGTATCCGGCAGGTCCGCCGCCGAGAGCAGTTCGGCGATCGTGTCGGCGGTGCCGTCGATCGCGGCGAGACGGACGGCAGGCGGGAAGCCGACCTCGGCCCGCGCCGCGACCTCCGCGCGCGCGGCGCCCACCGGATCCCATCGGACCAACGCCTGCACGGTGGGGATGGACGGCTCGGCCACGACGATGACCTGGCCGTGCGCGCGGACCAGCGCCGCGGCGGCCATCCAGCGGCGCAGCGCGTCCTCGGCGGCACGCAGGTCGGCTCGGCCGAGCAGCGCCCAGCCGTCGAGCAACAACGCGACGCCGTAGCCGCCGGGAACCACCGACTCGGCGCCGACCGTAGCGACGACCACTTGCGGGCCCGGCTCCACAGTGTCGAGCACGGTGCCGCCGCCGGAAGCACGGATCGGTACGCCGGGAAACGCACGGCCGAGCTCCTCCGCCGTGCGCGCCGCCCCGATCACCACGGCGCGCAGTGCGCGCGACCCGCAGGTGGTACAACGAAACGCGGTCTCGGTGATCCCGCACCAACGGCAAGCGGGACTCTGCGCGGCCGCGCCGGGGTCGGCGGCCGATCCGCGCGGTCCCCGAGCTTCCGGCAGCGCGAGCGGTCCGCTGCAGTGTCGGCATCGAGCAGGAGTACGGCATTTCCCGCAGGCCAGGGCGGGAATGTACCCACGACGCGGCACCTGTACCAGCACCGGCGCGCCTTCCTTCAGCGCGGCGCGGGCAGCCGCGAAGGCGACGCCGGGAATTCGGACAGCACGGGCGACCGGATCGCGTTCCAGCGCGATATCGCTGTCGCCGGGGGCGCTGATGCGCGGCGCGGCCTTGCGCAGCACGGCACGATCGGCGACCAGATCGTGCGCCCAACCCGAATCGACCACCGCTTGGATCTCCGCGCTGCGCGCGAAACCCGCCGCGACGAAGGCCGCACCGGTTTCGTGCGCCCGCAACATCGCCACCTCACGCGCGTGCGGATACGGCGCACGCGGTTCGGCGTAGGTGTCGTCACCGTCGTCCCACAACGCGATCAGCCCGAGGTCCAATGCCGGTGCGAACACGGCGCTGCGCGTGCCCACCACCACTCGCGCCGAACCGCGCAGCACCGCGAGCCACCGCCGGTACCGAGCCGCTGGACCGAGACCGGCGGACAACCCGACTGCCGAGTCCCCCACCAGCCCAACGCATTCCGCCAGGACCCGGTCGAGGTCGCGTTGGTCGGGGACCATGAGGATCGCGCTGCGCCCCTGCCGCGCCACCACGGCGGCGAGCTCCGCCAGCCGTCGTGGCCAGTCCTCACCGGGCAGTGCCTGCCAGGCCGCGCGTGCCCCTTTCCGCTGGCCGAGGGCGGCGACGAACGCCGCCCCGTGGACGTACCGTTCCCAAGGCGCGAGATCTATGGCCGGAAACTCCGAATCGACGGAGGCGGTTCGGTCTTCGGCGTCGCCGCTCGTCTCCCCTGCACCGCCCGAGTCCCCCGCGCCGGTTGGCCCGAGCTTCGGATGCGCACGTGCGGACGGCTCGGCATCGAGCTTCTCGTCGCTCTCCGGCGCGGGCACATGTCGGCCGACGCCAGGGCTATCGCGCTTCGAATCCGGTTCCGCCGCAGCACCACTTTTCGGAGCCGCGCTGCTCACATCGGCCGAATCGGCTTGCAGGTCAGAGGATTCCGGCGATGCAACGGGCAACTCTCCGGCAGACACGGAACTCGCCACGTCCGACCGCACGGGACCAATTGCGGTGGCGGGGTTCTCGTTCGCGGAATCGGCTCGGGCCGCAGCGGACTTCTTCCCGCCACCGGTCTCGGTGCGGGCGTGACGCGGTGGTATCGCCAGACGCAGGACATCGGCACGCGTCCCCGCATATCGGGCCGCGACCTTGCCGGCCAGCTCCAGGATTTCGGGAGTCAACACGCGTTCGCCGGAGACGACGCGTTCCAGCTTGACCAGCTTTCCGCCGTGGTCACTGTGCCGCGATCGAGCCAGGAGATAGCCGTCGACCAGCCGACCGGCGAAACGGACCCGCACCCGGACCCCCGGCTGGGCGAGTTCGTCCAGCTCGGGAGGCACCAAGTAGTCGAAGTCGCGGTCGAGATGCGCGGGCGAGAGCAGCGGAAGCACCCGGGCGATCGGCAACTCCACGCCCGCGGGACCCGCGGCCGGACGGTCCGCCTCGGTGGCGGGGGTGTCCGCCGCGGGTTCGTTCACTCGGACCTGATCGAGGTCAGAGTCCGACGGCGGCGCGCAACTTGTCGGCGCGGTCGGTGTGCTCCCACGGCAGGTCCACGTCGGTGCGGCCGAAGTGGCCGTACGCGGCGGTCGGCCCGTAGATCGGACGCAGCAGGTCCAGGTCGCGGATGATGGCGCCGGGACGCAGGTCGAAGACCTCGGTGATCGCGGTGCTGATGCGCGCCGGGTCGATCTTCTCGGTGCCGAAGGTCTCGACGAACAAACCGACCGGAGCCGCCTTGCCGATCGCGTAGGCCACCTGGACCTCGACGCGGTCGGCCAGATCGGCCGCGACGACGTTCTTCGCGACCCAGCGCATGGCGTAGGCGGCGGAGCGGTCCACCTTCGACGGGTCCTTGCCCGAGAAAGCGCCGCCGCCGTGGCGGGCCATGCCGCCGTAGGTGTCGACGATGATCTTGCGGCCGGTCAGGCCCGCGTCGCCCATCGGGCCGCCCAGCACGAACTTGCCGGTGGGGTTGACCAGCAGGCGAATATCCGAGATGTCCAGGCTGGGCAGCTCGAGGTCGGCGAGCACCGCGTCGAGGACCTTCTCGCGGATGTCGGGCGCGAGCAGGTTGTCCAGGTCGATATCGGCGGCGTGCTGGGTGGAGACGACCACCGTGTCCAAGCGGACCGGGCGATCACCGTCGTACTCGATGGTGACCTGGGTCTTGCCGTCCGGACGCAGGTAGGGCAGCACGCCGGTCTTGCGCACCTCGGTCAAGCGGCGCGACAACCGGTGCGCGAGCGCGATCGGAAGCGGCATCAGCTCGGGGGTGTCCTTGGTGGCGTAACCGAACATCAGGCCCTGATCGCCCGCACCCTGCCGCTCGATCTCGTCGTCGGAGCCGCCGATGCGCGCCTCGTGCGAGGTGTCCACACCCTGCGCGATATCCGGCGACTGCGCGCCGATCGCGATATTCACACCGCAGGAATTTCCGTCGAATCCCTTTGCCGACGAGTCATATCCGATTTCCAGGACCTTTTCCCGGACAATTCGGGGAATATCGGCGTACGCCGACGTGGTGACCTCACCCGCGACGTGGACCTGGCCGGTCGTCACGAGGGTTTCCACCGCGACCCGGCTGCGCGGATCCTCCGCGAGCAACGCGTCGAGAATGGAATCGCTGATGGCATCACAGATTTTGTCCGGATGACCTTCGGTCACGGACTCACTGGTGAAAAGCCGGCTCCCGGACGTGCGCACAGTTCTTCCCTCTCCCTCAACGGGTTACTCGTATCGGCTTGCGACAGTAACGCGATGTCGCGACTGCGCAACCCTTATATCTCAGCCTATTCCAAATCACCGACAGGGCGGACCTCAACGCCGCGGCCATCCCGGACAGCTGAACTCCCGGTGTCGTGCCGGTGCCGAATTGATGACGGCGTCGCGAACGACGGACCGGATCGCAATCCTGGCAGGGACGCGGCCCGGCTCAGCGCAGCAACACGCTCAGCGCGTCGAGCACACGGCTGGCCAGCAACGCCTTGGAGCCGTGATCGAGCGCCTGTTCGGTGCCGTCCGCGCCCAGCAGCCAGCCGTCGTTGGTGTCCACCTCGAACGCCTTGCCCTCGCCGACCGCGTTGACCACGAGCAGGTCGCACCCCTTGCGTGCGAGCTTGGCCCGCGCGTGGGTGAGAACATCGCCGTGCTCGTCACCGGTCTCGGCGGCGAAACCGACGATCGCGGTGCCGGGCAACTGTCCGTCGCGGCGCGCCTGCACCAAGCCGGCGAGGATGTCATCGGTCTTGGTCAGCGGAATGACGTCGGGCTCGCCTGCACCCTTCTTGATCTTGGCGGCGGCGACGTTGGTCGGCCGGAAATCGGCGACCGCCGCGGCCATGATCACCGCGTCGGCGCCGACGGCGTGCTTGTCGACGGCGGTCTTCAGCTGTTCGGCGGTGGTGATGTGCACCAGGTCGACGGCGGCGGGCGCCGCCATCTCGATCGTGTTGCCCGCGATCAACGTCACGTGGGCGCCGCGCTGGGCCGCGACCCGCGCGAGCGCGTAGCCCTGCTTGCCGGAGCTACGGTTGCCCAGGAAACGCACCGGATCCAGCGGCTCCCTGGTGCCTCCCGCCGTGATGACGACCCGGCGGCCCGCCAGATCCCGCGGGATCGCGTCGGCACGCTCCATGAGCAGCGACGCGAGGCCGAAGATCTCCTCGGGCTCGGGCAGCCGTCCAGGGCCGGTGTCGGCGCCCGTGAGCCGGCCCGCCGCGGGCTCCATGACGATCGCACCGCGGGCGCGCAAGGTCGCGACGTTGGCGACGGTCGCCGGATGCTCCCACATCTCGGTGTGCATCGCGGGCGCGAACAAGATCGGACATCGGGCCGTCAGCAGCGTGGCGGTGAGCAGGTCGTCGGCGCGGCCGGACGCGGCGCGGGCCATGAGGTCGGCGGTCGCCGGGGCGATGACCACGAGGTCCGCCTCCTGGCCCAGCCGAACATGCGGCACCTCGGGCACGTCGGAGAACACGCCGGTGTGCACCGGGTTCCCGGACAGTGCCTCGAAGGTCGCCTTGCCGACGAACTCCAGCGCCGAGGTGGTGGGGATCACCCGGACGTCATGTCCGGTCTCGGTGAATCGCCGGACCAGAGAGCACGCCTTGTAGGCGGCGATGCCTCCGGCTACACCGACGACGATCCTTGTGGTCACTACGCCTCCGGCCTAGTAGTGGTCACGGCGAACCGGGGTTCGCCTCACTCGCCTTCGGAGTGCTCGAGCAGGTCGGAGTGGATCTCGCGCAGGGCGACCGACAGCGGCTTCTCCTGCAGACCCGGCTCGACCAGCGGGCCGACGTACTCGAGGATGCCGTCGCCGAGCTGGTTGTAGTAATCGTTGATCTGCCTGGCCCGCTTGGCCGCGTAGATGACCAGGGCGTACTTGGACGACGTGCGCTCCAGCAACTCGTCGATCGGCGGGTTGGTGAGGCCGACCGGCGTGTCGTAAGCGGGCGCGGTCTTGGTGTCCGTCACTAGGAAGACTCCTGCTGTGGTCGGTCGGATGAACGAGGGGCCCTGCGAGTGCGGCGGCGTGCCGCCTCCGGGCCTGGTCACTCATGCCGGAGTGGATTGCGCATGCGCGAAGGCCCTACGTGAATACGCAGGCTACCTCCTCCGGGCCTGATCGCTCATGCGCAGGTGGGGGTCACGAACTCGAATTTGTGCTAACGAACAACGATACCAACTGCTCACAGGCGCTGGTCACCTCGTCGTTGACGATAACTATGTCGAACTCGTCACAGGCCGCCAGCTCGATCCTGGCCGTTTCCAAGCGACGCTCGATCACCTCGGGCGACTCGGTGCCGCGCGAGGTCAGTCGCGCCACCAACTCGTCCCAGCTCGGCGGGGCAAGGAAAACCAGAATCGCCTCGGGGATCGCCCGGCGCACCGATCGCGCGCCCTCGAGATCCACTTCGACCAGTACCGGAAGGCCCTCCGCCAGCGCGGCGCGCACCGGCCCGGCGGGGGTGCCCGAACGCTGCAACCCGCCGTGGATGTCCGCCCACTCGAGCAGTTCATCCGCCTCGATCATCGCGTCGAACTCCGCACGGGAGACGAAGTGGTAGTCGAGGCCGTCGACCTCCCCGGGCCGCGGGGCCCGGGTCGTTGCCGACACGCTGAAGACCAGGTAGGGCAGTCGTTCGCGGACACAGCGGACCACGGTGGACTTGCCCACGGCCGAGGGGCCGACCAGTACGACCAGTCGACCCTTCCGCGTGTGTTCGATCACCCTCGTCGTCAGGCGTCGAAGTCGAACCGGGCCAGCAGCGCCTTACGCTGCCGGTCGCCGAGTCCGCGCAGCCGCCGGGTGGGGGCGATCTCCAGCTCGCTCATGATCTCCGCCGCCTTGACCTTGCCCACCTTCGGCAGGGCCTCCAGCAGCGCCGACACCTTCATCTTGCCGAGGATCTCGTCGGTCTCGGCGTCGGTGAGCACCTGCTTCAGGTTGGTGCCGCCACGCTTCAAGCGCTCCTTGAGCTCCGCCCGAGCGCGGCGAGCGGCAGCCGCCTTCTCCAAAGCAGCGGCGCGCTGCTCGTCAGTCAGCTGGGGAAGGGCCACGGTTCCTCCGTCTCATCGTTCATTGCATTCAACTCCTGCCGGTAACCCGGCAGTCTCAGCGACCGTACCCACGACGTCCGCCGATTGCGAACCCACCCCCCAGGTCAGCGCATGATTCCGGATACGGACCGCACCACGGCGGCCCGGCGCCGGTGCCGCCCGCGCCATCGAGCGCATCGCGATACCGAATCAGCGAAATGTGCCGCCAGCAGGGCGTTTTCGACAAACCGAATGGTTTGCGGAAGGGTTGCGAGACGGCAGCGCATCTCTCCAGCAACCCCTCACGCGCCCTACCAGGAACTTTCTGGAAATTCTCCGCGTGTCGCGAGTTTTTTGCGCGTGTCGGGCGTCACATCCGAGCCGTTTCGGCCGCCATGACCGGCATCCGGTGCCGGATACCGGCCCTGTACGTCGGTCCAGGAGCGTGTGCCCATCCCGTGCACCGATCGGCCCCGAAATCAGCGCAGCAGCGCGCACAGGCCCCGCTAAAGGGCACGTGTGTGCGAACACCTGCACGCTCGAGGGACGGAAACGACGAAGGCCGGCGCGGATGCGCCGGCCTTTCGCGGTCATTTCTGGAGGAACGCGAACGCGTCTTGGAAACCGTGCACTCTGGCACGCAGTGCCGGAACGGTGGGCCCGTCCCTCAGCACCTCCCGCGAGACATTCGGCACGACGGCCGAGAGCATCGCCTCCGGGACCAGCTCCCTGATGGTTTCCGGGCCGCCGCCCTGGGCGCCGACCCCTGGCATGAGGATCGGGCCGTTGAGCGCGGAGAGATCGGGCGCCTCGCTGAGCGTGGCGCCGACCACAACGCCGACCGAACCGAACTCCCCGCCCGCGTTGCGCGCCGCCGCCTCGTCGACCATGGTCTGCGCGACCGTGCGGCCGTCCGCAGCGACCGCCCGCTGCACCTGCGCTCCCTCGGGGTTCGAGGTCGCCGCGAGCACGAAGACGCCGCGGTGGCCTGCCTCGGCGAGCGTCAGCGCCGGTGCCAGCGAACCGAAGCCCAGATACGGCGAGACCGTGACCGCGTCGGACCCGAGCGGGCCGTCGGCCAGCCAGGTCCGCGCGTAGGCGTCCATGGTGGACCCGATATCGCCGCGTTTGGCGTCGGCGAGCACCAAGGTTCCCGAGGCCCGCAGCACCTCGATGGTGCGCTCCAGGACCGCGATGCCCCCGGAGCCGTGGGCTTCGAAGAACGCGACCTGCGGCTTGACCAGTGCGACGAGGCCGTCGAACGCCTCCACGCAGATCTCGGCGAACCGCTCGAGTCCCTCGACGTCTTCGGTCAGTCCCCAGGACCGCAGCAGTTCCGGGTGCGGGTCGATGCCGACGCACACCGGCCCCAGTTGCCGCATCGCGTGCCGCAGGCGGTCGCCGAAGGTCTTCATCGCACCCGTTCCGTCCGGTCGCGGCTCACCCACGCAGCACCGAGTGCAGTTCCTGCAGCGACCGCACGCCGATGCCACCGTTGATGCTGGCCTCGATGCCCTGCACCGCGGCCGCCGCACCCTGCACGGTGGTGATGCACGGGATGTTCGCCCCGACCGCCGCGCTGCGGATCTCATAGCCGTCCACGCGAGGACCGGAGTTGCCGTAAGGCGTGTTGAACACCATGTCGACCTCGCCGTCGCGGATCTGCTCCACGATCGTCGGCTCGTCGTCCGGCCCCACCTCGGAGTGTTTGCGCACCTGCTCGCACGGAATCCCGTTGCGGCGCAGCATTTCCGCCGTGCCCTCGGTGGCGAGGATGCGGAAGCCGAGGTCGTGCAGGCGCTTCACCGGGAAGACCATCGCGCGCTTGTCCCGGTTGGCGATCGAGACGAACACGGTGCCCTCGGTGGGCAGCGAGCCGTAGGCGGCGGTCTGACTCTTGGCGAAGGCGGTGCCGAAATCGGCGTCGATGCCCATCACCTCGCCGGTCGACTTCATCTCCGGCGAGAGCAGCGAATCCACGCCGCTGCCGTCGGCGCGCCGGAAGCGGTGGAACGGCAGCACGGCCTCCTTGACCGCGACCGGAGCGTCCAGCGCGACGTGCCCGCCGTCGCCCTCGCTCGGCAGCATGCCCTCCTTGCGGAGTTCGGCGATGGTGGCGCCCAGCATGATCCGCGCGGCGGCCTTGGCCAGCGGCACCGCGGTGGCCTTCGACACGAACGGAACCGTCCGGCTCGCGCGCGGATTGGCCTCCAGAACGTAGAGCACGTCGTCCTTGAGCGCGTACTGCACGTTGAGCAGGCCGCGGACGCCGATACCCTTGGCGAGCGCGACGGTCGAGCGGCGCACCGACTCGATATCGCTGCGGCCCAAGGTGATCGGGGGCAGCGCGCAGGCGGAGTCACCGGAGTGGATGCCCGCCTCCTCGATGTGCTCCATCACGCCGCCGAGGTAGACCTCCTCGCCGTCGCACAGCGCGTCGACGTCGATCTCGATCGCGTCTTCCAGGAACCGGTCGACCAGCACCGGGTGCTCCGGGCTCAGCTCGGTCGCCCGGGAGATGTAGCCCTCCAAGGAATTCTCGTCGTAGACGATCTCCATACCCCGGCCGCCCAGCACGTAGGAGGGGCGCACCAGCACCGGGTAGCCGATGTCGGTGGCGATCTTGCGCGCCTGCGCGAAGGTGGTCGCGGTGCCGTACTTCGGCGCGGGCAGACCGGCTGCGACCAGCACGTCACCGAATTCGCCTCGGTCCTCGGCCAGGTCGATCGCGGCCGCGCTGGTACCGACCACCGGCACGCCCGCCGCGGTGAGCCGCTGCGCGAGGCCGAGCGGGGTCTGCCCGCCCAGCTGCACGATGACACCGGCGACGGTGCCGGACTCGCACTCGGAGTGGTAGACCTCGAGCACGTCTTCGAAAGTCAGCGGCTCGAAGTAGAGGCGATCGGCGGTGTCGTAGTCGGTGGAGACGGTCTCCGGGTTGCAGTTGACCATCACCGTCTCGTATCCGGCCTTCGACAGCGTCTGCGCCGCGTGCACACACGAGTAGTCGAACTCGATGCCCTGGCCGATGCGGTTGGGCCCGGACCCGAGAATGATCACCTTCTCGCGGTCGGGCTGCGGCGCCACCTCGGACTCGGCCGCGGGATCGAGTTCGTAGGCCGAGTAGTGGTACGGGGTCTTGGCCTCGAACTCGGCGGCGCAGGTGTCGACCGTCTTGAAGACCGGGCGGACCCCGAGCCGGTGGCGCAGGGCGCGCACACCGCTCTCCCCTGCCAGTTCGGGTCGCAGCGCGGCCAGCTGACGATCGGACAGGCCGTAGTGCTTGGCCCGCCGCAACAGCGGTTCGTCCAGCACGGGCGCGTCGAGGATCTCCTGGCGCAACTCGACCAGACCGGCCACCTCCGCGACGAACCACGGATCGATGCCGGAGGCGGCGGCGACGTCCTCGATGCTCGCGCCCAGCCGCAGCGCCCGCTCCACCTGGTAGATGCGCCCTTCGGTGGGCGTGCGCAGGTCTTCGAGGATCGCTTCGACGTCGGTCCACGCGCCGTCGTCCTGGGTCCAGAAGCCCGCGGCCTTGGTCTCCAGCGAACGCAGCACCTTGCCGAGCGCCTCGGAGAAGTTGCGGCCGAGGGACATGGCCTCGCCGACGGACTTCATGGTGGTGGTCAGCGTGCCGTCGGCGCCGGGGAACTTCTCGAACGCGAACCGCGGGGCCTTGACGACCACGTAGTCGAGGGTCGGCTCGAAGCAGGCCGGGGTTTCCTTGGTGATGTCGTTGACGATCTCGTCGAGCGTGTAGCCGATGGCCAGCTTGGCGGCGATCTTCGCGATCGGGAAGCCGGTCGCCTTCGACGCCAGCGCGGACGAACGCGACACGCGCGGATTCATCTCGATGACGATCAGGCGGCCGTCGCGCGGGTCCACCGCGAACTGGATGTTGCAGCCGCCGGTGTCGACGCCGACCTCGCGCAGGATGGCGATGCCGAGATCACGCAACTTCTGGTACTCGCGGTCGGTGAGCGTCATCGCCGGGGCGACGGTCATCGAGTCGCCGGTGTGCACGCCCATCGGGTCGACGTTCTCGATCGAGCAGACCACCACGACGTTGTCGCGGCCGTCCCGCATCAGCTCGAGTTCGTATTCCTTCCAGCCGAGGATGGACTCCTCGATCAGGACGTTCGCGGTGGGCGAGGCGGCCAGGCCGCCGCCGGCGATGCGATCGAGGTCTTCCTCGTTGTAGGCCATGCCGGAACCGAGGCCGCCCATGGTGAACGACGGGCGCACCACCACGGGGTAGCCGAGTTCGGCGACCGTATCGCGGACCTCGTCCATGGTGAAGCAGACCCGGGAGCGGGCGCTCTCGCCGCCCACCTTGGCCACGATGTCCTTGAACTTCTGCCGGTCCTCACCGCGCTGGATGGCGTCGAAGTCGGCGCCGATGAGTTCCACGCCGTACTTCGCCAGCACTCCGCGCTCGTGCAGCGCGACCGCGGTGTTCAGCGCGGTCTGGCCACCGAGGGTGGCCAGGATGGCGTCCGGACGCTCCTTCTCGATCACCTTCTCCACGAACTCCGGCGTGATCGGCTCCACGTAGGTGGAGTCGGCGAACTCCGGATCGGTCATGATCGTCGCCGGGTTCGAGTTGACCAGCGACACCCGCAGGCCCTCGGCCCGCAGCACCCGGCACGCCTGCGTGCCGGAGTAGTCGAATTCGCACGCCTGGCCGATGACGATCGGGCCAGAACCGATCACCAGGATGTGCTCGAGATCCTCGCGGCGAGGCATCAGGCTCCTTCCATGAGACCGGCGAAACGGTCGAACAGGTACGCGGCGTCGTGGGGTCCGGCGGCGGCTTCCGGGTGGTACTGCACGGAGAAGGCGCGACCGTCGACCAGCCGGACGCCCTCGACCGTGCCGTCGTTGGCGCAGACGTGACTCACCTCGGCCGTGCCGAAGGGGGTGTCGAACCGCTCGCCCCGCTCGCCTTCCAGCGCGAAACCGTGGTTCTGCGCGGTGATCGAGATCCGGCCGGTCTCGTGCTCCACCACCGGGATGTTGATGCCGCGGTGGCCGAACTTCATCTTGTAGGTGCCCCGGCCGAGCGCGCGGCCGAGGATCTGGTTGCCGAAGCAGATACCGAACAGCGGCAGGCCCTCGCCCAGCACGCCGCGGGTCAACTCGACCGCCGCGTCGGCGGTGGCCGGGTCGCCTGGACCGTTGGACAGGAAGACCCCGTCGGGCTTCAGTTCGAGGATCTGGTCCAGCGTGGTGTTCGAGGACACCACGTGCACCCGCATGCCGCGCTGCGCGAACATGCGCGGGGTATTGGTCTTGATCCCGAGATCGACCGCGACGACCGTGCGGCGATGGTCGCCCTCCGGCTCGATCGTGTAGAGCGCGTCGGTGGTCACCTCGCCGGCGAGGTCGGCGCCCAGCATGGACGGCTGACCGTTCACTCGGTCCACCAGCTCGTCCGCGGCGGCGAGCGCGTCGCCGGAGAAGATGCCCGCCTTCATCGAACCGCGGGTGCGCAGATGACGTACCAGCGCGCGGGTGTCGATGCCCGCGATGCCGACGATCCGCTGACGTTCCAGCTCGTCCGGCAGCGTCCTGGTGGCGCGCCAGTTGGAGGCGCGCCGCGCCGGGTCGCGCACCGCGTACCCGGCGACCCAGATCTTCGTGGACTCGTCGTCCTCGTCGTTCCAGCCGGTGTTGCCGATCTGCGGCGCGGCGGCCACCACGATCTGGCGGTGGTAGGACGGGTCGGTGAGGGTCTCCTGGTACCCGGTCATCGCGGTGCAGAACACCGCCTCACCGAGCGTCTGGCCCACGGCGCCGTAGGCCTGGCCGCGGAACACCCGGCCGTCCTCCAGCACGAGTGCTGCTTCTCCTGTCATCCCTCGTCATCTCCCGTCATCGTCCCGCTCTGATCCGCCGCGGGAAGCCTGCGCCAAGCCGGGTAGACCGACTTGTCGTCGCCGCGGAAACCCGTATCGATCTCGGTTCCCGTCGGCAGCTTCCAGCGAATGACCAGCACACCATCTTCCGTCATCACTTTGCCCGCGTGCCCGCGTTCGGTGCGCACTGCGGTGATGGATTCGTCCGGAATCCAGATCACCGTCGCGCCGTCGCGTTCGAGCAGAATCCCCTTTTCGAACCGCGTGAGTTCCGCGGTGGCCCGGAAACCCAGATCGCCGACGGTGATCCGGTCCTGCCAGCTCGGCGCGATGGTGCTGCCCAAGTACAGGCCGGTGGTCGGCTCCAATACCTGCGCACCCAGTTCCGCAGGCACGGTGGGCAGCGTGCCGACGCGCTCGGCTTGGCGCGCCGCGCGGCTGCGCCAGCCCCGGTACATCAGCCACAGGCAGGCCGCGAACAGGATCAGCAGCCCGACCACCCAGAGTGTTCTCTCCACTACGAACCTCCTCGAACGGCTGCGCCTCGGTTGCTCATCTACGCCTCCGCCCGGTCGACCAGCGCCTTGCCGTCCCTGGCGGTGACCCGGCCGCGCAGCAACGTCGCCGTCACCCGGGCCGGGAAGGTCATCGCCTCGAACGGCGTGTTGTTCGAGATGCTGGCCAGGTCCTTTCCACGCACCGTCCAGCTCGCCTCCGGGTCGACCAGCGTCAAGTTGGCCGGCTCGCCGACCTCGAGCGGTCTGCCGTGCTCGTCCAAGCCGACGATCGCGGCCGGTCGCTCGCTCATCACGCGGGCGACGCCGCGCCAGTCCAGCAGCCCGGGCTCGACCATGGTCCGCACGATGATCGACAGCGCCGTCTCCAAGCCGAGCATGCCGGGCCGCGCCGCGGCGAACTCGCAGCACTTGTCCTGCTCGGCGTGCGGCGCGTGGTCGGTGGCGACGCAATCGATGATGCCCTCGGCCAGCGCCTGCCGCAGCGCGGCGGCGTCGGACGACTCGCGCAGCGGCGGGTTGACCTTGTTGACGGCGTCGTAGGTCTCCAACCGGGAGTCGTCCAGCAGCAGGTGGTGCGGGGTCACTTCGGCGGTGATCGAAATACCCTGGGACTTGGCCCATCTCACCAGTTCCACGGTGCCCTCGGTGGAGGCGTGGCAGATGTGCACGCGGGCGCCCGCGTCGCGCGCCAGCAAGGCGTCGCGCGCCACGATCGACTCCTCGGCCGCGCGCGGCCATCCGGCCAGCCCCAGCCGGGCCGCGGTCGGCCCCTCGTGCGCGACGGCGCCCTTGGTCAGCCTGGGCTCCTCCGCGTGCTGCGCGATCAGCACCCCGAGCGAGTTCGCGTACTCCAGGGCCCTGCGCATGATCAACGGGTCGTAGACGCAGTGACCGTCGTCGGAGAACATGCGCACCGCCCCGACGCCCGCGGCCATGGTCCCCATCTCGGCGAGCTGCTTGCCCTCCAGGCCCACGGTGACCGCGCCGACCGGATACACGTCGACCAGTCCGACCTCACGGCCCCGCCGCCACACATGGTCGGTGACGACCACCGAGTCGGCGACCGGATTGGTGTTGGCCATCGCGAACACCGCGGTGTAGCCGCCGATCGCGGCGGCGGCGGAACCCGTCTCGATGGTCTCGGTGTCCTCGCGGCCCGGCTCACGCAGGTGGGTGTGCAGGTCGACGAAGCCGGGCAGCAGGATCTGGCCCTGCGCGTCGATGATTTCGGCGTCGACCACGCCCAGATCGGTGCCGATCTGACGGATCTCGCCGTCGGCGACGAGCACGTCGACCGGCTCGCCTTCGCCGTACAGCAGCGCGCCCTTGATCAGAACGATGGCGTCGTTCCTTCCACTCATGCCACTGCCTCCTGGGTTCCGACGAGCAGGCGGAACAGCACCGCCATCCGCACGTGCACCCCGTTGGTGACCTGTTGCAGCACAGCGGCTTTCGGCGAGTCCGCGACGGAGGACGCGATTTCCATGCCGCGCAGCATCGGGCCGGGGTGCAGCACGACCGCGTGGTCTTCCATCAGGGCCAGCCTGCGTTCGGAGAGTCCGTAGGTGATCGAGTACTCGCGGGCCGACGGGAAGAACCCGCCGTTCATCCGCTCGGCCTGCACCCGCAACATCAGCACGGCGTCGGCGCCGATCAGCTCGGCGTCCAAGTGGTGTGAGACGCGGGCGGGCCAGCTCTCCACGCCGACCGGAAGCAGCGTGCGCGGAGCGACCAGCACGACCTCCGCGCCGAGTGTGGCCAGCAGGAAGACGTTCGATCGCGCGACCCGGCTGTGCAGGATGTCACCGACGATGACCACCCGCTTGCCCTCGATGTCGCCGAGCCGCTGCCGGAGGGTCAGCGCGTCCAGCAACGCCTGGGTCGGGTGCTCGTGCGTTCCGTCGCCCGCGTTGACGACCGCCGGGCCGGAGCCGCGCCCCGTGGAGACCGCCCACTCGTCCATCCAGCGCGCGATCTGGTGCGCGGCGCCGGAGGCCGGATGCCGCACGATCAGCGCGTCGGCTCCCGCGGCGTGCAGGGTGAGCGCGGTGTCGCGCAGCGACTCGCCCTTGGCGACCGAGGAGCTGCTCGCGCTCACGTTGATCACGTCCGCGCTCATCCACTTGCCCGCGACCTCGAACGAGACCCGGGTCCGGGTCGAGTTCTCGTAGAAGACCGTCATCACGGTGCGCCCGCGCAGCGTGGGCAGTTTGTGCACCTCGCGGCCGAGCAGCGCCTGTTCGAACCGCTCGGCCTCGTCGAGCAGCTCGTTCGCGGCGGCGCGATCGAGCGCGGCGACCGAAAGCAGATGCCTCACGCGCCTGCCTCCTGCCGCGAGCGGGCGTGTGGCAGCTTCATCACGCCTCCTCCTGGTGCAGGTAGACGCCGTCCCGGCCGTCGTGTTCGGTCAGCAGCACCGAGATGTCCTCGGAGCGGTTGGTCGGCACGTTCTTGCCGACGTAATCGGCACGGATCGGCAGTTCCCGGTGACCGCGGTCGATGAGCACCGCCAGCTGCACCGCGCGCGGGCGGCCGAGGTCGCGCAGACCGTCGAGCGCGGAGCGGACGGTGCGGCCGGAGAACAGGACGTCGTCGACCAGCACCACGAGCGCGTCCTCGATACCGCCTTCCGGAACGGAGGTGCGCTCCAGCGGCCGGTGCGGGCGGCTGCGCAGATCGTCCCGGTAGAGGGTGATGTCGAGCGAGCCCAGAGCCGGGCGGACGCCGGAGAATTCCTCGATCTTGCCGGTGAGCCGCGCGGCCAGGGTGGTGCCCCGGGTGGGGATGCCGATCAGCACCACGCGTGGCGCGCCCGGCTCACCCGCGTCCAGCGCGGTCTTCTCGATGATCTGGTGCGCGATGCGCGCGACGGTCCGCCCGACATCCGAAGCCGACAACAGCTCTCGTCCCGCCGCCACCCATTCCGGGGTATGTCGCTGCGATGTCTCGGCAGCGCCGGACTTGGCGGCCCGTTCTTCGGGCACGGCCATGCCGACCTCCTTCCCCGCCTCACCGGACGGTCCGTTAAAGGATGTCTTACGGCAAGCAGCGTAGCAGCGCCCCGACCCCCGGTTTCACCAGGCATATCGCGCTGTGAGCGGGGCCACTGAGCGCGGGGCAGCGGCCGCTGTCGGCGCACGGCGAGAAATACACCGAGATCGCGGCTGCCCAGGAGCGCGTGACGCTCCAGCGGCGCCACCAAGTCGTCCCAGGCCCATCCGTGCTCGGCGAGCCATTCTTCGGCGCCGGGTCCCAGCCCACTGGGCTCCCTCGGCCCGTCTCCCCCGGCCCGGACCAACCACCGCAACTCGGTGTACCGGTCGCTGTGCTGATCGGTGTCGAACTTGCCGACGCCGAAGCGACTTTCCGGCGCGGACAGCTCCGTCAGCGTGGTCACCACCCGGAGGGCGTCGGCACGCCGTAGATATCCGAGCCCCCCTTCGTCGACCCAGTGGGTCGGGACGTCGGCGCCAAACCCCTCGACGCGCAGCGCGGCCGCCCAGTCGCCGCGCAGATCGGCCGCCACGACATGTCTCGCGCAGAGGGGACGGACGTCGGCCGCGTCCAATACCGGCCCATGACCGAAAACCGCTAGCACATATGTTCGATCAGCGGTACGCTCGGCCGCATGTCCACACCGCTACAGGGATCGCTGCTCGACGGGTTCGGTGAGACCGAGCTCGGGCCGCTGCGCGACGCGCGCCGTACGGCGCTCGACCACGGCGCCTGGGTGGATCTGCTGCCCGGTTGGCTTTCGGGCGCGGACGCGCTGTTCGACCGACTGGTCGACGGCGTGCCATGGAAAGCCGAACGCAGGCCGATGTACGACCGCGTGGTAGACGTGCCCCGGCTGCTGCGGTTCTACGCGGAGCACGAACCGCTGCCGGATCCGGCACTCGCCGACGCGCGCACAGCACTGAGCGAGCACTATCGGCGCGAACTCGGCGAACCGTTCCGCACCGCGGGCCTGTGCTACTACCGGGACGGGCACGACAGCGTCGCCTGGCACGGCGACACCATCGGCCGCGGCGCCACCCACGACACCATGGTCGCGATCGTGTCGATCGGGGCGCCAAGGGCGCTGCTACTCCGGCCGCGCGGCGGTGGGCCGAGCATCAAATACGTTGTCGGACATGGCGACCTGCTGGTCATGGGCGGCTCTTGCCAGCGCACCTGGGAGCACGCCGTGCCCAAGACGCGCAGGCCCACCGGTCCGCGGATCAGCATCCAGTACCGTCCACGCGGCGTCCGCTGACCCAGCTCCCACGCACCGTTTCGAGCTGAACCATCGTCGAGGTCGGAAGTGATCGTCGTCCGCCACGTGTCCCCCGCTCCGGTTAGCCTGGCATTATGAGCAATCCAGGGGCGGGGGTCTTGGCCGTGATGCCGCTGCACACGATCAGCGAGGTCTACGGCGAGGCCGGGCTGCGCGAACGATTACTGCTGGAAATCGCCGAGTTGCCGGACACGCAACGCCTGGCCGCGGCGCTCGATCTCGCGGCCGATCTGCATCGCGACGATCGGTACGGCCGCGAGCCCTATCTCAGTCATCTTCTGCGCGTGTCGATTCGGATCATCAGCCATTACGAGGTTCGTGATCCGGACGTGGTCGCGGCGGGGCTGTTGCACGACGCGGTCGAGGACCACGCCGCCGAGCTGGCCGCCGATCGTCCCGGACCCACCGTCGACGCCGCACTGGGCGCGCTCACCGATCGGTTCGGTGCGCGAGTGGCCGATCTCGTGGCCGCGGTGACCAATCCCGAGCCGGATCCGGCCCGGGACCGGCAGGCGCAGTACCGCGAGCATGTCGCGACGAATCTGGACCGGGACCCGTGGGCCCGCGTCATCAAGCTCTCCGACTTCACCGACAACGGTGTGGGCATCCTCTACGCCACCGGCCCCGCGATGGCGAGACTCGCCGCCAAGTACCGCCCGCTCACCGACGTGTACCGCGATCTGGTCACCCGGCCGGACACGCCGCTGGCCGAGCACGTCCGGCAGCACATCCTCGATCAGCTCGACCGAGCCGACGAACGGTTCGAGGCCATTCTGTCGCGGGACTGATCGCCGCGCGAGGTGTGAGCGGATCGAAACCGCGTGCCGCACACGAACGGTCGAGCCGTAGACGGACCGACGCGCCGGTCGCGATGCCGCACGAGCGTCAGGGCGCGCGTAGCACCGATTCGACCAGCTCGCGGACTGCGGCCAGCAACCGTTCCGTCTCGCCCGCGCGGACCATGGCAGGCACCAGTTCGGCGCTCAGCGCGCCGAGCAGTAGCCGCCCGACAACTTCGGCGTCCAGGTCCGGACGCGCCTCGCGCAGCAACGTGGTGATGTGGCGGTCCCAGAACGCGTGGAATTCGGCGGTTCGCGGATGTGGCGGCTCGGTGCGATAGGCGACCATCAGCTCGGAATTGTTGATCACCAACCGTGCCATGGCGTCGAAGTAGGCGACCAGCCGGGCATCGGCGGGCGCACCGGGGCCGAGGGGTGGCGGGCCGCTGGTGACCGCGTCCATGAGCGCGACCGCGCTTTGCGCGACCATCTCGTGCAACAGTCCCGCCCGGCTGCCGAAGCGATGGAAGATCGTGCCCTTGCCCACTCCGGCGGCGGCCGCGACGCGGTCCATGGTGATCGCTTCGGCGCCGTGCTCGGCCAACAGGGCGAAGGTGGCGTCCACTATCGCCCGCCGGTTGCGCGCCGCGTCGGCCCGTTCCTTCGGCCGTCCGTCGCCCATCGCACCCACTTTCTAGACAAGTTGACCGACGGTCCATATCATCGGTGAGTCAATTGGACCGTCAGTCAACTTATGGAGTTCATATGCAGGCAATCGTAATGACGGCGCCGGGCAGCCCGGACGTGCTGGTCACCGCGGACGTCCCGGCGCCACGGGCAGACGCGGACGAGGTGGTGATCCGCGCCGAGGCGATCCCGGTGCTGTTCCCCGAGACCAAGCTGCGCTCCGGGGAGTTCCCGGTCGGCGCGCCGCTGCCGCTGGTTTTCGGTTTCCAAGCCGCAGGGGTCGTCACCGAGGTCGGCGCGCAAGTCGATCCGGCGCTGATCGGACGCCGGGTCGTCGTGTCGACCCAGGGTTCCGGCGCTTACGCCGAATTCGTCGCCGCCAACGCGGATTCCGTGGTTTCCATTCCGGACGGCCTGTCCTTCGTGGACGCCGCGGCGGTGCTGATGAACGGATCGGTGGCGATTCCACTGCTGGAGACCGCCGCGCTCACCGGCATCGAAACCGTCCTGATCGAAGCCGCCGCCACGGGCATCGGCAGCGCGCTGACCCAATTGGCGAGAGAATTCGGGGCGGCTCGCGTCATCGGGACCGCAGGTGGTCCCGACAAGGTCGCCCATGCGCGCAAACTGGGAGCCGACGAGATGATCGACCACAACGATCCGGACTGGACCACCCGGCTGCGCGAAACACTCGACGGCGCGACGGTGGACGTGGTGTTCGATTCGATCGGCGGCGCGAGTGCCGTCGGCCTGCTCGATCTCCTGACACCCCTGCGCGGCCGGATGCTGGGCTACGGATGGTTGTCCGGAGCACCCGCGCAGGTGTCGGCGAGCGACCTGCTCATGCGCGGGCTCACCTTCGTCGGTTGCGCAGGACCGGACTGGCTGAACCGAGTAGCCCAAGCGCGCACCGCCGTTCTGGCCCGCGCGGCGGCGGGCGGCCTCGACCCGCTGGTCGAGGCCGTGCTGCCGCTGGACCAGGCGAGCCGCGCGCATCGCCTGTTGGAGGAAAGGACGGTACTGGGCAAGATCGTGCTGCGCCCGGGCTCCGCCGTGTCCGGATAACGCCGCGCGGCCCCCGGCGTAGCTAGGGTGGGCTGGTGCGGACTTCCGTGGAATCCCATGTCGGCGCCGCCAACGCGCTCACCGCACGGTGGTGCGCGGCGGCGGGCGAACGAGACTTCGTGGTGTCCGGCGCCGGGGTATGGCCGCTGCTCGCCCTGCTCGCTTCCGCGGCGGACGGTCCGGCTCGGGACGAACTGACGACCGCGACCGGCTTGCCCGCGGCGGACGGGCAAGCCGCGGCGCTCCGGCTGCTGGACGACCTCGAGCGCGCGGAGGCGGTGTCGGCCGCACTCGGAGTGTGGGTGCGCCGCGACCTTCCGTTGCACGAGCCGTGGTCGCAGTCGCTTCCCGAGAGCGTGCTCGCGCGGCTGGCCGGGCAGTCCGAGCTCGACAGCTGGGCGGCCCGGCACACCGATGGGCTCATCGAACGCTTTCCCCTCACGGTCGATCCCGAGACGCTGCTGGTACTCGCCACCGCGCTGGTCGCGAAGACGAAGTGGCAAGCGCCCTTCGATGTCGGGACGCTGGCACCCGAGGACGGCCCGTGGCGGGGACATCGCGGACCCGGGTTGTCCCGCACGAGCCGCGACCTGACGAACGCCGCGATCCTGGACGCATCGGAACCGGTCACCCGCGTGGTCGTCGAAGGCGTCGCCGACCTCGACGTCCACCTTCTGCTCGGCACCGGGGCACCCGGCGCCGTGCTCGAAACGGGCCTGGCCGCGCTGTCCGGCAGTGTGCCGATCCGTTCCGATCTGCCGGTCGGCACGAAGGGACCGGGCCTGAACGTGCGTACCGAGCCGGTGGTACCCAACACTGGCCGACTGCGCGTCCAGCTACCGCCTTTCGAGGTCCGCTCCACCCACGATCTGCTCACCGCGCCGGGCTTGTTCGGCCTGACCGCCGCGACCGACTGCACCCACGGCCACTTCCCGGCGATCTCCCCGGACCCACTGTGCGTCGGCCAGGGAGCGCAGGAAGTGCTCGCCCGGTTCGGCCACGAAGGTTTCGAGGCGGCCGCCGTGACGGCCTTCGCGTTGCGCGCGGCAGCGGCCGTCCTGCGGCACGACTACGCGCCTGTCGTCTCGGTGGTCTTCGACCGGCCCTTCGGTTTCCTCGCCGTGCACCGCCCGACGGGTCTGGCGGTCGTCGCGGGTTGGATCGCCACCGCGCCTACGTCCTCCCCCGACGTGCCGGCCTGAGCGCTACCGCCGCGCGAAGTGCGGGGCGTGCTCGGGCAAGACACCGCGAGCGATCAAGAAGGTCGGCACGCTGCGAATCACGGGGATGCGCCGCAGAATGCGGACCGGCAGCGGTGCGCGCGGGGAACTCGCGATGTCGACTCGTCCGTCGAGGGCGGGCGCGACCGCGACGGTGTGCAGGAGTCGCTGCATTCCCTGTGTCACCACGGTCGGGAATCGGCGCCGTCGCTGCACCTTCGCCAACTCCCTGGTGCCGAGCGTCCCCGAGAGCAGCGGCGGAGCAAGGATCCTGGCCGCGGCTACGGCGTCCTGCACGGCCAGGTTGATGCCGACGCCGCCGGCCGGGGACATGGCATGGGCGGCGTCGCCCAGACACAACAGGCCGTTGGTGTACCACTTGGTCAGCCGATCGAGTTTCACCTCCAGCAACTTGACCTCGTCCCAGCTGGTCAAGGCGTCGATCCGGTCGTAGAGCCAGGGAGCGGCCTCGGCCAGACTCCGCATGACGTCCCGCACCGGCCCGCGGCGGGCGGATTCGTCGGCGCCCTTGGCGATCAACGTCGCGCACTGCCAGTAGTCGCCGCGATCGAGCAGCACCGCCACCCGCCGGGCGCTGACGATCGGCAGCGCGCCCGCGGGATCGATCTCGGTGCGCGGCAGGCGGAACCACCAGACGTCCATGGGTGTCGACCACGTGCGGATCGGCAGTCCCGCGGCCGACCGCAGCAGTGAGCCGCGGCCGTCGCAGGCCACCGTGAGGTCGGCTTCGATCGCGCCGGTGGCGCCGTCGACGGTCCGGTAGGCGACGCCACCTACCCGGCCGTCGATCCAGACCAGGTCGGTGGCCTCGGTGTTCAGCCGCAGCCGGAAGGTGGGTTCGTCGGCCGCGGCACGCGCGAGCAGATCCAGCAGATCCCACTGCGGCACCATGGCGATGTACTTGTGCCTGCCCGGCAGATGCGTCAGCGTGGCGAGCGTCTGCAGGCCGCCCGAGATCGGCAGTTGCACTCGATCCACCTTGCGCGCGGGCAGTTTCGCGAACTCCGCGCCGAGACCCAGTTCGTCGAGCAGATCGAGGGTGGTGGGATGCACGGTGTCGCCGCGGAAGTCACGGAGGAAGTCCTTGTGCTTCTCCAGCACCGTGACATCGACCCCGGCCCTGGCGAGCAGCAGCCCGAGGATCATTCCGGCCGGTCCCCCACCAACCACCAGGCAGGTCGTGCGCTCCATCGACTGTGTCTCCCTCGGTCACCACATCGCCGCAAGGTGTCGCCTGTTCGCGCAAATCCTAGTGTGGCGGGCGCGGCGCCGGACCCGGATCGGCGACGGCCGACCGGCTCAGCCGATATCCCGATGCAGCACGAAGAAATACGGTTCGGCCATACCACGCAAATCCATCACGCCGAGCAGGGTGTGCTCGTCGGCGCGCCGGAAATGATCGATGATCGGCAGGTGGTCGTAGACCATCGCGGCACTTGTCACACCGCGGTATTCGACCTCACGCAGACGCGCGGTGTGCTTGCGCGTGCGCAGCGCGGGACGCAGGACCGGCAGCAACTTGCGCAGGGCCCGCACACCGGGCAGCGGTACCCGCCCGGCCAACGCGACCGGGACGCGGCGCGGATCGACGGCGAACACCGCGCCGCCCGAGGTGAACAACAGCGGATGCACGCTGTCGGGGCCGTCGAACTGCTTGCCGTACCAGCCCGAAGCCACCAGCACACCGTCCATCGGATGACCGGTGTCCAGTTCTTCGCCTCGCCAGCGCCCGGTCGTGACGTCCTCGACCCGCGCCGCGGGGAGTCGGTCGAACAGCGCCCACGCCTCCTGTGCGGTACGGATGTCCGTCACGGTCAGCTCGTTCGCGGCCATGTCTCCCACTTCCCTCAGCGAGGCAACGTTGCGATAGCTACCCTATCTGTCTCTCAGAACGCCGCTGTCGACCAGGTCCGCACGGATGTTCAGTAGGTCGCCATGAGATAGATCCCGGCGATGATCATGACGCAGGCGACGACGCGTTTCGAGCTCACCGTGCGCCGCGGGAATCCCATCAGCCCGAAGTGGTCGATCGTGAGCGCACCGAACATCTGTCCCGCGATGATGAGGGCGTTGAACGTACCCGCGCCCACATCGGAGGCCACGGAGATCATCGCCAGGATCGCGGCCCCGCCGAGCAGGCCACCGAAGGGCGCCCAGCGGGGCATACTCCGGATGTCGGCCTTCGTCGGCCACGGCCGGTTCCTGGAAACCAGCAGCGCCACTGTGAGGAAGATCGCGAAGCCGGTGAATGCGACGGCGTAGGAGATCACGCCACACAGCCAGACGTTCTTCAATGCGAGCTTCAGCGAGTTCTGGCAACCCGCTTCCACGGAGCGCAGCGCGCCGCCGACCAGGATGAACGCGAAGATGAGTGCCATCGTGACGCGGGGCAGCGCGGCACGGGGTTTTTCGGCGGTCTGAACCGTCATCGAGAATCCTCGGGAGGGTGCGAAAAGTGGGATGGCTGAAACCGGCAGCGGTGGGCGTATTGCTGTCAGGTGACGCTGACCCTGGGCTCGTCGCCCGCGGGCTCATCGGCCATCAGGTAGATCGCGAGCGTGATCAGCCCGCAGGCCACCAGACGCGGAACGCTGGCGGATCGTTCTTCGAATCCCATGAGTCCGAAGTGATCCATGATCACGGCGACCACCATCTCGCCGACGATCACCAGCGCGCTGAAGGTCGCCACGCCGACATGCCGGGCGACCGCGATCATCCCCATCACCGCCGCGCCGCCCAGCAGGCCGCCGAACGGCGCCCACCACGGCATGTTCCGAACGTCGTCGAGCGTCGGCCACGGCGTCTTCGACGAGAGCGCCAGGAAGATCGAAAAGCCGGTCAGCGCAACGGCATACGAGATCACCGCGCAGAGCCACATGTTCTTCATGTGGTTCATCAACGTGTTCTGACAGCCGGCTTCGGCCGACCGTAGGCTGCCTCCGACCAGGATGAACAGAAATACCAGTCCGATGACGAGGCTCATGGGCAATACATCCTTGGCTCGACGGCGGACGAACACCGAGATTGCGTCGGACACAACGTTTTCCACCCGAAAAATGGGACCGGTTGTGCCGGAACCGACGTCCGACCTGTGTGACCCGCATAACGTACCATCGAATAACGGTACGTTCAATGGGTAAGCGAGGACTGCCGTGGCCCGTCTCGGCCGGGAAGGAACGCGAACGAAGGGCTGCCATGATGGCACTCGTGCCCGAACTGGTCGATTCCTCCACGCGGAACCCGCCCGCGACCACCTCCGAGCGGCGGCTCAGCGTCCTGGACCGGGTCCGGCTCGCCCTGCTGGCGGCCGGCCTGCTGTGCGTGCTCACCGGGCTCCTGCCCCGCGACGAGGCCGCCGCGAACATGCGCCGCATCGGCCCGTTACTGCTGTTTCTCGCAAGCGTGATCGTGCTGGCCGAGCTCACCCGGCAGGCGAAGGTCTTCGACGCCATCGCCCATCGCCTCGCGATCCTCGGTCGCGGCCATTACCCGGCGCTGTTCGGCCTCTGCGTGCTGTTCGCCTCCGCGACCACGGTGCTGCTGAACCTCGACACCACAGCCGTGCTCATCGCCCCGGTCATGCTGGCACTCGCCGCGCCCGCTCGGATCCCGCCACTGCCGCTGGCCATGACCACCCTGTGGCTGGCGAACACCGCGAGCCTGCTGCTACCGGTCTCCAATCTCACGAATTTGCTCGCCGCCGACCGGGTGGCACTGACCGCGACCGGATTCGCGAGCAGAATGCTGGCGCCGCAGATGGTCTCGATCACCGCGACGACGGTGTGCCTGTGGGTGTGGTATTGGCGGCGCGGACGCCGGGAAACCGACCGCTACGTGCCGCCCGAGCCGATCCGGCCCGTGAACTTCCGGGAGCGCTCGTTGTTCTACACGACAGCCGGGGCCTGTCTGTTGTTCATCGTCGCGATCCCCGTCGTCGGCGACCGGATCGGCGTCGCGGCGACGGTCGCGGCGCTCATCGCGTTGGCGGCGTTCGCCGTGTTCGATCGCGGCGCGTTGCGGCTTTCGCTCATCCCGTGGCAGCTGCTCGTGTTCGTGGTCGGATTGTTCCTGGTGGTGCCCACCCTGAGCCGATTCGGCCTCGGCGACTCGATGCATGCTCTGATCGGCACCGACTCGGGTGCATCCGGCGCTTTCCGAGCCGCCGCGGCGGGTGCGGGTCTGTCCAATGTCGCGAACAATTTGCCCGCCTACACCGCGGGCGAGGCGGTGATCCCCGCGCAGAACAGCGATCAACTCCTCGCGTTGCTGATCGGCACCAATGTCGGCCCGATCGTCACGCCGTGGGGCTCGCTCGCCACACTGCTGTGCCTGGAGTTCTGCCGCATGCACGGCGTACGGGTACCCATGCGACGTTTCGTCCTGACCGGTGCCGCGCTCGCGACGGTCGCCACCGCAGGCGCGGTCACAGCGCTGCTGATGACGAGTTAGCCGCCGAGACACCCGCGAGTCAGCGCCTCGCTTGACCTCGAGTGCGGTCGAGGTACGAGGATACTGTCGAGACAGGATCGAGACGCACGTCCAGGTTCGGTCTCCGCGCGGAACCCAGGTTCCGGTGCTCCCGCTGGGCATCCGTACACCCACGAGCGGGAGCCATGCGCAGTCTGCGGTAGGAGTTGCACGGACGTCGCGTTGCCCGGCCTCACGCTGCCGCGCGGGAACACGAACCGAGCCGGGAAGCCCGCGCACGCTCCGACGCGCAGTCGAAGTCAGCTCGGCGCCGTGACTTCCCACTCGTAGATCGTGAGCTCCGAGGACCCGGTGGTGTGCACCGGATCGGTGAACACGATTTCCCTTGCGGCGTCGAGGCTTTCGGCGTAGATGATGTACGCGCCTCCGGTGCCGTCGGTGAAGCGGCCACTCTCCTGCAACTGCCCCAGATCCTGCAGCGACTGCAGGAACCGCCGGTGCGGCTCGATCACGGCGGTATCGAAGCGCGGTGTGCGCATCGCCAGGACGAGGTACTTGTTCACGCCTCGGGCTCCGGGCGGGGGGCCCTCGTCGCGGCAGCGGCGGCGCGCACCTGCGGCGCCACCAGGACGACCTGCCCCAGCACGCCGTTCAGGAAGGACGGGGAGTCGTCGGTGGACAGCTCCTTGGCCAGCTCCACCGCCTCGTCCACGGCGACGACCGGAGGCACGTCGCTCGCGTGGAACAGCTCCCAGACCGCGATGCGCAGGATCGCGCGATCCACGGCCGGGAGCCGCGACAAGGTCCAGTCCTGCAAGTACGACTCGATCGTTCCGTCCACCCGGTCGAGATCGTCGGCCACACCCTCGACCAATGTCCGGGTGTAGGCGTGCACCGGCGCGACCGACTGGTCGCGGGCGGCGAGCTCGGCGCGCTCGTCGAGCAGGTCGGCGGCGTCGACGTCCCTGGCCTCCGCCTCGAACAGCAGGTCGACCGCACGGCGGCGGGCCTTGTGTCGCGCGCCGAGCTTCTTGTACGTGGACTTCTTGTCCACGGGCTGGTCAGCCACGGTCACATCATTCCGGGATCGGCCGGCCCGCGGCTCAGGCGTTGACCCGGCCGAGGTAGCTGCCGTCGCGCGAGTCGATGCGCAGCTTGTCGCCGGTGTTGATGAACAGCGGGACCTGCACCTCGGCGCCGGTCTCCAGGGTGGCGGGCTTCGTGCCGCCGGTGGAGCGGTCACCCTGCAGGCCGATGTCGGTGTGCTGGACCACGAGTTCGATCGAGACCGGGAGCTCGACGTACAGCGGCGCGCCCTCGTGCGTGGCGACCTGCACGGTCATGTTCTCCAGCAGGAAGCGGGCGCCGTCGCCGATGGTCTCCTCGGCGATCGAGATCTGGTCGAAGGTCTCGCCGTCCATGAAGACGTAGTCGGTGCCGTCGTGGTACAGGTACGTCATGTCGCGGCGGTCGACGTTCGCGGTCTCCACCTTCACACCGGCGTTGAAGGTCTTGTCGACCACCTTGCCGGACACGACGTTCTTCAGCTTGGTCCGCACGAACGCGGGGCCCTTGCCCGGCTTGACGTGCTGGAATTCGGTGATCTGCTGGAGCTGACCGTCGATCTTCAGCACAAGGCCGTTCTTGAAGTCGCTGGTGTCCGCCACTGTCTTCGGATCTCCTCGTTCTACCGCTTGGTCTCGGGCAGACCGGCGTCAGTCGACGACGGTCAGGTCTTTGCTGGTGTGGGTGAGCAGCTCCGGGCCCCCTTCGCGCACCACGAGCGTGTCCTCGATCCGGACCCCGCCGCGGCCGGGAAAGTACACACCTGGTTCGACGGTCACCGCCACGCCAGTCAGAAGTGTACCGGTTCCGGTTTTCGCGATTCCGGGCGCTTCGTGGATCTGCAGACCGACCCCGTGGCCGAGGCCGTGCACGAACAACTTGCCGTGCCCTGCCGCCTCGATCACCGCCCGCGACGCGGCGTCCACGTCGGATACCGGGACCCCCGGGCGCAGCGCCTCCCGCCCGGCCCGCTGCGCCTCGGCGACCAGCGCGTACACCTCGCGCTGCCAGTCGGTCGGCGCGCCGAGCACGAAGGTGCGGGTCATGTCGGAGTGGTAACCGCCCACCACCGCGCCGAAGTCCAGTTTGACGAAATCACCCGCGGCCAGCACGGCGTCGGTCGGGCGGTGATGCGGGACAGCCGAGTTCACGCCGGTCGCCACGATGGTCTCGAACGAAACCGCTTCGGCGCCGTGTTCGAACATGGCCCATTCCAGTTCCCTGGCCACCTGACGCTCGGTGCGGCCCGGACGCAGTCCGCCCCGCTCCAGCAGCGCGGCCAGACCGGCATCGCCCGCCGCGCAGGCCGCCCGCAACTGATCCACTTCGTAGGCGTCCTTGACCATGCGCAACTGCTCCACCAGCCCGGGCGAGGCGACGAACTCCAGGCCGGTGCGCTGTTCGAGGAAACCGCGATGCTGGTCGACGGTGACCACATGGCTTTCGAAACCCACCCGGCCGACCTGCCACTCACCGGCCAGCTGCACGATCCGCCGGGCGGCGGCGCGCGCGATCTCGGCCCGCAGATCGGGAACCTGCTCGGCGACCTGGGTCCGATACCGGCCGTCGGTGCCGATCACGGTCCGGTCCTCGGCGGTGCGCGTGTCCCAGGAATGCACCAGCAACGCCGCGTTGGAGCCGGTGAACCCGGTCAGATATCTGATATTTACCAGATCGGTGACCAGCAGGGCGTCCACCCCGTTCTCCACCAGCAGGCTGCGCAGCGCGCCACGCCGCGCCGCGTAATCCGGCACATGACCCTGGTGATCAGCACACATGTCTCAAAACTACCGCCGACACACCGCACACCGACAGCCAACGCGTGATCGGCATGGCCGTCCGCGGCTGTCGAATCATCGAATTTCGCCCGAAAACATTGCGGCCCAGCATTTCTCGACAGTCGGAGGACTACTGACCCATAGCCTGTTCACACCCGAACCGGTTGTGCACATTCCGGGCCGGAGCGGATGATCCGCGCCGGGACCGGGCGAAGGTGGAGCCATGACTCCACTCGCGTGCGCCGCGCTCACCGTCTGGTGCGCGGCACTGACGACGTTCGACCTGCGTGAAGGACGCCTCCCGAACCGGCTGACCGGCTCCGGAGCGCTGGTCGTGCTCGGATATGCCCTGCACACAAAGCATTTCACCGCCGCTCTGCTGGGCGCGCTGTTGCTTTCGACGCCGTACCTGCTGGTGCACCTCGCCGCGCCCGCCGCGCTGGGCGCGGGCGACGTCAAGCTCGCGGTGATGCTGGGCGGGGCGACCGCCCTTGGCGGCGCCCGTCCGTGGGTTTGGGCGGCACTCGGAGCACCGGCGCTCACCGCATGCGTCGCGCTCGGAGCACTGGTCCGCCGACGCGCATTCGGCTCCCGCCCCGCCGACCCGGGCGACAGCGCGCTCACCGTGCCGCACGGCCCTGCGATGTGCCTGGCGACATTGCTGGCCCTACTGTCGCTGGTCTTCGACTCGACCTGAGTCCGCTCCGCCCGACGCCACCAGAATGCCGCCGGACCGCGCTGGACGCCGCACAAAGCCAGCAAATCGATAGCAATTCATCGGTAGCATCAATCGCGGGCAACGACTTTCCGACCGGCCGCCACGTCAGCGCTCGAGATGCGGCGCCTCGGAGAAGTCGCCCCTCGAGTGCGCCAGTACCGCGGAAGCAGCGTCGAGAAGGAGCCGCCCAGTGAATCCGAGGCATCCGTCGCGGGGACCGATCGTCGTGGGAACCGACGGTTCGGAGCAATCGATCGTCGCGGTCCGCTGGGCGGCGCAGACCGCCGCGCTGCACGACGCTCCGCTGCACATCTCGCTCGTCGTGGAGTCCTCGCTCGGCTCCGACGACGACGATCCCCCGCGTCCGGCGGCGCTGCTGCGGGTGCGCGAGGCGGACGAGGCGATCGAGCGCGCGGCGGACGCCGCCGTGGCGGCCGCGCACACCGTGCGCGACATCACCATCGGCACCGAGATCCGCACGGCGCACATCGCCACCGCCCTCATCGAACGCTCCCGGAGCGCGGCGATGCTCGTGGTCGGCACCCGCGGGATCGGCCGCGTCCAGCGTGTCCTCCTCGGCTCGGTCAGCACCGCCGTCTCCAGGGACGCCGAATGCCCCGTGGCGGTGGTGCCCGCCGAGACGCCGCTGTGGGACCGGGCGACCACCAACCCGGTGATCGTCGGCGTGGACGGCTCCACCGCCGAGCAGGCCGCCATCGGGGTCGCCGCGACCGAGGCGTCGCTCCGCGGGGTCGAACTGGTGGCCGTGCACACCTGGGGTGAGGTCGAGCCGCTGGCCGCGATCGGCACCGACTGGGCCGCCCTGCGCCGGACCGAGGAGGCGTTGCTCGCGACCAGCTTGGCCGGCTGGCAGGAGCAGTACCCGGAGCTGACCATCCGGCGCGAGGTCGTCCGCGACCGTCCGGAGCGAGGGTTGCTCGAACGCTCTCGCGACGGACAGCTGCTGGTGGTGGGCAACCGCGGCCGAGGAACTTTGCGGCGACTGCTGTTCGGCTCGGTCGGTGACGCGCTGCTCCGCTCGGTGGACCGCCCCATTGTCATAGCCCGCTGAGCGCCTCGGCCCGCGGTACCCTGGCTCCCCGGCGTGCGGTTCGTCACGGCGGGCCACGTTCCGGAGCACGGGCGTCGACATGGGAAGATGAACAATGTGCTGCGTTGGATAACTGCCGGAGAATCCCATGGTCCCGCTCTCGTCGCCCTCCTGGAGGGGATGGTGGCAGGCGTCGAGGTCACGTCGGACGAGATCTCCGCGCAGCTGGCCCGTCGCAGGCTCGGCTACGGTCGCGGCGCCCGGATGAAGTTCGAGGCCGACAAGGTCACCGTCATCGGCGGCGTGCGGCACGGGCGCACCATGGGCGGCCCGGTGGCCATCGAGGTGGCCAACTCCGAGTGGCCGAAGTGGACCACGGTGATGTCCGCCGATCCGGTCGATCCGGCCGAACTCGCCGACCTGGCCCGCAACGCACCCTTGACCAGGCCCCGGCCCGGGCACGCCGACTACTCCGGCATGCTCAAGTACAACTTCGACGACGCCCGTAACGTGCTCGAGCGCGCCAGCGCCAGGGAGACCGCCGCGCGCGTCGCGGCGGGCACCGTCGCGCGCAATTTCCTGCGCCAGGCGTTCGGCGCGGAGGTCGTCTCGCACGTCGTGTCGATCGGCGCGGCGCAGAACACTTCCGGCCTCGTGCCGGGCGCCGCCGACCTCGCCACGGTGGACGAGAGCCCGGTGCGTGCCTTCGACAAGGACGCCGAAGCCGCGATGATCGCGGAGATCGAGGCCGCCAAGAAGGACGGCGACACCCTCGGTGGTGTTGTCGAGGTGGTCGTGGAGGGGCTTCCGGTCGGCCTCGGCTCGTTCACCAGCGGCGAGAACCGGCTGGACTCGCGGCTCGCCGCCGCACTGATGGGCATCCAGGCCATCAAGGGCGTCGAGGTCGGCGACGGTTTCGAGACCGCGCGCCGCCGCGGCAGCCAGGCGCACGACGAAATGCGCCCCGGCCCCGACGGCGTGCTGCGTTCCACCAACCGCGCCGGCGGCCTGGAAGGCGGCATGACCAACGGCGAGGCGCTGCGCGTGCGCGCGGCCATGAAGCCGATCTCCACGGTGCCGCGCGCGCTGTCCACCGTCGACATGACCACCGGCGACGAGGCCGTCGCCATCCATCAGCGCTCGGACGTCTGCGCCGTGCCCGCCGCGGGCGTGGTCGCCGAATCCATGGTGGCGCTGGTCGTCGCGCAGGCCGCGCTGGAGAAGTTCGGCGGCGACTCGCTCACCGAGACCGTCGAGAACATCACCAGCTACGTCAAGCGCATCAGCACTCGCCCGCACGTGCCCGCGGACAGTCGGTCGCAATGATCGTGCAGACCGATCCGCGCGCCCCGCGCGTGGTGCTGGTCGGACCGCCGGGGGCGGGGAAATCCACGATCGGCCGCAAGCTCGCCAGGGAACTCGGCGTCGAGCTGTACGACACCGATGCCGGCATCGAGCGGGAGACCGGTCGCACGATCCCGGAGATATTCGCCGAAGACGGTGAGCCCGAATTCCGCAAGATCGAGGAGCGGGTGGTGCGCCGCGCCGTCCTCGCCGAACGCGGTGTGGTCTCGCTCGGCGGCGGTGCCGTGCTGTCCGAGCACACCAGGGCACTCCTGCGCGGCCGCACCGTCGTCTACCTGGAGATCAGTATCGCGGAGGGTCTTCGGCGCACCGGCGCGAGCACGCAGCGGCCGCTGCTCAACGGCGCCGACCCCGGCGCGAAGTACCGGGAACTGATGCGTACCCGTCGGCCGCTGTACCGGGAAGTGGCGACCGTCCGGGTTCGTACCGACGGCCGCAGTCCCGGCCGCGTGGTGCGGATGATCATGACCAAGCTCGG
The DNA here is from genome assembly GCF_047200615.1 of Nocardia sichangensis. Taxonomy (NCBI): domain Bacteria; kingdom Bacillati; phylum Actinomycetota; class Actinomycetes; order Mycobacteriales; family Nocardiaceae; genus Nocardia; species Nocardia sichangensis. The sequence goes on from NZ_JBJZOK010000008.1 coordinate 181,364, forward strand.
TATGGAGCCGGTCGAACCGGCCGAAACGGATCTCCGGCCACCGCCGAGCGGAATCCCGCAGGGCAGCAGCCGATCCCGGGCCCGCCGACGTGCGAGAGCAAGAGCGGCGGCGCGGCGCAAGACCGCCGATCAGTCCGAGACCACCGACACCGCGACCGGCGCCGCGGCGGAAGCGGCGGTGACCGCCACGGTGCGCTCCCGGCGCAGCCGCAGGAGCGTCACGAGCGAACCCGACGCCGAGGGCGGGGCGGGCAACGGGGAGACGGCGGCGGGCAGCCGATCCCGGCGCGCCCGCGCACGCCGCGCCCGCTCCCGGGCGCGGCAGCAGTCGACAACAGCAACAACAGAATCGGAGCAAGCCACGTGACAGAGCCGAGTCGTCTCGAAGTCCGGACCGCCGACCCGTACCAGGTGATCATCGGCCGCGGGTTGCTCGGCGAACTCGTCGAGTCCGTCCACAGCGCGACCAAAGGTGTGCGCACCGTGGCCGTCTTCCATCAGCCGCCGCTCACCGAGACCGCCGAAGTGGTGCGAAAGGCGCTGGCCGACACCGGTATCGACGCGCACCGGATCGAGATCCCGGACGCCGAGGCGGGCAAGGAACTCGCGGTCGCCGGCTTCTGCTGGGAGGTGCTGGGGCGTATCGGCCTGACCCGCAACGACGTCGTGGTCAGCCTCGGCGGCGGCGCGGCGACCGATCTGGCCGGTTTCGTCGCCGCCACCTGGATGCGCGGGGTGCGGATCGTGCACGTGCCGACCACGCTGCTGGCGATGGTCGATGCGGCGGTCGGCGGCAAGACCGGCATCAACACCGAGGCGGGCAAGAATCTCGTCGGCTGCTTCCACGAGCCGGCCGCCGTGCTGGTCGACCTGGCCACCCTGGAGACGGTGCCGCGCAACGAGATCGTCGCGGGCATGGCGGAGATCATCAAAGCCGGTTTCATCGCCGACCCGGTGATCCTGGAGCTGGTGGAGCGCGACCCGGAGGCCGCCCTCGACCCGTCCGGCGAGGTGCTGCCGGAGCTGATCCGTCGCGCGATCCAGGTGAAAGCCGACGTCGTCGCCGCCGATCTGAAGGAATCCAGCCTCCGCGAGATCCTGAACTACGGTCACACCCTGGGGCACGCGATCGAACGGCGGGAGCGTTACCGGTGGCGGCACGGCGCCGCGGTCTCCGTCGGACTGGTGTTCGCCGCCGAGCTCGGTCGTCTCGCGGGTCGTCTCGATGACGCCACCGCCGACCGTCATCGCGCGATCCTGTCCGCCGTCGGCCTGCCGACCAGCTACGACGCCGACGCGCTGCCTCAGCTGCTGGACGCCATGCAGACGGACAAGAAGACCCGCTCCGGCGTGCTGCGCTTCGTCGTGCTCGACGGCCTGGCCAAACCCGGACGCTTGGAAGGACCCGATCCCGCCCTGCTGGCCGCCGCTTACTCGGCGATCGCGCGGGAGGACAGTCCGAGCGGCGGCGCGGTGCTGCTCTAGCCCGCGGCGGCCGCGAGAGACGAAAACGGCGCGCCCGCTGCGGGCGCGCCGTTTTCTCGTGGAATCAGATCGCGCTGCCCGCGGCGGAGTACAGCGACGGCGGGGTGGAGAGCCCCTTGCCGTTCTGCCGCTCGGCCAGCATCCGGCCGACGCCGACACCGATCAGCGCGGGCACGAAGATCAGCAGGATGATGAACGCCGCGCCCGCCGTGAGTTCGAACAGCAGGCCGTTGTCACCGAGATCGAACCGGGGAGCCCAGTCCAGGATCCAGGACGCCAGGCCGCTGCCGACACCACCCACAACGGCGGCCTTCAGCCACATCATGGTCAGATCGGCGCCGCGTTCGGCGTCCCCGCTCTCGACGCGGTCCCTGCGACCGTCCAGCACACCCCAGGCCGCGATGGCCGCGACCAGCACGACCAGGCACAGGATGCGCATCAGTGCCCCGTGTGTCGGCCAGTACACCATCGCGAACCCGAGCCCGGCACGCAACGCCACCACCAGCGCGCCGAGCACGACGGCCCGCAACAACCAAGCATTCATGCGAAACACCATAGCCGTGTTTCTCGGCAGCGACTACGGCCCTGCGTGTCTCAGTTGGATGGAATCCAGAGGTCGTACCTACCGCTACCGTCGTTCCGCTGAATGCACTTCCCGTCTTTGTGCCACAGCGGCGCCTCTTTCATGCAGTTCGCCAGCGCGACGTTCGACGCCGCGGCAACACACTGGAACCCCCAAGTCGGCTGCGCCGATGCGCAGCCATCGGCTTTCGCCGCCGACTGTCCGGCGAAGACGAACGCGGATGCCGCGATCCCCATCGCGACGGTGACTCCGAGTCGAATCAACACAACGCTACCCCTCCCGTTGAAACGCGTTGGAGGACAACATAACCGGCGATCACGGCAGCGGAAAGAGCAGATACGCACCGCTGGTGAGAAGGCTATCGACGCCCCTCGTCCAGCGCCGCCGCCATCTCCGCGCGCGGCGCTGCCTGCCCGGTGAACAGCTCGACCTGCCCATACGCCTGGTTCAGCAGCATCTGCAGACCACTGACCACCGTGTGCCCGGACCGGGCCACCGCCTCGGCCAGCGGGGTGGGCCAGGGGTTGTAGATCGCGTCGAGCACCACCGGCGCCTCGGCTACCGCGGGGGCGACCACCGCCGCCGCCGTGGCGGGAATGGTGCTCACCACGGCTCCCGCGGCCGCGCAGATCGTACGCAGCGCCCCGGCATCGAAACCGGCCAGCGACGCGATCATCCCCAGCCGCTCGGCGAGTTCCAGCGCGCCGCGCGCCCGCCCGGCGTCCCGGGCGACCACGGTCACCGACTTCGCGCCCAGCTCCGACAACGCCAGCAGGGCGGGCCGCGCGGTGCCGCCCGCCCCCAGCACCACGCCCTCGGTCAGGTCGGTGACACCACCGCCGCGGAGCGCTCCGAGCACACCGTCCACGTCGGTGCAGTCGGCCAGCCAGCCCGCGTCGCGGCGGACCAAGGTGTTGGCCGATCCGACCAACACGGCCCGGTCGGTGCGCTCATCGGCGTAGGCCAGTGCCGCTTCCTTGCCGGGCATGGTCACCGAAAGCCCGACCCATTCCGGCCCGAGCCCGTCGACCAGCCCGGGCAGCTGCTCCGCCGAGCATTCGATGCGCTCGTAGCTCCAATCCAATCCGAGCGCGCGGTACGCGGCCAAGTGCAGCTGTGGCGATCGCGAGTGCGCGATCGGCTTCCCGAGCACCGCCGCCTTGCGATTACCGGCCACCGCTGTCCTTGGAACTGTCGAGGATGCCGCTGCGCTGCGCCCGTGCGATCAGGCGCAGATGCTCCTGATAGTCGTCGGTGAACAGGGTGGTGCCCTGCTTGTCGACGGTGACGAAGTACAGCCACGGCCCCTGCTCCGGATTCTCCATGGCACGCAGAGCGTTCAACGACGGCGCGGCGATCGGAGTCTTGGGCAGGCCACGCATCGCATAGGTGTTCCAGGCGGTTTCCTGGGCGCGGTCGGCGTCGGTGGTCGCCACCTCGGTGCGATCCAGGGTGTAGTTCACCGTCGAGTCGAACTGCAGCATCTGATCGACCCGCAGCCGGTTCACGATCACCCGTGCCACCTTGCCCATGTCCTGGGGCTTCGCCTCGCGTTCCACCAGCGAGGCGGCGACCAGCGTCTGGTACGGCGTCAGTTTCGTGTCGGCGCCGGACTGCAGCAGTCCGGTGGACTCATAGCTCTTGGCACTCGCGGTCACCAATTGCCGCAGGATCTCCGCAGGCGTCCCGCTCGGATCGAAATCCCAGGTGCCCGCGGCGATCAGGCCCTCCAGCTGCCGTGTCCGGTCCGGGCAGTCCTTGACACCCTGGATCGCCCATGCCGGCACTCCGAGCGCGGCCAGGTCCAGGCTCGCGCCCGCGGCATCGAGCTGTTCGTAGCTCACGCACTTCTGGTTGGTGCCCGTGCCGATGCAGCTGGCCTCCGCGATCTTGCGGTAGATGCCGTCGTACCGCCCGCCGGTGCTCATGTCGTGTTGGTCGTGCAGCAGCCGTCCCTCGGAGACGACCAGATTGCCGACCCGCGAGGACTTGCTCACCAGCGCCGACACCGCCTCGGCGGCGGGGCTCTGGCTGGGGATCGCGTAGAAGCCGGGCTGCACCGTGTTCATGTTCGAATTGCGCACGGCCGCTTGGAAGAACGCGCCCGAGCTCGCCACGACGCCGCGCTCGACCATCGTCGACGCGATCTGCTGGGAGGTGTCGCCCGGATGCACTTGCACCACCACCAGCGGTCCCCCTGGTCCCGCGAAGTCTTTCGGCGGAGCCATACTGGCGACCAACTTCATCCCGGCGAAGATCACGGCGCCGGCGAAGAGAAGGATGAAGACACCCGCGACGAACCATAGGTTGCGGCGGCGCTTCTTGCGCTCGGCGGCTTTGCGGGAGGCGACCCGGGATCGCTTGCCGCGCTGCGAGCGGCCGGAGCGCTCGGGCCGGGCACGTTTCGACTCCGCGCGCTTCGAGCGGCGCGGCTCCTCGACACGCGTCGTCCTGGGGCGCTGTCCGCCACGCCGTGGGGCCGGTGGCGGCGGCGCGGGCTCCGGCTCTTCCTCGTCGTCGACGTAGCGGGGGATGACGGTCGTGTCGTCGTCGTAGTCGTCGTACCGGTCGCCGTCGTACTCGCCCCAGGCCCGGTCGTCTCTCCGGTAACGCCGATCAGCTTCGCGCTGTCGGAACAGTTCCTCGGCCCGCGCCCACCGATCCGTCATGCATCGTCCCCGGACGACGCAGGACGTCCCGCTTCCACCGACCTCAACACCGCACTCCGTTCGTCCAACCATCCTTGCAGGATCGACACGGCCGCCGCCTGATCGATCACCTGCCGCTGGCCACGCGCGCGAACTCCACTGTCCCGCAATGCACGTGCAGCTGACACCGTAGTCAAACGTTCGTCGGAAAGCCGGACCGGCACCGGCACGACAGCAGCCCGCAATCGCTCAGCGAATGCGCTGGCCAGCGTAGCCGCAGTGCCTTTCTCCCCGCGTAATGTTCGCGGCAATCCGACGATTACCTCGACTGCCTCGTACTCCCGCACAATTTCGGCAATTCTTTCGATATCGGGTGCGGGAGCCGATCGCCGGGACGGTTTCGCGCGCGGCACGGTCTCCACCGGGGTGGCGAGGATGCCGTCGGGATCGCTCGCGGCGACCCCGATCCGGACACTGCCGACGTCGACGCCGATCCGCCTGCCCCGACCGGGGTCGGTGGCCGGATGCGGCCGGTCGGCGCCGCGGGGCGCCGACCGCTCCGGTTCCGCTGGGCCGCCCATCACCCGGCGAGTTCGGCCACCCGCGCGCGGACCGCGGTCAGGCCGGCCGGAATGCCGGACGGGTCCGAGCCCGCGCCCTGCGCCATCTCCGGCTTGCCGCCGCCTCGTCCCGCGATACTCGGGCCGAAGCTACCGACCAGATCGCCCGCCTTGATGCCGAGTTCCTGAGCGGGCTTGTTCACCGCGACCACGAACGGCACCTTGCCGTCGGCGTTGCCGAGCAGTACCACCACGGCGGGCTCGCTGCCGAACCGGCCGCGGATGTCGGTGGCCAGCGTGCGCAGATCGCCCGCGGACACGCCCTCCGGCGCGGCCACGGCGACCAGCAGCAGCCGGCCGATCCGCTCGGCCTTCTCGACGAACTCGCCCGCCGAGGACAGCACGGCGGCCATCTTCGTGCGCTCGAGCTCCTTCTCGGCCACCTTGAGCCGCTCCACCAGCTGCTCGACGCGAGCGGGCACCTCGTCGGAGGGCACCTTGAGCGCGGAGGCGACACCGGCCAGCAGCGCGCGCTCCTTGGCCAGGTACGCGTAGGAATCCAAGCCGACGAACGCCTCCACGCGACGCACGCCGGAGCCGACCGACGACTCGCCGAGCACCGTGATCGGGCCGATCTGCGAGGAATGCTGTACGTGCGTGCCACCGCACAGCTCCATCGAGAACGGGCCGCCGATCTCCACCACGCGCACTTCGTTGCCGTAGTTCTCGCCGAACAAGGCCAGCGCGCCCATCTGCTTGGCCTTCGGCAGATCGGTGACGAAGGTGTTCACCGGGAAGTCGGCGCCGACCGCGTCGTTGGAGACGGCCTCGATGTCGGCTTTCTGCTGCTCGGACAGCTGGCCCTGCCAGTTGAAGTCGAAACGCAGGTAGCCCGGCTTGTTCAGCGAACCGGCCTGCACGGCGTTCGGGCCGAGCACCTGCCGGAGGGCGGCATGCACCATGTGCGTACCGGAATGGCCCTGCGTGGCACCCCGCCGCCAGGACGGGTCGGCCTGCGCCAGCACGACGTCGCCCTCGGTGATCTGGCCGTGCTCCACCGTGGTCTTGTGCACCCACAGCTTCTTGGCGATCTTCTGCACGTCGTTCACGCGCAGCTTCAATCCCGACGAGGCGGTGATGGAGCCGCGGTCGGCGATCTGGCCGCCCGCCTCGGCGTAGAGCGGGCTGCGGTCCAGGATGACCTCGACGTCCTGCCCCACGGTCGCCGTCGGCACCCGCACACCGTCGGCGATCAGGGCGAGCACGGTGGCCTCGGAGGTGAGCTCGTCGAAGCCGGTGAACTCGGTGGCGCCGCGGTCGACCAGTTCCTTGTAGATCGTGAGGTCGGCGTGGGCGTGCTTGCGCGCCTGCGCGTCCTCCTTGGCCCGCTGACGCTGCTCGGACATGAGCGAGCGGAAGCCCTCTTCGTCGACCGACAGCCCGGCCTCCGCGGCCATCTCCAGCGTCAGATCGATCGGGAAGCCGTAGGTGTCGTGCAGGGTGAACGCGTCGGACCCGGCGATCGTGCTGCCGCCATGGGCCTTCACCGCGGCGGCGGTGTTGTCGAACAGGGTGGAGCCCGTGTTCAGCGTCTTCAGGAACGCCGTCTCCTCGCCGACCGCGACGGTCTCGATGCGGCGGAAGTCGGTGGCCAGCTCCGGGTAGGACGGGGCCATCAGGTCGCTGACGACCTTCATGAACTCGCTCATCACCGGCTTCTCGGCGCCGAGCAGGCGGGCCGAGCGCACGATGCGGCGCAGCAGGCGGCGCAGCACGTACCCGCGGCCGTCGTTGCCCGGGTTCACGCCGTCGGCGATCAGCATGGCGGCGGTGCGAGCATGGTCGGCGATCACGCGGAAGCGGACGTCGTCCTCGTGCTGGACGCCGTAGGAGCGTCCGGTCAGTTCCTCGGCCTTGTCGATGATCGGGCGCAGCAGGTCGGTCTCGTAGACGTTGTCCACGCCCTGCAGCAGCAGCGCGATGCGCTCGACCCCCATGCCGGTGTCGATGTTCTTCTTCGGCAGCGACCCGACCGGCGAGTGCCCGAGTTTGGGGCTCAACTCACCGCGGATGTCCTGCATGAACACGAGGTTCCAGATCTCGAGGTAGCGGTCCTCGTCGGCGACCGGCCCGCCGTCGCGGCCGTACTCGGGGCCGCGGTCGTAGTAGATCTCCGAGCAGGGTCCGCCGGGGCCGGGCACGCCCATGTCCCAGTAGTTGTCCTTGCCGTCGCGGAACTGGATGCGCTCCTCGGGGATCCCCGCGACCCGCTTCCAGATCTCGGCGGCCTCCGGGTCGTCCTGGTACACGGTCACCCAGATCCGCTCGGGATCGAACCCGTAACCGCCGTCGTCCTGCGGCTTGGAGATCAGCTCCCAGGCGAGGGTGATCGCCCCCTCCTTGAAGTAATCACCGAAGGAGAAGTTGCCCGCCATCTGGAAGAAGGTGTTGTGCCGCGTGGTGACGCCGACCTCTTCGATATCGCCGGTTCGCACGCATTTCTGCACGCTGGTCGCCCGCGGGTAGGGCGGCGCCTCCTGACCCAGGAAGTACGGCTTGAACTGGACCATGCCCGCGTTGACGAACAGCAGGTTCGGGTCGGCCAGGATCAGCGAGGCACTCGGCACCTCGGTATGGCCGGCACGGAGGAAATGGTCCAGGAAACGCCGTCGAATCTCGTGGGTCTGCACGAATACCCAGCCTACCGGTGCCGCGCACGCGATTATTCATCGCCCGGGCTCCCGTCGCGCCCCGCCGCCCGGTCAGTGAACCCAGCCCCGCAGCGGCTCGCCGCCACGGGAAACACCCAGTTCCTTCCGCCCCTTGTCGGATGCACCGATACCGACACAGTGCGCCGGCTACCGGGCGGTCAGCCTCGGACGATGCGGCGCAGCTTGTCGACCCTGGGGCCGATCTCGCGTTCGTGGCCGTGGTCGGTGGGGTGGTAGTAGTCGACGCCGACCAGCTCGTCGGGCGGGTACTGCTGGCCGAGCACGCCGTCCTTGTCGTCGTGCGGGTACTTGTAGCCCTGCGCGTTGCCGAGCGCCGCCGCGCCGGGGTAGAGACCGTCGCGCAGGTGGGGCGGAACCGGGCCCGCCTTGCCCGCCGCGACGTCGGCCATGGCGGCGCCGATCGCGGCCACGACGGCGCCGGACTTCGGGGCCGTGGCCAGGTGGATGGTGGCTTGGGCGAGCGCGAGGCGGCCTTCTGGCAGACCGACCAGCTGCACGACCTGCGCGGCGGCGGTCGCCGTCTGCAACGCCATCGGGTCGGCCATGCCGATGTCCTCGCTCGCGTGGATCATCAGCCGCCGGGCGATGAAGCGCGGGTCCTCCCCCGCGCTCAGCATGCGCGCCAGGTAGTGCAGCGCGGCGTCGACGTCCGAACCGCGGATGGACTTGATGAACGCGCTGATCACGTCGTAGTGCTGGTCGCCGGCGCGGTCGTACCGGACGGCGGCCTTGTCCACGCTGGCTTCGACCAGGTCCACGTCGACGGTGCCGTCGAGCGAGGACTCCGCCGACGCTTCCAGAGCGGTCAACGCGCGGCGGGCGTCACCGCCCGCGATCCGGACGATGTGGTCGAGCGCGGCCTCGGTCACCGTATACGCGCCGTCGAGCCCGCGTGGATCGGTGATCGCGCGGGCGAGCACCTCGCGGATGTCGGTTTCCGTGAGCGACCGCAGTTGCAGCACCAGTGAGCGCGACAGCAGCGGCGACACCACCGAGAACGACGGGTTCTCGGTCGTCGCGCCGACGAGCAGGACGATGCGGTTCTCCACCGCGGCGAGCAGGGCGTCCTGCTGGGTCTTGGAGAAGCGGTGGACCTCGTCGATGAACAGCACGGTCTGCTCGCCCGTAGCCAACCTGCGCCGCGCCACATCGATGACCGCGCGCACCTCTTTGACCCCGGCCGAGAGCGCCGACAACGCTTCGAACCGGCGGCCGGTGGCCTGGGACAGGAGCGAGGCGAGCGTGGTCTTGCCGGTGCCGGGCGGGCCGTACAGCAATACCGACGCGGCGCCCGAACCCTCGATCAGCCTGCGCAGCGGCGAACCGGGACCGAGCAGATGTTGCTGTCCGACCACTTCCTCCAGCGTGGCCGGGCGCATGCGCACGGCCAGCGGCGCACCCGCGTCCCGGCGCACCACGGTGTCGATCGAATGCTCCGGAGGCACCGCGGCTCCGGGCACGTCGAACAAACCATCGCTCACGACAAGAACGTTACCGAGGCGCACCGACAGCACGACATGCCGTTCCCGGATGCGTCTCCGGTGCGGCCGCGCGGTCTCGACCGGCGCGGCGACAGACGGAGTTGCGTGTCGCCGGTACTTCGGATGGGATCGGTACCCGTGCCTGAAAACGTATCCGTTTCAGATCCCTCGTCCACCGCGCGCTTCGCTCGGCGCACTCTTTTCAAGGGCAGCGCGGCCGCCGCCACCGCCACCGCGGTGCTGGGCGGCGGTGACGCGGAAGCCGCGACACCGGTGTTCCGGCACGGCGTGGCCTCGGGGGACCCGCTTGCCGACGGCGTGATCGTCTGGACCCGCGTGACCGTCTCCGACGACGCGACGCCCGGCTCGGGCCTGGGCGACCCGGCGACCGTGCGGTGGGAGATCGCGGCGGACGAGCGGTTCGCCTCGGTCGCCGCGTCCGGCGCCGTGACGACCTCGGCTGACTCTGACCATACGGTCAAGGTCGACGTTTCCGGCCTGGCTCCCGGTGTCGAGTACTTCTATCGATTCACCGCCCTGGGCCAGACCTCTCCGGTGGGCCGCACCAAGACCGCGCCCGCCACGGCGGACACACCGGATCGCCTTCGGTTCGGCGTGGTGTCGTGCTCGAACTGGGAGGCGGGCTACTTCGGCGCCTACCGTCACCTGACCGCCCGCACCGACCTGGACGCGATCGTGCACTTGGGCGACTACATCTACGAGTACGGCCGCGGCAAGTACGGAGGCCGCAACGGCGCCGTACGCCCGCACGATCCGGCCAACGAGACCGTCAGCTTGACGGACTACCGCATCCGCCACGCCCAGTACAAGACCGACCCGGATCTGCTCGGCCTGCACGCCACCTTGCCGTTCATCTGCACCTGGGACGACCACGAATCCGCGGACAACTCCTGGTCCGGCGGCGCGAACAATCACGATCCCGCCACCGAGGGCAGCTGGGCCGACCGGCGCGCCGCCTCCGCGCAGGCCTATCTGGAGTGGATGCCGGTCCGGGCGTCCGGCTCCGGCGCCGACGTGCGGATCTACCGCAGGCTGCGCTTCGGCACCCTGGCCGAGCTCACCATGCTCGATCTGCGCAGCTACCGCGACCAGGAGGCGAAGCCGGGCGCGAACTGGCGCGAGGCCGACGACCCGGCGCGCACCATCACCGGCAAGGCGCAGATGGAATGGCTGACCGCGGGCTTGGCCTCCGCGCCGGTGCGGTGGAAGCTGGTCGGCAACTCGGTCATGATCGCCCCGCTGGTCTTCCCGCCGCTCGAGCCCGCCACCACGGCGGCGATCACCAGCACCATGGGCGTCCCGCAGTCCGGTCCGTCGCTGAACGGCGACCAGTGGGACGGCTACACCGCCGACCGCACCAGGCTGTTCCGCGCCATCATCGATCAGCAAATTTCCGACGTGCTGTTCCTGACCGGGGACATCCACTCCTCGTGGGCCGCCGATCTCCCCGTGGACGTGGCGAGCTACCCGGGCGGCGTGACGGCGGGCGCCGAGTTCGTGGTGCCGTCGGTGACCTCGACCAGCATCGGCGACATGGTCCACACGAATTCCGCTCCGATCGCCGAAGCGATCAAGACGGTCAACCGCCATCTGCGTTATGTGGAGTTGGACTCGCACGGCTACGGCGTGCTGGAGATCACCCCCGACCACGCGCAGATGGACTGGTACTACCTGCTGGATGTGGCGGACCCGAATTCCGACGTACGCTACGGCGCTTCGTTCGCGGTGCGCAGCGGGGGACGGATCGAGCCGCGGCAGGTCCCGCTCGGCTAGCGCGGGGCGGCCGCGCGCCGTCTCCGGAGGCAGCAGCCCCCGGGTGCGCGGCCTACTCGCCCCAGCGTTCTTCCAGCATCGCTGATACGTCCTCAGCGAAATCTCCCACGATGTCGTCACCCGTGCACCGCGCGTCTTCGGCGAGCGCGGCCCAGCGGTTGATCAGCGCCGCCGAGCGCGGCACCGACAGCCCGTGCTCCCTGGCAGCCGCGATACGGGTGTGATCGGCGGGCAGGAACCAGTAAGTGGACAGCCAGACCCAGATCAGCCGAGCTTCCAGGATGCGTTCGGCCAGCTGGTCGTCATCGGCCAGCGCGGGCCACACGCCCACGACCTCCGCGCGCCAGGCCTCGACCATCTGCCGCGCGCGCTCACGCGAGAGCTCGACATCGCACAGGCAGCCGGGGAAGGACACCAGCGCGTAGGCGATGTCCAAGGTGGCGTCGCGGAACCCGCCCCACTCGTAGTCGAGGAAGCGAGCACCCTCCTCGTTCAAGATCACATTGTCCGGGCAGAGGTCCGACGGGCTGAACGCGCGGAAACGGCCCGCGGAGTACAGCCGGTTGCCGCGCACGATGCGCTCGGCGATCTCGCCCGGCACCTCGATACCCAGTTCGCGCTGGAGCAGACCGGGCACCTCGGCGATCGCCGACTCGGCCTGCTGGGCGATGCCGTCCACCCGGTGCACCACGTCCACTCGGCGCAGCAGCGCGACGAAGTCCGCCTCGCGCCCGACGGTGGCGGCATGCATCCGGCCCAGCGCCTGAGCGAACGCCATCAGGGCGTTGCGGCCCGCGGGCTCGGCCCCGGAGCGGAGCACGGCGGTGAGCAGGGAGTTCTCACCCAGGTCACTGAGGATCAGCAGACGGTCGGGAAGGCTGTGCGCGACCAGGTACGCGCCCGGCCGGTGCTCCCGGCTCAACGCGGTGGTGAACTGATAGGACACCGTCTCGCGGAGGAACGCGGAATCGACGCTGGCCACCCCGGGCGCCAAGCCGCCGGTCCGGCGATCCTGCGCCGCGCCGCGGACCTGCTTGATGATCAGGGTTCGCGGCAATGAAAAGGCGTTCTCCGCTACACGCACGCGTAGGACCGTCGTCCTACCACTACCGCTGAGTTCGATCGGATCGCTCAGCTTTACCGGAGCACCCATTCGCTTTGTGAGCAACTGTTGCGCTGCGGACACGACTTCGGCGGCGCGTTCGGCCAATAGTGCGGTCATCGCCTCTCAAAGTACTCGCATGGGGTCACTTCTAGCGAGCGGTTACACAACCTTTCCGCGTCGCTCGGCGTGTCTCCGGCATGGCCGGACGGCGGCCGCAGGTCGCTTGACACCTCCGCACCCGTCGGGTTTTCTCATCGTCAACTGCCCTGCGCCACACCGCAAACCAGTTGAGTGGAAAGGTCTACGCATGACCGAGATCCCGCCCTCCGCACCCAAACAATCAGGTGGCGGCGCTCCCTTGCCGAACGATGACGAACGCTTCGCGGCCAGGCCCGGGCAGCACGAGAGCCCGAATCCGCAGGCTCCCGGCCCCGGGACCGGCCACGCCCGCCACGAGATGGCGGGTCCGGCCGGATATCCGCAGTTCGAAGGCCCCGGCGCGGCGCACTACGGCAACGAACCGCTGGAGCCGCCGCCGCCTGTGGGCGCGGGGCACCCCAGCTACGGACCGCAAGGCACCGGGCCGGGCTGGGCGCCGTCCGGCCCCGCGCCCGCGCAGGAGCCGATCTACGGCTACCAGCAGGTCTCCACCGGTCCCGGCAGACTGGACGTGGGCCGGGCGCTCAGTTACGGCTGGGCGCGACTCTGGGCAAATCCGGGGCCGTGGTTCGGGGTGACCGCGGTGGGCCTCGTCATCTACTTGGCGTTCGTGGTCGTCGTTCAGCTCACCGACCCGACGTCGATGCTGCCGCTGCTGCTGATCTTCTTGGCGGTCATGGCAGGCGTGTGGCTGCTGCAGGCGGCGATGGTGCGCGGCGCACTGTACGAAACCGACGGCACCCCACCGCCTTTCGGCGCATACTTTCGATTCGTGAACGCGGGCAACGTGTTGCTCACCGCGTTGCTGGCATTCACGCTGACCTTCCTCGGCGCGGCGCTCTGCTTGCTTCCCGGACTGATCGCCGGATGGCTGTGCATGTTCTCGTTGCACTTCGTCGTCGATCAGGACCAGGGTCCGTTCGAGGCGCTGAAGTCCAGTTTCACGCTGGTGGTCGCCAACGCCGTGCAGGTGCTGCTGCTCGCGCTGGCCGTGCTGGTGATCATGTTCCTGGGCACGCTGCTGTGCGGTCTCGGCCTGCTGATCGCGGGCCCGGTCTCCGTGATCGCGGTGACCTATGCCTACCGAGTGCTCACCGGAGGCACCGTCGCCGCGGCGTGAGGCCCGCTCACTTCTCGGCCGGTGCGCGCATGCCGATCCAGCGCTGCAACCGCTCCACCGGACCGGCCTCGCTGCCCGCGCGCGGCCGGAGCTGGAGCACGATGATCCCGGCCACGATGATGCCCGCCATGTTCACCGCCAGCTGGCCAGCGGACAGGAACGCCACCCGCCACTCCCCCAAGGTCGCCGCGACCACGGCGAATCCGGCCGCGGGCACGGTGGTCACCGAGATGAACACGCCGACCAGCGCGGCCGACTTCGCCGTCACGAGCGAGAGCATGCCGGCCGCGCCCGCCAATAGCGCGACGACCAGGGAGAACGGGCCCACCTGATAGATGAAGTCGACCTGCTCGACGCCGCTCACCCCGTCCATGGTGATCCAGCCGACCTGTTCCCACACCACCGTGGCCACCAACGTGACCACCATCGCCACCGGAAACCCCACCGCGAGCGCGAGGGCCGAGCGGCGGGCGAGGCCGAAGTCCCTGCGCACCAACGCGACCGCGAAAGCGGCGAGCGGACCGAACTCCGGGCCGACGACCATCGCGCCGACGATCGTCACCGGCGAATCGGTCGCGACGCCCACGGCCGCGAGCAGGCAGGCGATCGTCAGGAACGCGAGAAAAGTCGCGTTGAGGCTCGACTCCTCATGCGTCTGCGCGAGCAGTTCCTCCCACACCACCGCGTCGCTCGGATCACCGGGCGCCTCGTGTACCGCGCGCTCGCCCGCCTCCGACAGGACCGTCTCGACCGGCGTGAGCGTCATCCCTCCGGACCGGCAGACGCCCAGCGCGGTCAAGTCGTCGAGCACGTCGTTGGCGGCCTCACGAGCCACGTCCGCCTGGACGAGATCGCCCTTCGGCTCCAGCGCGGCACCGCGGGCCAGGGTCACGTGCGTGACCCCGGGATCGGCGGCGAGTACCGCGAGCACCTCGTCGGTGAGATCCGGCGGGCTGATCAGGCGCAAGTGCAGCAACGGGTTTCCTCGCGGTCGGGCAGGCGTAACTGCCCAGAAGGTACCGTTCGCGCGAGCGCCCGCTACGAGGCGGTCTCGGCGCGCTCGCCCTTCTTCTGCTCCGGCTTGACGTCCAGACCCGCCTCTTTGCGCTGCAGCTCGCTGATCGGCGCGGGCGCGTCGGTCAGCGGGTCGACACCGCCGCCGGTCTTCGGGAACGCGATGACCTCGCGGATCGAGTCCTCCCCCGCCAGCAGTGCGGTGACCCGGTCCCAGCCGAAGGCGATGCCGCCGTGCGGCGGCGCGCCGAAGGCGAAGGCGTCCAGCAGGAAGCCGAACTGCTCCTGCGCCTCCTCCGGGCCGATGCCCATCACGTCGAAGACCCGTTCCTGCACGTCGCGACGGTGGATACGAATCGAGCCGCCGCCGATCTCGTTGCCGTTGCAGACGATGTCGTAGGCGTAGGCCAGCGCCGAGCCCGGGTCGGTGTCGAAGGTGTCCAGCGACTCCGGCTTCGGCGAGGTGAAGGCGTGGTGCACCGCGGTCCAGGCGGAGTGGCCCACCGCCACGTCACCGCTAGCGGTCGCCTCGACGGTCGGCTCGAACAGCGGCGCGTCCACGATCCACACGAACGACCAGGCGTCCGCGTCGATGAGACCGACCTTGCGGGCGATCTCCACCCGCGCCGCGCCGAGCAGCGCGCGCTGCGCCTTCGCTGCGCCCGCGGCGAAGAACACGCAGTCACCCGGAACCGCGCCGACGTGCTTGGCCAAGCCGTCGCGCTCGGCCTCGGTGAGGTTCTTCGCGACCGGGCCGCCCAGTGTGCCGTCCTCGTTCACCAGCACGTACGCCAGACCTTTGGCGCCGCGCTGCTTGGCCCATTCCTGCCAGGCGTCGAGCTGGCGTCGCGGCTGGCTCGCACCGCCCGGCATGACCACCGCGCCGACATATGGCGCCTGGAACACCCGGAACGGGGTGTCCTTGAAGTAGTCGGTGCACTCGGTGATCTCCACGCCGAAACGCAGGTCGGGCTTGTCGCTACCGAACCGGCGCATGGCCTCGGCGTAGGTCATGTGCGGGATCGGGGTCTGGATCTCGTAGCCGACCAGCTTCCACAGCGCGACCAGGATCTCCTCGGCCAGCAGGATCACGTCCTCCTGGCGCACGAAGCTCATCTCGATGTCGAGCTGGGTGAACTCCGGCTGACGATCGGCGCGGAAGTCCTCGTCCCGGTAGCACCGCGCGATCTGGAAGTAGCGTTCGATGCCGCCGACCATGAGCAGCTGCTTGAACAGCTGCGGGCTCTGCGGAAGGGCATAGAAGTTGCCCGGCTGCAGGCGGGCTGGCACCACGAAGTCGCGCGCGCCCTCTGGCGTCGACCGGGTCAGCGTCGGGGTCTCCACCTCGACGAACTCGTGGCGGCCGAGCACCTCGCGGGCGGCCGCGTTGACTTTGGACCGCAGCCGGATGGCGTGTGCCGGGCCCTCGCGGCGCAGATCGAGGTAGCGGTGCTTCAGGCGCGCTTCCTCACCCGGCTGCTCGTCCAGCTGGAAGGGCAGCGGGGCGCTCTCGTTCAGCACCTCGAGCTCGGTGACGTTCACCTCGATGGCGCCGGTCGGCAGTTCCGGGTTCTCGTTGCCGCTCGGCCGCGGTTCCACGGTGCCGGTGACGCGCACGCAGTACTCCGCACGCAGCCGATGTGCCTGCTCGGCGGGTTCGCCCTCGCGGAAAACGGCTTGGGCCACACCGGACGCGTCGCGCAGATCGATGAAGATCACCCCACCGTGGTCACGCCGCCGCGCCACCCAGCCGGTGAGAGTGACGGTCTGACCGGCATGCTCGCTTCGCAGCGAACCAGCCAAGTGGGTGCGCAGCACGGGGTTCCTTTCGACGACTCTGGCACCGGCGCGGTGTGACCAAGTGCGAGTCCATCGTAGTGAGACACATTCGGTGAGTGGAAACCGATATCGACGCGCCCGTGCCAAGCTGTATCCGAGGGAGTGTGAACCGGGGTCGCCGACGACCGAGGGTTGGGTGACCCCGGGGACGAGCGAGAAAGCGACGACGATGACCTTCAACGAGGGCATGCAGATCGACCCCGACCGGGTTTCGTCCGGCGGTCCCGGCATGGGCGGCAAGCTCGCGCTCGGCGGCGGCGCGGGCGGGCTCATAGTGCTGGTGCTGGCGCTGCTACTGGGCGGCGACCCCGGATCCATCCTCGGCAACTTCACCGGCTCGCAGGACCAGAGCCAGACGCAGCCGGGCACGGCCGGCACGCCGAGCCATTGCAAGACCGGGGCGGATGCCAACAAATACGTCGACTGCCGGGTGGCGCTCACCGCGCAGAGCCTGGACGCGGTGTGGTCGGCCGAACTGCCGAAGCAGGCCGGAAAGCGCTACCAGCAGCCGAAGGTCGTGCTCTTCTCCGGAGCCACCTCGACCGGATGCGGCAACGCCACCAGCGCGGTGGGACCGTTCTACTGCCCGGCCGACCGGACCGCGTACTTCGACACCAGTTTCTTCCAGGAACTGGTGGATCGATTCGGTTCCAGCGGCGGCCCGCTGGCGCAGGAATACGTCGTGGCGCACGAGATCGGCCATCACATCCAGAACCTGCTCGGCGACATCGGCCGCGCCCAGCGCGATCCACGCGGCGCGGACTCCGACGCGGTGCGCACCGAATTGCAGGCCGACTGCTACGCGGGCATCTGGGCGCATTTCGCGGACAAGCAGCCCGCACCCGGCAGCAACCAGCCGTTCCTGAAACCGTTGTCGGACAAGGATGTCAACGACGCGCTGTCGGCGGCCGCCGCGGTAGGCGACGACCGCATCCAGCGTGCCGCCCAGGGCCGGGTGAATCCCGAAGCGTGGACGCACGGTTCGTCCGAGCAGCGGCAGAAGTGGTTCCTCACCGGCTACAAGACCGGTCAGGTGAGAGCTTGCGAGACGTACTCGGCTCCGGACCTGAACAACCCGTCCGGCCTGCGGTAGCGCCGGATCCGATCGATACAGCGCGCCGACTCCCGCCAGGGGTCGGCGCGCTGTCATGATCTACGGCAGTTCGTCTGTGCCGCAGACGGACACGGACAGCACCGGAAGATGGGATCGATGCGAGTAACGAAAGCCGTTCTGCTGGTTGTCACGCTGATCGTCGCGGTGGGCTCGGGCGCCGCCACGGCCGACCCGGCACTGGATCGACCCAGTGCGCTACCGCCGATCGCCGCGCCGCTGGCACTGTTCACGCTGACCACCATTCCGGACGGTTGGCAGGCCCGGACGGATCTGCGCCCGCAGCTGGAGATCTTCGCCGACGGCCGTGCGGTGAGCAGCCCCGATGCGGTGGCCGCCGAGCGCCGTCCCGAGACCCCGCCGAAGCGGATCGACGGCCATATCCCGCCCGATGTGTTGAACGCGGCGCTGGCGGAGACCAAAGCGCTCGCCACGGTGGACCTCGGCGTGCCGAAAGCCACCGACCAGAGCAGCCGGATCATCGACTTCATGCCGCAGTCGCCGTCGGACGACGTCCATCTGGTGGTGTACTCGCCGGACACCACCGAGGGGCTCGGCGCCGAGCAGCAGGCCGCGCGTAAACGCTTCGCCGACCTCTACCGGAAACTGATCGACTCGTTCACGCAGGACAACTGAGACTCTGCACGTCACCCGGCCCGGCGCTGATCCGCTCGGGCCGGGTGCGGCGCGTCGCCTACCCGGCGTCCGTCAGAACTGGTCCTGCTCGTAGTCCGAGCTGATGATCTCGTCCGAGTGTGTCGCCCCGATGACGTCCGGCGTCGACTCGCCCAGCGGGCCGGTGAGGTCGTCGTTGCCGATGGGGCTCAGGTAGGGCTGCACCGTGCGGGAGTGTTCCTCGTCGTTGCCGCGCTGCCCCGCCGCGGCGCCGGGGCCGCCCATGAAGCTGCTCGATCCGGCGGATGTGGTGCTCGCGGGCGTGCCGGTACCGAGCGAAGTGCCCGGGACGCCGGCGACCGGCCGGATCGGTGCGACCGTGGCGCCGGGCAGGCCGGTGACTTTGGGCACCGACGACACGCTCGGGCTGCCGGGACGGCCGGGGCTGCTGCCGAGCAGGCTGCTCGGCGTGCCGTGGCTGGTGGTCGGGCTGTGCGAGGTGCTGTGCACCGACGACGGCGTGGTCGAGGGCGTCGATGTCGACGGCGTGGCGGAATCAAGGCCTGCCGCCTTGGTCGCGGTGTCCGACGCGGTCGACTGCGCCTGCTCCAGGATCGGCTGACCGACGTTCTCCGCCAGCGCCTGCGCGACCTCCTGCGGCGCGGGCCCGCCGCCCGGCGCGACCAGCTGCTGCACCATGCCGCTGAGCTCGGCGGTCTTGCCGGCCAGGTCGCCGCGGGTGGCGTTGACCACGCCGACGGCTTGACCGAGGTGTTCGGTGGCCGAGGCCATCAGCGTCGCCTGGGCGGGCGGAGTGAGGATCACCGGCGCGAGCGCGGTCGCCTGGGTGGCGAACGACGACGCGATGCCGAGCAGTTGCGCGTTGCCCTGCTGCACCACCGTGGCAGCACGCTGCGTGAGCTCGGAGATGTCGATGCCCCGCTGGCTGGTCTCCTGTCCCTGCACGTTCGCCTGCTGGCTCGTGGCCTGTGCGTTGCGCGCGGCCTGGCTCTGCCACAGCTGCTCGACCGTGCTCATGCTGCCCTTGCCGACCTGCATGGCCATCTCGATGACCTTGGAGGACTGGCTGAGGATCGCGGTCGGATCGAACGCGCCGATGACGCCGGTGCCGAAGCTGCTCAGCAGGTCCAGGATCGGCTTCATCAAGACGTCGACGCCGGGCAGCGCGGGCACCGCGACACCCTGGAGCAGGGCGGCCACCGGATCGGCGGGCAAGGCGGGTAGCGATCCGGCCGCGGCCGCCGCCTGGTTCACCGCGCCGCTGATCGCGCTCGGCGCGGCGGCGAGCGCACCGTTCAGCACGCCGTTCGCCTGATCGAGCGCGGCTTCGACCGCGGGCGCACCGATCTGGCCGACCGCGGCGTTCGTGTCCCCGAGCAGCGCGGACGTATCGTGCGCGATCCCGTGCCCGTCCTCGGCGCTCGGTGTACCACCCAGTCCGGGCAGACCGGCGGGCACGGTGGCGGCCGACTGCTGATCCTCGGAGATCTTGCGGGACAGCACGAATGCGGGCGGCTCGATGGGCGGCAGATCTTCGGGCAACTGCGGCAGCGGCAGGTCGAGCACCGCCTGTGCCGGTGTCTGCTGCAATGCGTCCAGCACGGTCTGCTGGCCGATGGCGACGTTCTGTTCGGCCGCGTGCGCGACGGCGTGATCTTCCGGCGCGATGACGCCGCTGTCCAGCGGTCTCATACCGCGCCCCCGATCTGGCCCGCGATCGACCCGAGCGCGCCCGCGTTGGACCAATCGACCGCGTCGTAGGCCGCGGCCGCGCTGAACGCCGAATCCGAGAGCTTGGCGTACTTGGCGGACAGATCGTTGATGTCCTTGGCCTGCAACACTTGCGCCGCGGCGAACATCGCCAGGTAATCGGCCCCGATCAAGCCGAACACCGGGACGAGCGCCGAAACGTTCTTCACCGCGTCGAAATTGCCCGCCCCCGCGAGATCACCGGCGATACCGGCGTTCGTGGCGGCGAACGCCCGGACCGCTTCGGTCTCTACCGAGAGATCACTCATCGAGATGCCCCCAAATCGTCGTACAGATCAGCGTCATGCAGTTGTGGTGATCCGCCTGCTCCCTGCCGAATCGGCAAGGGCCGCTACGGTTGCGCTCAATATAGCGGACCGGACCGGCATGTTTCGAGCCCGAACGCGCCGCACACCGGGCAAACCCGGCAGAACTGGAACGTGTTGCAAATTAGAACAAGTTCTATATTCTCTGTCCCATGAAGGTCGCAGTGACCGGCGCAGCCGGCTACCTTGGCACGAATCTGCTCCGCCTCCTCACCGAGCGCGGTCACCAGGTCACGGCCATCGATCGGGCCGTTCCCGCCGAGCCGGCGGCACCCGGCGTCACCTGGCTGCGTGGCGACGTGCTCGACCCGGCGTCGATGCGCGCCGCGCTGGACGGCGCTGAGGTGGTCTACCACCTGGTCGCGGTGATCACCCTGGCCGAGAAGAACGATCTCGCCTGGCGGGTGAACACCGAGGGCGTGCGCGTGGTCGCCGAGGCGGCGCTGGCGGTCGGCGCGCGCCGGATGGTGCACGCCAGCTCGATCCACGCGTTCGACCAGTACAGCTGCGGCGGCCGGATCGATGAGAACGCGCCGCGGTCGACCGACCCGGCGCTGCCGGTCTACGACCGCTCGAAATGGGCGGGCGAGGTGGCGCTGCGCAAAGTGATCGACCAGGGACTCGACGCGGTACTGTGCAATCCCACCGGCGTCTTCGGCCCACTGGACCACAGCAAGCCGCTCTCGCGCATCAACCGGACGCTCAAGGACGCGGCCCTCGGGCGCGTGCCCGCCATGATCGGCGGCGGATTCGACCTGGTGGACGTGCGCGACGTCGCCGCGGGCCTGGTACTGGCGGGCGAGAAAGGCCGCACGGGCGAGAACTACCTGCTCGGCGGATCGATGATCTCGATGCTCGAACTGTGCCGCGTCGCCGCGACCCATGGCGGCAAGCGCGGCCCGAGGTTCGCCATCTCCCCCAAGCTCGTGTCCGGCGTCATCCCGGTGCTCGCGCCGATCGGCAAGCTGTTCAACTCCGACATCGTCTCCAAGGCGGCGCTGGGCGCGCTGATCTCCGCGCCGGTGGTCGACCACGGTAAGGCCGAGCGCGAGCTCGGCTACCGGCCGCGCCCGCTCGACGACACGGTGCGCGACCTGGTCACCTTCTTCGCCGACCCGGCCGCGCTGACACCGCCCGGCACCAAGCAGATCGCTTGACAGCTGCTAGAACACATGTTCGACTGAGAGGGTGCGGTGGCAAAGCCAGACCCTGGACGCCGAGGACGGCGCCTTGCCCGGGCTGTCCCGGGCCGGTCTGGTGCGCACCGTACGGACGCCGGAGTTCGAGGGCATCACATTCCACGAGGTGTTGTGCAAGAGCGCCCTGAACCGGGTGCCCGAGGGCGCGAACGTGCCGTTCCGATGGACCGTCAATCCCATGCGGGGTTGTTCGCACGCCTGCCGCTACTGTTTCGCGCGCGGCACGCACGAATATCTGGATCTGGACGCGGGCCGGGACTTCGATTCGCAGATCGTGGTGAAGACGAATGTCGCCGCGGTGCTGCGCAAGGAACTCGGCAGGCGGTCCTGGCGCCGCGAGCCGGTCGCGCTGGGCACCAACACCGATCCCTATCAGCGCGCCGAGGGACGCTATCGCCTGATGCCCGGCATCATTCGCGCGCTGACCGAATCCGGCACCCCGTTCTCCATCCTCACCAAAGGCACCCTGCTGCGACGGGACCTGCCGTTGCTCACCTCGGCCGCCCGCGAGGTGCCCGTGAGTATCGCGATGTCCATCGCGATACTGGACGAGGATCTGCACCACAGCCTGGAGCCGGGCACACCGTCACCACGAGCCCGCCTGGACCTGGTTCGCGCGCTCGCCGACGCGGGCTTCGCCGTCAACGTGCTGGTCGCACCGGTCATCCCCTGCCTCACCGACGGACGCGCCCACCTCGACGCGGTCTTCGGCGCGATCGCCGAGGCCGGGGCTCGATCGGCGGTCGCGTTCCCCATGCACCTGCGCGGCAGTACCAGGGGCTGGTTCCTGTCCTGGCTGGCCGAGCACCATCCGGCGCTGCTGCGCCGGTACCGCCAGCTGTACCGGCGCGGCGCCTACGTCACGCCGGAGTATTCCGCGTGGCTGCGCGCGCGGGTCGCTCCGCTGCTGGCGGAGCACGGTTTGACGGCGCGCGGACGGCCCGAACCGGAGACACGAGCCGAAACCGCGCACGCGAGCGACGCACAGCTGGCATTGTTCGCCTGACGCCCGCACCGCCGAATCTCGCCGGTCCGCGCGCTTCACGGGCGCGCACCGCGTTCGACGGAGTAGTTTGGCGATGGCACCTCTCAGCGACGAGGAAGTGAAGCAGGCATATGGTTTCACACCAAAACGATGTCGGCACAGCTAAATTGGAAAAGGTCGTCATTCGGTTCGCCGGGGACTCCGGCGACGGAATGCAGCTGACCGGCGATCGCTTCACCCACGAGGCCGCCGCCTTCGGCAACGACCTGGCCACCCAGCCCAACTTCCCCGCCGAGATCCGAGCGCCCCAAGGCACGCTGCCCGGCGTCTCGTCCTTCCAAATCCAGATCGCCGACTACGACATTCTCACCGCGGGTGACCAGCCCGACGTGCTGGTCGCGATGAACCCGGCCGCGCTCAAGGCGAATCTGGAGGATCTCCCGCGCGGCGCCACCGTCATCGTCAACACCGACGAGTTCACCAAGCGGACCCTCGCCAAGGTGGGTTACGCCGCCGATCCGCTGGCCGACGAGACACTGTCGGACTTCGTGGTCCACCGCGTCCCGATGACCTCGCTCACCCTCGGCGCCACCGAATCGACCGGACTCGGCAAGAAGGACGCCCAGCGTGCGAAGAACATGTTCGCCCTCGGCCTGCTGTCCTGGATGTACGGGCGCCCGATCGGCGGCACCGAGCAGTTCATGCGGGAGAAGTTCGCGACCAAGCCCGATATCGCCGAGGCCAACATCCTGGCGTTCCGGGCGGGCTGGAACTACGGCGAGACCACCGAGAGCTTCGCCACCACCTACGAGATCGCGCCCGCCGAACTCCCGCCGGGCACCTACCGCCAGATCACCGGCAACACCGCGCTCGCCTATGGCCTGATCACCGCCGGTCAGCTCGCCGGGCTGCCCGTCTTCCTCGGCACCTATCCCATCACTCCGGCCTCGGACATCCTGCACGAGCTGAGCAAGCACAAGAATTTCGGCGTCACCACCTTCCAGGCCGAGGACGAGATCGCCGGGATCGGCGCGGCGCTCGGCGCCGGGATCGGCGGTGCGCTCGGCGTCACCAGCACATCCGGCCCCGGGCTGGCGCTCAAGAGTGAGACCATCGGCCTGGCGGTGATGACGGAGCTGCCGCTGGTGGTGATCGATGTGCAGCGCGGCGGACCGTCGACCGGACTGCCGACCAAGACCGAACAGGCCGATCTGTTGCAGGCGCTCTACGGCCGCAACGGCGAATCACCGGTGGCGGTGCTCGCGCCGCGCTCCCCCGCCGACTGCTTCGCCACCGCGGTGGAAGCCGCGCGAATCGCCCTCACCTACCGCACTCCGGTGCTGCTGCTGTCCGATGGTGCGATCGCGAACGGCTCCGAACCGTGGTCCATCCCGCAGGTGACGGAGCTGGAGCCGATCGACCCGGCGTTCGAACCGGAAGGCGACGACACCGACCCGTTCCAGCCGTACGCACGCGATCCCGACACGCTCGCCCGGCCGCTCGCCGTCCCTGGCACGAAGGGCCGCGCCCACCGCATCGGCGGCCTCGAGAAGGCGGACGGCAGCGGCAACATCTCCTACGACCCGGCCAATCACGAACTCATGGTTCGCCTGCGTCAAGCCAAGATCGACGGCATCGAGGTGCCCGATCTCGTGGTGGACGATCCGGACGGCACCGCCGAGCTGTTGCTGATCGGCTGGGGCAGTTCCTACGGCCCGATCGGCGAGGCGTGCCGTCGCGCGCGGCGGCGCGGTGTGCCGGTCGCTCAGGCGCATCTACGGCATCTGAATCCGTTGCCCGCCAACCTCGGTGACGTACTGCGCCGTTATCGCGTCGTGGTCGCGCCCGAGATGAACGGCGGCCAGCTCGCCACGCTGCTACGGGCGAAGTACCTGGTCGACGTGCGACCGTGGACGAGGATCGCGGGCACCGCGTTCTCCGCCCAGGAGCTGGTCGGGGTCATCGACGCGGCGCTGGACGGGTCGATCGAGGAGCTGGAACAGAACAAGGTCTTCGCCGCACGGGCGCGGGCCACCTATAGAACACTGCCGGACGAAGGCCGTCCACAGCCCAGCGCAGGCGAGGCAGCCACATATCGGATGTCTGGGGGTATCGCATGACCATCGTGGAAACCTCACTGGTCGGCACCGATCTGGGACTCACCGGTGTATCCGGAGTGCCGTCCGCGGACGGACCGCAGAAGGTGAAGGACTTCACCTCCGATCAGGAAGTGCGCTGGTGCCCCGGCTGCGGCGACTACGTGATCCTGGCGACGGTGCGCGGCTTCCTGGCGGAACTCGGATTGCGCCGGGAGAACCTGATGTTCGTGTCCGGGATCGGCTGCTCCAGCCGCTTCCCGTATTACTTGGAGGCCTATGGCATCCATTCCATCCACGGTCGCGCGCCCGCGATCGCGACCGGATTGGCGGTCAGCAGGCCCGATCTGTCGGTCTGGGTGGTGACCGGTGACGGCGACGCGCTGTCCATCGGAGGCAACCACCTCATCCACGCGCTGCGCCGCAACGTGAACATGACGATCCTGCTGTTCAACAACCGGATCTACGGCTTGACGAAGGGCCAGTACTCGCCGACCTCGGAACAGGGCAAGATCACCAAGTCGACCCCGATGGGCTCGGTGGACCACCCGTTCAACACCCTGTCGGTGGCGCTGGGCGCGGAAGCGACCTTCGCCGCCCGCGCGCTCGACTCCGATCGTGCGGGACTCACCGAGGTGCTGCGCGCCGCCGCCGAACACCGGGGCACGTCGTTCGTGGAGATCCTGCAGGACTGCCCGATCTTCAACGACGGCTCGTTCGACGCGCTGCGCCGGGACAACGCCGCCGACCATCTCGTCCCGCTGCGGCACGGCGAGCCGATCCGATTCGGCACCGAGGGCGAATTCGCGGTGATACGACGAGGTTTCGGGCTCGCAGTGGCCCGGGCCGACAGCGTCGCGGAGTCCGATATCGTGGTGCACGACGCCTACGCCGACGACCCGGAGTACGCCTACGCGTTGTCGCGGCTGTCCGATCAAGGGCTCGAACACGTGGTCACAGGTATCTTCCGCAGCGTCTCTCGACCGACCTACGACGACGCGGTGCGCTACCAGATCGAGACGGCGCGGGAACGGAAGCCCGTCGGTCCCGAATCGCTGCAGTCCCTGCTCACCGGATCCGAAACCTGGACGGTCGGATAGCTGGCCGCGCCTGACCGGCTCTGCGGGGCGGACGCTCGCGGCGCCGGTCAGGCGCGCTTGGCGAAACCGAGGTCGACGACGGCGTCGCGCTCTTGCACCAACTCCGCGACCGACGCATCGATCCGGGGACGCGCCAGAGCATCGATCGCCAGGTCGGGCACGATGGCGTACTCACCGTTCGCGCAGGTGACCGGGAACGAGCTGATCAGCCCGTCCGGTACGCCGTAGGAGCCGTCCGAGGCAACGGCCATGGAAACCCAGTCACCGTGCCGCGTGCCGCGCACCCAGTCGTGGATGTGGTCGATCGCGGCGCTGGCCGCACTCGCCGCCGAGGACGCGCCGCGGGCCTGGATGATGGCGGTGCCGCGCTGCTGCACGGTGGGCACGAACTGCTCGGTCAGCCACGCCGGATCGCCGATCAGGTCGAGGGCGGGACGTCCCGCGATGGTGGCGTGCGCGATGTCGGGGTACTGCGTCGCCGAGTGATTGCCCCAGATCGCGACCCGGGCGATGTCGGCGGCGGGCGCACCGGTCTGCTTGGCCAGTTGCGCGATGGCGCGATTGTGGTCCAGCCGCGTCATGGCGGTGAAACGCTCGGCGGGCACGTCCGGTGCGTTGCTCATGGCGATGAAGGCGTTGGTGTTGGCCGGGTTGCCGATCACGAGCACCTTCACGTCGTCCGCGGCGCTGGCGTTGATCGCGGCGCCCTGCTCGGTGAAGATCGCGCCGTTGGCGGCGAGCAGATCCGAACGTTCCATCCCGGCGGTGCGCGGCCGCGCGCCGACCAGCAGGGCGATATCGGCGCCAGCGAAGCCGATCCACGGGTCGTCGCTGATGTCGATGGACTCCAGCAACGGAAACGCGCCGTCTTCCAGTTCCATCGCGACGCCCTCCAGCGACGCCACCGCGGCGGGGACTTCCAGCAGCCGTAGCCGCACGCGCGTGTCCGGGCCGAGCATCGCGCCGGAAGCGATCCGGAACAGCATGCCGTAGGCGATCTGGCCCGCGGCTCCGGTCACGGTGACGGTCACGGTCCCAGCGGCGGTGCTCACGACGAACTCCTTGCGGTAGGCGGACTTCTGTTGCCCACCCTAACCACTCTCACCGCCGCCGAAGGCCGACGGTGAGCTACGCGACAGTGACTCGTGCGCCGCCCGGCACCGGCCCCGGAGGAGAACCGCGGGGTCAGCTGAGTGTGGCGACCTCGCTGTCGGTCAGCACGATCGGCGAAACCGTGTCCTTGGCGCGCGCCAGCCGCACGGCGCGATACAGCGGCCGTTCCTCCAGCCCGGCGTCGCGCGCCTCGGCCCGCAACTGCCGCACCAGCATCTCGGAAACCGCTACGGCCGCGGCCAATCGACTGGCGGCGAGCGCGTCCGCGAGCCTGCGCAAACCGACCAGGTGCAATTCGCGGCCGCTGCCCACGTCGGTGTACATGGCCAGCGGAACGACCTGGGAGACCTCACCGGCGGTGACCCGCAGAGCGATCCGGCTCAACCGGGCCGGGAACACCAGGACCTCGACCCCGGTGGCCGCCGACATCTCCACCCGCCGTTCACCGAACAGTCTGCGGGCGTGGATCATCGTGCCGGTCAACCACATTCGCCGCCGACGCAGCGCGACGGCGTACAGGACGGTCGGCGCGCCGACGACGACGCCGACCGCCGCGGCGATCGGCCAGCTCACCACGGTCGCGGCCAGCAACGCCGCGCCGACCCCGATACCCGACGCGGCCAGCGCGAGGCGGCGCAACATCGGCGCGTACAACTCGGGCGCGACCAGATCGAGGCCCACCGGCGCGAGCGCCCGCTGGTCATCAGAATTCGTGGACACTACTCCGCCCTCTCGCGACTCCCGCGGCGGTGGTGTGCGCGCCGGTCACGCTACTGCTCCCGTCACCCGGCCGACGACGGGTTCGACGCACAGTACCGTGCGCGGGGCGGGCGCGTCGCGAAACTCGACGGGCAGCGCGCACCCGCCGCCCCGCTACCCGGCCAGCGACTCCCGGATCACGCCGACCGCCTCGGGCAGCGGAATCTGCCGTTGATCACCGGTCGCCATGTCCTTGAGCCCGATGGTGTTCTCCGCGAGGTCACGATCGCCGAGCACGAGGGTGAACTTCGCCCCGGAACGGTCGGCCGCCTTCATCGCGCCCTTCACACCGCGCCCGCCGTAGGCCAGATCGACCCGGACGCCCGCCGCGCGCAACTGCGCGGCGACCACCACGAGCCGCTGCTTGGCGGCGTCGCCCAGCGGCACGCCGAACACCTCGCAGCGCGCCGGGTTGCCCGCCGACTTGCCCTCGGCCGCCAGCGCCAGCATGGTCCGGTCGACGCCGAGGCCGAATCCGATACCCGACAGCGGCTGCCCCCCGAGCTCGGCCATGAGACCGTCGTAACGGCCACCGCCGCCGATGCCGGACTGCGCACCCAGACCGTCGTGCACGAACTCGAACGTGGTCTTGGTGTAGTAGTCGAGGCCGCGCACCATGCGCGGGTTCACCACGTACGGCACGCCCAGCGCTTCGAGGTGGCCGAGTACCTGCTCGAAGTGCGCCTTGGCCGACTCCGACAGGTGATCGATCATCAGCGGCGCGTTCGCGGTCATCTCCCGTACCTCGGGCCGCTTGTCGTCCAGCACGCGCAGCGGGTTGAGCTGGGCGCGCCGCTTCGTCTCCTCGTCCAGCGGCAGTCCGAACAGGAAATCCTGCAGCAGTTCGCGGTACTGCGGGCGGCACGTCTCGTCACCCAGCGAGGTGACCTCGAGGCGGAATCCGTCCAGGCCCAGGCCGCGGAACCCGGCATCGGCGATCGCGATGACCTCCGCGTCGAGCGCCGGATCGTCGACGCCGATCGCCTCGATGCCCACCTGCTGCAACTGGCGGTACCGGCCCGCTTGCGGCCGCTCGTAGCGGAAGAAGGGACCCGCGTAGCACAGCTTCACCGGGAGCTGACCGCGATCGAGGCCGTGTTCGATGACCGCGCGCATCACGCCCGCCGTGCCCTCGGGACGCAGCGTGACGCTGCGGTCGCCGCGGTCGGGGAAGGTGTACATCTCCTTGGTGACCACGTCGGTGGACTCGCCGACGCCGCGGGCGAACAGGCCCGTGTCCTCGAAGACCGGCAGCTCGATATGCCCGTACCCGGCCAGTCGGGCGGCGCGGAGCAGGCCGTCGCGCACCGCGACGAACTCTGCCGAGCCGGGCGGCACGTAGTCCGGTACCCCCTTCGGGGCGAAGAAGCTGCTGGTCTTGGTCACGATGCTCCAGTTTCCACCACTACGGCACCGCAAGTCCAACCGGTTCCCCGAACCGACTCTCAGGAAGGTTGCGGAACAGTCTCAGGTAGAAATGGCACACTCTTATCCCGATGTAACCGGATACGGGAGGAACGTGGTAGTGCCGAGCAACGAACAGCGACGAGCAGCGGCGAAACGCAAGCTGGAACGTCAGCTCGCCAACCGGGCCGAGCGGGCGCGTAAGCGCAAGCAACTCACCATCGCCGGATCGGTACTCGGTGTCGTCGTCGTGGTCGCCGCCGTGACCGGGGTGTACTTCTTGACCCGCGGCGACGACAGCAACAGCTCCGATGCCGCCGACGCCTCGCTGTCCAGCACTCCCGCCGCGGCCGCCCCGCCCTCCGCGAAGGCCAAGCCCGCGACGGTCGACTGCACCTACCGCGACAGCGCCAAGCCCGCGGACAAGCCGGTGAACAAGCCGAAGGCCGGCCCCGTCCCAACCACCGGCGTCGACGCCAAGGTCAGCGTCAGCATGGACACCAGCCAGGGGCCGATCGGGCTGACCCTGAACAACGCCGATTCGCCGTGCACGGTGAACAGCTTCGTCAGTCTGGCGGCGCAGAACTACTTCGACGGCACCAGCTGTCACCGCATGACCGCGGGCGAGGGCCTGAAGGTCCTGCAGTGCGGCGACCCCACGGGTACCGGAATGGGTGGGCCCGGTTACGAGTTCGACAACGAATACCCGACCGACCAGTACGCTGCGAACGATCCGGCGGCGACTTCGGAGCCGATCTCGTACAAGCGTGGCGTGCTGGCCATGGCCAACGCGGGGCCGGGGACCAACGGCAGCCAGTTCTTCATCGTGTACTCCGATTCCCTGCTCCCGCCGCAGTACACGATCTTCGGCACCGTGGACGACAACAGCCTCGGCACGTTGGACAAGATCGCCGCGCTGGGCCAGGACGACTCCAACGGCCCCGGGGACGGGAAGCCCAAGCAGCCGGTCACGATCCAGTCGGTGCGCATCGACCGCTGAGTGCGGATCCGGGCCCGCGGCGTCTCGGCCGCGGGCCCGAGCCGTATCCACGTCCCTGCAGCCGAAGTGCGGATAGTGGAACCTTTCTTCGGTTAGGGTGCCCTCAGCCCGAAGATCATCCGGCGCGCCCGAAGACACGCCGGAAATGTGCGATATATGCTGATAAAGCAGCACGCTCGTGCGATTGTGCCGACCTTTGTCAGGTAACCTCGAAACAAGGAGTTCTTGCAGCGTAGTGCGGCCTCGGCCGGGCTATCCCCGGGCAGGAAGTGCCACGCCGCAAGTTCTTCGGGTGTCCACGTTTGCAGGCGGGACCCGCTGCACGGGACTACAGTTCGCGTGGCGGCGTCCGTAACGAAGCACCACCATCATCCATAGTGATCACCGCAGCATCGGGGAGCAGCCATGTCCGAGGAACTGGACGACATCGGCCGGGAAACCGCGGCCATGATGAGGACAATGTTGCAGCTTGCGACGCTCGTCGCCTTGCGTACCCGCGAGCGTGGTCAGAAGGAAGCCGAAGCGCGCGTCAAGCTCACCGAGGCCCGGATCAAAGAGGCCAAGGAACTGCAGTTGCGGGAGGCCAGGGACGCGAAGGCCAAGGACCCGCGCAACACCGAGCTGGCCCGGCTGATCGAGAAGCCGATCCCGGAAAAGGGTGTGTCCCTGGAGAAGGACCGCTTCTCCGCGCAGGCCGAGGCATCACGGATGGCGGCCAATGCCGCCGCCGCCAAGCCGGCCTTGCAGTACGACTCCCAGGAACGCCGGATGGCGATCGCGGCACATCTCGCGAAAATGGGTGTGGCGCCGGAACTCGCCGCGGTGCGGATGCTGATCGAAGTAGGGCAGGCACAGCCGCCGGGTGAGGCCGTACGCACCCGCCCCGGCGAGGCGCCCGCGGTTACCAGGGCAGGACGGGAACAGGATCCCCGTGGCTTGGAGCGCACGCGATAGCACGAGACGGACGAGTGCCCGCTGGATCATCCAGCGGGCACTCGTCCGTTCCGAACCCTTTCGGCGAGAATCGCCGTGACGCATCGCCACTACGGCGGGAAGTTACCGATCGTAGGGTCACTGAACATGCCGTTCTGCGGCGCCTTCGTCGGCAGCGGGTTGAGCATGTCCTTATGACCGTTGCGCACACTGCAATACTTGAACGGCCCCTTGGGATCGAACAATTTCGCCATATGCGGATCGGCATGATCCAGGAACCAGACGCTCAGTCCGGTCGCCCCGTCCTGGCGGTAGTGCTCCCAAGCGCGCCATAACGCGTCCAGCCGGGCAATTGCCTCCGCGTGCTGCCACCACTCCGGGCACCACACGGTGTCACTGAGATCGGTGACCTGCCGACGGTAGATCACGCTGAGATAGTTCTCGACGAACTCGACCACGTTCGCGTAGTGCATGTTCTGCTGCGGTTCGTTCACAGCGGCCGGACCTCCTCGACTTGGCCGTACTCCGGCGGTGGCGTCGACTTGCTCAGCGACGGCGAACCGATGACGTCCGCGATCTGCGTCTTGCGCTGCGGATCATGGTGCGAGATGGACTGTTTCACGTCGGAAGCGTACTCACCCTCCCACCACGGCACGGTACGGATGAGCACCGGTGGCGCACCGGACGGGAACAGGATGGCCCGCCCACGCGGCAGCGTCGCCAGACCGTTGACCGAGAACGTCTTGGACGAGCCCAGCGAGCGTGAGTAGCTCTTGCCGCCCTTGGACTCGGAGACCGACTGCGAGATCGCGTCGTACTCACCGAGCACGTCCGAACGCTCCTGCAGGAACTTCGTGTCGTCCACGCCGCTGCCGAGCACTTTGATGTTCGCCGCCGACCACAACGCGTTCATGCCGCTCTCGCCCCAGCAGCGGGCGCCCTGCGCCCAGGACTGCAGCACGGTCATCACGACGATGCCCCGGGAGCCGAAGTGGCTGTACTGCTTGGGCAGATCCTTCCAGCGCACCACGTTCGCCGCCTCGTCCAGCACCGCGAGCAGCGGGATCGCCAGGCGGCCACCGGCCGACTGCGACGCCTTGCGCATCGCCACGTCCACCACCGCCTCGGTGAGCGCGCTCACCAGCGGCGCGGCCGAACCGCGGCCCTCCAGCGACAAGCTGTAGAGCGTTCCGTTGTTCTCCAGGAACTCCAGCTCGTCGAATTCCCTGCGGTCGCCGCCGCGGGAGATCCACGGATGCACGTTCGACAGTTTCAGGCAGCGGATCATCTTCTTGGCCGTGCCGAAGATGCCGCTGCGCGTGCGCGGATCGGTGTTGTACTGCGAGGACAGGCCCGAGGCCGTGTAGTGATGGCGGGCGGCGCGCAGCAGCTCGATGGGCTCGGTGTCCTGCGGATTGGTCACCCACTCCCAGACCTGCACGATCGGCCTGCTGCCGTTGCGGTCGCCGACGGCGGCGGCGAGGAACAACCCGGCCAGCAGGTCCTCGGCCTCGGGATCGAAGAACGCGTCGGTCTTCGTGTCCCGGCCGTCGTCACCGTCGGCGAAGTGCCCCGCAAGCCGCGCCGCGCGCATCTCACAACCTTCGCGCTTGGCGTCCACCCAGGACAGCGGATCCCAGAACCAGGTCGGCTCTTCACCCGCGACACCCTGCGGGTCGAAGACGAAGGTGGGACTTCCCTTGGACTCCCGCACGTCTCGGGTGGCGTCCACCACGTCGCGCTTGTTCGAGGTGGCCAGCACCGGGCCGATCGCGCTGAGGATCGCCGGGATGACCCGGGAGGTCGACTTGCCCTGACGCGGACCCCAGATGTCCAGGTGCAGATCCTCGTACGAACCGTAGAGCATCACCCCGTCGGCCACACCAACGCCGATCGGCACACCCGGAGCGTCGTCGTAGCCGAGTCTCACCCCCAGCTGCTCGGCCTTCTCCCGGACGCCCGCTTCGGTGAGCATCGAGATCGCGCCGCCGTTGCCCATCACGTCGGCCTTGTCGTCGACCGGCAACCTGCCTTTGGACCGGCGCTTCTGCAACTCCTTGCGGATCACCAGATACGCTACGACGCTGAGGATCACCAGCAGCACGATCGCCGTCGCCGCGCCCGGCCAGCGCAGCCTTCCTCGCGCCAGATCGGCCGCGATGGCGATCGGGTTGAACGGAACCTTCTGCGGGCTGCCCTCGAGCATGTTGCCCAGATGCAGCGCGAGCCAGAGGGTTCCGAAGATCGCGAAGCCGGCGTAGGTCAGTAGCAGGCTGACATCGGGTCCGGGGATGGCCGGATCCGTCACCTTTTTCTTCTTCGCCATGTGTCCCTCCTGGGTCGGCCGTCCGGTACGGAAAGCGAGTGGTCAGCGGAATGCGTCGAGCCGCCAGCCGTCGGGTGTGCGCACGACGGTGGCGATCACCGTCGCGGGCGGCAGCGGCTCCTTGCGTCCGTTCGGATGGACGACGGTCTGCTCGATCCCGATCTTGAACTGCTGGACGTTCGGATCACTGAGGGCAGGAGCCTTCTCGCCGGACGCGAAGGTGAACGCCTCCACATGCGCCCCTTCCCTCGCCCAATCCGCCCACTGCAGTGTCGACTTCGGCGTCTGCACCGCGGTCGGCGTCGCATCCAGCATACGAATCAGGCTGGGGCCGAGAAACTTCCGCGCTCGGCCCAGCGACTCGCCCTGGGTCTCGGTGGCGGGCTGCCAACTGTAGATTTCCCGCAACGCCGCGACCGCGACGCCGTCCGGCGTCACCGGGTCGGGGGCGGGCACGCCCTCCAGCAACCGGGGTGTGGACGTAGCGGAATGCGCCGCATCGGATCCCGAGTCCGCGCGGTCCGTCCGGCCACAGGCCGCACCCAGCACCGCGACGCTCACCACCAGCATCACCACCAGTTTCGCGCGTGCATTTGCTCTGTCCATCCAGGCTAACCGCACACCGGGGCGTCGCGGCAGTCCCGCCGCCGTGTGTTCGCGCCCGTGAACGCTCACAGCACCCTCCTCGCCCGTCCGTCTCCTGGCACCGCGACTTCCGAAACGCCGCCGCCGGATCGGACGTCCGCGCCGGGCACCGACTGGATCATCCGGCCGTTGCCCGCATAGACGCCGACCTGCGCGGGGCCACGCGCGCCGAACGAGCTGAACACCAGATCCCCGGGCTGCGCCTTGCTCATCGGCACCTCCGCGCCCGCCTCCCACTGCTGTTCGGCCGTGCGCGGCAACGTCACCGCGCCGGAGGACGCCGCGAACACCGCCGCCGCGGTCAGGCCCGGTCCGTCCAACCCCCCGCCGCTCGGTCCTTGGGGTCCCCCGCCGCCCCACACGTAGGGCGTGCCGAGCCACTCGTGCGCGGCTTGGACGATCTGGTCGCCGGCCGAACCCTGCCCAGGGGTGAACCGGCCGAGCGAACCCGGCGCTCGGTATTGCGCTTCCATGGTGAGAATGTTGCGCACGTATGGCTGGGTCTCGGCGTAGTGCGCAGCGAGCTGGTTCGGCATGCCGCCCGAGGCCAGCACCGCGCCTTCGCCGGCGTTGTACGCCGCCAGCGTCAAAGCGACGATGTCGCCCTGCACCCTGCCCTCGGCCTGCCACCGCTGGATCTGGTGCGCGATCGCGCACATGTAACGCCCCTGGCCGACGATCGCGTCCCCGTCGTCCCACACGCTGGCCACGCCGTTGCCGTCGGCATCGATCACGTACGGCTGACCGTCGTCGGGATCGATGCTCACCGCGGTGGTCGGCAGGAACTGGGCCAGGCCCTGCGCACCGGCGGGCGAGGTCGCGCCGCGCCGGAAACCGGATTCCTGCCTGCCCTGCGCGGCCAGTAGCGACGGCGTGATCTGCGGGCAGATCGAACCCGCACGGCGGTACCAGATCTCCAGTTCTTGTGGCACCTTGCCCGCGGCCAGCGCGCCACCGGCGGTGCCGAAACCGAGGCTGCAGCGTGGATCGCTGGAATACGCTCGCGCACCGCCGACATCCGGGGTCGGCGCACCGTCGAGCCAGGGCAGCGGATCGATCTGCCGTCCGCCAGTGAAACGGCCGCCCGGGACGATCTCGAAATGCAAGTGGGGCCCGCTGGATTCACCCGCCGACCCCACCGCGCCGATGTGCTGCCCTGCGGTCACCGTATCGCCCGGCCGGACCAGGACGCCGGAGTCCCACATGTGGCCGTAGACCGCCGAGTACGAACGGCCGTTGATGTCCACCGAGTCGACGACGATCCAGTTGCCGAATCCGGATGCCGGACCGGCGGCGACGACGCGGCCGTCGGAGACCGAGAAGATGGGCGTGCCGTCCGGCGCGGCCAGGTCGACGCCCTTGTGCGCGCCACCCCGCGCGCCGAACGTGTCCGACACCGTGAAGGTTCCGGTGGCCATCGGCAACGTGCGGCGTAGCGGGCCGACTCCCGCCGCGAGTGAGGGTGTGGCGGTCGCGGCCGGATTGGGTCGGCTCGCGCCGGTACCTGTTGTCGCGGCGGCGCGCCGATCGCCCGGCGGGTAACCGCCCAGCGGCGGAAGCACCGACTGCGATCCGAGCACGGAGCCGCCCTCACAGGCGTCGTCGACCGCGGGCATGACGATGACCAGCACGATGGTCATCAGGCCGAGCACCGCGCCCAGCGCCGTCCACAAGACGGATTTGCCGCTCACCGCCGCACTCCGGCATCGTGCCGCGCGCAGCCCGGGTTCACGTGCGGCGCCGAGTCTCGTTGAGGGTGTCGGCCAGCGTGCGGTTCATCTCGGCGGCGGCAGCCAACTGCTGTTGCAGCAGTGCGACCTTGCGCCGCAGCGCAGTGGCGTCCATCCGCTCCAGACTGGGGCCTTCGGCCGCGCGCACCCAATTGCGCACCGAGTTCGTGTGCACACCGATCTGCTCGGCGACCACGCGGCATGCCTCCGATTCACTGCGCAGCTTGCCGGTCAGCGCGATGACCTGTTCGACCGCCGCTTGACGCACCTCCGGCGAGACGCGTCGGTAGGACCGGTGCGGCATCATGCGGCGCTCCCCGGTGAATCCGTTCCTCGCGAGATCGATTCGGTGAACTCGCTGAACCGCTGGTTGGTGTCGTGGATCCCGCTTTCCTTCTCCGACAGCGTGAATTCCATGTGGAAGGGGATACCGGGGCGGCGATCCTCACCGATTTTCAGCAGGAACTTACCGGTGCCGGGCGGGGAGGGCCGCTGCTGTCCCGGTTTGAGCGCCTCGCCGGTCAGCGCTTGCGGCGCGGACCATCCGGTCACCATCTCCTCCTCGGCCGAGGTGAACGGAACCGTGCTGTCGAGCCGTTTGATCTCCTCGGCCGGAAGCGCGCCGAAGATCTTGGCGCGCGCCCGCTCGAGGAAACCGAGCGCCTTCGCGATGGCGGCTTCCGATCCGAGCGCCTGCAGGTCCTTGATGGTGTGGCTGATCATGATCAGCGCGGTGGCGATGCCGCGCTGCAAGCGGGTGAGCTCGTCGACGCGGTCGACCATGAAGTCACCGAGGCCGAGCACCTGCCACAGCTCGTCCATCACCACTTGGAAATAGCGCTGCGGACCGAGTTTCGCGTCGGCGAGCACGTGCGCGGCCTCGACCGAGGCGAACCCGTCGGCCCAGCAGGCCAGCATGACCGCGGCTTTGAGCTTCTTGTCGCCGGTCGGGATGTGTGAGACGTCCATGCACACCGCGACCGCGCTGGTATCGATCGGCACGGTGGTCTGGCCGTTGAAGACCGCGCCGAACGGTCCCTGGGTGAGCGCGCGTAGGGAGCGGCGCAGCCCCTTGATCGCCTCCTGGTACTCCGCGGTGTCGTCGGCGCCCGCGTCCAGCATCAATTCCTCGCCGCCGCCGACGATCACCTCGAGCAGGTTCTCCATGATCGGCGGCTGGTCCGGCGTGTACCCGCTGCCCGGCCGGTAGAGTATGCGCAGCGCGGTGGCGATCAGGGTCTCCTCGTAATCGCGGACACGATCGCCGCGTACCAGTTCCACCAGGCCCGCGATCAACGTCACCTGCCTGGCCCGCAGGTCCTGCAACACCTGCAGCTGCAACGCCGGGAACTCTTCCAGTCGCGGGACGACCGCGCCGAGCACGCCCGCCGCGAGCGGGTTGAGCTTGCCGTGCCCGTAGCCCAGATCGATCACCTGGCCGCCGACGAGCTCGACCATCTTCCGGTAGTCCGGTTTGACGTCGGCGAGGATCAACGGCGTGATCCCTTGCGCGATGCCACCGAGCACGATGCGGCGGACCAGCGAGGACTTGCCGAAACCGTTGAGGCCGAGCACGAACAGGCTGGGCGCGGTGATGAAGCTGCCGCGCATGAACCAGTTCATCGGGTCGAAGCAGACCGGCGCGCCGGTGTGCAGATGCGAACCGAGGGGCGTGCCGATCAGCGGCGCGCCCGCGCCGACCGACCAGGGCCACAGACCGGCGACCTGGGCCGTGGTGGCACGGTACTCGACCGGGCGGCCGACCACGTTCATCCGGCCGCCGCCCGCGCCCGCGTAGCCGCGGTCGGTGAGTTGCGCTGTGCTGCGGTCGAATCCGTCCTCGATCGTCTGCTCCGCGCGGGCCGCGTAGTTGCGGCGGCGGATGTCGTCGGTGCGGACCCGGAACTGCGCCCATGCCGCCCGCAAGCCATTGCCCTCCCGGGCGAGCATCTCCAGCTTGGCACGGGTGGCGTCGTCGAGCAGCGGTGGCCCGGATTGCTTGCGCCGATCGGCTTTCGCCTTCGCGCGACGGGCCGCCTTGTCCGTGTACGGGCTGCCCATCGCGCGGTCGGCGGTGTAGTCGACCTTCGCGGGCCGTGCCACGCGACCGTTCCTGGCGCCGCTGCGCTCCGGCCGCGCGGCGATGCGCTCGGTGACCGCGTCGCGGGACATGCGAGGGTTCCGTTCGGCCCGGGAGCGTTCGTTGTGCCCCCGGTCGGCGCGCACGCCGTCGGACCGGCCCGCGCCCGGTCGAGCGCGACGCTCGCCCGCTCGCCGGTCGGTCGTGTCCACGCCCAGCCGGTCCTCGCCGTTCACCCGCGCCGAGTCCCGTGTGGGGCGCCGCCGTTCCGGCCGCTGTCCCCACTCGTCCCGGCCGGATTGTTCGAGCCGCCTGCGGCGTGCGTCCTCGTCCCGTTCCCGCACGGGTGGCTCGTAGTCGCGTGCCATGAATCGCTCACCCCGCCAGTGCCTTCGGAATTGTCGCGTGTTCCGGCAGGATCACCCCGCAACCGAGCGAGGCCGCGAAGGCCGCCGCCTGGTAGCGGTAGCACCGCCGAATCTTCAAGCGCGCCTGGGTCGACAGGTCGCGCGTGATGGCTTCGATGCGCGGCAGGTCACCGCGCAAGGGCTCGGTGATGGTCACCAGCGCCCCGAAGCGGGTCACACCGTGACCCCTGGCCTGCTCCTCGCGGGCCTGCTGAGTCGCGCCCACCCGCAGCGTCGCCGCCGCGGACACGACTCCGCGTTCGCTCTGTTGGGCCACCAACGCGTTCTTGAAATCGTCGTCGACGATCTCGGCGGCGTCGGCGGCCGAGTGCGGACGGTACACGATCGCGATACGTTTGCGCGGCACTTCGGGATTCGGCGCGAGCAGCCGCTGCAGCACCCGCTCGTCGACCGCGCCCTCGGGGGCGGCATCCATTTCCCAGGTGACCGACCGGCCACCGTCGTGCACCAAGTAATCCCACTTCTCGTCGTGGGACACCGGGCCCGCGTCCGCCCAGTCCAGGCCGTGCCCTTCGGGTTCGCCCGCGGCCACCTCCAGGTCGGCCTGCGAGGCGGGATCGTAACTGCGGCGGATGAACGAGATCACCTCGTCCGCCGACATCGGCTGAGCGCGCACACCGGCTTCCGCCAGCGCGGCGCAGATGCCGGGCAGGCGCCGGCCGATCTCCACGGCTTCTTCGGCCGGGTTCTTGCGGCGCTCGGCGGTGGTGGCCTTGAACGTGATCGCCACCCGCGGCAGCAACTGCACGCGCTCCTGCGGCAGTTCGGTGGCCAACTCGTACATCACCTGCTGGGCCAGTTCGGGCGCCTCGGGCCTGGTGATCGTGGAAACCTCGGTGAGCAAACGGTTTCCGGTCTCCGGCACGGTGTCGATCACCGGCACCACGGCGACGATGTCGCTGGTCTGTCCGACCGAGGCCAGGAAGGTTCCCCACGCCGACACCCACCGGTCGATCACGGGCTGGTCCACGGCCTCATGACCTTGCGGCCACGCGCGCAGCACCACGGTGTACTGGGCGAACTGCGGCAAGTGGATCATGCCGAAGCTGTAGCCACCCGCGTCGATGCCCTCATACAACTTGGAGGGCGCGAGCAGGCCCGGCAAACGGGTGACGCCGCCGGGGATCCGGGAGAAGCGGCCACCGCGGTACACGTGCTCGCCACGACTGCGCGAGCGCATCCAATTGAACATCATCAATCCCGTCTCGTAGCCCGAACGACCTCCGGTCCGCCACACCAGTGGGACCATCACGACGACACCGACGCCGCCGACGATCACACCCCACTGGAAGCCGCCGACCATCGCGGTGATCAGCGCCGTGATCACGACCGCGAAGCCGAGCACGGTTTCCTCCCAGCGCAAGCCGAAAAGGCCTGCGCTGCGCGGCTTCTGCCAAAGCCCGTACGAGCGGCGCTCGTAGGTGTCGGTGATTGTCATCGCGGAATGGTGCTCCTCCCGAGGTCGGGTGAACGGTTCGTCCAGCGATCGCCCGCGACGTCACCCATGGCTTGGTCGGCCCGGCTCAGCCCACCGCTCGCGGCGCGCGCCGCGCCGATCCGGCCTGCCGTCCTGGCCGCTCCGGACGCTACCCCGGCCGCGCCCGCAGGTCCGGAGGCGCGCGGAGCCGCGCCGCCCTGGGGGCCGCCGCCCCCACGCGGCGGCGTCGGCCGAGGTGCGCCGCCGCCACCACGCGGTCCGCCCGCGCCGCCCGGGCGCGGTCCGGTGCCGCTGCCGCTCACATAGCCTGCCCGGCCCGGCGCCGCAGTGCCCTTCACGCCGACCGCCTTGGTGCCCATGGCGCCGAGAGCAGCCACACCGACCAAGGTGCCGCCCGCCGCGGTGAAACCCGAACCGCCGCTGCCGACGATCGCCACGGCCGGAGTGACCAGTCGCATCAGCGCGGGCAACACGAATGCCACGCTGCACAACAGCACGATCGCCACCAGCATGCGCTGGGCCTGCTCACCGTCGGGCAAGCCGCTGGTCGGAGTGAGCGAGTCGACGTGGCCCGCCGTGGTGAACGCGATCATGTAGACGATCGCCGCCACCGGTTTCCACAGCATGAAGGCGATGATCCAGCCGATGAGCTTCTGATAGGACTGCTTGCCGATGTTCATGCCGGAGGCCGCCGCGGCCAGCGGGAGCACACCGGCCGCGATCACCAGCAGTCCCTGCCGGACGATGGCGAGCACGATCTGCGCGAGCGCGCCGAGCAGGCCCACGATCGCGATGATCAGCACCAAGCCGGGCGAAAAAGCCTGCAGCTTGCTGGTTTTCACCATCAGCTCGGCGAGGTCCTTGGCATTGCCGTTGGTCGAGTCGTCGATGATCCACTCCGCGAAGCGGTCCGACGCCTGCGTGCCCGCGACGATGACCGCGCCCAGCATCCAGGAGCTGAACACGACACGGGTGAACATCCGGAACGATTCGGCCGCCTCGTTCATCGCGGCCCCGCGTCTGGCTTCGGCCAATCGCGCCCCGGACAGGATCACCGACGCTATCAGCAGCAGGATCTGCGCTTGATAGGTGTAGTCGTTGATCTTCGTGAACAACGAACCGGAATCGCTGACCGCCTCGTTGGGCACCTTCATCCAGAAGGTCAACGCCAGGATGATGGCCTCGCCGAGACCGTTCATCAGCGAATCGACCACCTTGCCGAAGGTGGAGTCCCAGGCCTTGTCCTTCACCGCCGTCGCAGCCTGGTTGGGATGCGAGGCGGCATTGCCCGCCTTGCACGCGGCGGACGCGGCGTCACCGAGGGTGAAGCCGGGCAGCCCGAGGCCGTCGAGGCTGTCGTGGATCTCGTTGCACGTATCGTCGAAGCCGTACGTCTGGCCGTAGGCCACGGTCGGAGTCGCGATCAT
The DNA here is from genome assembly GCF_047200615.1 of Nocardia sichangensis. Lineage (NCBI taxonomy): Bacteria > Bacillati > Actinomycetota > Actinomycetes > Mycobacteriales > Nocardiaceae > Nocardia > Nocardia sichangensis. Next base: position 222,369 of record NZ_JBJZOK010000008.1, read on the forward strand.
CACAGTGAAGATGACCGCGAGGATTGTGACTAGCCGCCTCACCATTGTGTCCACCCATCGATCGAACCGATCGTTTCGAGCGGCTGCGCGTCGCCCGCGGACGACTTCAATCTCCAGCCACCGTCACGCCATACCACGTTGAGTCTCATGGCCACCCAACTTCGCCCGCCGTGCAGGAACTCACGGGTCTTGCGGGCGACACGAACAACAGCGAAATCGTCACCATAGCTTTCGATTCGAAATGCGTCGGACGCGTACAGCAGCGGTTTGACGCTCTCCGGCAAGACGTCGGGCACTTTGCCCTCGGCGATCTTGCGCGCCCGGTCGGCGAGTTCCTCGGGCGTGAGGATCACCAACCGCTGCCACAGCGTGTGGTCGGTGGGCCGCGCCACGGTCCGCCAGTAGATCTGCTCGGCGGCCAGGGCGGCGCCCTGCGGGGTCTTGGCGAACCCCGTCGGCACACCGTTGTCGACGCGCGCGGGTCCATCGGTCGTCGAGAACGGAACCACGGGGCCGCCGTACACCTGTTGCCAACCGCCCGGCTGGTTCGTCCCGCCCGGCGCGCCGGTCTGCCACTCCGGATCGGTCGGCGTCCGTGGCGCGCCCGACTGCGAGAGCGCCTGCCCGGCGGGGTCTTTCGGGATATCGAAACGATGGCCGAACGAGTCCGCACCCGTTCCAGCGAAGGACGACCCCGGACCGGGTGCGCCGGAAAGGTCGGCCGATGCCGTCGTCTGCGACACCTGGCCGGCTGCCGCGTCGTCGTCCCGGACCGCGAACACGGTGACGACCGCGGCCACCGCCACGGCCAGTACCGCTCCCGCGCCCAGCACGGCAGGCGGCATGCGATCGGAAGACCTCCTACGACTCACCATCGCGTCCACCCCTGCAACGACTCGACGTACTCGGTCTGGGCGTTGTTGGTGGTCGTGGGCTTCAGGCGCCAATCGCCCGCGTCCCACACCATGGCCAGACGCGTCGCCGCCCACAGTTGTTTGCCGTCGATCACCGGGCCCCTGGTGGCCAACCGGACGATGGCGAGATCGTCGGCGTAGTCATCCACTTTGAACGCGTCCGAGGCGACGAAGTAGCGGGTTACCTTTTCCGGCTGCTGCTTCGGCAGCCGGGAGTCGGCCAGTGCCTTGTCGTAGGCGGCGATCTGCTGGGCGGAGACCCGGACCTGGCGCACGTACAGGTCACGGTCGGCGGGACGGGCGTTGAGCCGGTAGGTGATCTGCGCCGCGGCCAGCACCGCGCCCTGCGGGGTGTGCGAGTACCCGACGGCCAAGTCGTCCTCGATCCGGGTCGGCCCGTCGGAGGTGGAGAACGGGACGGACGCGCCGTACACCCGCTGCCAGCCGTGTGGTTCGGCGGTACCCTCCGGCGCGGCGGTCAGCCAGTCCGCGTCGCTGGGCTTGCGCTGCCGGGAGGGGTCCTGCGCGAGCGGTTGCCCGGCAGCGTTGTTCGGGATGTCGACCCGCCTGCCGAGGATGTCCAGCTCGGGGCTCGCGAAGCCGGTTCCGCCGGAGCCTTCGGCGACGGCGGGCGCGCCTGCGACCGGCTCGTCGTCACGGCTGACGAAAACGAAGATGCCGACCACCACGATGAGCGCCAGCACGGCGGCGGAGGCGACGATCCCGAAGGAGACACGGTCGCGCGCGTACGACTCCCTGTCGCTCACGTCGGTGCCTCCACTTTCACGATGTCGGTAGGTAATGCGTCGATCGAATCGATCGGTCGCACGGTCGAATCCGGATCCGGCAGCCGTAATCTCCAGTCGTCGCCGAACCACTCCACGGCCGTGTGGTGCACTGCCTTCGACCTGTCGGAGTACTCCGTATACACGTCCACGGTGGACCGCGACTCCGAGTAGCCGGTGATCTTGTAGCCGAGCAAACGGGGCGCGAACTCCGGGCCCGCCGGGCCGGTGATCGACAGCTGCACCCGGTTGATCGCCCATTCGTCCTTGGCCGGACCCGGAACGAGCTCCGCGGCAGCGACTTTCGCCCATTGAGTATCGGCCGCCACGGCCAGCCGCACGGAGTGGGTCAGCGCGGCGATGGCCGCGCCGCGCGGCGAGTGCTCGAAACCGGTCGCCGCGCCGTCGGCCGTCGACCGCGGTCCCTGGCCGGTGTGCGGCAGCGGCACCCCTTGGAACGGCTGCCACCGCACATCGGTGGGAGCGGCCGAGAGGTCCGGCCCCACCGAGTCCGCGCCACCGCCGCAGCCGACCGCCGCGAACAGCAGCGCGGCGCCGACGACTCCGGCCGCGGGGCGGCGGATGTCACGCCGCCACGCCGCGGTGTCCGCCGGCCGCAGTACTGTCGAATTCATTCCCGTGTCGTCCCCGTCCCGCTCCGGCGGCTCACGCGGGCAGGAACGCCAGGGCGATCCCCGACGCCGTGCTCGCCACCACAGCACCCAGCAGGCTCATCAGAACGCCGTGCGAGGCATCGTTCATGGCCAGGTCACTGCGAAAGACCAGCCACAGCTTCCCCGCGGAGACGATCATCCAGGCCAGGCACACCAGAAGGACGAACCACAGCAGCCAGTTCAGCAGCTGCATCAGCGGTGCGAGGACGTCGGCGGGCATCTGCTTGTAGGCCAGCGACCCGGCCGCGAGCATGTGTACGGTACCCATCGCCGACATCAGGTCCCGATGACCGCGTTCATGATGGTGCCCGCGCTGGTGGCGACCACGCCGCCGATCATCGCGCCCGCCACCATCTTCGGCGACTCCAGACCACCACCGGTCCACTTCTCCCAGGCGAACTTGCCGCCCGCGTAGACGATGCCGCAGATCCCGGACAACAGGACGAACCACGTGAGATACCGCACCAGCTGCAGGATCTTCTCCGAACCGGGCGGCGCCTCTGGCGTCGGATTACCGACTTGCGCGAGTACGGTGCCGTACGTGTCCTGCACGGCGAGGAGGAGCGTGCTCATCGGGTGCCTTTCTCGAATAGTGGGTGGTGGTCGCCGATGCGATGCGGACGTTCACTCATCGGACGGCTTGCGAAGATCCGGAGACCCGCGGTCGTAGCCGGCCTCCTCCAGTGCCGTCCGAGCTGCCGCCACGATGTCGGCGCCGAGCTCCCGGACATCGAGCGGGACTTCCTCCAGCAGATCGAGCTTGCGTTTCCTCGGTGGCACCAGGTCACCGGGCGACCACACCGGCAGCTGCTCCGGTTCGACCAGCGTCCACTCCTCGTACCACGGCACCTGCCACACCTGTCCGGCCAGGGAGCCGACCACGTCTCGGTAGCGCCGGATCTCGGGAGCCATCCGTCCTGGCCTGGCGGCGACGGTGATCAGGCCGAGCACGTCGGAAGGGCCAGCGAAACCCGAAAGATGTTGGCGCAGAAGGTCGTGCGCGCGAGACAGACCGGCGATGGTCTCCCTGGCGACGAGGACGACGAACGGGCTTTCGCGGTCGAAGACGCCGGGCCAGCGGCGGCCCGAATCCGCCGCGGGCGCAAGCACATGCGCGAGGGTACTGGCTCCCGCTCCGCCGTGCACACCCAGCAGCCAGACCAGCGGCGCACGGCCGACACCCGGTACGGGACGGTCCCAGACGGCGGCACGGCGGGACTCCGGCGGGGCGATCACACCGGCGGGCGCGGGATCGGGCTGACGCGGAAAAATCATGGCGGCGGTCATGATGCCACCCCGGCGAGCAGGCGCCCATACGCCCGGCGCGTCTCGTCCGCCAAGGAGGAGTGCCGCACGAGTTCACCACGGGCCAGATGCGGATCGTAGGGAATCTCCCTGATATCGCGAACCCAGCCGGACAGGTGCTGGCGCAAATGATCCGCTACCCGGGAGTCGTCGCCGGGATACTGGTGCGAGATGACGATGGTGGTGTCGCCGACGATGCCGCCGCCATGTCCTTCCTCGGCGTCACCGAACTGGTCGTCGAGCCATTCCAGGGCGACCCGCAGCCGGTTGGCCGCGTCGTTGCGCGCCGGAATAGCAAGTACCAGAGCGACTTCCGCGTCGTCGAGCAAGGGAAGCAGTTGCCGGGCGGCAATCGGATGCCCCCCGTCGTAGACGCCGGTGTATCCGGCGTCGCGCACCGCGCGGGCGACCGTGAGGTAGGTCGCACGCCTGCGCAGCGGCGCGGCATCGCGCCACAGCAGGCCGACGCCCGAGGTCGCCCGCGACAGGCACTCCTTCAACGGCGCGGGCTCGTCGTCACCGCGTCCGTACAACCAGGACTGCAAACTGATCGGGTGCAGATGCTCATCCGCGCCACGCAGCGCGAGATCACTGCCCGCCGAGGTGGCGTCCACCGCGACTGTCGGCGTTCCACCCGTGCCCATCTCACCCGCCAAACCCAATGCCGTCGTCGTGGTACCCGCACCACCGCATCCACCGACCACCAGGATGGGCCGCTGCGCCGGACGATCCGCATCGGAACCGTCACCCTTGCCGCGCCGCAACCGCACTACCGGAGCCTTCGAACGCACCGGCCGGCTCGACGCCGCGCCCTCCCCGGGCGCATCGTCGAGCCAGCGGCTCCAGTCCTCTCCCATCGCCTCTGCTCTCCTTTATCCGGCCGTGATACCCGTGATCAGGGTGCGGCCGTCGATCACCGCGGTGGTGACCGTCTGCCTGTTGTACGTGGCGGGCGCGCCGCCGGGCCGGTACTCGGTGACCTCCACCGAATACCGGTTGTCCGCGACCGTCACGATCCGCACGCAGTGCGTCGTGCCGATCGGGACGGAGTCGATGCCCCGCTGGATGACCCAGGCGGGCTGGACGTCGGCGGCCGGAGCGACGGCCGCGCGGGCGCGGTCCCCCGAACGTTCGACGTAGTACGCGTACTGGAACGACAGCACCGCGTCGGGCCCGGAGCCCGTGCCGCCCGGCTCCGCGCTGCGCACGATCGCGTCACTGCGCTCGGTCGGGCAGGCGCCCGCGCTCACCGCGCGCGGGTCACCGCCCGCGTGCACACCGCCGACGGTGAGCTGCACCGACGCGGACACATGTGAGTCCTTGGGCAGCGCGGCGCGACCGGCGGCGGAGCGCAGCAGCAGCACGCACACCGCGGCGACGGCGATGATCAGCACCGCCGCGATCCCGATGAGCAGCAGCCGGGCTCGGCGCACCGCCGGATGGTCGCGGGCGGCTTGGCGCAGTGCACGCGACGCCGCAGGGCGCGGCCGCTCGACCGGCTCGGGTATGTCGTCGTCGGCCCACGGCAACTTGACCGGATCGGCCTGCCGCGGCGCGACGTAGTCGTCGTCGGGGCCGGGCGCCCGGCCGGTCACCACCCAATCCGACCAACCGCCGGTGAATTCGCTGCGCTGCGCGGGCAGATCCGACGGGACCTCCTCGGGCTTGCGCTGCCACGGCTCGGTGTCGTCGCGGATGTAGTCCGGATAGCGCGAAGGCGCGTCGTCGTCTGCCGGGGCGATGGTGTCCGCCTCATCCGGCTTGCCCGCCTCTGGCGTTCCGACCGCCGGCTCGAGAGCGCCGTACCAGCGGGAAAGCTGTTTGTACGACTTCAACATTCCCCCATTCCCGCAGAGCAGGGCACGCAGTATCGCATCGTCGGACCCTCTCGGCGATCAGTTCGTGGAGAACGGGTAGGTGTTGGGTGTGCCGGTTCGGTCGGTGGGCGGAATCGACGTCACGCCGCTGGATGAGGCGCCGTCGGCTCCTGTCCCGAACGGAAATTGTCCCGTACCGGACGAACTCGGCGTGGGAGACGCGCCGGAGCCGTCCCCGAAGAATCCGGTCGGCTGCTTCTCCAGCACGGCCCTCGGCTCGGCCTTGCTGCCGAACGCGTCGGCGATGTCGCGAGCGATCGCCGCGAACCAGTCGGCCACGAACTGGGTGGGAGCGTCACCGTTCGCCGAGACGGTCGCGCTGGTGTAAGCGGTGTGACGCTGCACGGTGTCCCAGTAGCGCACCCACGTGGTCGTATTCAGCAGCTCGCTGTTGTCGGTGATGTTCTGCACCACCGCGTCGAACGCCTGGGTGACCAGACGGACGCCGGTGGTCGGCGGGATCGGCTGCGGAATAGCGCCGAGCAGCTTGACGCCGAGCGACAGCAGGGCGGCGGGCGGATTCGCCAGGCCCGCGGTGGCGAGCTCGGCGATGTTCGCCGGGGCGATCACCGTCCGGACCACCGCGATCACCGAGTTCAAACCGATCATGCCGACTTTCAGCAGCGCCTGCAGCGCGGCGGGCAGATTCAGCGGAGTTCGTGGATCCGAGGCGTCGGCGAGGCGCTGCGAGATCGACTTCTGCGGCGAGATCGACAGGGTGGCCAGCGAATTGCCCTGGACGTCGCCGTTGACCACTTCGGTCGCGGTCTTGATGGAGGTGAACGCCAGCGCCTGCGCGATCGATACCAGTGAGGCGATCGGGTCGCCGCCGCTGAGCTTGGACTGGCCCGCCACGTTGGCGACCGCCTTCAGGATGGGCGCGCCGTCCGGGGCGTCGCAGGCGAGATCCCCCGCCGCGCAGAAACTCGCCACCCGGCCGGTGAGCGCCCCGAAATTCGCGGCCTTGTCTCGTTCCGGGCCGATGCCGCCGCCGGTGGCGGGCGCCTGCGGCAGTGCGGCGACGGACACCAGCCGGTCCCCCGAGGTTCCCGGCGCGGGGTCCGGCGTCGCCTTGCCGGGCGCGCCGGGAAAAAGCGGCGCACCGGGATTGCGGGTCGGGTCGCCGAATAACGCGACCGCGGCCACCTTTTCGGCAGGCAACGCACCGTGCCCCTGGCCGACCTCCTGGGCGAACATCGAGGCGACGTGCGCGCCCTGCGAATAACCGACGACCGCGAACCGGCTGTTCGGGCAAGCCTCGGCAACGGTCCCGGCCATGCTCCGCAGACGGGCCAGGCCGCCGGCCACGGATTCCGAATACGGCACCGCGCCACCGGCTGTCGCACCGCCGAAGCCGGATTCGTATGGCACGTAAGCCCGATCGACGAGTCCGGTGTCCGGAGCTTTCGCCATCATCGGGCGGAACACGGTGGAAAGCATTCCGGTGTCGGTGGTGGGCGCGGCATCCGGCGACGATTCACCGGTGCCTTGAATGCCCAAGGCGTACAACGCGGGACAGGTCGTGAGACGGATCTTCGTGGACGGGCCAACAGGATTCGACGGCTCCGCCGCGGCGACACCGGCGGTCGCCACAGCCACGGCGAGTGCTACCAGCATCCCCGAGAGTCTTGCCGAGTATCCAGTCATAGCGATCCGCAATCAAGTCGTCAGCCGCAGCTACCTCAACGCCATGAAACGCAATAGACCGTAACAGATTACGGCTATTACTGCCGCATCGACGGAAAACTTCCACGACACACCGAGTTGAACGCGACACGCAGTGGCGCGTTCCGGGGAAGGGTCCGACAAGTTTCCGGCATCGCGCCCCGAATGGCAACCCCTGGAGCCGAGTTGGCGGCAAGCGGAAACCCTTGCGATAAGAGCTAATTGACAGCTACTCGAAGGGTTCGCGCGCGTCAGGCCGCGGAGGTGACGCGGTAGACGTCGTAGACGCCCTCCACGTTGCGCACCACGTTCAGCAAGTGCCCCAAGTGTTTCGGATCGCCCATCTCGAAGGTGAACTTGCTGATCGCCACCCGGTCGCCGTGCGTGGCCACCGAGGCGGACAGGATGTTGACCTTCTCATCGGCCAGCACCTTGGTCACGTCGGACAGCAGCCGCGTGCGGTCGAGCGCCTCGATCTGGATGGCGACCAGGAACACCGAGGACGGCGACGGGGCCCAGGACACCTCGATGATCCGTTCGGCCTGCTCACGCAGGGAGCCGGCATTGGTGCAGTCGGTACGGTGCACGCTCACCGCGCCACCGCGGGTCACGAAGCCCATGATCTCGTCGCCGGGCACCGGAGTGCAGCACTTCGCGAGCTTGGCGACCGTGCCGGGAGCGCCGGGGATCAGCACGCCCGCGTCGCCGGTGACCCGCTGCCTGCTCGGTGTCGTCGACGGGGTGGAGCGTTCGGCCAGCTCGTTCTCCACGTCGCCGATGCCGCCGAGCTGCGCCATCAGCCGCTGCACCACGTGGTGCGCGGAGACCTGGTGCTCGCCGACGGCGGTATAGAGCGTGGAGATGTCGGTGTAGTGCAGTTCGTGGGCGACGGCGGTCATCGCGTCGACGCTCATCAACCGCTGCAGCGGCAGCCCGACGCGACGGACTTCCTTGGAGATCTGCTCCTTGCCGCTCTCCAGCGCCTCCTCGCGACGCTCCTTGGCGAACCATTGGCGAATCTTGGCCTTGGCGCGCGGCGACACCACGAAGTTCTGCCAGTCGCGGCTGGGTCCCGCGTTCTGCGCCTTCGAGGTGAACACCTCGACGACCTCGCCGTTCTCCAGCTGACGCTCCAGCGCGACCAGGCGCCCGTTCACCCTGGCGCCGATGCAACGGTGCCCCACCTCGGTGTGCACGGCGTAGGCGAAGTCCACCGGCGTCGACTTCTGCGGCAGCGTGATCACGTCACCCTTCGGCGTGAACACGAAGATCTCCGGCGATTTCAGGTCGAAGCGCAGCGACTCCAGGAACTCGGCGGGGTCGGCGGCCTCGCGCTGCCAGTCCAACAGCTGGCGCATCCACGCCATGTCGTCGACCTCGGCGGTGTCGTTGGAGTGTTTACCCCTGGTCTCCTTGTAGCGCCAGTGCGCGGCGATGCCGAACTCCGCGGTGCGGTGCATGTCCTGGGTGCGGATCTGCACCTCCAGCGGCTTGCCGTCCGGCCCGACCACGGTGGTGTGCAGCGACTGGTAGACGCCGTAGCGCGGCTGGGCGATGTAGTCCTTGAACCGTCCCGCCATGGGTTGCCACAGCGAGTGCACCACGCCGACGGCCGCGTAGCAGTCGCGCACCTCGTCGCACAGGATGCGGATGCCGACCAGGTCGTGGATGTCGTCGAAGTCCTTACCCTTGACGATCATCTTCTGGTAGATCGACCAGTAGTGCTTCGGGCGGCCCTCGACGATCGCGTTGATCCGGGACGCGGCCAGCGTGTTGACGATCTCGGCTCGCACCTTCGCCAGGTAGGTGTCTCGCGAGGGCGCGCGGTCGGCGACCAGCCGGACGATCTCGTCGTATTTCTTCGGGTGCAGGATCGCGAAGGCGAGGTCCTCCAGCTCCCACTTCACCGTCGCCATGCCCAGGCGATGGGCGAGCGGTGCGATGACTTCCAGCGTTTCCTTGGCCTTCTTGGCCTGCTTCTCCGGCGGCAGGAAACGCATGGTGCGCATGTTGTGCAGCCGGTCGGCCACCTTGATCACCAGCACACGCGGGTCGCGGGCCATCGCGATGATCATCTTGCGGATCGTCTCGGCCTCGGCGGCCGCGCCCAGGTTGACCTTGTCCAGCTTGGTGACGCCGTCGACGAGGTGCGCGACCTCGGAGCCGAAGTCCTGGGTGAGCTGTTCGAGGCTGTAGCCGGTGTCTTCGACCGTGTCGTGCAGCAGCGCGGCCACCAGCGTGGTGGTGTCCATGCCGAGTTCGGCGAGAATGTTCGCCACGGCGAGCGGATGGGTGATGTAGGGGTCACCCGATTTGCGGAACTGATGCTTGTGCCGCTCGTCGGCCACATCGAACGCGCGTTGCAGCAGCGTCAGGTTCGCCTTCGGGTACAGCTCGCGGTGCACGGTGGCCAGCGGCTCCAGCACCGGCTTGACCGCCGCGATACCGCGCTGCCCGGTCATGCGGCGGGCCAGACGGGCTCGCACCCGGCGCGAAGCCGAGGTCGGAACGGCGGAAGAGGTGCCGGGCTGACGCGGCGGGGTCGCGTTCGCCGACTCCGGCGATTTCGGGGTCTGCGCGGCGTCGGTGGCGCCCGCACCGTTCGACCGCGGGCCCGACGTCGATTGCTCGACCTTCGCCTCGCCCAGATGCTGAGTCATGCCACCACCTCTCCGCGCCTCGATCGGACCACCCTATCCGACCGGTGCAACCTCCCGGACCACCAACTTTAGTCCGGGCGGAGCACCCACGTCCGCTCTGCTGAGGAAGGATGCGCGCCGGAGTGCCGGGACGACGAACCGGCGCGGGCGCGCAGGGGTCCCGGCCACCCTCTTCCACCGTCGTATTTCGGACACATACGGAGCGCGGCGCTCGGTAGCCTCCCTGCGCACGCGACGCTCTCCGCAGCGAGATTCATTCACTTGACCAGCGCTTTTACCCGATGAGGCGTGATACCCGAACCGGTGGGGCGAGAACTACGAGCCGAGGCGAGACAGGCGCGGTCAGCGAATGGCGGCGGGCTGGGGTCCGGCGAACGGCGTCCGGTCGGAGCCGGGCTCGGAACGAAGCGAGCGACCGTCGAGATCGGCGGCGGGAGCGACGTCGAGCAGGTCGAGCACGGTCGGGGTGATGTCGACCAGGGTGGCTCGGGTACTGGTGGCGCCGGGCCGGAAGTCCGGGCCGCGAGCGATGACGAAGTTGGTCGTCTCGTCCGAGGACTGGCCGCCGTGCCCGCCTTCGGGGGTGTGGCCGTGGTCGGCGGTGACCAGGACGGTCCACCGCTCGGCGGGGTGGGCGGCGGCGCGGGCGTCCACCGCGGCGACGATGCGTCCGACCAGGACATCGATGCGCCGCACCGCGTCGAGGTAGGCGCGCGAGGCGCCACCCGCGCCGTGACCGGCGTGGTCCACCTGGTCCAGGTGGGTGAACAGCAGGTCGGGCGCGAACCTGCCGATCACGGACGCCACGGCGTCGGCGGTGGCGGCGTCGGTGCGCGACTCGTCCGGATCGTCCGGCACGGGCGCGGTGGAGACGACGACGTCGGCGCGCGGGCTGCCGCTGCCGGTCATCGTGGCGATCTGGTCCCAGGTGGCGATGGACTGGGTCTTCGACGCGGGCCGAGCGCGTTCGAGTTGGGTGAACACCGTGGGGTAACGCGCGAACGGCGCGGCGGTGAACTGGTTGTCCGTGATGCCGTGCTTGCGATCCCACACGCCGGTCAGCACGGTGGCCCAGGACGGACCGGAGATGGTGATGTGCGGGGCGATGGACGAACGGCTGAGCAAGCCCTCGCCGCTCAGCCGCAGCAGATTAGGCGCCTGCGCGTGCTCGACCTTGCCGTACATCAAGCCGTCCAACCCGATCACGACCACTTTGGCCGCGGGCGCCTCGCCCTGCGCGACTCCGGCCGCGGCGGAGAGTGGGAGGAACACAGCCGCCGCGGTGGCAACGACTTTCGACACCAGTTGCGCTCCGCTCATATCGCGACCATGCGGGAGCGACCGGCGCGCGCGATAGTCCGACGCGGCAGTGTTCATGGACGTTTCATCGGACGCCACACTGCCCGTAGTCTCACTGAACAGCCCTTGAACAAGGAATAGCCAACAGCTATATACCGATCTCACGGCGGGTCGCTGCCGGGTGAACGCCGAGTTTCCTGCTTCGCCCCGGTCGGCCGTCGCGGACGTGCTTCGCGCCGTCGCTTGACACGCCCTTCGCCGGTATGGCTGGCTGGCCGTTGTGACCCCAGCGCGCACCGCCGAGCGCATTCGCGTCGCGGCCGTCGGCGACCTGCATATGCACGCGGCCGTGGCCGGGCGTTTTCGTCCGGACTTCCTGCGCCTGCCCGATGCCGCGGATGTCCTTTTGCTCGCAGGCGATCTCACCGATGGCGGCACCCGCTCGCAAGCCGATCTGCTGTGCGCGGAACTCGAAAGTCTTCCCGTGCCGGTGGTCGCCGTACTCGGCAATCACGACCATGACGACGAATCGGGCGACCTGATCGCGGCACGGCTCACCGCGGTGGGCGTCCATGTACTCGACGGCACTTCGATCTATCTCGAGATCAACGGCATTCGGCTCGGCGTCGCCGGAGTCATGGGCGGCAGCGGTGGCTTCCCCGGCCATCCCGGCACACCGGACGAGGGGTCCGCCGAACACCGCGCTCGCATGCGGCGCGGTCCGGTCGACGCCCTTCGCCTACGCCGGGCACTCGGCCGGATCGACTGCGAAACTCGCATCGCGCTCACGCATTTCGCGCCGGTCGTCGACACCCTGGCCGGGGAACCGCCGAAGATCTACCCCGGCCTGGGTTGCCAGGATCTGGCCGAGGCGGTCGACGCGGGCGGGGCGGTGCTCGCCATCCACGGGCATGCCCATGGCGGTACCGAATTCGGCCGCACCCAGGGCGGCGTGCCGGTACGCAACGTCTCCTACCCGGTACTGCGGCGCACCTACGCCGTCTACGAGGTCGGGCCGGGCTCGCGACGTCCGGCGGACCACGAGCAAGTACCGTCCCCGCCATGATCGTCGCCCGTTCACTGCTGCTGTTCGCCCTCGCCGCGCTCGCCGAAATCGGCGGTGCCTGGCTGGTGTGGCAGGGCTGGCGAGAACAGCGCGGCGTCGTCTGGATCGCCGCGGGCGTGCTCGCGCTCGGCGTCTACGGATTTGTCGCCACCTTCCAGCCGGACCCGAACTTCGGCCGCATCCTGGCCGCCTACGGCGGTGTCTTCGTCGCGGGCTCGCTGGCCTGGGGCATGCTGGTGGACAAGTTCCGCCCCGATCGCTGGGACTACCTCGGCGCGGCGATCTGCCTGGTCGGCGTCACGGTCATCATGTACGCGCCGCGCCGCTGACCGGAGTATCGCGGCGCCCTCGATCGTTGTCTCGCGAATCCGGTGCACGCCCTCGAGGAACGACCGCGCGAGCGTCCCGCGGGCGGGTGCTCCGATTCACTCGGGTGCGCCGAACGCCCACACCGCCGCAGGCCGGCCGGTCGCTTTGACCCGACGCCGTTCGGCGGTGCGCGCCAGTCCCGGGATGGCCGCCGGCGTCCGGTTCAGGTTCGCCGCACCGGGACGGGCTCCGGACAGCGCCGTGGCGGCCTCCACCGCCGGACTTCGGTCAGTCCGCGGCGTCTGTGGCTTCGAGCACTCCCCCGATCAGCATCGTTCCCGGCGCTTGCCTGCCACCGGGTCCGGAAAGCCACCGGACATTGTCCGCGGTGAGCGACCCACCGCACTCCCGGCACACCACCACGCCCGAGGTTGGCCGCCCGCACTCGCGATGGACCACTACGGCGGGCGGCCCTTCCGGGCCCGCGAGCCATTTGTCACCCCAGGTGAGCAGCATCGCGAGGACCGGATACAGGTCACGGCCACGTTCGGTGAGCAGATACTCGTAGCGGGCCGGATTCGATTGGTACGCCCGCTTTTCCACGATGCCGTGCTCACGCAGCACCTCCAGACGAGCGGCGAGCACATTGGAAGCGATGCCGAGGTCGCGACGCAGATCCTCGAAGCGGGTCAGGCCGACGAACAGATCGCGCAGGATCAACGGCGTCCAGCGCTCGCCGATCGCGTCGACCGTGCGCGCGATCGAGCAAACGATGTCGGAGAAAGCGGCCTTGGGCATTTGCCCAGTCTAGTCCATTGCTTTTTGCAAGTGACTTGAACTAGGTTCGGAATCAGCGACGAGCGAAGGGGTTGACCAGCATGTCCGACGCCATCACCGAGTTCCGATCCGCGACCGAAAGCGGCGACATGGATGCGCTGGCGCGGGTACTCGCGCCCGATGCCGAATTGATCTCACCGCTGTCCGGCCGACTGGTCTTCCGCGGCCGGGACGACCTGCGCGTGCTGCTCTCCGCCGCGTACGGCAGTCTCACCGGCTTGCGGTGGACCGAGGAGATCGGCGACGGCGCGCGGCGCGTCCTGCTGGCCGAAGCCGGGATCGGACCGTTCCGGCTGACCGAAGCGCTGGTGCTGCGGCTCGACGACCAAGGCCGCATCCGCACGTTGCAGCCACACCTACGTCCGTGGCTGACGCTCACCTACCTCGCGGTGCGCCTGGCGCTCGGCCTGTCCAAGCATCCCGGCCTCATGCGGCGTGCGGCCAAGGCCACATAGACTCCCACTCGTGGACCCGCTCGCCCGAATCCGCGCGATCTGCCTGGATCTGCCGGAAAGCACCGAACGGCCCAGCCACGGCTCCCCCACCTTCTTCGTGGCGGCGAAGAAGGCGTTCGTGTACTACCTCGAGGACCGGCACCGGGAGCCGGGTACGACGATCTGGTGCCCGGCTCCCCTAGGCGTGCAGGCCGAAATGGTCGCCGCCGAGCCCACCCGGTTCTTCGTGCCGCCCTACGTCGGGCACCGCGGCTGGATCGGCGTCCGGCTGGACGTGGAACCCGACTGGGACGAAGTCGCCGAGATCGTCCGGGACGGTTACCGACTCGTCGCCCCGAAGCGGCTCTCGGCGCTGCTGACCTGACGGCGGGTCAGGTCACCAGCGTCTCCGTCAATCCCGCCGCGGTGAGTTCCAGACGCCGGGTCACCCCGATGTCGTCGAGGAAGCGCGGATCGTGGCTGACCACGATCAGCGCGCCCTCGAAGCCGGCCAGCGCCTGGGTGAGGTGCTCCAGGCTGGGCAGGTCGAGGTTGTTGGTCGGCTCGTCCAGTAGCAGCAGGCGCGGCGCGGGGTCGGCCAGCAGCAGCATCGCGAGCGCCGCGCGCAACCGTTCACCGCCGGACAGCGCCGCCGCCGCGACGTCGGCGTCCGCGCCGCGGAACAGGAAGCGGGCCAGCTGCGCCCGGATCCGCTCCGCGGAGGCGTGCGGCGCGGTGGAGGCGACATTCTCGAATACCGTCTTCCGCTCGTCGAAGACGTCCAAGCGCTGCGGCAGCATCCGCCACGGCACCTTCGGCCCCTCCTCGACGATGCGCCGCAGCAGCGTCGTCTTGCCGACGCCGTTGCGGCCGGTCAACGCGATCCGCTCCGGACCGGACACCCGCAACGCCACCGTCGGCCCGCACGCCAGCTCGACTCCGTCCAGCTCGATGACGTCCTGACCGGGATACAGCCGCGTGTCGGGCAACTCCACCCGGATCTCCCGATCGTCGCGCAACAACTCCTTGGCCTGCTCGAGCTGTTCCTTGGCGGAGTCCAACTTTTCGATGTGGTTGTTGCGCAACTTGCCCGCGGACACCTGCGCCTGCCGTTTGCGTTCGCCCATCACGATTTTCGGCTCCCGCTTCTGGTCCCACATCTTCTGCCCGTACCGCTGCCTGCGGTCCAGTTTGATGCGCGCCTCGACGAGTTCGCGTGCCTGCTTGCGGACATCGCTGCGCGCGTCCCGGATCGCGGCGCGGGCGGCCTCCTGCTCGGCGGCGACGATCCGCTCGTATTCGCTGAAATTGCCGCCGAACAACCGGAGTTCGCCGTGGCGCAGCTCCGCGATGGTCGCCATCCGATCCAGGAGCGCACGGTCGTGGCTGACCGTGAGCACCGTGCCGGAGAATTGGCCGATCACCTCGTAGAGCCGCGCGCGAGCCACCCGATCCAGGTTGTTCGTCGGTTCGTCCAGCAACAGCACGTCGGGCTCGGCGAGCAGCTCGGCGACCAGTCCGAGCAGCACCGTCTCGCCGCCGGACAGGGTGTCGAGCGTGCGATCGAGATGCTCCACCGAGTCGGCGACATAGTGCAGGCCGAGCCGGGCCAGCAGCGCCAACGCCCGCTCCTCGACATCCCACTGGTTGCCGACCGAGTCGAAGTCGGCCTCGCTGCCGACTCCGGATTCGATGCGGTGCAAGGCTTTTCGCACCTCCGCGATGCCCAGCACCGCGTCGACGCGCTGCCCCAAGCCCAGACCGAGGTCCTGGCGCAGATACCCGAGATGCCCGGCGACCGTGACGGACCCGCGAACGGGCTTCAACTCCCCCGCGATCAACCGCAGCAAAGTGGATTTACCCGCACCGTTCCCGCCGACCAGGCCGATGTGACCGGGCCCGAGCACAGCGTCGAGGCCCTCGAAAACGGGGGTGCCGTCCGGCCAGCCGAAAGTGAGATCGGAAAAAGACAGATTGGTCATGCCAGCTCCCAGAGGTTGCGACGAGACACGGCGCGCGAATGTGGGCCGCACGGTGGCTACCTCAAATGAGCAACGGCAGAACTCCGATCAACGGAAATAAGACCTCTACAGGTTAATCACAACTTCGGCAGATGCGCCAGTGCGATTCGGATCACACGGTTCGTCAGGACGACGCGCCGATGGCGGCGGCGACGGCCGCGGGCAACGGATAGGGGCGCTCCTCGGGAAGGGCCCGAGTCGCCGCCTCCAGCTTCCCGTCCGCTACCAACTGCCGCAGCTGCCGCGCTTCCCCGGTGACATCACGGATCCCGGTGATCCAGCGGTCGAGGAAATGCCCCACGGCGATACCGCCCAAGCCCACTTGCAGGGAGCGGTACGCCAGCGGACGATGCGCGTGGTCACGTTCCGGATCCCACTGGACGCGTACCGGACTCGCCCGCAACCGCTCGGCCCACACCTCACGATCCGGGTGGAGCTTCCGGTCGTAATGGCTGAGGCAGGCATGCGCCAGTGCCCATTCGAACCCGGCACGGGTGATCGTCACCGCCAAGACCCGCTCCTGGCCGGGCTTGCTCGCCCACCCGCAGCGATACATCATCCACAGGAACGAGGGCTTGATCCACGTCATCCGCTCCCGGCGAAACGGCTCGACGAAAGTCCCAGCGGCAACGGCGGGTTCGGCGATCTCCGGGGAGTAGGCCTGATAGACGACGATCGTCCGCTCGTCGTAGACCGCCCGGATCCGGCGCGGCGGCTCCTCAGGTCGCATGCCGCGATCCTGACAGTCGCCGCGGTGGCGAGCAACAGAATTAGGCTGCGAGCGGCTCCCCGCGGGCGGCCCCCGCGCACGGCCGGTGTCGGCTCAGAGCTGAACGATCGAGGTCAGCGGGTAGTCGCCCTGCCGGGCGCGCCCGCCAAGGAAGCCGAGTTCCAGCACCACCGCGGCGGCGGCCACTTCGGCGCCCGCCTGCTTGAAGAGCTCGGCCGCGGCGGCGAGCGTGCCGCCGGTGGCGAGGACGTCGTCCAGCAACAGAACGCGACGGCCGGTCAGGTCGAGGCCGTCCGCGGGAATCTCCAGCGCGGCGGTGCCGTATTCGAGGCTGTACTCGCGGCTGATCACCGGCGGCGGCAGTTTGCCCGCTTTGCGGACGGCGAGCACGCCGGTGCCGAGGGACGCGGCGACACCCGCACCGAGCAGGAAGCCACGGGCGTCGACGCCGGCAACCAGATCGGCGTCGGGCGCGCACGCGGCCAGGCAATCGACCACGGCGCGGAAGCCCTCGGCGTCGGCGAACACCGGGGTGAGATCCGCGAAACGTACACCGGGCGTGGGGAAGTCGTCGTGCCAACGGGTCAAACGGTCGACCACCTCGGCGGCTCTGGTGGTCCGTTCGGCGGCTACATTCTCGGACTCGATCGCCGCGTGCTTGCTCATCGACACCTCTCCATGATCACATCACCCACACCGTCTATCACCGCTCGAGCACCCACCGGTCCATGTTCCAGCCGGTTCCGGCCTGGTTGGGGGCGGCGATCCCGTTGCGCAACCCCTTGCCGAAGGCGATCGTGCGCGGGGTGGCGAACAACGGAATGCTCGGCAGCTCCGCCCACAGCAGGTTCTCGGCCTCGGTGAGCAGATTCAGCTGTGCGGCCGAACTGTCGTCGGCCCCGAGCTGATCGGTGATCGCATCGTAACGGCCGTTGCCGTACCGTCCGAAATTGAGACCGTTACCGGTGCGCAACGCGCTGGTCGCGGCCACTCCCCCGATCGAGCCCGCCGGACCGGGGGCCGACGCGGTGCTGCCGAGGACGGCGTCGACCTTGCCCTCGGTGAGCCGGGCGGGAGTGAAATCGGGCGCTGCGGCGTCCACCACGGTGATACCCGCGGGTTTGCAGGCCTCGGCGATCATGGTGACCGTCTGCGCGCGCCGGTCGTCCGGACCCGCGTAGCCGATCCGGACGGTGGGATTCGGGGCGCCGGAGGCGGCGACGGCCCTGGTCGCGTTCGCCACGTCACCGCCGGAATATTTGTTCGACGCGCCGATGACCGCCGGGTAGAGCAGTGAATCCTGTTGCAGGATATGCGCGTTCAGCGGTCCGGAGCCGAGCCCGGCCTTGGGTGCGTCCGGCACCTTCCCGAGCTTGTCGAACAGCGTCTGGCGCGGCAGGCACAGCGCGAACGCCCGGCGCGCCTCGACCGAGGCGAATACCCCGCCGGTGGACAGCGTCAACTGCTCGGCGCCGCGGCCGGGCAGGGTCTGCACCGAGAATCCGTTCAGATTCAGGTCCTTCACCGAGTGCGCACCGACGTCGAGCACGCCGACGGCGTTGTCGCCGACCTTCTTCTTCAAGTCGAAGGTCTTCGGCCACACCACGATCCGCCCGGTCGCCGGTTTGTTTCCCCACCAGCGCTCGTTGGCCACCAGCACCAAACCGTCTTCGCTGCCGAAGGATTCGATGCGGTAGGGCCCCGACGAGGGGAACCGCGACAGGTCGAGCCGTCCGTCGGCCGGAATGGTCCATCCGGTGTTCCAGAACTCCGCGATCCTGCCGAGGGCGTTCGGATCGCCGGTCTGCAACGCCGACACCACGTTGGGCACGTTCGCCACTTGGGCCGCGACGTGCGCGGGCATCAGCTCACCAGCCGCGAACAGGTTTCGCCACGGCAGGTACCGCCTGCCGGGCCGGAACACCACCGTGGCATCCCGCGAGCCGGGCTGGCAGTCGACCCGCTCGATGGCGTCGTAGCCGCTGGTGCTCGCGGCGTCGAACAGCGGAACGGGGCCCCGATCACCGGGTTTGGTGTACCGCCCGCTGCGGGCGGCCCAAGCAAGGACCAAGTCGTCGCAGGAGGTCGGCACACCGTCGGAGTACACGCCGTCGGGATTGAGGCGGTACTGGATGGTCTGCGACTCGCCCGGCACCTCCTTGGCGGTCCCGAAGTCGGTGTCGGCGACCTGCTGGCCGTCCGGACCGGTGTAGAAGAAGCCGGTCAGTACCCGGGAGAACACCGCGGAGGACCCGGAACTCGCCCCGAGCGAGCTGGCGCCGTTATAGGTGGCGATGGTGGCATCGGTCGCGTAGCCGATGGAGGGCACCTGATTCTTGCTGGAGCAGCCGACCATCAGCCCGGCGGCCAGCGTCCCCGCAGCGAGCGCTCCGATCAGTCGTACCGCACTGCGTGGCTGTCGCATGAAACCCCTTGCCTGGTGTCAGTTCCGCCTCTTGTGCCGTTTGCCGCTCGGGCGCGCGCCGGGTCGCGGCGCCTGCCCGGCCGCGCGCTGCTTGCGCGGCGCCTCTTCGTAGTCCCGCCCGGCTGCCACGCTCGCGCGGCGCTCCGCCGCGACGCCCGCACGGGCGCTCGCCGCGCCGGCCCGCTTGGCCAGAACCTTCTTCGTGTGCGCCGCCACGGGCCCCCAGCGTTCCTTGATCGAGACCAGCAGCGGAGTAGCGAAGAAGATCGAGGAGTACGTGCCGACCAGCAGACCCACCAGCTGTACCAGCGCCAAATCCTTCAGGGTGCCGACGCCCAGCATCCACACCGCGATCACCATCAGCCCGACGATCGGCAGGATGCCGATCAAGGCGGTGTTGATCGAGCGCATGAGCGTCTGGTTCACCGCGAGGTTGGCCTGTTCGCCGTAGGTGCGCCGAGTCAGGTGCAGGATACCGTGGGTGTTCTCCTCCACCTTGTCGAACACGACGACGGAGTCGTAGAGCGAGAAGCCGAGAATGGTCAGGATGCCGATCACGGTCGCCGGGGTGACCTCGAACCCGACCAGTGAGTACACGCCCGCGGTGACCGTGACGTCGAAGGCCAGCGCCGCCAGCGCCGCGATGGCCATGTGCGCCTCGTAGCGGATCGCGATATAGCCCGCGACGAGCACGAGGAACACCGCGAGCGCGATGATCGCCTTGCGCGTGATCTGGCTGCCCCAGGTCTCGCTGACGTCGGAGGTGCTGATCGCGGCCCGGCTCGGGTTGCCGGACTTGTCCTTCGGCTGGAACTCGGCGAACAGCGCGCTGTTGAGCGCCTCGACCTGCTTCTGGTTCAGCGCCTCGGACCGGATCAGCATGGTGGCCGATCCGCCCGCGCCGACGGTCTGCACCGAGACCGGGTCGGTGCCGATCGCGCCGCGGTAGACATCCTCCACCGCGCTGGTGGTCGCGTTCCCCGCCGGGAACTGGATGCGCGAACCGCCCTCGAAGTCGATGCCGAAGTTGAAGCCGCGGAAGATGATGCTGCCCAGCGAGACGAGCACGATCGCGGCGGTGATGATGTACCACATCCGGCGTTTGCCGATCACGTCGATCGCGCCGGTGCCGGTGTAGAGGCGGTTGAAGAAGCCGTGCTTGGGGGTCTGCGCGTCGCCGACCGCCGCGAACACGTCGGTGATCTCGGTGGCGCTCGTCTTGTCGAGCGACGGGGTGGTGTGGCTGTTGGTCATCGTCCTCACGCCTTCCCGAGTGCGGCCTCGGCCGCCTTCCGCTCGCGGGCGACCTGCTGGATCGCGCCGAGGCCGTTCACCGACGGCTTGGACCAGAACGCCGTCCGCGAAGCGAGCAGCACCAGCGGCGAGGTGACCAGGAACACCACGACCACGTCGAGGATCGTGGTGAGACCGAGGGTGAACGCGAAGCCCTTGACCTGTCCGACGGCCAGGATGTAGAGCACCGCCGCGGCGATGAAGCTGACCGCGTTGCCGGACAGGATGGTCCGGCGGGCACGCTGCCAGCCGCGCGGAGCGGCGGAACGGAAGCTGCGGCCCTCGCGCATCTCGTCCTTGATGCGCTCGAAGAACACCACGAACGAGTCGGCGGTCATACCGATACCGATGATCAGACCGGCGATGCCCGCGAGGTCGAGCGTGAACCCGATCCAGCGCCCGAGCAGCACCATGATGCCGTACACCGCGAATCCCGATGCCACCAGCGACAGACCGGTGACGAATCCGAGCATCCGGTAGTACAGGAGGCAGTACAGCAGCACCACCAGCAGGCCGACCGCGCCGGCGAGCAGGCCCGCTTTCAGCGAGGACAGGCCGAGCGTGGCGGACACCGTCTCGGCTTCCGAGGTCTGGAACGACAGCGGCAGCGAGCCGTACTTCAGCGTGTTCGCCAGTTCCTTCGCCGACGTCGCGGTGAAGTTGCCGGAGATCTGGGTGCGGCCACCCTGCTGCGGGCCCTGCTGCACGACTGGTGCGCTGACCACCTTCGAGTCGAGCACGAACGCGACCCGCTTGTAGACGTACTCACCGGTGAGCGACGCCCACGCGTCACTGCCGCCGGACTTGAAGTCCAAGTAGACCTCGTGCCTGGCCTGCTGCTGGTTCAGGCCCGAGGTGGCGTCCTTGATCTCCTGGCCGTCGATGCGGCTCTTGTCCAGCAGGAAGACCTCGGTGCCGTCGGTCGAGCAGGTCACCAGCGGAAGGGCCGGGTCGTCGTTGCCCGCGAGCGGATCGGCCTTTCCACAGTCCATGGTGGCCAGCGCGGCCTGCTGCACCGACTGGTCGGTGCTCTGGCGCAGGGCCTTGGCCGCCTGGATCTCCTTGGTCGACTCTTCGGTGGGCTCCAGACCGGGATTCGTGGGTGGCTGCGTCGGCTGCTGAGCGGGGAACACGCGCTGCTGCGGGGCGGGCGCGGGCTCGGTGGTCTCCGGCGCGGCGGGCTGCGTGGTCTCCGGCGTCGTCGGCTGCGCGGCGGGCGCGGGCTGGGTGCCCGGCGCGGTCTGCGGGGTCGCTCCGCGTCCCGCCGCGGGCACGGCCTGCAGCACGGGACGGATGTAGAGCTTGGCCGTGGTCGCCAGCGCGCGCGCCTGCTGCCCGTCGTCGCCGGGCACGGTGATCACGATATTGTCGCCGTCGATGACGACCTCGGATCCGCCGACACCGAGGCCGTTGACCCGGTTCTCGATGATGTCCTGCGCCTTCTTCAGGCTGTCCTGGCTCGGCTTGCTGCCGTCCGGCGTGCGCGCGGACAGCGTGACGCGGGTGCCGCCCTGCAGGTCGATACCGAGCTTGGGTGTCGGGGACTTGTCACCGGTGAAGAACACCAGCGCATAGATCACGGCCAGCAGCGCGGCATAGACACCGAGCAGCCGCAGCGGGTGCGCCGATCCCTGGGAAGGTGGCACAGTACGTCATCTCCTAGGCGGGAAGTCGAGGATGGAACATGCGGACGTGCACCAGCGCCGCCGGGTGCGCGGACGGACGGCCGCGGCGACATCCGGCGAGCCGGGGCACAACCGGAACGATCAGTCCTTGGTCAGGCGGGTCTCGGTCTGCTCGGCGGATTCCTCGACGGCCTCGGTGGTGTCCGAGCCGGTGGTCTCCGAGCCGGTCTCCTCGGTGCTCACCTGGTCGTCGGTGCGCACCTCACGGATGGCCTGGCGCAGCCACGTGGTGACCACGTCCTCGGCGATCTCGAGGTCGACCGTGGTGTCGTCGAGTTCGACCACGGTGCCGTACAGACCCGACGTGGTGACGACCTGATCGCCGATCTTCAGGCTGTCCTGCATCTGGGTGACCTTCTCGGCTTCCCGCTTCTGACGGCGGACACCGAGGAACATCGGCACGAGCAGGGCTACCAGTAGCAGCGGAAACAGCAGTTCCATCGTCGAAGTCAGTCCCTAGTGTCGTGGGTGGGATGGGCAAGTACCCACACAGTCTGCCAGTTCGCTGCGCGGGTGCCACACCCGCACGCCCGCTGGGCAGCTACAACGGCCCAGATCGCACACCGGCTCGCCCGCCGGGACACGCTCCGGCGGGCGAGCCGAGGTAACGGTGTCAGGCGGTCTTGCCGTAGACGTAGTCCTCCAGCGGGAAGGCGACCGCTTCGCGATGGGCGTTCAGTGTGCTGGTGGGCCGCAGCAGGGCGGCCTCACCGTGCTGGTTGAAGTAGTAGCTGCGCGCGGTGGCGCAGTCGCCGCCGTAGAAGACCGAGGAGCCCAGCTTGTCGGTCACCCGGTCCAGGAACGCGGCGTTGGCCTGCTCGCTGACCTCGAAGGTGGTCTCGCCCCTGCGGCGCAACTCGCCGAACAATCTGCCCATGTGCTTCATCTGGGCTTCGATGGTGGTGAAGTAGGACAGGCCGCTGTAGGAGTACGGGCTGTTGAGGCTGAGGAAGTTGGGGAACTTCGGCACAGTGATGCCCTCGTAGGCTTGGAAACGGTTGTCCCGCCAGAACTTTCCGAGGTTCACCCCGTCCCGGCCGATGATCTCGATGGCCGGGAAGTTCACGTCCCACAGATTGAAGCCGGTGGCCAGGATCAGGGTGTCGATCTCGGTCTTGTGCCCGCCGGCGGTCACGATGCCGTCCGGCTCGATGTGGTCGATCGAATTCGTCTCCAGGCGCACGTGCGGCTGGTTGAACGTGGTGAAGTAGTGGTTGGAGAAGGTCGGCCGCTTGCACCCGAAATCGTAGTGCGGTGTCAGCTGCCTGCGCGTCTCCTTGTCGCGCACGGACGCCCGCAGGTGCGCCTTGGCCAGCGCTCCCGCCCCCTTGTTCAGCAGCTTGGCCTGCTTGAAGTGCAGCACCCCGACCAACATCAGCGCCTCCAGCAGGCTGGTGTTGACCAGCCGCGCGGCCTTCTGCGTGGCGGGAACCCGTTCGAACAGCTTGCGCACCGGGGCGGGAATCGCGGTGTCGACCTTCGGCACCACCCAGATCGGGGTGCGCTGGAACACCGTGAGCGCCCGCGCCTTCTTGGCCACCTCGGGCACCAGCTGCACGGCGGTGGCGCCGGTGCCGATGATCGCGGCCGTGCGTCCGGTGAGGTCGAAGTCGTCCTCCCAGGCGGTGGTGTGGATGATCTTGCCCGCGAACGAGTCGATGCCGGGGAACGGCGGAGTATAGGGCTGGGACAGGAATCCCGTCGCCGTCAGCAGGTATCGGCCCGTGACGGTTTCCCCGCCCGCGATCGAGACCACCCAGTGTTGCCGCTCTTCGTCCCAGCGCGCGCCGTCGACGACGGTGCCGAAGCGCATGCGCCGGCGCAGGCCGTACTTGTCGGCGACGTGCGCGGCGTACTTCTTCAGCTCCTCGCCCGGCGCGAACAGCCGCGACCAGTGCGGATTCGGCTCGAACGAGTAGGAGTAGGTGACCGAGGCGATGTCGACCGCGAGACCCGGATAGTGGTTGACGTGCCAGGTGCCGCCCAGGTCGTCCTCGCGTTCGAGGATGACGTAATTGCTCAGGCCGAGCCGATCGAGCTGAATACCGGCCCCCATACCGCCGAACCCCGCACCGACCACGACCGCGTCGTATTGAGGCGCCACACCGAACCTCCTGCTAGCTGAACCACATATCACGGAATGACACATCATTCCGTTTGTGATGACTGTATCATCGGGAAGGTGACGAAGCCATCCACGCGTGCCGAGCGACGGAAAGCCGAACTGCGCCAAGAGATCATCGACACCGCCTTCGTCTGTTTCGCGGAGAAGGGCTATCACGCCACCGGCATCGCCGACATCGCGGGCCAGCTCGGCATCGGTCACGGCACCTTCTACCGCTACTTCAGCAACAAGCGCGAGATCATCGACCACGTCATCGATGACCTCGCCGCGCGCATCATCGCCGCCCTCGGCACCGAGAACGCCCCGGACGCCGCCGCCACCCTCGACGAATACCGCGCCCAGATCGACCGGATCGGGGTGGCCCTCACCGAAATCCTGCTGACCGATCGCCGGGTCGCCCAGCTGTTGCTGTTCCACGCCACCGGCATCGATGACGAACTCACCCAGCGGCTGTACGGATTGCTCGACACCGCCGACGCGCTGACCGCGGGCTATCTCGACCACGGTGTCGAGCAGGGCTACCTGCGCGCCGACCTGGACACGTCGAACACCGCGCGCGCGGTGACCGGCATGCTGATCGGGGGCATCGTCTACTCACTGCGCGAACCCGACGAGGCCGCGATCGCGGGGCTGAACCAGGCGATCCGCCGCCTGCTCGTGGACGGCGTGCGCAAGGACTGAGCACCTCGGCAATCC
Source organism: Nocardia sichangensis (assembly GCF_047200615.1). Lineage (NCBI taxonomy): Bacteria > Bacillati > Actinomycetota > Actinomycetes > Mycobacteriales > Nocardiaceae > Nocardia > Nocardia sichangensis. Next base: position 247,169 of record NZ_JBJZOK010000008.1, read on the forward strand.
CCCTGACACCGCCACCGGCGCTAGGGTGAGGCGCACTGATCCGACGCTTTCGCCAGGGGGACGGCCCTTGTTCGCAAAAGGCCAGGGAATCGCGAAGTTTCCCTTCCGATCGGCCGGACGCGCCGAGCCTGACAGAATGTCGCCCGTGACTCCGGAGGACGTGCGCCGCACCCGTTTCGCGACCCCGACGCTCGGGCATCGCGGCTATCACGCGGATGAGGTGGATGCCTTCCTCGAACTCGTCGCCGCGACGCTGGCCGGGCACGGCGTTCTCGCCGCCGACGATCTGCGGCATGTCGGTTTCGGCGCGCCCCGGCTCGGCCAGCGCGGCTACCGCGCCGACCAGGTCGACGAGTATCTCGACCAACTGCGCGCGGAACTGGAGTTCCGGCAGCGCGGCGTCCGTCCGGTGCCCGCCGCGAACGGCAACGGCCACGCCATGCTCACCTTCGACGATGTGCAGCGCATGCGATTCAGCCAGGCCCCGGTGGGCAGGCGCGGATACAACGAGGAAGAGGTCGGCGCGTTCCTCGATCTGGTCGCCGCGACCCTCGCGCACGGCGGGCCGGGCAGCCTCACCCTCACCGACGTCGAGGCCGTCCGCTTCACCGAGGCCCGCCTCGGCACTCGCGGCTACCAGCGCGACGAGGTCGACGCTTTCCGCGACTTGGTCGCCGCCGCCCTGCGCCATCGCCGCTGACCCGCCACCGCGGCGGCGATCACCCGAGCGCGCGGCTCATTCGAACAGGTCGAGCGTGGGGTGCGGCTCGCGACCGCGCACTTCGATGGAACCGAACACCAGGTCGGGCGGCGGAACGAGACCGAGATGCTCCCACGCGGCGGCGGTGGCGACCCGGCCGCGGGGTGTGCGCGCGACCATGCCCGCGCGAACCAGGAACGGTTCGCAGACCTCTTCCACGGTCGCGGCCTCCTCCCCGACCGCCACAGCCAAGGTGGACACCCCCACCGGGCCACCGCCGAAACTGCGCACGAGCGCGCCGAGCACCGCGCGGTCGAGCCGGTCGAGACCGAGCACGTCCACGTCGTAGACCTCCAGCGCGGCCTGGGCGATGGGGCGGGTGATCCGGCCGTCGGCACGCACCTCCGCGTAGTCGCGCACACGGCGCAGCAAGCGATTGGCGATACGGGGCGTGCCGCGTGAGCGGCCCGCGATCTCGGCTGCCGCCTCCTCCTCGATGACGACACCGAGGATGTGTGCCGACCGTTGCAAGATGCGCAGCAATTCGCCGGGTTCGTAGAAGTCCATGTGCCCGGTGAAACCGAAACGGTCGCGCAGCGGACCGGTCAGCGCTCCGGATCTGGTGGTGGCCCCGACCAGGGTGAACGGTGCGATATCCAGGGGAATGGAGGTCGCCCCCGGCCCCTTGCCGACGACGACGTCCACCCGGAAGTCCTCCATCGCCAGGTAGAGCATCTCCTCGGCGGGGCGCGCCATCCGGTGGATCTCGTCGATGAACAGTACGTCGCCCTCGACCAGGTTGCTGAGCATGGCGGCGAGGTCTCCGGCCCGCTCCAGCGCGGGACCCGACGTGATCCGCAGCGCGGTGCCGAGCTCGGCCGCGATGATCATCGCCATGCTGGTCTTGCCCAGACCCGGCGGCCCGGACAGCAGGACGTGATCCGGTGTGCCGCCGCGCTGTTTGGCGCCGCGCAACACCAGCGCGAGCTGTTCGCGGACACGGGGTTGCCCGATGAAGTCGTCCAGCGACTTCGGGCGCAGACTCGCCTCGATCTCGCCGTCGGACTTCAGATAGTTTGCGCTGACCTGCGATTCGGTGGGTTCCTCAGGATGATCCATGACGCCTTACCGGTTCTTGCCGAGCAGGCCGAGCGCCGCCCGGAGGGCGGCGGAGGTGTCGGCGGCGGGCTGTTCCGCCAGCACCGCGTCGATCGCCTGTTCGGCCTGTCTGACGGCGAAACCGAGGCCGACGAGCGCTTCGGTGACCTGGTCACGCACGGGGGTGACCACCGCGGCGGGCGCGGATCCGGGCGGGCCGGCAGGCACGGGAACGAGATTCACCTTGTCGCGCAGTTCCACCACCATGCGCTCGGCGCCGCGCTTGCCGATGCCGGGGACCCGGGTCAGTGCCGCCACGTTGCTCTCGGCCAGCGCTTTGCGCAGCGCTTCGGGTTCGAGTACGGCCAGCACCGCCATGGCCAGGCGAGGCCCGACGCCCGAAACGGTCTGCAACAGGCCGAACAGGTCGCGGGCCTCGGTGTCGGCGAAACCGTAGAGGGTCATCGAGTCCTCGCGGACGATCATCGCGGTGTAGAGCCGGGTTTCCTCGCCTCGGGTGAGCCCGGCCAGGGTGGACGGAGTGGCATTGAGCCGGTAGCCGACGCCTGCCGCCTCGATCACCGTGTGGTCGAGGGCGATTTCCAGCACTTCACCGCGTACCGACGCGATCACCCGTGCACCGCCTTCCGTTGTTCGGCCAGCCGCTCCCGGTATCGGCGCTGCGCCGCGGCCGCCTTGGCCTCCGCCGCCGCCATCCGCTCCAGCAGCGGCGCTCGCCAACAATGGCAGATCGCCAGCGCCAGCGCATCCGCCGCGTCCGCCGGTTTCGGCGCGGACGGCAGCCCGAGGATACGGGTGACCATGGCGGTCACCTGCCTCTTGTCCGCGGTGCCGTTGCCGGTCACCGCGGCCTTCACCTCGCTGGGTGTGTGGAACGCGACCGGGATTCCCCGGCGCGCGGCGGCCAGCGCGATCACGCCGCCCGCCTGCGCGGTGCCCATGGCGGTACGGACATTGTGCTGAGCGAAGACGCGTTCGATGGCGACGGCCCCCGGCTCGTGGATGTCCATCCAGCGTTCGGCTGCGTCCGCGACCGCGAGCAGGCGCTGCGCCAGATCCATATCGCCGGGAGTGCGGACCACATCGACGTCCACGGCGGTGACCTTCCGCCCCGATCCGCCCTCCACGATGCTGAGGCCGCAGCGAGTGAGTCCGGGGTCGACGCCCATCACCCGCACGACAACCCCTCTCGCAGACACGAACAACTGTTCGAGAGTCTAGCGGAGGCTTCGCCTTTCGCCGTCCAGCGACACAGCCCCGGGCTATTCGCCGACAACCGCCGCTTCCCGCGCGGCGCCCGGCAACCCCAGCAACTCCGGACGGTTCGCGCGTGCCGCCCACTGCCGCGCAGGATCGGCCACGAGGCGCCGCGCCGCCAGATCGAGCAAGCCACTGACATTGGTCACCGTCGCGGCCACCACGCCGTCGGCGCGGGTCAGGACGTGCTCGACACGATAGGTCTTGCCGTCTCCCCACTGCCAGGCGCACGAGACGTCCACGGTGTCGCCACCGCGGAGTTCGCGCTGGAAGCGGAGCACGGTCTCCAAGTTGACCGGCCCGAGCCCGGAGGCGATCAGCTCGTCCACCGACACGCCCGCCGCCTGAACACAGGCGAAACGGGCGTGATCGGCGAATTGGTGGTAGGCCGCGCCGGTGACGTGCAACTGGGGATCCAGGTCGGAGACCCGGATTTCGATGCGAGTACTGAACGACACACGCCGACTATGTCAGCGGGGACCGACAAGTTCGGCCCACCGGTGCTGCGGACCTGTCGTACCCGTGACGACACGGCGGCTGCCGGCGCAGGAGGTCTCAAGTCCCGCAGACCTGCCGCGCGAACGCACCGTGAGCCCGTTCGTCGAAGAGAACGAATCGCGCCTCCGATACCGCCGTCTCGGTCGTACGAACCGTGTCGACAGCGATTCGCGCCCCGTCGTCCATCGGCCAGCCGAAGATCCCGGTCGAGATCGCCGGGAAGGCGACCGTGCGCGCCCCCAATTCGTCCGCCACACGCAGGGATTCGCGATAACAGGAGGCCAGCAGAGCGGAGCGGTCCTCGACGTCCGACCACACCGGCCCGACGGTGTGGATGACCCACCGCGCGGGAAGCCGACCCGCCGTGGTGGCCACCGCCGCTCCGGTGGCAAGTCCCGCGCCGTAGTGGGACGCCCGCAATCGGCGGCATTCCGCCAGGATTTCCGGGCCGCCGCGCCGGTGGATCGCTCCGTCCACTCCCCCGCCGCCGAGCAGCGACGAATTCGCCGCGTTGACCACCGCGTCGACCTCCTGTTCGGTGATGTCGCCGCGCACCAGCACCAGTTCGACCATGCTCGCATTCTCCTCGCGCACCCCGGACGGCACGACAACATTTCGGGCCGGTCGCACAGGAGGACCTGAGCCGATTCACAGCGTCTCTCGAGCAACCGCCTGCACAATGCCGGACGTGCCGATACTCGCCGCGCCCACGTCTCCGGCGCCACCGCAGGTTCCCCCGGCGAGTCCGGCCTCGAACCAGCAGCACACCTTCCACCACGGGATCTCACTGCTGCACGGCTGGCTGCCGGTGACCGTCGCGCTCCTCGCCGCGGTGGTCGTGCTGCTCGCCGTCGCTCGGCGCGGCAGACAGTGGTGGCTGATCCAGCTGCCGGTTTGCGTGGCGCTCGGCGTCGCGGGATCGCTGGGCGCCGCGTGGTACGTGGCCGACGAGGGATTGGCCTCCGATCCGGCGCCCACCCGATTGTGGGCGTGGGTCGGCGCGACCGCCGTCGCCAGCGCCGTCGCGGTCGTCGGCTGGCCGGGCGCACGCTGGTGGCGGCGCGGGATCGCGGTCCTCGCCATCCCGCTGACCCTGGTGAGCACCGGAATCGTGCTGAACCAGTGGGTCGGCTACTACCCCACCGTGCAGGCCGCCTGGGGCGCGGTCACCGCGGGTCCGCTCCCGCACGAAACCGACCTCTCGGCGTTGCCCGGCCTGCGGAACACCGCCGTTACCGACGGCAAACTGGTGCCGGTGCGCATTCCCGACGCGGGCAGCGGATTCCCGCATCGCACCGAATACGTCTACCTGCCACCCGCGTGGTTCGCCGGACCGACCCCGCCCGCTCTGCCGGTGGTAATGATGATCGGCGGCGAGTTCAACACGCCGGCGGACTGGATCCGCAGTGGCCAGATCATGCCCGCCCTGGACAGCTTCACCAAGGCCAACGGCGGACGCGCGCCGATCCTCGTCTTCGTCGACTCCAGCGGCAGCTTCAACAACGACACCGAATGCGTCGACGGCCCTCGCGGCGACGCCGCCGACCATCTGACCGAGGACGTGCCCGCCTATGTCGAATCGCGTTTCGGCGCCGCGGCCGATCCCGCGAATTGGGCGGTGGTCGGCTGGTCCATGGGCGGCACCTGCGCGGTGGACCTCGCGGTCATGCACCCCGATCTGGTCCACACCTTCGTCGACATCGCCGGTGACCTCGGGCCGTCGTCCGGCACCAAGGAGCAGACCATCGCCCGGCTCTTCGGCGGTGACTCCGCCGCATGGGCCGCGTTCGACCCGCTGACCGTCATGGCCGCGCACGGTCCCTATAGCGGCGTCGCCGGCCTGTTCGACGACCTCGTCCCCGCACAACGCTCCGGCGGGGGGACGAGGCGCGCGCCCGTTCCAGACGACGACCGCGCGGGCCTCGGCGGCCGCGACGGGATACCCGATTCCGGTGAGGTCGGAGCCGCCGACAAACTCTGCGCCGCGGGACGCGCGGTCGGCATCGATTGCACCGTCTACACCACCCAGGGCGGCCACACCTGGCAGTTCGCTTCGGCAGCGTTCACCTCGTCGCTGCCGTGGATCGCAGGCCGCGTGGGTCTGCCCGTCACGGCCGCCGACTGAACCGGTCGGCGCACCGGCGTTCAGCTCGCCGCGGCGCCTGCTCGTGCACGGAACGTACGCCGATAAGCCTGCGGTGACACGCCGATCGCGTCGGCCAGATGTTGACGCAACGAAGTCCCGGTGGCGAAGCCGACCTCGCCCGCGATGCGATCGACGGTCAGGTCGGTGGTTTCCAGCAGGTGCCTGGCGCGGAAGACCCGCTGCTGGATCAGCCACCGTCCCGGGCTCATGCCGACCTCGTCACGGAAGCGCCGGGCGAAGGTTCGTTTACTCATCCGGGCGCGGGCTGCCAGTTCATCGACGGTCAGCGGATGGCGCAGGTTCTCCAGGGCCCATTGCCGGACCGCGGCGGTCCCAGCCGACGTCTCGGGCGGCACGGGTTGCTCGATGTATTGCGCTTGGCCGCCGTCGCGCCACGGGGGAACGACGCAACGGCGCGCGACCGCGTTCGCGACAGCGCTGCCGTGATCGCGCCGCACCAGATGCAGGCAGACGTCCAGTCCTGCCGCGGCGCCCGCCGACGTGAGGACGTCCCCGTCATCGACATAGAGCACGTCCGGGTCGAGGCGGACCCGCGGGAAGGTGCGCCGGAACAGACCGGCCTGATTCCAGTGCGTCGTGGCCGGTCGATCATCGAGCAGCCCTGCGGCCGCGGCGATGAAGGCACCGGTGCAGATCGCGACGATCCTGGCCCCCGCCGGAATCAGCGCGAACGCGTCGAGCACCGGCTGCGGCAGCGTGCCGGTGAGAGCCGTCGTGATGTCGCAGGCGGGCAGCACCACGGTGTCCGCGTTCCGCAAGGCGCGGCTGTCGTGGGCCACCGCGATGTCGAAATCGGCGGCGCTGCGCACCGGACGACCGTCGACCGAGCAGGTGATCACCTCGTATCTACCTGCCGCACTGCCGAACACCCGATTCGGGATACCGAGTTCGAAGGGGTAGACCCCCGCCAGCGCCAACACCACCACTCGATGAGGCGCCGTCGAATCCATGGCATGATCATATCGAAGAATGGCAATCGTGCCATTTTCTTTGCCGTCGGATACCGGCAGGCTGACAGCCGTGACCGAAATCGACAGCACCGCGACCATGCGCGCGATCAGCCAGCAGACCCTCGGCGGACCCGAGGTGCTCACCGAAGTGAAACTGCCGCAGCCGGTGGCCGGCCCCGGCCAGATCCTGGTCCGGGTCCGCGCGGCCGGGCTCAACCCGACCGACTGGCGCCACCGCGCCACCGCGGGACTGTTCCTTCCCGAGCCGCCGTTCGTCCTCGGCTGGGACGTCTCCGGCCAGGTCGCGGCCACCGGCATCGGCGTCACCCTGTTCCGTCCCGGCGACGAGGTGTTCGGCATGCTCCCTTACCCGTACGGCCACGGTTCCTGCGCCGAATACGTCGTCGGCCCCGCCCGCGCCTTCGCCCCCAAACCGGCCGCGCTCGACCACACACAGGCGGCGGCGATCCCGCTCGCCGCGCTCACCGCCTGGCAGGCGCTGGTCGACACCGCCGGGATCAGCCCCGGGCAACGCGTACTGATCCATGCGGCAGCGGGCGGCGTCGGCCACTTCGCGGTTCAGATCGCCAAAGCGCGCGGGGCGTACGTCATCGGCACCGCCAGCGCGCCGAACCACGCGTTCCTGCGCGATATCGGCGCCGACGAGGTGATCGACTATCGCGACACCGACGTCGCCGAGGCGGTCCGCGACGTCGACGTGGTGCTGGACTCGATCGACGACGACAACAGCATCCGGTCCCTGCGCACCCTGCGTCCAGGCGGACTGCTGGTGACGTTGCGGGCCTTCGGCGCGGTCGACTTGGCAGTCGAGGCGGAGGCGCTGGGCGTGCGCGCGATCCGGATGCTGGTGGAGCACGATCACGCGGGCATGCTCGCTCTCGCCGGACTCGTCGAATCCGGCGCGTTGCGCCCGGCGGTCGCCCGGTCGTTCCCGCTGTCCGCGGCAGCCGAGGCGCACGCGCTCGGCCAGACCGGGCGAACCGTCGGCAAATTGGTACTCACCGTGCCATGAAATATGCCACGATCAGGACCTTCGCGCTTCTACCATCCCAGGATGAGCAAAGGCGCAAAAGCAGTCCTCGAAGGCGGGCCGCACGATCTGCCCTCGCGCATCGTCCCGATCACCCCACCCGGCGTGGAATTGAAGGTGCCGTTCCGCGGCGGATACGAGCACTTCAAGGTCAGTCAGCGGGAGCAGGACACGCCTGAAGGGCGGCTGCGCGTGTACGAGTGGTGCGACCGCACCGAGATCGCGGAGTGAGTCCGGCCCCACCTCCCCGGCGGCCGCAGCGCCGACCGGAAGGTGGGGGCGCGGCCGCCGAGCGGTGCGCTGGGAACCAGGAATGAACCCACTCGGGGCGGCCCGTACACAGACCGGCCGCCCCGATTTCGCGCTCAGCATCCCGCCGTGCGGGAGTACGGCGCGCGGTCGATCGACTAGTCCTCGAGCTCGGCGAGCACGTCGTCCGGGATGTCGACGTTGGTGTAGACGTTCTGCACGTCGTCGCTGTCCTCGAGGGCATCCACGAGTTTGATCACCTTGCGGGCGCCGTCGACGTCCACCGCGACCGACACCGACGGCTGGAAGCCGGATTCGGCGGAGTCGTAGTCGATACCGGCGCCCTGCAGCGCGGAGCGGACCGCGATCAGATCGCCCGGCTCGCTGACGATCTCGAACGACTCGCCGAGATCGTTGACCTCCTCGGCGCCCGCGTCGAGCACGGCCAGCAACACGTCGTCCTCGGACAGCCCGTTCTTCTCCAGGGTGACGATGCCCTTGCGATGGAACAGGTAGGCCACCGAGCCAGGGTCGGCCATGTTGCCGCCGTTGCGCGTCATCGCGACCCGCACCTCGCCCGCGGCCCGGTTGCGATTGTCGGTGAGGCACTCGATCAGCACGGCGACGCCGTTGGGACCGTAGCCCTCGTACATGATCGTCTGCCAGTCGGCGCCGCCGGCTTCCTCGCCGCCGCCGCGCTTGCGGGCGCGCTCGATGTTGTCGTTGGGGACCGACGACTTCTTCGCCTTCTGGATGGCGTCGTACAGCGTCGGGTTGCCTTCCGGGTCACCGCCACCGGTCCGGGCCGCCACCTCGATGTTCTTGATCAACTTCGCGAACAGCTTGCCGCGCTTCGCGTCGATCGCAGCCTTCTTGTGCTTGGTGGTGGCCCATTTGGAGTGGCCGCTCATTCCCTACTTCCTTCAGGTCGGTGGCACGTCTGGTGGTGTGTACGGTACCGGCACCGCCGGGCGGACAACTTCTCCAGCCTACTCGGGCCTCCACCACGGCCGTACAGAGCGGCCCCGACTACGCGGCGGCCGAACGGACGATCTCCACGAACATGCGGTGCACCCGCAGATCGCCGGTGACCTCGGGATGGAACGACGTCGCCAGGACGTTGCCCTGCCGCACCGCGACGATCCGGCCCGCGGCGGGGCCATCCGGCACCGTGGCCAGCACCTCGACGCCCGCACCCGCCCGCTCGACCCACGGTGCGCGGATGAACACCGCTCGCACCGGACCGTCGGTCAGGCCGGAGAACGGCAGGTCGGTTTCGAACGAGTCGACCTGACGGCCGAACGCGTTGCGCCGCACCGTCATATCGATGCCGGACAGATGCTGGGCGTCCGGGCGGGTGTCGAGCACCTCCGAGGCGAGCAGGATCATGCCCGCACAGGAACCGAACGCGGGCATACCGTCGCGCAGCCGCGCGCGCAGCGGCTCCAGCAGGTCGAAGGCCTGCAGCAGCTTGCTGATCGCGGTCGACTCGCCACCGGGCAGCACGAGCGCGTCCACGGCCGCGAGCTCCGCCTCGCGCCGGACCAGCACCGGCTCGGCGCCGCAGTGCGCGAGCGCGGCGACGTGCTCCCGGACGTCGCCTTGCAGCGCGAGCACGCCGATCATGGGACGGGACCGCGCCTGTCCGGTGTCGGCGGCGGGTGCGGTGACCGAGGAAGCGTTCACGCCGGAAAGCTTACGAGCCGTACCGATGTGGGCCCGCTCACGGTCGGCCGCATCCGCGTCGCGATGGCCCGCCGGGTCAGTCCTCCCGCAGCCTGCGGATGAGGCCTTCCTGCACCACGGCCGCGACCAGCGTGCCTTCTCGGGTGAAGATCTTGCCGCCGGTCAGCCCCCGGCCGAAAGCCGCTGACGGCGAGGACTGGTCGTAGAGCAGCCATTCGTCGGCGCGGAACGGGCGCAGGAACCACATCGCGTGGTCGAGCGAGGCATTCTGGGTCGGCTCGTCGGGATGGATGACCTTCGAGGAACCCAGCAGCGTCATATCGCTCATGTAGGCGAGGGTGCACACGTGCACCAGCGGATCGTCGGGCAGCAGGTGCCGGTAGCGGAACCACACCTGCTGCTGGGAGACCACACCATCGCGGCGGGACACGTTCTCGTGCGGGACCATGCGTATGTCCCAGTGTTCCCACTCCCGCATCGCCCATAGCCGTTCTGGCGTCATCGTGGTGCTGGCGTCGGGCAGATCCTCCGGCATCGGGACATCGGGCATGACATCTTGATGCTCGGGCCCCTCGTCGCCGACGTGGAACGAGGCCGACATGGTGAATATCGCGGCGCCGTCCTGGATGCCGGTCACCCGGCGGGTGCAGAACGACCGCCCGTCCCGGATGCGCTCGACCTGGTAGACCGTCGGCTCCTGCGGATTACCCGGACGGAGGAAATAGCCGTGCAGGGAGTGCACCTGAAATCGCGGTTCCACCGTCCGGACCGCGGACACGAGCGCCTGGCCGGCAACCTGGCCGCCGAACGTGCGCGCGAGCTGGGTCTTGGTGGACGCGCCACGGAAGATGTCCCGCTCCAGCCGCTCTATTTCCAGCGCCTCTTCGATTGTCGCCATGCGCAGAGATTATCCCGGCCGCTCCCGGCGTCGCCGTTCGGCCGCCGGTGAACGCCTGGCTACGCCCACGCCGCACCGGCCGTCGCACTTTGCTGAGATGGATGGGTGCCGCGCTTCCTGCCCATCACGCCCGACGCCCTCGTCACGCAGGTGATCCAGCCCGTGCTGACCGCGACCGCACACACGGTGATCGCCGTCGACGGCGCGGACGCCGCACAGCCGGTGGCGCTCGCCGACCGGATCGTGGAGGCGCTGCGCGACGCGGGCCGGTCGGCCCACGTGGTCTCCTTGCATGACTACGTGCGTCCCGCCTCGCTGCGCATGGAGTTCGGCCGCACCGACGAGATGTCCTATCGCACCGCGTGGTTCGACTACGCCGCGCTGCGCCGCGAAGTCGTGGAGGCGCTGCGCGAGCACGGCCGGTGGCTGCCCGCGTTGTGGGATGAAGCCGCCGACCGCTCCGCGCGCGCCGCGATCCGCACGGCGCCGCCCGCGACCACCGTTGTCGTCGCGGGCCCGATGCTCGCGGGCCGCCACCTCGACGCCGACCTGATCCTCCGACTGGAGCTGTCCGAGGCCGCGCTCCGCCGCCGCACCCCGCCCGAGGCGCAATGGACCATCCCGGCCCTGCTGCGGCACGATGCCGATAACCCCTACACGCCGACCTTCTTCGTGCGCTGGGACCACCCGGATCGTCCGGCGCTTCGAGTCGACCAGGACCGGGCCGACTAGGTTCCCGGGTCCTTGTCGATTACCGCTCGAGCTCGGCTTCTGTGGTGAGGCACAATCCCATGATCAGATGCGCATAACCGCGTAGCCATATGGGTTTCCCGCCGCCCAGCGGTCAGACCAGCCGATGCCCGCCGTCCACGTGCAGGACCGTGCCGGTGATGAAGGGATTGCGCATCACGCCCAGCATCGCCTGCGCGATATCGGAAGGGCGGCCGATGCGCCCGACGGGCAGGCGTGCGGCGAGCTGCTGGTGGCGTTCGGTTTTCGCGGGCCCGGCGATGGTGTCCCAGATCGGTGTGTCGACCCACCCCGGCGAGACCACGTTGACGCGGACCGGGCCGAGCTCCAGGGCCAGCGCGTAGGCCAGCGAGGCGAGCGCGCCGTTGACCGCCGCCACCATGGCGCCGCCCGGCGCGGGCCGATACGCCGCGACGCCGGAAGTGAACGTCACCGAGCCGCCCGGTACGACCCGGGCGTGCTTGGCGAGCAGCATGGGGCCGATCAATTTGGCGGAAACGAGGTTCCGAGCCAGGTCGGCGTCGAACCGATCCAGCTGCTGATAGGCGCCGGTGACATCGGCGGCGGTGGTGACGACATGATCGACCGGCTCCGATTCGGCGAACAAACGCTCGAGGTCGGCTTCGCGGGTGATGTCCGCGACCACCGAGCGCACCGTGCCCGGCCCCACGGACAAGATGCGCTCCGCCGCGGCGAGCCGTTCGGCGGAACGGCCCGCGATGGTGACCTGCGCGCCCGTATCGATCAGCGATGCCGCCAGCGCGAGTCCCATGCCGGAGCTGCCGCCCACGATGACGACGCGTTCGGGTGTTGTGCTGCTTGCTGTCATGACTCCACCCGACCATCGCCGCGGTCGAGTGTCCATGTCGCACTGTCGAATACGCCTTAGGCACGGGCTAACACCGCAGGCCGTGGACCGATTCGGTGCACGGACCGCGGTGGGTGGAGCCGACGCCGGTCACGACGAAACGAACGTCACCGCCCGCGCGCCGGGCCGGCTCCCGTCATCACGCGGTGCAGGCCGGGGACTGCTGGTTCAGGTTGGCCAGCGCCTGGCAGGCCCAGGCCTTCTGGACCTTCCACTTGCCGTCTTCGAGGACGAACGGAACGTCGACCTGGTTCGCCTGCCCGTTGACGGTGAACGTGGCCTGGGCGGTGACCGTGTCACCGAAGGCGGTGACGCCCGTGACCACTGCCGTGGCGTTGGCCTGCTGAAACGCCTGGGCCAAGCGATTGGGCAGGCTCGGATCGGCCTCGATGCCCTGCACGAGGTCGAGCTTCTCCTCGTTCGGCACCGCGGGGTCGAGCGCACGCTGCAGGTTGGCGTTGAGTTCTTCTTTGGTGGGCGGGGCAGGTACCTTCGCGGTCGCCGAAGCGGCGGCGGTGGTGGTGTGGGTGGAGTTGTGCGAATCGCTCTTGTCGTCGCTGCCGCAGGCGGCCAGGCCGAGGGCGGCCACAAGGGCCAGGCCCGCTGCTGCGATGCGTCCGGTCTTGAGAAGCTTCAACTGTTCGTCCTTTGCGCTCGGATCGATCCGACGGTGATAGGGCGCGATATGGCCGGGACGGCCATCGAATGGCGAAGCTACTGAGCGTGATTGTGAGAACCATGAGACGACCTTCTGGCCGCCGTAAGAAGTGAACCTAGCATCGGAAGCGGTACCGGCGGGCTCATTCCGGCGACAGTTCGGACGCCAGTGCCGCGAGCAGCGCCGCGACGGCCGGATCGCGCACCGCCGCGCGCCAGGCGATCGCATAGGTCACCCGCAGGGGCGCGCCACGTAACGGCCGCCAAACCAGACCGGACAGTCCGTTTACGCGCGACGAGCTGAGCCCGATCGCGTCGGGACGTGACGGCAGCACGGCCAGCATCTGCGCATGGCCCATCGCGCTGTCGCTCAGCCGTACCGCCGCGCCGTGGTCGGCGAGCGTACGCAACAGCGAATCATGCAGGCCCGCGGCGGATTCGCGGGAGAACAAGATCAACTCGTGCCCATCCAGCTCGGCCGGGTCCAGCGGCGCCGCCGCCCCGGCGAGCGGATGCCGCTCGGACATCACGACGCCCAGCTCCTCGCGGGCAACCGGACGTTGCGCGAAGCGTTCGGGCAGCTCCACCGGGGCGCGGACCAACGCGAGATCGACTTCGTCGTCATCGAGAAAACGCACCTGATCGGCGGTGGTCCCACCGGTGAGCACCATCCGGGCATCGGGCAGCACGGCGGTGAGCAGGCCGCCGATGTGGGCGGGCAGCCAGGGCGGGACGCCGTTCAACAGCCCGAGACGCAGCACCGGGGCACCGGCGGCGGCAGCGCGCCTGGTCTCGCGCATCGCCTCGTCCATCGCGCGCAGCACGTTCCTACCGGAGCGCAGCAGCACCGCGCCCGCGGCCGTCAGCTCCACCCGCGGCTCCCGGACCAGCAAGGGGCCGCCCAGCTCCCGCTCCAGCACCTTGATCTGCTGGCTGAGCGTCGGCGTCGAGATGAACAATCGCTCCGCGGCCCGGCGGAAGTGCAATTCCTCCGCGAGAACCACGAAGTACCGCAGCTGCCGCAACTCCACGCGGCCGACGCTACCGGCCCGAGCTCACCAGCCGCGCTCGGCCAGGCGGTGCGGCTGGGCGATCTCTTCGACATTGATGCCGACCATGGCCTCGCCGAGCCCGCGCGACACCTTCGCCAGCACGTCCGGGTCGTCGTAGAACGTGGTGGCCTTGACGATGGCGGCGGCACGCTGCGCCGGGTTGCCGGACTTGAAGATGCCCGACCCCACGAACACACCCTCGGCCCCGAGCTGCATCATCATCGCGGCGTCGGCGGGAGTGGCGATGCCGCCCGCGGTGAACAGCACGACAGGCAGCTTGCCCGTCTCGGCGATCTCACGGACCAGCTCGTAGGGCGCCTGCAACTCCTTGGCCGCGACGAACAACTCGTCCTCGGGCAGCGACGACAGGCGACGGATCTCCTGGCGGATCTTGCGCATGTGCGTGGTCGCGTTGGACACGTCACCGGTACCGGCCTCGCCCTTGGAGCGAATCATCGCCGCGCCCTCGGTGATTCGGCGCAACGCCTCGCCGAGGTTGGTGGCGCCGCAGACGAACGGCACGGTGAAGTTCCACTTGTCGATGTGGTTGGCGTAATCCGCGGGGGTGAGCACCTCGGACTCATCGATGTAGTCGACACCGAGGCTCTGCAGGATCTGCGCCTCGACGAAGTGGCCGATGCGTGCCTTCGCCATGACCGGGATGGAGACAGCGTTGATGATGCCGTCGATCATGTCCGGGTCGCTCATCCGGGAGACCCCGCCCTGGGCACGGATGTCGGCGGGGACCCGTTCCAGCGCCATCACCGCGACCGCACCGGCGTCCTCGGCGATCTTGGCCTGCTCCGGCGTGACGACATCCATGATCACCCCACCCTTGAGCATCTCGGCCATGCCGCGCTTCACGCGGGCGGTACCGACGGTCTGGGTGGTCTCGGGGGTGGTCACGGCAAACTCCTCCAGGCATGTGCGCCAAATCGATCACTCGCATACGAACGCCACGATTCTAGGTGGGCGCAAAAGGCCACTTGATAGCCAGTTGGAGTGCACTGGCCTGGTGTGATCTCGGTAATGGCGCCTTACGCCGGGAAGGCTCGGCCGCAGTGCCGTCCCGGCGCCGCACTGGCCTGCCCGGTTCGCGCCGGGCGCCCGATCACAGCGGGCCGACCACCAGCAACTGCGCCCAGTACTCCGCGGCCGCGGGACCGATCAGCGGCAACAGGAAATCGAACAGCAGGTACGACATGAACCAACTACCTCCACAACCGAACAGGAACAGCCCCGCCGTCAGCGGGACCACGACACCGAAAGCACATGCGTCCCCGACAGCAATACCCTCCGGCGCCCTGGATCATCGCGACGCTATCACGATCGTGAAACACATCACACGTGTTCCGTGGCCGGTCAGCGGATGGAGCGGACCTCCGGATCGCCGGTGCCCGACGCGGCCTGAGCTGCTTCGGCCAGCAGTTCGTCCAGGTGATACGGGTAGACGGTTTCGCCGGAGCGGTCCAGCGTGACGATGTCGGCGGCGGTGCACCATCGGTGCCCGGTGATGGAGCGGCGTTCGATCGCGGTCAGGTTCGCCGGTTGCGGGTCGAAACCACGCACCCGCAGGGCGAAGAACAACTCCTCGCTCCGGATCAGCTCCCCGTTGAAGGGGAATACCGCTACCCGCCGCCAGATCGGACCGCGCAGGGCGGCCGGATCCCCGCGATATCCGGTCTCCTCGTACAGTTCCCGTACCGCCGCCGCGCGCAGGCTCTCCCCCGGCTCCACGCCGCCGCCGACGGTGAACCAGAACGACACCTGCGGCGTCTTCGGATCGTTGCCGCGCATCAGCAGAGTCCGGTCGTTCTCGTCGAACAGCACCACCCGCGCGGTGGTGCGGATGGTGTCCACCGCGAGGCCCGTGGACGCGGCCGGGGTAGCGCGCTCGGTGATCTCGAAGTAGGACGGCAGCGGCGCGGTACCCCCCAGGTGCAGGACGCGGACCGGGCGGCGCGTGCGCAGCGCCAGCGTGTCGCGTACAGCGTCGTTGTGGAAGCGGCGTGCGATCAGCACCCTGGCCTCGGCGTCGGCCAGTTCGGCGACGAGTTGCGGGCGCAGCGTGCCGATGTCGACCGCCGACAGCGCGGTGGACAAGCGGTTCTCCACGGTCTCGCGCTCGGCGCGACCGGCGCGCTCGGCCCGGTCCGCCAGCGCTGCCAGTTGTCCGGCCTGCTCCGACAGAGCCGGATCGGACACCGGACCCGCGATCGCCATGGCGACCGACCTGGCCACCACCGCCCGGCGGGCCAGCGCCGCGTCGAGCGCCTGCCAGGACTGATCCGAGCGCACGTGCAGCCGGTCGAGCCGGTTGGCGGTGGAGTACGCCCACAGACCGATCGCGACGACAACCGCCGCGATCAGCGCGAGGACGAGAACGGTCGTCGCGGAGAAGGTGATCATCCGGCGGCCCGCACTCTCGTGTCGCCCACGGTCACCGTCTCGTAGACGCGCAGGATCTGTTCGGCCACCACCGGCCAGTCGTACTCGCCGACGACCTGGGTCGCGGTGTGCACGAGCCCCTCCCTGCGCACCTCATCGGTGAGTACGGCATGCAGCGCGGTGGCCAGCGCCGCCGAGTCGCCGACCGGGACCAGCATGCCCGCCGAACCGTCCCGCAGTACCCGGCGGAAGGCGTCCAATTCACTGGCCACGACCGCGGTGCCCGCCGCCATCGCCTCGATCAGGATGATGCCGAAGCTCTCGCCGCCCAGGTTGGGCGCCACGTACACGTCGGCGCTCCGCATCGCGGAAGCCTTTTCCTCGTCGGACACCTGGCCGAGGAAACGCAAGTGGCCGGACAGGTCGCCCGCTTCCCGGCGCAACCGGTCCTCGTCGCCGCGGCCGACGATCAGGATCTCGACGTCGGGATGTTCGCGCACCAGCTCGGGCAGCGCGCCGAGCAGGACCTCCATGCCCTTGCGCGGCTCGTCGTAGCGCCCCAGGAACAGCACCGTCCCGCCGGGGCGCGGATAACCCGGCAACATCGGCGCGCGCGCGAACGCAGGGACGTCGACGCCGTTGGGGATCTCCACCGCGTCCGAGCCGAGCGCCTCGACCTGCCAGCGGCGCGCGAGCTCGGACACCGCGATACGACCGGAGATCTTCTCGTGATACGGCCGCAGCACACCCTGAAAAGTGCTCAGCACCAGCGATTTCGTCGTAGAGGTGTGGAAGGTCGCCACGATCGGGCCCTCGGCGATCTTCAGCGCGAGCATGGACAGGCTCGGCGCGTTCGGCTCGTGGATGTGCAGCACGTCGAAGTCGTTGCCCTCGATCCACCGGCGGATCCTGGTGTAGGCCATGGGCCCGAACGACAGCCGCGCCACCGACCCGTTGTACGGGATGGCCACGGCGCGCCCCGCCGACACCACGAACTCCGGCAGCGGGGTGCCCTCGGACGCGGGCGCCAGGACGCTCACCTTGTGCCCGCGTTCGATGAACACTCGCGCCAGTTCGACCACATGCGCCTGCACCCCGCCGGGGACGTCGAACGAATAGGGGCAGACCATGCCGATCTTCATGGCGATACGTCCCCCTGTTCGGCTTTGATGCTCGCCTGCGCGGTGGCGATCCTGGCACGCCGCTGCGGCGAGAGATCGCTCTCCCACAATGGTTGCAGCATGTGCCAATCCGCGGGGTGCTCGGCGATATTCGCCGCGAAAGTTTCCGCCAACGCCTGGGTGGCCGCTGCCACGCCATCGGAAACATTCAGCGGCGCTTCGACTTTCAGGCCCCAGTCCTCTCGGCCATCGGCGTCGACCTCGAACCAGGCGTGCACCGGCAGCAATGCCGCGCCGGTCTCGATCGCCAGTTTCGCCGCACCCGCCGGCATCCAGGTGCGCTCGCCGAAGAACTGCACGGGCACGCCCTTGCCCGTGAGGTCGCGTTCGCCCAGCAGGCACACGATCTTGTTCTGTCGCAGTCGGGCCGCCAGCAGACCGAACGGCGGCTGCTCACCGCCGGTCAGCGGGATCACCTCGAAGCCGAGGCTCTCCCGATAAGCGACGAACCGCTCGAACAGCGACTCCGGCTTCAGCCGCTCGGCCACGGTGGTGGGGCCGCCGTAGTGCTGCACCAGCCAGACGCCCGCAATGTCCCAGTTGCCGGAATGCGGCAGCACCAAGAGCACGCCTCGGCCCCTCGCAATCGCGGCATCCAGATGCTCCAGCCCGCCGACGTCATAGTCGATCGCTGCATGGTCCATCGTGGGCAGCCGGAACGCCTCCCGCCAGTACCGCGCGTAGGACCGCATGCTGGCGACGATCAGTTCGTCCGGCACGTCGGCGGGAAGCACGCCGAGCACGCGCGCCAGATTGCGCCGCAACTGGTTCGGCGCGCCGCCCGCGTGGAATTCCCGATTGGCGCGACGGGCGACCCGGTCGGCGCCCCACTCGAACAGTCGTCGTGCCGTCGTCTCCGGCAGCGCACGCACCAGTCGCCAGCCCGCCGCGTATCCGGCGGCGCCGAGCTGTTCCCCGATCGTCATCCGAGCCCCCGAGCCGCAGGTCCGCAATTCATCGTGACGGATACCCGGACGCCACCGTCGATCGGTTCGCGCCCGGCATCGGGTGAGGTCACGTCGGAAGCCCCGAGGCGTCGGCGGTGCCCGCGCCAGGGCGCTGCGACTGCCCGGTCGGGATCACGGTGCGCGCTCCCGGCGAGTTGCGTACGGCCAGCACCCGCTGAACCACGGTGACGATGCTGAGCACGGCGAGGACCCACATGGCCACGTGCACGGCGTACGTCAGCCATTCGATCCCCCAGTAGCCACCGATGCCGGTGAATCCGGCGCCGACCAGCACGATGATCAGCCGGTCCGGCCGCTCGATGAGGCCGCCGTCCGCGGACAGCCCACTGGCCTCGGCGCGCGCCTTCGCATAGGAGATCACCTGCGAGGTCACCAAGACGACCAGCGTCGCGGCGAACAAGGGCTTGTGCTGCTCGTGGAAGACCGCCCACCAGGCCAGCCCGCCGAAGATCGCCCCGTCGGCCAGCCGGTCACAGGTGGCGTCCAGCACCGCGCCGTACTTCGTGCCGCCACCGCGTGCCCGCGCCATCGCCCCGTCGAGCATGTCGAACATGACGAACAACCAGATCACCATGGTTCCCCAGAACAGGTGTCCGGTCGGGAAGAGCGTGACCGCGGCGACGATGGAGGCGGTGGTGCCGATCAGCGTCATCGCGTCCGGCGTCAGTCCGGTGCCGACCAGCGCGCGGCCCAGTGGAGCAGTCGCCTTGGCGAACGTCTCGCGGCCGAAGAAACTCAGCACGGCCGACCCGCCCGGTCGCTCATCTACGCCTCCTTCCAGGCCGCCGACAGCAGCGCCCTGGTCTCCCGCAGCAGTTGCGGCATCACCTTCGCCCCGCCGATGACCGTGATGAAGTTCGCGTCGCCACCCCAGCGCGGGACGATGTGCTGGTGCAGGTGGTCGGCCAGCGACCCACCGGCCACCCCGCCGAGATTCAGCCCCACGTTGAAGCCGTGCGGCCGGGACACCTTCTTCATCACCCGGATCGCCTGCTGGGTGAAGGCCATCAACTCGGCGCTCTCCGCCTCGGTGAGATCCTCCAGGTTCGCCACCTTGCGGTACGGCACCACCATCATGTGTCCCGGGTTGTACGGGTACAGGTTGAGCACGGCGTACACCAACTCGCCCCTGGCGACGACCAATCCGTCCTCGTCGGACATCTTCGGGATGTCGGTGAAGGGGTGGCCGGTCGAATCCTTGGGACCGGTGGCCGCCTCCGCGATGTAGGACATGCGATACGGCGTCCACAGGCGCTGCAGCCGATCCGGTTCGCCGGCGCCGGTGTCCACGATGCTGCCCGGCTCGGCCGAGGTCGCGGTCCCGTCCAGATCCGCGAGCCCCTCCGGCACCGTCCGCTCGGTCATGCCCCACCCTTGTTCGCTGATCGGATTTCGAAACCCTCGGCCGTCGGCGACGCGTTCTCCCGGTGGGCGATCCACGCGACGATGGTGGCCACCGCGTCGTCGACCGGCACGCCGTTGACCTGGGTACCGTCGCGGAAGCGGAAGCTCACGGCGTTCGCGTTCACGTCGCGCTCACCGGCGAGCAGCATGAACGGCACCTTCTGGGCGGTGTTGTTGAAGATCTTCTTCTGCATCCGGTCGTCGCTGCGGTCCACCTGTGCCCGGATGCCCTCGTCCTGCAACCGTTCGATCACCCGATCCAGGTGCGGGGCAAAGGTATCCGCGACCGGGATGCCGACGACCTGCACCGGAGACAACCAGGCCGGGAACGCGCCCGCGTAGTGCTCGGTGAGCACACCGAAGAAGCGCTCGATCGACCCGAACAGCGCGCGGTGGATCATGACCGGCCGCTGCTTGGTGCCGTCCGACGCGGTGTACTCCAGGTCGAAGCGCTCGGGCAGGTTGAAGTCGAGCTGGATGGTCGACATCTGCCAGGTGCGCCCCAGCGCGTCCTTGGCCTGCACGGAGATCTTCGGACCGTAGAAGGCGGCGCCGCCGGGATCGGGTACCAGCTCGAGACCGGAGGCCGAGGCGACCTTGGACAAGGTCTCGGTGGCCTCCTCCCAGATCTCGTCGGAACCGACGAACTTCTTCGGGTCCTTGGTGGACAGCTCGAGGTAGAAGTCGTCGAGGCCGTAGTCCTTCAGCAGATCCAGCACGAACCGCAGCGTGTCGGTCAGTTCGCTGTGCATCTGCTCTTTGGTGCAGTAGATGTGCGCGTCGTCCTGAGTCATGCCGCGCACCCGGGTCAGACCGTGCACCACGCCGGACTTCTCGTAGCGGTAGACCGAGCCGAACTCGAACAGCCGCAGTGGCAGCTCCCGATACGACCGGCCGCGGGCACGGAAGATCAGGTTGTGCATCGGGCAGTTCATCGGCTTGACGTAGTAGTCCTGGCCGGGCTTGCGGACCGTGCCGTCCTCGTTGAGTTCGGCGTCCAGGTGCATCGCGGGGAACATGCCGTCGCGGTACCAGTCCAGGTGGCCGGAGACCTCGAACAGGTGGCCCTTGGTGATGTGCGGGGTGTTGACGAACTCGTAGCCCGCCGCGACGTGCCTGCGGCGCGAGTACTCCTCCAGTTCCTTGCGGATGATGCCGCCCTTGGGGTGGAACACCGGGAGACCGGAACCGAGCTCGTCGGGGAAGCTGAACAGGTCCAGTTCCAGGCCGAGCTTGCGGTGATCGCGGCGCTCCGCCTCGGCGAGCAGGTGCAGGTGCTCGTCGAGCGCCTCCTGGGACTCCCACGCGGTGCCGTAGACGCGCTGCAGGTCCTCCCGGCTCTGGTCACCGCGCCAGTAGGCGGCCGAGCTGCGGGTCAGTTTGAAGGCCGGGATGAACTTGGTGGTCGGGATGTGCGGGCCGCGGCACAGATCGCCCCAGATCTTCTCGCCGGTGCGCGGATCCAGATTGTCGTAGATGGTCAGCTCTTTGCCGCCGACCTCCATGACCTCTGGATCATCGATCCCGGACTTGTCGCTGATCAGCTCCAGTTTGAACGGCTCACCGGCCAGCTCGACCCTGGCCTCGTCGACCTCGACCACCCGGCGGGAGAAACGCTGCGCGCCCTTGACGATCTTCTTCATCCGGGATTCCAGCTTGGCCAGATCCTCCGGGGTGAACGGCCGCTCGACCCGGAAGTCGTAGTAGAACCCGTCCTTGATGTAGGGACCGATGCCCAGCTTGGCCTCGGGGAATTCCTGCTGCACCGCTTGGGCGAGCACATGCGCGGCGGAGTGCCGGATGACGTTGCGGCCGTCGGGGGTGTTCGCCGCGACCGGCTCCACGTCGACGTCCTCGTCCGGGGTCCAGGACAGATCCTTGAGTTCGCCGTCCAGCCGGACGACGACGACGGTCTCCGGCCCCTTGGTGGACAGTCCGGCCTCGCGCACCGCGGCGCCCGCCGTCGTCCCGGCCGGCACCCGGACGAGGGCGACTGGGCTGATGGCGGCTGAGGTGGTCACGGCTGCGCTCTCCTTGGCGTTTCTCGTGCGCGGGCGGGGTCCCGCTGGATGGTGGCCGATCGCAAGTTCGTCCGGCGCGACCATGCTACTGTCCCGCCGCTTCGGCCCGCCCCTCCGGGTTTTGGGCCGTAGCGGTCGGGTGGCGCGAGATTTGCGTTCGGGTCTTTCTCCGGGTGACGCCGGAGTTCCTGGCGTTCCCGTCGAGTTGTCGCGCGCCGGATGGTCAGCCCTCGGCGGCCAGGTCCGCGAGCAGTGCGATGCGTTCGGCGGCAGAACGTTTCGGGCAGCTGGTGCACATCTCGCAGCCGGGGACCTCGAACACCAGGCAGCAGGAGATGCGCCGCACGAAGGTGCGTCCGCCGATCTCGACGAAACGCGGAACCGGAAGTTTGCCGCCGACCTCGGCGGCCAGCCGTGCGCCCGCGTCCGGCGACCCGGCATCCAGTGCCCGATTGCCGATCGCGTCGGCCACGATCGCCCACAACGCGGGGACGCCTGCGCTCGACACCCGGGCGACCGGCGGGATGACGGTCGCCAGCGTCTCGCGCAGCGCCGATGCGCTACCGGAAGCCCGGGCGCCGTCCACCGGGATGCGCACCCGTTCGATGCCGCCGTCGGGGCGCACTTCGCATTCCAGCCGGTCCAGCGCGGCCTCGGGGGCGTCCGCGTCGTGCGCGTACGCCCGCGCGATCTGCTCCACCAGCGCGGACGCGGCCATGCACCACCACAGCGTGCCCGCGATACGCAGCGACGTGGTCCCCCAGGAATGGCCCATCTCCGCGATACGCGCGGCCAGCCATTCCGGTTGGGTGAGCATGCGCCCCGGAACGGTGGTCACCGTTACAGGGGGCTGCGCAGCCATTCCCATTCGACTCCGATCCAACTACCCACAAGCCCGAAGGTTCCCAACACCCACAGCGTCGCCACGACCAGCGCGGCGGTGCCGACCGCCCCGGCCACCTGCACGGCCAGACCTTGCCGGGAGTACCAGTCCATCAACTGCCGATACCGGTCCCGCAGCCAGGTCAAGACCCGGTGCGCCCAAGCGAATTCGGTGGCGAGGATGCCCAGCCCGGCGAACACGATCGCCCAGCCGGGACCGGGATAGGGAATCGCGAGCACACCGGCCGCGAGCACGGCTACACCGACCACCGCGACCACGATCCGGTAGCCGAGGTACAGCGTAGGTCGTCGTTCGAGCCCGGCGCGGAAGGCGCGCCAGCGGGTCGGCCGATCGTCCGAGCTCGTTTCGAGGTCTGCCGTCACGTTTCCCAGGGTACGAGGGTCCGGCACAGCGAATCGCGATCCCACTCGCCCGGACAACGGTGACCCCGCCCGAGCAGGCCGCCCGGGCGGGATCACCCATCCCCGTCCGATCAGACGAGTTCGGGAGCGGGCTGATGGCCCGCGTCATCGATGTGCGCGATCCCGTTCTCGGTCACCTCGACCACCCGGGCACTGGCGATGTCGAAGAACAGGCCCGACACCTTGACGCCGCGCTCGGCGACCGCCTTGCGCACCGCTGGGTGCCGGTGCAGCAACTCGAGCTGCACCGCGACGTTCACCATGGCCAGCTGATCGACCTCGCCGAAACCGGCCTCCCGCGCGGCACTCGCCACCGGGTGGCCCGCGTGGAACCGCTCCAGGCTCGGTCGCGCATGGGCGAGCCAGGCGTCCACGCCGGGGACCTGGGCCCCGGCGTGCAACGCCTTCATCGCACCGCACGAGGAATGCCCGCAGACCACGATCGAGCGGACGTTCAGCTGCTCGAGCGCGAACACCAGCGCGGCCTCCACCGACGCGTCACCCTCGGCGGGCGCCAGGTTGCCCACGTTGCGCACCGTGAACAGATCGCCCGGCCCGCTGTTGGTGATGATGTTCGGCACGATCCGCGAGTCCGAGCAGGTCAGGAAGAACGAATCCGGGTCCTGCGTGTCGCGCAACTCGTCCAGATGCGGCCGGACGACGTGCGCGTGGCTGCGGTGGAAGGCCGCCACACCCGCCGCCACCGGATTATCGTGCCGCTCGTCGCGCCGCCAAGGGCCGAGGATGTCGTCCCAGACCGAGCGGGCGAAGCTGCGCGCGGGCGGCTGCGCCGCGGCGTGGGCCATCCTGGCGCCGCCGATCTCCACGAAATCGACGTTGCCGCCGTGGTTCACCTGCTGGCGGGCGAATTCCTCGATGGCCTCGAACGCCGCGTGATCGAGGAAGTCGACGGTCATCTCCACCGTGACGTCGGCTCCCGGAGGGATCTTCGCGAATTGCGCCGACAGTTTCGGCAGCGCGAGGAAGGTGGCCGATCCGTCGATGGTGACCAGCCAGCGCTGCGTGCCGGGTACCTGTCGGGCCTCGATCGCCACGCGCACCACCCGCCACAGCAGCAGGCCGAAGGCCAGGCCCAGACCGATCAGCACGCCCTCGAGCAGGTTCGCGAACACCACGCCGAGCACCGTCACGGCGTAGACCAGCAGGTCGCCGGTGCGCCGCGCCAGTTTGATGTGGGCCAGCTTCACCAATTGGATGCCGATCACGATGAGCAGACCGGCCAGCGCGGCCTTCGGGATCTGCTCCACCACGGAGACCAGGGCCACCGAGAACACCAGCACCCAGACCCCGTGCAGGATCGCGGAGGCGCGGCTGTGCGCGCCCGCCTGCACGTTGGTGGCACTACGCACGATCACGCCGGTGACCGGCAGGCCGCCGAGCAGACCGGACAGCACGTTCGCCGAGCCTTGGCCGATCAGTTCCCGGTCGAAGTCGGTGCGCTTGCGCGAGTGCATCTTGTCCACGGCCACCGCGGACAGCAGGCTCTCCACGCTGGCGATCAACGCGATGGTGACGACTGCCAGCGCCAGACCCGACCAGTCGCCGCGAGGCAGCGCGGGCAGGCCGATGGCGTCGAACAGCGAGCCGTTCAGCACGATGCGCACCGCGTCGAGCGGAAGCACCAGCGACAGCGCCGTACCCACGAGCACCGCGACCAGCGGACCCGGCACGACGCGGACCCTGGCGGGCAGGTACTTCCAGCCGAGCATGATCGCGATCACGACCACGCCGATCAGCGTGCCACCGCCGTGCAGGGACAACAGCTGCCCGGGCAGCTCGACGATGTTCCGCCAGGCCGAGCTGTGCGAGGAACCGCCGAGCAGCACATGGATCTGCTGCAGCGCGATGGTGATGCCGATACCGGCGAGCATCGCGTGCACCACCACGGGCGCCACGGCGAGCGCCGCCCTGGCCACGCGGCTCAGGCCGAGCAGGATTTGCAGCACACCGGCGGCGAAGACGATGAAACACGTTGTGCGCCAACCGAATTGATTGATCGTCTCGGCGACCACGACGGTGAGGCCCGCGGCGGGGCCGCTCACCTGCAGGACCGAACCACCGAGGCTGGCGGCGACGACACCGCCGATCACGGCGGCGATGAGCCCGGCGGCGACGGGGGCTCCGGAGGCGATCGCGATGCCGAGCGAAAGCGGCAGCGCGACAAGGAAAACAACGATCGATGCGGGCACATCGTGGCGCAGGATTTCGGTGAAGCGATCGGACAGCGGTCCGGAACTGCGGCTCGAACCCGCCGGTGCGGGCTTCGACGGTGGCGGGGCCAAATCGTGATCGATAGCCATGACTCTCCTTCGCCGACTCGGCTGTTTCGCCGAGGTCGGTTGACGATCAACATGTCCAGCAGGGCACAAGACCGCGAACCGGCATCTCGCGGTGAAGCAGTCCCGACACAGCGATGAGTCGAGATGTAAACGAGTGCAAGTCTATTGGTAAAGACTTAGCAAAGCCTGAGAAGTTCGCCGATTGTGTGCGATTCCCCACTATCCGGTCGTCGTCCATCAGCATGATCCACCGCACAATGCCTGGTCAGACGGGTTCCGCCGCGATACCGCGCCGCTCGTCGCCGAACTCCGCGATGCCGTCGGCCATGACCTCGATCACCCGGGCCGTGGCGAGGTCGAAGAACAATCCCGACACCGCCACGCCCCGCTCCTCGATCCCCCGGCGCACGACCGGGTGCGCGTGCAGCGTCTCCAGCTGCACGGCGACGTTCACCATGCCCAGCTGATCCACCGGGCCGAATCCCGCGACGGCCGCCGCGGCGGCGACCGGATGCCCCAGCCGGTAGCGCTCCAGGCTCGGCCGGGCGTGCGCCAGCCAGTCGCCGAGCCCCGCCCCGGCCCGCACCTCGCGATGCAGCGCCTCCATGGCACCGCAGCCGGAGTGGCCGCAGACCACGACCGCGCGCACGTCCAGCCGCTCCAACGCGTAGATCAGCGCCGCCTCCACCGAGACGTCCCCACCGCGCGTAGGCACCAGATTGCCCACGTTGCGCACGGTGAACAGGTCGCCAGGGCCGCTGTTGGTGATGACGTTCGGCACGATTCTGGCGTCCGCACAGGTGAGGAAGAACGAGTCGGCGTCGTGCCGATGGCGCAACTTGTCCAGGTGCGGGCGCAGCAGGTGGGCGTGGCCGCGGTGGTAGGCGGCGATGCCCGCCGCGATGCGGTCCTCCCGGTCGCCCGTGCGCCGCCACGGTCCGATGACCTGGTCGACGACCTGCCTGAAGTGCCCGCGCTCGGGCGGTCCGGCCAAGGCGGTTGCCATCCTTTCGCCGCCGAGTTCGACGAATTCCACTGCACTACCGTGCGTTTCGCGCTCGCGAGCCCATTCGGTGAGGAACTCGTGCGTAGCGTGGTCCAGGAAGTCGACGGCCATCTCGACGGTCACCTCGGCGTCGGCCGGGACCTTCGCCAGTTCCGCGGTGAGCTTCGGCAAGGCCAGGAAGGTGCACGTGCCGTCGATAGCGACCACCCACCGGCGCGAGCCGGGTACGGGAGCCGCGACGATCAGCACGCGCACCACCCGCCACAGCAGCAGCGCGAACGCGAGCACGAGACCGATCAGCATGCCCTGCAAGAGATTCAGGAACACCACACCCAGCACCGTCGCCAGGTAGACGTACATTTCACCGGCCCGCCTGGCCAGCCGGATGTGCGCCAGCTTGATCAGCTGCGCGCCGACGAAGATGAGCAGTCCGGCCAGCGCGGCGGTCGGGATCTGCCGCACGAGGCCGGCCAGGGCCACCGCGAACAGCAGGATCCAGACTCCGTGCAGCACGGTCGCCGCCCTGCTGTGAGCGCCTGCGTTCGCGTTGGTGATGCTGCGCACGATGACGGCCGCGATCGGCAGGCCGCCGAGCAGGCCGGAGACGACGTTGGCCGATCCCTGCCCGATCAGCTCCCGGTCGAAATCGGTGCGGTGACCAGGCCGCATCTTGTCCACCGCGACCGCCGACAGCAGGCTTTCGACGCTGGCGATGAGCGCGATCGTGATCACGGTCGAGGCGACGGCCGCCGGGCCGCCGGAGGGGATGGCGGGCAGGCCCAGGGACTCCAGCAACGACTCGTTCAGCACGAGGTGCTCGACCCGCGTGGGCAGGACGAGCGCCAGCAGCGTGGCGGTGACCACGGCGACGAGCGGTGCGGGGAGCACGCGCACCCGCCGTGGCGCGAAGCGCCAAGCGACCAGGATGCCGATGACGACCAGGCCCACGCACAGGTCGCCGGTGCGCACCGACAAAAGCTGCCGCGGTAACCCCACCAGCGCGGCGAACGACGAACTCAGCGAGCTGCCCCCGAGCAGCACGTGCACCTGTTGCAGCGCGATCACCACGCCGATGCCCGCCAGCATGCCGTGCACGACCACCGGGGCGATGGCCAGCGCGGCGCGCGCGACCCGGCTCAGCCCGAACAGGATCTGCAGCACACCCGCTCCGACGGTGATGAAGCACGTTGCCGCCCAGCCGAATTGGTGCACACTCTCGGCGACGACCACGGTGAGGCTCGCGGTGGGCCCGCTCACCTGGATCGCGGAACCACCCAGCAATCCGGCCACCACACCGCCGACGACGGCTGCGATGAGTCCTGCCGCCACCGGAGCGCCGGAGGCCACCGCCACACCGAGCGAAAGGGGAAGCGCGACCAGGAAAACCACGATCGAGGCAGGTAGATCGGCACGGCCGACGCTGGTCAGGCGACCGGCGAGGTGTGCGTGCGGCGACGTCCGTGGTGCGGAATCGGTGTCGGTGGACATATTTTCTCCTTCGCCGGGGTGGCCCCGGTTCATCGGTCAAACATGTTCTTGGCATCGAAAGCGAGCGGCGGGCGAAGCTCGGGCCGTTCCTCCGTCGGTGGAGGCGACCCCGTGACACAGTGATCGAAACGATAGTAAAGAGTTCGCAAAGGGTGTGGAAAGGTTCCCGGTTCCCAGAAAGGCAACCGCTACCATAATGTGACTCAGGTCACAGCGCAACAAAGAACGTCGACGGCTGCCGATTCGAGGAGCTTCGCAGCGACAGGACGCTCGACTGGACGGATGGCCAAGGAGACAGCCCGCTCACCGGCGAACGACGTCGAAGACGAATCCCTCGATCGTGACTCCCGGTGCGAACGAGAACGCCCACGCCACCAGCCCAGTGGAGCACGCGATACTTCGCCCACCCGGACGTTCCGCCTGAGGCTCACGAAGAGCGTCTCCGCGGTACGCGGGCCGAGGCAGTCGACGAGGTTCTAACGATCGGATACGCAAAATCCCCCCGACCTGGCAATCTGTCGAGGGGAATCGAGTGGTCCCAGCTGGGATCGAACCAGCGACCTTCCGCGTGTGAGGCGGA
>NZ_JBJZOK010000009.1:0-266930 GCF_047200615.1 Nocardia sichangensis
GGGCCCCGCCTACCCCCGCGGCTGGTTGTGCAAAGTGTTGGTGTTATGGGGGGGCCCGGCAATCTGGGGGGGGCACCGTACAACGCGGTTTACCCGGGGGGGGGGCCCCCCGCCCCCCCCCCCCCCCCCGGGGGGGGGGGGGGCCCCCCCCGGGCGGGGGGCGCGCCTTTCGTCCGCACGGTCTACAGCAGCGTCTTGATGTCCGCCGCGGCTTCGGGACCGTAGGCCTGGCTGAGGCGCTCGAGCGCGGACTCCTTGGTCAGCGTCCATTCCTGGGTGCCCATGGTCTCCAGCACGAGCACGGCGATCAGCGAGCCCAGCTGCGCGGAACGCTCCAGGCTCAGCCCGGCGGTGTGCGCGGTGAGGAAGCCGGCGCGGAAGGCGTCACCGACGCCGGTCGGCTCGACCTTCTCGATCTCGGGCACGACGCCGACGGTCACGTCGGTGCCGTCGCGATCGACGATCCGCACGCCGTCCGCGCCCAGGGTGGTGACGCGGACGCCGACCTTCTGTGCGACCTCTTCCTCGGTCAGGCCGGTTTTCTGCAGCAGCAGGCCCCACTCGTACTTGTTCGTGAAAAGGTATGCGGCTCCGTCGATCAGCTGCACGGACTGGTCGCCGTCCAAGCGGGCCAGCTGCTGCGAGGGATCGGCGGCGAACGGGATCCCCAATTCGCGGCACTCGGCGGTGTGCCGCAGCATCGCCTCCGGGTCGTTGGCGCCGATCAGGACGAGGTCGAGGTCCCGCGTCTCGGCGAGTTCGGCGATGGAGATGTCGCGGGCCTCGCTCATCGCGCCGGGGTAGAACGACGCGAGCTGGGCCATGTCGTCGTCGGTGGTGCAGACGAAACGCGCGGTGTGCGCGCGGTCGGACACCAGCACGGTGGAGCAGTCGACCCCGTGCTTCTCCAACCAGGCGCGGTACTCGCCGAAGTCGGCGCCGACGGCTCCGATCAGCAGGGGCGTCCGATTGAGCAGGCCCATGGCATAGGCGATGTTGCCACCGACGCCTCCGCGACGGATCTGCAGATCGTCGACGAGGAAGCTCAGCGACACGTGGTCGAGCTGATCGGCCAGCAGTACGTCGGCGAACCGTCCGGGAAAACGCATGAGGTGGTCGGTCGCAATGGACGCGGAAACGGCGATGGACACGTGGCTGAGCCCCTTCAACGGTAGGCGGCAGGCGGTGCAGACCGGGACGCGAGTCCCGATCTCACCGTAGCTGATGCCGCCTCTCCGGGTCTTCAGGCCGTACTAGTTGAGCGGCACCGGATTTGCGTTCAGGTCTTGCGCAAGTGCCGCTCGGGTCCTGGGCGTTCCCGACGAGTTACCCATGTCCTTACGAGATCAGTTGTTCCGATCGAACGCGGCCGATCTCCGCGACCGCGCCGGGACGCTACTACCTCAGTTGAAGGAGTCGCCGCAGGCGCAGGAGCCGGTGGCGTTCGGGTTGTCGATGGTGAAGCCCTGCTTCTCGATGGTGTCGACGAAGTCGATCGAGGCGCCCTGCACGTACGGCGCGCTCATCCGGTCGACGGCCAGCGTGACGCCACCGAAGTCGACGGTCAGGTCGCCGTCGAGTGAGCGGTCGTCGAAGAACAGCTGGTAACGCAGGCCGGCGCAACCACCCGGCTGCACCGCGATCCGCAGCGCCAGGTCGTCGCGGCCCTCCTGGTCGAGCAGGGCCTTCGCCTTCGTGGCGGCGGCGTCGGTCAGAGTCACACCGTGGGTGGCGGTCTCGTTCTGCACAGTCATGAACTCTCCTCGAGGAACCTGTGGTCGAACCCGTGGAACAGCGCACGGGTCGTGTCGGTAAACACCACTCGGCGGGCTGCTATTCCTCCATCTTGCCACCAGCCGGTCCGCGGTGACACGCAACCTCCGTGAGCCCGCACACTCCGGGCGAATCGGACCGCATTTCTCGCCGCGCCACCCATCGAATAGCCTGGTCGGTGTGAAATTGTTCCGTCGCGGCGAGTCCAGCACCACCGACGCGACCGCCGCATCGACGGTGGTCACGAACGGCGACTCGGCCGCAAGCAGCACCCGCGCGGCGGCCACGGCCACCGCGGGCAAGGGCCGTCCCACCCCGAAACGCCGTGACGCGCAAGGCAAGCGCCGCGGCCCGATAGCACCCGCTCCGCTCACCGCGAAGGAGGCCCGCGCCCGGCGCAAGGCCGCGCGGGGCACCAGAGCGGAGCGCAAGGCGGCGTCCGCGAAGCGGCGCGAGGCCGCCGCGGATCGACGGGAGCGCATGCTCGCGGGCGAGGACAAATACCTGCCGCCCCGCGACCAGGGCCCGGTCCGGGCCTTCGTCCGCGACATCGTCGACGCCCGGCGCAACCTGGTCGGCCTGTTCATGCCGATGGCGCTGGTGCTGATCTTCTCGATGTTCCTCGCGCCCGCGCTGCAGACCGTCGTCACCCTGGCCATGCTGGTGATGATGCTGTTCATGGGCATCGAGGGCGTCCTGCTCGGCCGCGTGGTGAACAACCGGGTCAGGGAGCGTTTCCCGGAGACCACCGACGGCGGCTACCGCCTCGGCTGGTACGCCTTCGTCCGCGCCTCGCAGATCCGCAAGATGCGCGCCCCGAAGCCGCGAGTAACCCCCGGCGAAGCTGTGTAGTTTTGCCAGCGCCTGCGGCGCTGGTTGGTCAGCGGTGGTGGGTGTTGCGGCCGAGCATCGCCGTCAGCTCGGAGTGCAGCCGCTGTACGTCGCGGTCGATCACTTGCGCGGATCCCGCGCGGTCGGTGCCGCGGGTGATGAGTGTGGCGAAAGCCACGATGACCGCCAGGGTGATGAGAAAAGTAACCATGGCAGTAATTTTGCGGTCAGTGATTTACCGCCGAAAGTGGCGGTACTGACATAGTTCGCAAAAATACGGCCACTAGACTGGGCGCATGCTGTCGAAGGTCGCCGTGGTGCTGTCCGAACGCATGGCCATGTTCGAATTCGGGGTCATCTGCGAGGTTTTCGGCCTCGACCGCACGGCCGACGGACTGCCCGCCTTCGATTTCCGGGTGTGCGGGGCCGAGCCGGGTGTCCCGCTGCACTCGACCAGCCCTGGCATCACAGTCACACCGGAGTACGGGCTGGAGGAACTGGCGGCGGCCGATCTGGTGGCCATTCCCGCCGCCGCGGCCGACCACGGATTCGATCCGCGGGTCGTCACGGCCATCCGCGACGCTGCTGCCGCCGGGGCGACCGTGCTCACCGTGTGTTCCGGAGCGTTCCTGGCCGGGGCGGCCGGGTTGCTCGACGGCCGCAAATGCACCACGCACTGGCGCTACGTGGAGAAACTCGCGGCCGAGTACCCCGAGGCAACTGTCGATCCGGACGTGCTGTTCGTCGACGAGGGTGACCTGATCACCAGCGCAGGCACCGCCGCGGGCATCGATGCCTGCCTGCACCTGGTGCGGCGCGAACTCGGCAGCGGCGTGGCCAACGCGATCGCGCGGCGGATGGTGGTCCCCCCGCAGCGCGACGGCGGGCAGCGCCAGTTCATCGAACGCCCCGTCGCGGCCTGCACCTCCGACAGCCTGATCCCCACCTTGGAGTGGATGAACGAGCACCTCGACCTGCCGCACACGGTGGAAGACCTGGCCGCCCGCGCCAACATGTCCACCCGCACCTTCGCGCGCCGATTCGCCGCCGAGACCGGAACCACCCCCGTGAAATGGCTCACCAACCAGCGCGTGCTGCTGGCCAAGCAACTGCTCGAGGAAACCGACCTCGGACTGGAACACATCGCCGACCGCTCCGGCTTCGGCTCCGGCGCCCTCCTGCGCCACCACTTCCAGCGCCTCGTCGGCATCGCCCCCACCGAGTACCGCCGCCGCTTCGGACGCAGCTCGGACACACCCGCCTGATCGCGGAACGGCGAGGGACCCCGCGCCCGCTCGGCACGTCTCGCCGCAGGCCGCATTCCGAAGTTCGCCGGAGCACGGCACACGCCGGGCGGGCATCGGCAGTCACGCGGCAATCCGCCGTTCGATTGATACCGTGCACTCGTGTCGGAAAGTCCCTCGCCCGCGGCGCCGCGCAGCATCCTTGTCCTGGGTGGCGCGCGGTCCGGGAAGTCGGCGTTCGCGGAGGACCTCGCGCTCCGGGCCGGCGGCCCGGTGCGCTATCTCGCGACCGCCGTGCCCGATCCCGCCGACCATGATTTCGCCGAGCGCATCGCCAAACATCGCGGCCGACGCCCGGCGGGCTGGTCGACCATCGAAAGCGCGGACCCGACAGCGATTCTCACCGCGTTCATGCCCACGCCGCCCGACGTGACCCTGATCGACGACATCGGCACCTGGCTGACGGCCCGCATCGACGCGCGCGAGGCTTGGGAGGCTCCGCGCGGCACGGTCTCCCCCGACACCGACGCACTGGTCGCGGCCGTCGCCGCCTACACCGGTGATCTCGTGATCGTCAGCCCGGAGGTAGGCATGGGCGTCATCCCGGCCACGCGTTCGGGCCGCCTCTTCCGCGACGAGATCGGCACCCTCAACCAGCGCCTGGCCCAGGTCTGCGACGAGGCCTTCTTGGTCGTAGCGGGCCTTCCCCTCCGTCTCAAGTAGCCCGCGCGACTACGAGCGACGACCGGCGGTGAACCGCGCTGATCGGTCGCACCGCCCACCGCCGGAGATCAGGTCACGAACCCACGGCGCGAAGGGGCAATGGCAAGATTGGGCGGCGTAGTCGGCGGAACCGCCATGACCGAAAGGCTCGATAGTGACGCACGGATTCGGACCGGTAGCGCCTCCGGACACACAGTTTCGTGCGGCGGCCGAGCAACGGCAGGCGCAGCTGACCAAACCCGCTGGCGCACTGGGCCGATTGGAGCAACTCGGCAATTGGGTGGCGGCCTGCCAGGGCACATGCCCGCCGAAGCAGTTCGAGCGCGCCAGGGTCGTGGTCTTCGCCGGGGATCACGGCGTCGCGCGGCACGGGGTGTCGGCGTATCCGAGTGAGGTCACCGCGCAGATGGTCGCGAACTTCCTGGGTGGCGGCGCCGCGGTGAACGCGCTGGCGGCGGTGGCGGGCGCGACGGTTCGGGTGGCGGACATCTCCGTCGACGCCGACACCGATCCGCGGGTGTCCGAGCACAAGGTGCGCCGCTCCAGCGGGGCGATCGATCGCGAGGACGCGCTCACCGCCGAGGAGGTCCGAGCGGCGATCGAAGCAGGCCGTGCCATCGCCGACGAGGAGATCGACGCGGGCGCCGACCTGCTGATCGCGGGTGACATGGGCATCGGCAACACGACTCCGGCCACCGTGCTCGTCGCGAGCCTGACCGATACCGAGCCGGTCGCGGCGGTCGGCCGCGGCACCGGCGTCGACGACGCCGGATGGATCCGCAAGGTCGCCGCGATCCGCGACGCGATGCGCCGTGCCCGCCCGGTGGTGAAGGACCCGGTCGAACTTCTCCGCGTGGCCGCGGGCGCCGACTTCGCCGCGATGGCGGCGTTCCTCGCCCAGGCCGCCACCCGTCGTACGCCCGTCGTCCTGGACGGCGTCGTCGTCACGGCCGCGGCGATGGTCGCAGAGGATCTCGCCGCGGGCGCGAGCGCCTGGTGGCTGGCCGGTCACCGCTCCACCGAACCGGCACACGAACTCGCGCTGCGGCACCTGCGCCTGGATCCGCTGCTCGACCTGACCATGCGCCTCGGCGAAGGCTCCGGCGCCCTGACCGCCCTTCCGATCCTCCGCTCGGCCGTGGCCGCGCTCGCGGAGATGTCCACCTTCGCCGAAGCGGGCGTCAGCACGTCCGACGCCGAACCGGCGAGCGCCCCGCCGAACCTGCGCAAGTGAAGTCCGCCCTGCCGCGAGGCCGCCGCCTGCCTCCGACTCGGCGCGGCTGCCGTGACCTGGTTCCTGCGGGACAGTTCAGGGCTTCGAGCCGTGATCCGCAGGCGTCGGCAGTCCGCCCGCGGCACCCGGCCCCCAGGGAAGCGCCGCCCGTCCGCGGAGGACCGGCGTGAACGGGGTTCGGCTGGCGATCTCCTGGCTCACGGTGCTCCCGGTGCGCGGGCCGGATGCCGTGGACCGCGCGGCGGCGGGGCGGGCGATCCTGCTGGCGCCGCTGGTCGGCGCCCTGCTCGGGGCCGGGGCGGCGGGCCTGCTCTGGGCGCTGACCGGGGCCGGGGCGAGCGCCGCGCTGGCCGGGCTGCTGGTGGTCGGCGCGCTGGCGTTGATCACCAGGGGTATGCATCTCGACGGCCTGGCCGACACCTTGGACGGGCTCGGCAGCTATGGGCCGCCGGAGCGGGCAAGGCAGATCATGAAAAGCGGCGGGGCCGGACCATTCGGCGTCGCCGGGCTGGCGTTCGTCATCGGCATACAGGCGTTCTCGTTCGCGTCCTTGGCCGATTCGGGCCGGTGGTTCGCCGCCGCTCTCGCCGTGGTGACCGGCCGTGTCGCGGTGATCCTCGCTTGCCGGGGTGTCCCGGCCGCGCCGGGCACCGGGTTCGGTGTTCTGGTGGCAGGCACGCAATCGGCCGCCGTCGCGGTCATGTGGCCGGTGACCACGGCGGGTCTCGCCGTGTTCGCCGTGCCGGGCCGCCCGTGGCTCGGCCCGCTGGCCGTGACGCTCGGACTGGCCGCGTCGACGGTTCTGGTCCGGCACTGCGCGCGCCGTTTCGGCGGGCTCTCCGGTGACGTCCTCGGCGCCGCGATCGAGACCACGGTGGCCCTCACCGCGGCCGTGCTGTCCCTCACGATCCAGCCCGGCTGACCGTCTCCGGCGGGCCTTGGGGGCGAGAGTCTGGGTCACTGGAATTTTTCCGGCGGTGGCGCGCGGATCGTCTGGGTCGGGCAATAAGGTGGGCGGTATGTCTTCTGAGCGCCTGTACTTTCGCCAGCTGTTGTCGGGACGCGACTACGCCGTGGGCGATCCGATCGCGACGCAGATGCGCAACTTCGCGTATCTGATCGGCGATCGGGAAACGGGCGACTGCGTGGTGATCGATCCGGCCTACGCCGCGGGTGATCTGGTGGACATCGCCGAGGGCGACGGCCTGCGGCTGAGCGGGGTGCTCGCCACCCACCACCACCCCGATCACGTGGGCGGCACGATGCTCGGCTTCACCCTGCGCGGTGTGCGCGAGCTGCTCGAAAAGACAAGCGTCCCAGTGCATGTCAACGCCAAAGAACTGCCGTGGGTGGCCAACGTCACCGGGATCGCCGAGAGCGAGTTCACCGGCCACGAGCACGGCGACAAGGTCACCGTCGGAGCTTTCGACATCGAGTTACTACACACGCCCGGCCACACGCCGGGCAGTCAGTGCTTCCTGTTCGACAACCGCCTCATCGCGGGCGACACCCTGTTCGTCGACGGCTGTGGCCGCACCGATTTCCCCGGCGGCGATTCGGACGAAATGTTCCGCAGCCTGCGCTACCTGGCCGGACTCGCCGGCGACCCGGTCGTCTATCCGGGCCACTGGTACTCGCAGGAACCCAGCGCCGCGCTGTCCACTGTCCGGGACAAAAACTACGTCATGCGTCCGCAGACGCTGGAGCAGTGGCACATGCTGATGCCGGGCTGAGTCACATCCGCCGCATCCACCCGTGCTTGTCGGCGAAGGTGCCGCGCTGGATGCCGGTGAGGGTGTCGCGCAGGGCCATGGTGACCGCGCCGGGCTCGCCACCGCCGATGGTGAATTCGCCCTCACCGGAGCGAACCCAGCCGACCGGCGTGATCACCGCGGCGGTGCCGCACGCGAAAACCTCGGTGATCTCACCGGATTCGGCGCCCTTGCGCCATTCCTCGACCGAGATCTTGCGCTCCTCGACCGGGAAGCCGGAATCGGCGGCGAGGGTGAGCAGCGAGTCGCGGGTGATGCCGGGCAACAGCGAGCCGGACAGTTCCGGGGTGACCAGGCGCGCGTCGGAGCCGGAACCGAAGACGAAGAACAGGTTGTTGGTACCCATCTCCTCGACGTAGCGGCGCTCACACGCGTCCAGCCACACCACCTGGTCGCAGCCCTTGGCCGACGCCTCGGCCTGGGCCAGCAGCGAAGCCGCGTAGTTGCCGGCGACCTTCGCCTCGCCGGTGCCGCCCGGCGCGGCGCGCACGTATTCGGTGGACAGCCAGACCCGCACCGGCTTGACGCCACGCGGGAAGTACGCCCCCGCCGGGGAACCGAGCAGCAGGTACTTGTACGCCGCGGCGGGCTTCACGCCGAGTCCGGCCTCGGTCGCGAACATGAACGGCCGCAGGTACAGCGATTCCTCGCCGCCCGCCGCGGGCACCCACTCGCGGTCCACCTCGAGCAGTTGGCGCACCGACTCGATGAACAGCTCGTCGGGCAGCTCGGCCATCGCCATCCGGCGAGACGACCGGCGGAAACGCGCGGCGTTGGCGTCGATGCGGAAGCAGGAGACGCTGCCGTCACCGTGCCGGTAGGCCTTGAGTCCCTCGAAGATGGCCTGGCCGTAGTGGAACACCATGGTGGCGGGGTCCAGCGCCAGCGGCCCGTACGGCTCCACCCGCGCGTTCGTCCACGTGCCGCCGACGTAATCGATCGAGACCATGTGATCGGTGAAGTACCGCCCGAACCCCGGCTCCGCCAGTACCTCCTGTCGCCGCTGCGCCGGAAGCGGCGCGGGGTGCGGAATACGGGTGAACTGTGCGGCAGCGGTCATGGCGACGATCCTATCCGGCCCGATTCCGGCCATTTCGCCTTGGTCCACACCCCTCAGCGCAGCGCCGCCCGCAGCCGATCGCCCATGCGTCCGGGAGAAGGACGGGTCACTTGGTGCTGGTCCGCACGAACGGCGGGCGCACGATTTCGCAGCGCACGCGGCGGCCGCGCACGTGGACCTCGACCTCGGCGCCGGGTTGGATGTCCGCCGCGGTGTCGAGCAATGCCAGCGCGATGCCGACCTTGAGGGTGGGCGAGAAGGTGCCGGAAGTGGTTTCGCCGACGGGCTCGCCATCACGCAGCACGGTCTGCCCTTGCCGGAGCACACCCCGGTCGAGTGCTTTCAGCCCCAGCAGGATTCGACGCGGACCGGCCGACTTCTCCTGTTCCAGAGCGGCCTTCCCCCAGAACTCCGGCTTCTGCCAGCCGACCGCCCACCCGCAGCGCGCCTGCACCGGGGAGATGTCCAGGGAGAGTTCGTGCCCGTGCAGCGGATAGCCCATCTCCGTACGCAGGGTGTCGCGGGCCCCGAGCCCGGCCACCTGGCCCGCGGCGGCGCGCACCCGCTCGACCAAGGCGCGGAACAGCGATTCGGCGTCGGCCCAGCGCGGCAGCAATTCGTAGCCGTGCTCGCCGGTGTATCCGGTGCGGCAGACCCGGACGGGACGGCCGTCCCACTCGGCGTCGGCGTAGGCCATGTACTCGAGGTCGGTGGGCAGCCCGAGCGCGCTCAGCACCTCGCCGGAGCGCGGGCCCTGCACGGCGAACACGGCGTAGTCGCGATGCTCGTCGGTCACCGTGACGCCCTCGGGCGCGACCTTGCTCAGTTCCGCGACGACCGCCGCGGTGTTGGCGGCGTTCGGCACCAGGAAGATCTCCTCGTCGCCGACGTAGTAGGCGATCAGGTCGTCGATCACTCCGCCGTCCGGGGCGCAGCACAGTGTGTACTGCGCCTTGCCCGCCCGGATCCGGCCGAGATCGTTGGTCAGGGCCGAGTTCACGAACGCCGCGGCGCCCTGGCCGCGCACCGTCGCCTTGCCGAGATGGCTGACGTCGAACAGCCCCACCGTCGTGCGAACCGCCTGGTGCTCGGTCACCGTGCCCGCATAGGACACCGGCATCTCCCAGCCGCCGAACGGCGCGAAGGTCGCCCCCAGCTCGACGTGCACGGCGTGGATGGGTCCTTGCAGCAGGTTCGTCTCGGTCACCAGCCGAGCTTATCCGGGACCAGGGCGTCCGACGCTCGCACGCACTGAGGCCGGAACCACATCGGGATGAGCGTCGGGCCGTTCTGCGGCAAAGTGTGCGTCGTTCCGGTCGGCGCGAATCCGCAGCGGCTGTAGAGCCGGGCGGATCGTTCGGTGCTGGCTTCCAGGAACGCCGGGACGTCCGCTTGGGATGCCGCCTTCAACCGATCGGCGAGAATCGCCGCACCGGCCCCCTTTCCGCGATGCTCCGGCACCGTGACGATCACCTGCAGGTACCGATGCGGGAACTCCCGGGGGTGTTCGCGGGCGAGCAGGTCGGTGACGATCACCAGCCGCTGCGCCACGCGCAGATCGGGAGCCTGCTCGAGCATGGTCCGCGCCTCGGCGGCTTCGTCGGCGAATCGTTCGACCGAGGTGACGTGCTGCCAGATCGACATCGACCAGATCTCCTCGCCCGCGCCCGCGACCCAGATCTCGTCGTCGCGCAACGCTCGATCGACCAGACCGGGCACGAACGCGGTACGGAAACCCGTGTCGGGCTGTCCTTCGAGCACCCACGCGGTCACCACCTCGTCCGCGCTGGCGATGCCGAACGCCTCGATCAGCGCGTCACGGTCCTGGACACCCGCCTGGCGAGCGGTGATCTCCATCCGCCTCCCCTTTCCCTGCGAACACCGTATTCACGCATGAATCTAGGCAGGTCGAAGCCGTATCACTACCATTTCGTCACACCTGTTCGTGTGTCGAAACGGAATCCGGATGACCTGCGCTATCTGCCACGGCGACCTCGCCCAGCCCAGCCGGGGCCGACGGCGCAAGTACTGCTCGCGCTCCTGCCAGGCCCGCGCCTATCGCGCCCGCCGCGCGGCGATTCCTGTGCGCCGCCCCACCCGTCCGGCGCGGCTCACCACCGTCGGCATCGCACGCGCGGCGGTGGAGCTGGCCGACCGCGACGGACTCGACGGTCTCACCATGCGCCGCCTGGCCGGCGCGCTCGGCGTCGCGACCGCCACCCTCTACCGCCACTTCCCCGACCGCGAAGCGCTCCTGGCGAGCATGGCGGAGCTGGCGCTCGACGAGATCCCGCCGCCCGGGACGGAGTGCGGCGGCTGGCGTCCCCGGCTACGGCACGAAGCGCACGAGGAGTGGCGCCTCTACCGCAGGCATCCGTGGATGCTGCCGCTGCTGGCGCGCGTCCGTCCGCCGCTGGGCCCGGCGCTGCTGGACGTCCTGGAGCGCAACTTCGCCGCCCTCGACCATCCCGGCCTGACCCGGCAGACCGGATTCGCGATCTACCTGGCACTGTCGGGCCTGGTCCAAGGGCTCGCGCTGTTGTGGCGTTCCGAGCGCGCCGACCGCCTCGGCGATCCGCGCGACGCCGCCGAGACGGCCGCGCCGCGCGAACTCGCCGAACTGCTCGACCCGGCGCTGCGTCCCGTCCTGCACCGTTACTTCACCGACCTCTCCACCTTCGAGATGGACTTCGACGACCTACTCGCGACCTCGGTGGAACTCCTGCTCGACGGCGTCGCGGTGCGCCATCCGGAACGAAGCGAATAGCCTGTGCCAATGACCGCTGTTGCAGATCGCTCGCTCGGACCGGAACTGGCACGCACCGAGACCATCGGCGCGGACACCGATGTGCTCGTCATCGGGTTGACCTCCTCGGAGGACGGTCCCGCCATCGTGCCCGAGGACCTGTTCGGCGACGTGCTCACCGCCGACGTGCGCGCGGAACTGCTCGATCAGCTCGGCGTGGTGGGCGCCAAGGGCAAAGCCGAGGAGCTGACCCGCATCCCGGCGCCGGTCGGACTGGACGGCGTGAGCAGCGTCCTGGCCGTCGGCCTCGGCTCCGCCGAGAAGCTCGACGCCGAGCAGATCCGCCGCTCGGCCGGTGTGGCCGCCCGCTCGCTGTCCGGCACCGAACTGGTGGTGACCACGCTGTCCGGGCTGGATATCGGCGCCGCCGC
Source organism: Nocardia sichangensis (assembly GCF_047200615.1). NCBI lineage: Bacteria > Bacillati > Actinomycetota > Actinomycetes > Mycobacteriales > Nocardiaceae > Nocardia > Nocardia sichangensis. The sequence continues at coordinate 11,815 of NZ_JBJZOK010000009.1, forward strand.
CGAGGGCTTCTACCTGGGCGCCTACTCGTTCACCCCGTTCCGCTCGGACAAGTCGGCGCCCAAGCCGGACGAGCGGCCCGTGGCCCGCGTCGAGTTGCTCGTGCCCGAGCCGGGATTCGGCGAAGAAGCCTTGTTCCGTGCGCAGGTCACCGCCGAGGCCGTCGCCACCGCACGGGATTTCGTGAACACCCCGCCCAGCCATCTGTTCCCGGCCGAGTTCGCGTCGCGTGCTCAGGAACTCGCCGAGGCCGCGGGCCTCACGGTGGAGGTGCTCGATGAGAAAGCGCTGGAAGCGGGCGGTTACGGCGGCGTGCTCGGCGTGGGCAAGGGTTCCTCGCGCCCGCCGCGCCTGATCCGGATCACCTACGCGGGCGGCCCGAAGAAGGTCGCCCTGGTTGGCAAGGGCATCACCTTCGACACCGGCGGCATCTCCATCAAGCCCGCGCAGAACATGGAGAACATGACCTCCGACATGGCGGGCGCCGCCGCCGTGATCGCCACGACGCTGCTGGCCGCGCGGCTGAGCCTGCCGATCACCGTCACCGCGACCGTGCCGATGGCGGAGAACATGCCGTCGGCCACCGCGCAGCGCCCCGGCGACGTGCTCACCCAGTACGGCGGCATCACCGTCGAGGTGCTCAACACCGACGCCGAGGGCCGGTTGATCCTCGCCGACGCGATCGTGCGCGCGAGCGAGGACGACCCGGAGTACCTGATCGACGTGGCCACCCTGACCGGGGCGCAGATGGTCGCGCTCGGCACCCGCACGCCCGGCGTGATGGGCACCGACGAGTTCCGCGACCGGGTCGCACGCATCTCCCGCGAGGTCGGGGAGAACGGCTGGGCCATGCCGCTTCCCGCCGAACTGCGCGGCGACCTGAACTCCAAGATCGCCGACCTGGCCAATGTCGCGCCGCACCGCTGGGGCGGCATGCTCTCGGCCGGGCTGTTCCTCAAGGAGTTCGTCCCGGAGAACGTGCAGTGGGCCCACCTCGACGTGGCGGGCCCGGCCTATAACACCGGCGGTCCGTTCGGCTACATCGGCAAGGGCGGCACCGGCGTCCCCGTTCGCACGCTGATCGCCGTGCTCCAGGACATCGCCGGGGAGTGAGCGCGACGCGCGTCGTCCGGGACGACTCCCGGACGACGCGCACAGGCCACCCCGCCCGACCGCATCACGTGTTCCATGCTCCTGGCCGGACGCCGGACCGACATTCCGGCGCGGCCGGCTCGCGTCACTGACGGCAAGCGAGACGGCTCCGCGGCACCCCCACGGGTCCGGCGGGAATCGGGCGCAACGGACAATCCGACGGCTCAGAGGTCGTACAGATCCCGCTCCATTTCGCGCTGCCGCTCCACTCGCTTACGCGCGTCGTAGTCGCGCATGCGTTGCGGATACCCGGTCTTGCGGACGTCGTAGACGGGGATGTGCAAATCCTTGGCAAGCCGTTGCGCCCCGCGCTCGCCGACGATCCGGCGTGTCCATTCACCATCCGCGGCAATAAGGACGACTGTGACATCTGTCACCGTGGTCTTCGGTTCGATGTAGCCCTCGACGCCCACGTGCGTGCGCACCCAATCGGCCAGATAACGAGCGTCCGGCCCGGACACCGAACCCCCACGTGAAGTGCCGCCACCCCAGGCGGCGCCGCCGCGGAAACGATCCAGCAAACCCAACGACGCCGACCTCCTTTCCTGCACCGGAGAATGTTCACCGCCGGTCTTCCCATACTGCCAGCTCCGCGCAGTACGCCGCCCTGTGCTACATGGCTTGCGCGCGAGTGCAAGGATGGACCGCGGTACAAGAACCACACGGATCTCCGGTGCCACGCACAATGATCGGTGGCTTCCGGACTCCCGTCGCGACCCGCGCCGGGCGTCCGCAGTGAGATCAACTGTTGTAGAACCCCGTCGAGCAGTCAGAGGAGTCAACGGACATGGCCTTCTCCGTCCAGATGCCCGCTCTTGGTGAGAGCGTCACCGAGGGAACGGTGACCAGGTGGCTGAAGCAGGAAGGAGACACGGTCGAGGTCGACGAGCCGCTGCTCGAAGTCTCCACCGACAAGGTCGACACCGAAATCCCGTCCCCCGCGGCGGGTGTGCTGTCGAAGATCGTCGCGAACGAAGACGACGTGGTCGAGGTCGGCGGCGAGCTCGGCGTGATCAGCGAGCCCGGTGAGGCGGCTTCTTCCGCTCCCGCGCCCGCTCCCGAAGCCGCGGCGCCCGCGCAGGAGACCCCAGTCCCTTCGGAGGAAGCGCCTGCCGCCGAGCCCCAGCCCGCTCCCGCCGAGCAGCCCGCGCCCGCCGCCCAGGCCGCTCCCGCGTCGTCGGGTGACAGCACGCCGGTGAAGATGCCGGAACTCGGCGAGTCGGTCACCGAGGGCACCGTCACCCGCTGGCTGAAGGCGGTCGGTGACGAGGTCGCCGTCGACGAGCCGTTGCTCGAGGTCTCCACCGACAAGGTCGACACCGAGATCCCCTCGCCCGTCGCGGGCACCCTGCTGGAGATCTCCGCCCAGGAAGACGACATCGTGGCCGTCGGTGGGCAGCTCGGCGTCATCGGCAGCGGAGCACCGGCGGCCGCCGCCCCGGCTCCCGCGCCCGCCCCGGCACCTGCCCCGAAGCCCGAACCGGCCCCGAAGCCCGAACCGGCCCCGGTCGCCGCCGCCCCGGCTCCCGCACCCGCACCCGCCCAGGCTCCCGCTCCCAAGCCCGAACCGGCTCCCGCGCCCGCCGCCGCGGTGGCCGCCGAATCCTCCAACGGCGCAACCCCGTACGTCACTCCGCTGGTCCGCAAGCTGGCCGACGAGCACAACGTCGACCTCGCCGCGATCACCGGTTCCGGTGTCGGGGGCCGCATTCGCAAGCAGGATGTGCTCGCCGCCGCCGAGGCCAAGAAGGCTCCTGCTCCGGCGGCTGCTCCCGCCGCGGCCGCGCCCGCCGCGCAGGCTCCCGCCGCGCCCGCCGCCGCCCGTTCCCAGCTGGCCCACCTGGTCGGCACGGTGCAGAAGGCCAACCGCATCCGCCAGATCACCGCGACCAAGACCCGCGAGTCGCTGCAGACCACCGCGCAGCTGACCCAGGTGCACGAGGCCGACGTCACCAAGATCGCGGCGCTGCGCAAGCAGGCCAAGGCGGCCTTCAAGGAGCGCGAAGGCGTCAACCTGACGTTCCTGCCCTTCTTCGCCAAGGCCGTGGTCGAGGCGCTGGGCGTGCACCCGAACGTCAACGCCAGCTACGACGAGTCCAGCAAGGAGATCACCTACCACGCCTCGGTGCACCTCGGCATCGCCGTCGACACCGAGCAGGGCCTGCTGTCCCCGGTGATCCACAACGCCAGCGACCTGTCGCTGGCCGGGCTGGCGCGGGCCATCGCCGACATCGCCAACCGGGCCCGCAACGGCGGACTCAAGCCCGACGAGCTGGCCGGCGGCACCTTCACCATCACCAACATCGGCAGCCAGGGCGCGCTGTTCGACACCCCGATCCTGGTTCCGCCGCAGGCGGCCATGCTGGGCACGGGCGCGATCGTCAAGCGTCCGGTCGTCGTGACCGACGAGACCGGCAACGAGTCCATCGGCGTCCGCTCGATGTGCTACCTGCCGCTCACCTACGACCACCGCCTGATCGACGGCGCCGACGCCGGGCGCTTCCTGACCACGATCCGTCACCGGCTCGAGGAAGCGGCGTTCGAGGCCGATCTCGGCCTGTGAGGAAGGTCCCGCGGCACGTATGAAGGTCGTGATCGCCGGCTCGTCCGGGTTGATCGGGACGGCGCTCGTCGCGGCTCTGCGCCGCGACGGGCACGAGGTCGCCAGGCTGGTGCGCAGGAAAACCGCGGGTCCGGACGAATTCGCCTGGAACCCGGCCCGCGCCCACCTGGACGAGCGGGCGCTTCGCGGCGCCGACGCCGTGGTCAACCTGTGCGGCGCGGGCGTGGGACGGCGCCGCTGGAACGGCAGTTTCAAACAAGAGCTGCGGGACAGCCGGATCACGCCCACCGACGTGCTGGCCGGGGCGGTGGCCGACGCGGGTGTCCCCGTGCTGCTCAACGCCAGCGGCGTGCACTACTACGGCGGCGCGACCGGCGATCGGGTGGTGGACGAGTCATCGCCTGCCGGTTCCGGATTCCTGGCCGCGCTGTGCCGTGACTGGGAGAAGGCGACCGAACCCGCCACGGCGGCCGGGGTGCGCACCGTGCTGTTGCGCAGCGCCGTGGTGCTGTCCCGGGCCGGTGGCCTGCTCGGCATGTTGCATCCGCTGTACGCGGTCGGCTTGGGCGGGCGGCTGGGCAACGGTCGCCAGTACACGCCGTGGATCTCGATGGCCGACGAGATCGGCGCGATCGTCTTCGCGCTCACCCATGACACGATGTCCGGTCCGATCAACGTGGTCGGTCCCGCACCGGTCACCAACGCCGAGTTCAGCCGCGCGCTGGGCCGGGCGCTGCATCGCCCGACTCCGCTCGTCATCCCGGCATTCGCGCTGCACGCGCTGGTCGGCGAGATGGCGCGGGAGGCGATCCTGCACGGCCCGAGGGCCATTCCCACCGCTCTCGAGGAAGCGGGCTACCAGTTCCACCATCCCACCATCGGCGCCGCGCTCGCGGCCGCGGTGGGACGACCCGGAGATGTTCGATGACCGACCGACTCGACACCAGGCCCGCCACCGTCATCCGCGACGCCACCACCGACGATCTTCCGGCGATCCTCGACATCCACAACGCGAATATCGCCACGTCCACCGCGATCTGGGACACCGAGCGCGTCGGCTTGGACGAACGGCTCGGCTGGTTCCAGGCCCGCACCGGCGCGAGCCTGCCCGTGCTGGTCGCCGAGATCGGCGGGGAGCTGGCCGGTTACGCGAGCTACGGGCCTTGGCGAGCCAAATCGGGATACCGCTACACGGTCGAGAACTCCGTGTACGTCGACGAACGCTTCCAGCGTCGCGGCATCGCCACCGCCCTGCTCACCGAGTTGATCGACCGTGCGCGCCGCGCGGGCGCCGTGCACGCCATGATCGCCGCCATCGAATCCTCCAACACCGGTTCGATCGTGCTGCACGAACGCTTCGGCTTCCGCACCGTCGGCGTGCTGCCCGAGGTGGGCCACAAATTCGGCCGCTGGATGGATCTGACCCTCATGCAGCTGACCTTGCCGGTCGAGGTCGACTGACCCGCATCTTCGCACCTCACCTGCCCGAATCTCGCGCGGAGTACCAGTTGTTCGCGCGGCAATGCGCTCGTCTACGCAGGGCGGCCGGGCCGTAGTCGAGCCTCGGCGTCGCTGCGAGCGTGTCCTTCAGATACTGCGGTCTCGGCACCAGCCCGCGAGACCCCAACGCATGGACCTGGCGACAGCCGCCAGGATGCGAGATCGCCTGTCTGAGATCAGGCCGAACAAGGACCGGGAACCTTCTCCGGTCAGCGTAAGGGCAACCCTCCAGCTCTCCACCTGGCAACCCCGCCACGACTGTGGGGGTTCCCACATCCAGGTGCTGGAACCGGCCGTCCCCGTGGGCGTACCGTCGTCGCTGTGATCAACCCGCGCACCACCCGGTCCGCCCGATTCGATACGACCCCGATCGTGGTCGAGGATCTCGGACTCATCGACTATCACGCCGCCTGGGACCTGCAACGCGGCATCGCCGAGCAGCGCGCCGACGGCAACGGATCCGATCATCTGCTGCTGCTCGAACATCCGTCGGTGTACACCGCGGGCCGCCGCACCGAGGCCGACGACCTGCCCATCGACGGCAGTCCGGTGGTGCAGGTCGACCGCGGTGGCAAGATCACCTGGCACGGTCCGGGCCAACTGGTCGGCTACCCCATCGTGCGGCTCGCCGAGCCGGTCGACGTCGTCGACTACGTGCGCCGCCTCGAGGAGGCGTTGATCACCGTGTGCACCGGCCTCGGTCTGGTCTGTGGCCGCGTCGAGGGCCGCTCGGGCGTCTGGCTGCCCGCCACCGAGTTGTACGCCGAACGCAAGATCGCCGCGATCGGGGTGCGCGTGCAGCGTGGCGTGGCCCTGCACGGCGTCTCGTTCAACTGCAACGCCGCCATGGACGGGTTCCAGGCCATCGTCCCCTGCGGCATCCGCGACGCGGGCGTCACCACGTTGACCCGCGAACTCGGTCGAGAAGTGACCGTCGCCGAGATCAAGCCGCTGGTGGCCGACGCCATCATCCGCGCGCTCGACGGCGACCTGCCGGTCGGCGAGCACGATATCTCCCGCGTCACTCCTGGTGACACCACCCCGCGTACCACGAACGCGACGGCGTAAGGTCGATCAAGTGACCTCAGTCGATACCCCGACACCACACAACGCGTCCGCACCCAACGGCCGCAAGCTCTTGCGCATCGAAGCCCGCAACGCGGAAACCCCCATCGAGCGCAAACCCAAGTGGATTCGCACCCGCGCCACCATGGGGCCCGAGTACTCCGAACTCAAGGGTTTGGTGAAGCGCGAAGGCCTGCACACTGTTTGCGAGGAAGCGGGCTGCCCCAACATCTTCGAATGCTGGGAAGACCGCGAGGCCACCTTCCTGATCGGCGGCGAACAGTGCACGCGCCGTTGCGATTTCTGCCAGATCGACACCGGCAAGCCCGCCGCCCTGGATCGCGACGAGCCCCGCCGCGTCGCCGAGAGCGTCCAGGCCATGGGCTTGCGCTACTCGACCATCACCGGCGTCGCCCGCGACGACCTGGAAGACGGCGGCGCCTGGCTCTACGCCGAAACCGTCCGCGCCATCAAGCGTCTGAATCCGCACACGGGCGTGGAACTGCTGATCCCCGACTTCAACGCGAACCCCGACCAGCTCGCCGAGGTCTTCTCCGCGCGCCCGGAAGTGCTGGCGCACAACCTCGAAACGGTTCCGCGCATCTTCAAGCGCATCCGCCCGGCCTTCCGTTACGAGCGCTCCCTCGCGGTCCTGACCGCCGCCCGCGAAGCCGGTCTGGTCACCAAGTCGAATCTCATCCTCGGCATGGGCGAAACCCCCGAGGAAGTCACCCAGGCCATGCGCGACCTGCACGAGGCAGGCTGCGACATCCTCACCATCACCCAGTACCTGCGCCCCTCCCCCCGCCACCACCCTGTGGACCGCTGGGTGAAGCCGGAGGAATTCGTCGAGCACTCCGAGGCGGCCGAGGAAATCGGCTTCGCGGGCGTCATGGCGGGCCCCCTGGTCCGCTCCTCCTACCGGGCCGGGCGGCTCTACGCCCAGGCGATGGCCCACCATGGCCGCGAGATCGCTCCCGAGATGGCGCACCTCGCTGAGGAGGGCACCGCCTCCCAGGAAGCCAGCTCGGTGCTGGCCCGCTTCGGCAACTGATCCTTACTGTCGGCCCTCGCGCCCAGCCTTCGCGCGCGAGGGCCGACGCGTGTCCGAAGCAGACCACACTGTGCTTAAACTAAGATTGATTCTTAGTAAGTTGTCACCTTAGTTCAGGAGGCGGGTGTGGAGTTCACCGGAAGGTCCGCAGACCTCGACCTGCTCACTCGTCAACTGAACTCGGTGATCGAGGGCACCGGCACCACCCGGGGCCGTGCCGTCATCGTGACCGGTCGCCGACGGGTCGGTAAATCGCGGCTCGTCCAGGAATTCTGCGATCGTTCCGACCACGGCTACCTGGTCTTTCAGGCAACGCGCGGGCGCAATCCCGTTGCCGAGCGTGAGGAGTTCACCGCTACGGTCGCTCAGTCCGGGTTCGGGCGCGCGGAGTTGATCAGCGGGTTGCAGGCCGGCGACTGGAATCAAGCTCTCCGGTCCCTGGCGATCGCCTTACCCGATGACGCGCCCTGCATCGCGGTTATCGATGAGGTGCCGTGGCTGGTCGAACAGGATCCGGAGTTCGAAGGCGCGTTGCAGACGGTGTGGGATCGCCACCTGTCGGCCAAGCCGGTGCTACTGCTCCTGGTCGGCAGCGACATCTCCGTCATGGAGGCCCTCGGATCACGCGACCGGCCGTTCTTCGGACGCGCGACGAGAATGACCGTCGAACCGCTGCATTTGGCCGATGTGCAGGCCATGACCGGCCTCGACGCCGCCGACAGCGTCGACGCGCTGCTGATCACCGGCGGGTTCCCCGAGATCGTGAGTTCGTGGCGCCCAGGAATGAGCCGTACCGACTTCCTGCGGGACGCGGCCGCGAATCCGCTGGCTCCTTTGCTCGTGGCAGGCGAGTTGTCGCTGCTGGGGGAGTTTCCGGAGGGAATGCGCTCGCGCGCGGTCCTGGAAGCCATCGGCAGCGGAGAACGAACCTTCAGTACCATCGCCGCCGAAGCCGGTGGAACGAACGCACTGCCCGCGGGCACCCTCAATCCGCTGCTGAACATGTTGCAGGACAAGCGAATCGTGGCTGGCGATCTTCCGCTGTCCACGAAGCCGGATACCAAGAACAAACGCTACCGAATCGCCGACCCCTATCTCCGGTTCTGGCTCGCCTTCCTGGAACGCGGCATTCCACTCATCGAACGCGGCCGTGGCGATGTCGCACTGAACCGGATCGAACGTTCCTGGACCACCTGGCGCGGACGCGCTATCGAACCGCTGGTCCGCGAATCCCTCATGCGTCTGCTGCCCGATGCGAGGTGGCCGGACACCGAGGCGGTCGGTGGCTGGTGGAACCGGCAGAACAATCCCGAAATCGACCTGATCGGGGCCGATCGAGAACCGGTCGCCAGGGCGGTGCATTTCGTCGGCTCGATCAAGTGGCTCGAAGATCGCCCGTTCGACCGCCATGATTACGACCGTCTCGCCCGTTCGCTGTCCGCAGTGCCCGGAACCGATCACGGCACCGCACTCGTAGCCGTCTCGCGATCCGGCGTCGCGAAGAACTTGCCGCTGGCATTGCATTGGGGGCCAGAGGATCTCGTTCGAGCATGGGGGTGACTCTCGATCCGAATCGGTCTGTTGAGCCGAGCGGACGCCCGGATAATCTGCGTCCACGACTCGAGGATGCCGAGCGGTGCGAACGGAATCGACTCAACGGACGGGCGGAACTTTTCGCGGAGCGCGATCTTGCAAGCCGGTAGGAGTGGTTGCGAGGTAGTCGCGAGGTAATTGCCCATGCCCGCTCCGAGTTGTCAGCACAAGCGTGGATACAGAGTTCCAGTAATCGGATCGAGACCAAGTTGGTCTCGTTACTGCAAAATACTAATTTGTGGTCCAAATCACGTTTGTCAGCAAAATGCCTGGTAGTGGCGTTGATAGGTATAGCCGATCGGCGCTTACAAGATCGCTTATCCGGACCATTAACTGACTGTTTGCCGTGCGTTAACCAGTCGTGATCAAGCTGAGATCAGGTCTGAGAGGGACCTGGGAAACAGCTCCACAGCCCACGGCTTGTTTCTCTTCGGGTACGGCAGCGGCACCGACGGGCATCGCCCCCGAGTTGTGCACCGCGTCGCGCCGCCAGGAATTCGAACCCTGGCCTTCACAACGAAATCCGAAAACCGCACACGAGCCGAGATGGCGAACACCTTACCTGGTGCCCGCCGTGGATCCGCGCTGGGTTTTCCCGGCCGGATCGCCGCACGAACAAGGAACTGATTTCTCGATGTCTGACGCACGCCTTTCTTTTCTCCGCCGCCCGTCCCTTCGTAAGGGCGCTGCCCTCGCCGCCACCGTCGGCGTGATCGCCGTCGGCTTCTCCGCCGGTGTGGCGGTGGCCGACGACAGCGCTCCGGTGCCCGTTACGCCGGTCGCCGCGCCGTTCGACCTCCCGGCTCTGCCGGGACTGCCCGAACTGCCCGCGTTGCCAGGGCTGCCCGCTCCCGCGCCCGAGGGCCTCGTGCCCGCACCGCCGCAGGTCTACGAGAACAACCTCGACGGCTGGATCCGCCAGTCCCTCGACGTCATGCGCCTGCACGGCATTCCGGGGAGCTACGAGGGCATCCACCGCAACATCATGCGCGAATCCGGCGGCAACCCCAAGGCCATCAACCTGTCGGACTCCAACGCCGCCAAAGGCACCCCCTCCAAGGGCCTGCTCCAGGTGATCGACCCGACCTTCAACGCCTACCACGTCGACGGCACCGCCTTCGACATCTGGGACCCGGTCGCCAACATCACCGCCGCCTGCAACTACGCGGCTCATCGGTACGGCTCGATGGACAACGTCAACGGGGCCTACTGAGCCTCGAACTCGGATCCGGCAAGCGCCTCCTCGTCTCCTCGACGCGGAGGCGCTGCCGTTTCCGGGTGCGACCGCACCACCGCGGCACCGCTGTTTCAGCCCTGTCCCCACGACTCGGGCTGGACTTCCTCGACGCGGAGGCCGTCGACGCTTGCGGACAGCTTTGCCGGGCCGGGCTCAGCCGACTACTTCACGAAGTCGCGCACGCCCTCGAAAACCGTCGACGAGGACAGCAGCGCGATATGGCCGAGGCACGCCGTCTGGGTGTTGGTGGCACCGCTGAGAATCGTGCTCTGATCGGGGTTGATGATCTCATCGCACGGCGACCACCAGGTGCCGTAGTTCACCCGGCCGGGGGTTTCGTCGGTGCTGTTGAGTTCGGCGAGGAAGGCTGAGCCGGGCCGCATCTCCGCGCAGGAGGCGTCGAAGCATCCGTTGGCGACGTCGGTGCCGTGATTGGGGCCGGCGATGGAGACCCAGTCGTCGACGAAATTCAGGCCGTCCAGCTTCTTCAGGTACCAGCGACTGTTGAGGCCGCCCATCGAGTGGGAGATGATGTCGATCTTGGCGGCGCCGGTTTTCGCGCGCAGCGCATCGGCCTGCGCTTTCACCTGTAGTGCGATGTCCTTGTTCGACTGTGTGGTGTCGTAGCTGAATCGTGCCATCTCTTCTGCGGAGTACCCCGCGTCCAGGAATCTGCTCCACATGTAATCCCAGTCCGCCGCCGATCCGTGCCAGCCGTGGACGAAAAGGATAGGATCCCGCGCCGGCGCCGCAGCCGCCTGTGGCGTGGCGATGCCGAGTGCGGCCGTAGCCGTCGTGACCAGGGTGATTGCGGCCATGCCTAGGCGGCGCGTGATCGATGTGATGCGCATGATTTGACTCCGATCTGCTCGCTGCACTGCGAGCAGACAGAAGGTAGCGCCTCGAGGCTAATCCGGGGCATTGTGCGATTTGGTTGTTTCAACTCGCCGCCGAGTCCTTGGATCTCTCACGACATTCCGCGCAGAAGGTCCTGGGCGAAGCTACGCCGCGCCGACGAGCTGACAGCAGAGGGCAGGTCGGGAGAGGAGTCCTCGGGAGAGGAGTCCAGAGCCTCGAACCCGTGCCCGTTGAAGTCGCGGGCCGCCTACCGTGCATACGATTCCGGATACTCGCGTCAGCTCGGCAAGGAATCCGACCGGCTGATGCTTGTGCCGACGCCATCACCACTGCCCGCTGAATCCGGACCAGCCGCTTGCCGCGCAGCGGGATATGGGCCAGCTTGCGGCTGCCACCCCGGACCGTGGGTACCGCATCAAATTCCGGACGCGGCACCAGGGACGGCGCACCGCGCCAAGACCCACCTTCGAGCTAGACCTCGATGCGGCGAGTCCTGGGTCGCGCTTCCCACGAGCTGGTCGATGCCGACGAACGGATACGAGGTATCAGGCTTGTGCCGCACGCCGGGCCAAGAAGTCTCGAACCTCTGGAACCCGGGAATGACCGCGAACCTTATTCGCGATGGCATCGATGCGTTGATGCAGGCGGGTGGACGCGAGTCCGGCGATGGTGTCGTAGTTTTCGGCGAGCAGTGAGCATGCTCGTGCGACGTCACCGGACGTGGTGAAGTTCTCCGCGAGATGGACCTGCCACGCGGCGCGCTCCCTGGGCCATGCCGATGAACTTTCGATCGCGGCTTGCAGGTTGGATGCCGCCTGCGAGTGCTCGCCGAGCCGCATCTGCGCCCAGCCGATGCCACCGACGAATTCGCCTTCCGGCAGGTAAACCCAATCCGGGTCGTGCCCACGAGTCGATTCGAATGCACGGTGCGCCCGGCTGATCGCCGCCGTCATCGCGGACTTGTCACCGCGTACCCCGTGAGCTTCGGCCTCCCTGATCGCCATCAACGCACGCAGTTTCGGACCACCGTCGCGGAGTGATGCCCGGGCTCCGGCCTGTGCGTATTGCACGGCCAAAGGGTTCCCCTTCGCGTCGTCTCCGGGACGACTCGCCATCAGACAGCTGGCATTCCCCAGCGCATGCGCCGCAGCGATCCCGTCACCGGCCGCATTGGCGGCGTTCGCCGCGTCCGCGTAATACCGCCGAGCATCGTCGAGCCGCCCGGCGTCGTAGTGCACCCAACCGGCGGCGGTCATCATCTCGGCGGCGGCGCTGGTGAGCGCCCGACCAACCGCCTCGGTGTAACTCCCCTGGTCGAGAAGCTGCTCGACATAGCGGACCTGATTGGCCGCCACCCGGCACAAACGGTCGCCGCCGACCACGAGATCCAGTTCGTGGATCTGATTCACGCTGTCGATGATCGCTTCGACATCGCTCGCGCCGACTTTCCCTGCGGACGCCGACGCGGCGTTCACGGGGGCGGAAACCGACGTCATGGCGGCCCCCGCGCTTACTGATGCCCCTGCTTTGAAGAAGTTGCGACGGTCCACATCTGCCTCCCGGTCCGACTCCACTACCAGTATGGCAAGCGGAACGTCCAGTGCACGGGCTACGAGCCGCAAGACGCGAACGTCGTGTGAGGCCGGGCCGCCGCGCTCCAGACCCGAGACGGCGGGCTGCGAGAAGTTGATGAGCGCGCCCAATTCCGTCTGCGTCATGCCGACGGATTTCCTGATGCGCCGAATCACTTCGCCCGTGGTCATGTACATGGCCGAGCCCCCCGATCGTTGGTCGAATTTCCCCACAGCTTTACCCCGAAAGCGATTGCATCGGCAGGATATACGGCTCTTCGCATAACCGGAACGGAAACCGCGATCCGTGCTCCTACCTCGGTATTCGGGCGGCCTACGTTCGGTCGCGGGTGCCCGGTACCGGGGCGACGCCGCACTCTGCGCGGCGCACCAGCCCGCCAGAGTGGCGGGCCGGTGGCGACAGCCCCCGGTACCGGGCACCGGTCGATCCGCGAAACAGAGAGGTTTCCCGTGTCCACGCATTCCCTCGCCATGTACCAACTCATCGCCCTGTGTGACGCGGCCGCCCACCAAGCGCCGATGCGGCCGCTCAGTATCCGCCAGGCCCATGAAGTGATGCAGATCCATGTGGCCTGCCGCGCGAAATACTGCGCACGCAAGGCGGCGGCGCGACAGGTGCTGGTCGACAGCGGGCGGATGGTGCCGGACCCGAGCAGGCCGCAGTGAAGGCAGCTGCTCCCGGGCCGCCGAACCGACGCCGCCACATCCAAATCGAAACCGGTCCGCTGCGCCTGGACTACCAGGCGAGCGCCGAACAGGCCGAAAGCGTCGCACGCGCACTGGCGCAACGGTTCCCGGAAATCACGGTGACTGTCGACGACGACCTGGACGACGATCTCCCGCACCTTCCTTGCGCACAGCTGTGGGACTGATCGCTCCGCGCCGCCACCCCTTCATCCTCGAAATGCGAACGGAGACTGCAACGATGCGATCTGTCCAACTCGAACAAGGCCGACTTCACCCCGATTCGTGCTGACGGAGCGGCCATGAATACAGATCCCGCCTCCGATCCCACACTCACCCGCTGCCAGCGCTACCGGCACGTCTACGGCCTGCCGTGCTACGTACACGAGGAAACTCGGCGAATCACCCTGCGCGCGGGAGACGTAGGCGCGGTCACCGTGCCCGAACAGCTCGGCAGAATGGTCCGCTCCGAACTGGCCAGGCAATACTTGCTAGGTCCCGTCATCGCACATGGCTCCGGACGCTGGACGATCCTCGTCCGCCCCGACGACACACACCAGCTCGCCAACGACACCGACATCTTCGTCGCACTGCTGCGCGCCTCCGCGACGATCGTCCCCGATGGCGGCGAGATCCTGCTGCCCTCCCCCGCCGACGAACGAACTGGATACCGCCGGTGGGTCGTCGCACCACGCGACACGTTCCGCCCGCACATCAGCACCGTCGTCCAGTCGATCATCGTCTGCGCGGACCGAACTGCACACCACCACTATGGGTTCCAAAAACCCGACCAGCCGCGAGACCACCCCTAGCAACGCTCACCCACCTGCGCGCCCGTCGATCAGATGACGCAACGACCCGAAGCTCCTGATCCGAACGAACCGAATCCGATGGAACCGGAGACCCTGTATATGCGTCATAGACTTCAGGACGACTTTGACGGCCCGGATCGGGAGGCTTCGTGGGACGACGGACGACGGCGACAGTTGTAGCACTCGCTGGGGTGGCGCTGGTCGCTTCGGGATGCGATTCGGGCACGCACGGGACTGCCACGCCCAGCACGATCGATACCTCGGCGGCCACGGCCGCCCTGTGGGATCCGTGCACGCAAGTGTCGGATCAGGTACTTCAGAAAATCGGCGTGGGCCCGTCGACGAGAGAGTCCGGGGTGGGTGGCGTCGAAGAGCCCGGATGGAAGCACTGCAACTGGAGCAATGCCGACTTCACACTCGGCATCTGGTCGACAATTCATTCCGTAGACGACTTCAGGAGGAAGGAAGGAAATATCGACTTCACCGATATTTCCGTCGGCGACCGAAACGGCGTTCAGTACCGTCGAGCGAAGGACAAGTTCGACGAGGACTGCGACCTGGTCTTTCCCGCAAGCCATGGCGCACTGAGTATCACAATTTACAACCATGCCTCATCGAAGAATGTGATCGCGCCATGCACCAGGGCGATGAAAGCCGCTGAGACTCTGGTCCCGATATTTCCGCGCTGACCAAGGAGATCATCTATGGCTATGGAAGAGGAGGTATCGCGCTGGCGATACCTCGCTGACGAAGCGAAGGCTGGCCGCCTCTACCTGGACCGCTCGGTTGCGAAGGCATGCTGGGATGCCTGTGATCGCCAGATCCAGCTCTACAACTCTCTACGCACGAGCCTGAAGGATGTCGAGATGGTCACGGGCCTCGGCAAGTTCGACTGCTCCAACGATCTAGCGAACATGCTGGGGGCCAAAGCAATCGGCGGCGAAGGCGATGTGAACTCTGCCCTCAAAGAGCACATCGAAGTACTGACCCTGATGCGTGATACGATCCAGATTTCCGTGGACCGCATCGGCGCGACGGACGACTCCAATGCGCAAGACACGAGCAATCTGCTGAACTGACCGGGGGATAATCATGGGCCTGCCGTTCTTGGTAGCGATTGGCGCCGCGCTGTACGAGCAGTCGAAATCCGGCCCGCCGGACAGCGGTTCGCGCGATGAGAGCCCCGACGCGGCCATCGCGCGGAACCGCATCACCGAAATCATGCGCGCCGGTAGTGATTTGCAGACCCAGTCGCCGAAAGTTCCGGAGAGCGCGTTCAAGAACCCGGACGGCATGGACGATCTCTATCAACGCGTGCAGGCGATGTCGATCGATGGAGTCGTCGCGCTGCACCAGCGGTGGGAGTCCATTCGCAACCGGCTCGAGCAGGGTTTGCACGGTTTCGGCCCGGAGATCGGCAAGGCCATGGAAGGCAAATGGGAGGGGGCGGCGGCGAAGGCCGCGGCGGACGGGATCAAGGAATATGTCGACAAGTCCGGTGGACTGATCAGTTCGGTGCAGATCGTCGCCGAGAAGGTGAAGATCATCCGGTCGGGCATCGAGGTCACCCGGCCCGCCGTGCAAGAAGCACCCGCCCATACGTGGACCAGCAACGTCGCGAGTTGGGTGCCGGGCCCGACCTGGAAGCTGAACCAGCATCGCGAGGACGCCGCGCACGACGCGTCGGTGAACGTCGTCAAGAACGTCTTCTACCCTGCCGTCCGTGAAGCCGATACCGGCGTTCCACTGGTGCCCAAGCCGTACAACCCGGTGCACAATTCGAGCGATCAGCCGTACACGCCGAACAACGGCTGGCAGCCGTCGTCGTCCGGCACCGACACCGCCGACAAAGCCACCACGGCGGACCCAGCACAGCAACCGGGTACCGAGAACACGCCGGAGACCACCGTCCCGTCCAGCACGAATCCTGTTGCCGAGCAGGAAAGCACGACCGAACAGAGCGCGACCACACCCGCGAGCACGAACCCGTCGACCCAACCGGCGAGCACCAATCCCGGAACCGATCCATCGCTGACCCGCCCCGGAACACCGAGTCCCGGATCTCCCGGCACGCACACCCCGGGCACACTCAACCCGAACGCTCCCGGCCCCGGCACTCCCGCACCGGGTCGCAGCATCAACGGTGTCCCGGGCGGCGTTCCCGCCGCCGCTTCCGCGCGGCCCGGCACCGGTCGGCCGGGAACGAGCGGCATGCCGGGCATGATGGCGCCGGGCGCTCGCGGCAAGGGCGACGACGACAAGGAGCACCAGACGAAGGACTACCTGGTGAACCAGCGCAACGGTGAGGAACTCACCGGTCTCGGTGCGGAGAACAGTGTGAAGTCGGTGCCACCGGTGATCGGCGAATGAGCCGGACCGGTCTCGACGCCACGCCACCACGCGCGCGGTCCATGACAAAGGAGCCGGTTGCATGAGCCGACGGGACTGGTCGTTCACCGCGCTCGGCTTCACGGTGCTGTGGCGGGCCGTCGAGCGCGACGTGCTGCCATACCCCTTGCAGTATCGATCCACGGCGGAGACCGTCGCCGATTACGAGTCGGAGTGGAAGTCCGAAGCCGCCGGACTGCACCGTCGCCTCGACGAGTCCCTGTACAGCGCTCTGCGTGTGCTGGCCGAACCCGAGGCACGCATCGAGATGGCGGGATTCAGCGGGAAGGACAAACTGCGCGTCCACGCGGCCGTGCACTATCGGCATGCCGTGCTGCTGGTACAGGAGCCCACCGCATCGCCGGATCGCGGTGGAGCCGTGCACATGTCACTGATCGCTGCGGAGAGCGTGAGCCGTCGGGTCATCGACCACCTACCCGACGCCGCACGCGGCAGCGGCCCCGGCATCGAGATCTCCCGGCACGAACTCGACGCCGAGGAGGACGAGGAACCGTACCGCGTGGGCGCACCGGCCCCGCCCCGCGCCCGAGCCGAGCAGTTCTTCGAGCGCCCCCGCACCACCATCGCCCACGTCGCGGTCTACGCGGGCCCCGCATGGGACAATCGCCCGGCGCCCGCCCGTGGCTTCCACGTGATGGACTACCCCGACGGCCGCTACCTCGTCCGCAGCGGAACCACCATCAAGGCCGTCCCCGCCGACACCACGGAAGTACGGTCCCAACTCGACCGGGTCGTACACGCAACGGTCGCGGCCTTCCGCGAGGAAAACGATCCCAGCTACACCTGACGCCACCCTCCACACACGCAACCGGGACCAGGCGGGCCAGAGAAGTGAGCCAACGATCCAGCGCCGCAGACGCACCGGAGTTCACCAGCCCGATTCTCCGGGGAGTCCGAGCGGTTTGCCCTTGTGGCACAGGGCACCGGCGCGGACGAGCGCGCCGAGTTCGGGCGCGTCGACCTTGTGGCAGCGCGCTCAGTCGGTGGATGTCTTCTGACGCCTCAGGACCAGCGCTAGCCCGATGACGACCAGCACAATCATGAGAACCGCGGTGGCGACGTTGTCGGGCATTCCCAGGAATTCGGGGCGATAGAGGGGATGGCTGTAGACGGGATCGTCGACGAAGAAATACGAGGTGCCGGGCCAGCAACCCGCGGCGAGCACCGCGATCCAGAAGGCGCCGGCGAGGTAGGCGCCGGTTGCCATGCTGAAGCGATCGGTCACCGGGCGGCCGAGCAGGCATATCAGCGCACCTACGCCCAGGCCTATGGCGGCGAAGAAACCCATCGCCGTATGCAGCTTGGCGTGCGGCAGCCAAGCGGGATTGTTCATATGCCTGCTTGCCAGGATCACTCCGTCGAGCAGGACGGGGACAACGATCGTGGCGATGCCGACGACAACCAGCAGCACCCGACCGACGTGGGGTACCTGGGTGCGTCTCGGTGGAACCGAGCGGACCGGGGCTCGTTCGGTGGTGGTGTGATCGGACATCGGGATCCTCCGAGTTCATGACAGGATATTATCTCAATCGAGATAGTATCAAGTGAGATACATCTGGTCGAGTGATCGACCAGAGAGGTAGCCTCCCGCCATGCCTATCCGTGACGCGACACCGGACTACGCCATCGGCCCTCTCCTGCAGCGAGCGCACCGGCATGCGGCTGACGCGTTCAACTCGGCGCTCACGGCACTGGACATACAGGGCAGGCATTTCGGAGTGCTGATGACCCTGCAGCGCCTCGGCCCGATGAATCAGACACGGCTGGTAGAACATCTCGGCGCGGACAAGTCCGCTATGGTCCGAATGATCGATGATCTCGAGTCCAGAGGATTCGTCAAACGCTGCGACGACCCTGCCGACCGGCGAGCGGTCGCCGTCACACTGACCGAGTCCGGCACGAAGGCGTTCAAACAGGCGGAAACGATCGCCAAGGCCGCCGCCGACGACCTGCTCGAGGGATTCGATGCCGCTGAGCGCGCGCAATTCAAACGACTCCTGGGAAAATTCGTGAACGTTGCACCCAGTGACGTCGCACCATTGCCCGGCCGCGGACAACAATGAGCATCATCACTTCAGAATGGGCGCCCTCCTTGCAGTGCGGAGGTTGGTCACGTTCGGCCTGAAGCATCCTTCATTCCGCTCCTGAGCCGTTCCGGGCTGCACGGGCGTATTGGACATGTCTGCGGCATTTAGGGCTGCGACGGGTTCGCTTTGCGGCCACGCTTGTCCGCAGGCGGCGCGCAGAACATCCGGCCGGGACACACTGACACCAAACCTCGGGATATTCCTCAGGTTTCAAGATCGGACGCCGCAACGACGCCACTGCTCGGAGCAAGTTTGTCCAGGATGCGGGAAGGGCCACCACAGCGGCAGGCGCTTCGATGACTCGGCCGAGAATGTTGACCATTACCGCCGCGATCACTCGGGCGAAGCAAGCCGAAGACGACCCACCGGTGCGAGTCCAGCTGGGTCCGGAGCTTGCGGGGCACTCGCGCCTGGCGAGAGGTGGCGGGGTGCTGTGGTCGATAAGCGACGTACGCTGCCCCACAGACGATTTCGGTATCAACCGCAGTGCCTGTTGCGCCACGTAGTCGCCACGCGAACGGCCCATCAGCCCGACAACGGCCCATCGATGCAGGTCACACCGCTACTCCCGCCAGTGACAACAAACACAGCGCCGGGTGAACATAACCTTGCCCTATGCCTCGCTGGAGTACGCACCGACGGAAGCCGGCGGAGGTGGGTCGGCTGGCACGAGTCGGCGGGGATCCCGAATCATTCTCGGCAGCAACACTTTCCAGATCGATAACCAGATCGATCACTGCCGCCGCGAGTGGGCCCGGCGCATCGTCGAACGCGCACAACCAAGCACCGCCGCAGCCGCGAGTACATCCGGGCGCACTCGCGCCGAAGAGTGAATCCGATTCGCAGACCACGGCAATGGCTATGCCTCCGCTGTCTCAACCACGTCAGGACGACGAGCCGCACCGGCTGCATCATTCGGGCGCGGCCGCTTTCGTCGGACTCTGCGTCGGCGTGGTGCTCCTGCTGGTGTCGGGGTGTCTGCTGGTGAACCACCCGACCGGAACGTCGGCGTCATCCACGGCGCTGCGCACCAGCGCACCCAGCACTCCGGCACCTACGTCCACCGTGCGAACGACCGCGCCGGTAGCCGCTCCCCCGCCCGTCCGGACGGGCATCGGTGTCACCTTCGGAAAGGTCGTGGCCAATGACGGCACGACATTGGTGGTCAGAAACGCGTTCACCAGCAGCAGCGTCAAAGTCCGCGCCGACGCCAACACCAAGGTGAACGTCCTGGTTGCCAAACAGGCGACGGACATCCGCGTCGGCGCTATCGTCGCCGTCTACGGACGGCAGTATCCCGATCACACGATCGTCGCGGAGTTCATCACCGGCATTTCGATCGGGGCCCCGACCCGGTGAGCACGGGCGTACGCGGATCGCCGCGTCAATCACGCCCGCGCAACGCCGCTTCCACCGCCGCGTCGTCGACCGGCTCGGTCTGTTCCCACACGTCTCGCGCCAGCCGCAGCTTTCCGCACATGCTGGCCACCAACGCCGCCGCGTCGGCCCCGCCCCGCCCGATTGCTTTGCGGTAGCGGACCGCATCGACGACGACCGATTTGACCCGCTCGTGTGCGAGGTAGGTCCGCAGGTCGCGACGCCACTGCCCGATCGCGGCCTCGGGCTCGGCGGCGACCCACGCTGCGAGGAACGCCTCCTGCTCTTCCGGCAGGTAGCCCATCTTGTGCAGATGCGTGGCCACGTCGTAGACCGGATCGCCGTACAGCGCGAATTCCCAATCCAGGAATACGACCCGATCGTTTCGCACGATCATGTTCTTCCGGTGCACGTCGGCATGCAGCATTCGAAAAGGCCTGGCCTCGAGCGTGTCCCACGCCGCGAGGATGTGCTCGAGCGGCTGATCGGGCACACCCAAGCGGCGGTACAGCTCGCCGAACTCCGCACTGCTGTCACGGTGCACGCGGGCGGTGACGGCGGACAATCGGCGCGCGAACCCAGCGGGTTCGTCACCCCAGTCCGGCTCGACCGGCGGCAGTAGATCTCGGGGGATGCGCCGAAGTTCCCCGAACAGCGCCGCCACATCAGCCGGTACATGAGCCGGAACTCGGACCCCGCGCGGCGCGATGCGATCCAGCAGGTCGCCGTCGATGTAGTCGTGGATCTGATAGGCGGGGTGAACCGATTCCCAGCGCAGTCTCGGCGCCGCGGCGACGAAGGGCTCGATCGCGATCAGCACCGCAGGTTCGGGCCATTGCCGCAGGTCCATCACATCGGCGCCGGCTACCGGAATCCGCACGTTCACCGCACCGGCGACGCCGTCGACGCGGACGTTGTGGTTGTAGTACCCCGCGGCCGACTGCGATCGGGACAGCGCTTCGACGTACATCGCCTCGGCGTCGACACCGATCACCCGGGCGATCACGCGTGCGGCGTCGCGGTCCAATCCCGATCCGGGCGTCGGCGGCTGAATGCGCGACCGCGCGGCCGCCGCGGCTTCGGAGATGTCGGGTTCGGTCCAGCCGTACAGCGCCAGGACCGCTCGCGCGACGAGGACCAGCCCCGGATAGACGTTCGCCCCCTGGAATTCCGCGATGGCCCAGCGGGCACTGCGGACGGCATCGTCGCGCCTCCCGCGGCGCGCGAAGACCCCCGCGCGGAACAGTTCGGCCCTGGCTCGACCGGAGCGGTACCCGGCCTGCTCGAGAATCTCGCACGCTTCGGCGAGCGCGTGCTCGGCGGCATCCAGCTCCCCGAGCGACAACCGCGCCAGACCCAGTGCGGTGTAGGCCTTTCCGAGTTCGTGCAACGCGCCGAGTTCACGCTGTCGCACGATCGCCGCTCCGGCGGCCTCGATCGCCCGGGCCGGGTCCGTGAGCGCCAAGAGTTCCGCCAGGTTCGTCGCGACATTCGCCTGTCCGACAACGCTGCCCGCGGCTCGATAATGGGTGTCGGCCTCCGTCAGATACCGGGCGGCGCGTTCGGTGTCGAACGCCAATCGGTAGGCGAGATGACGCAACCGGGCGATGTCGCCGAGGAACTCGTGGTCGTCCTCCGCCATCGCGACGAGTTCCTCGCACATGCTCAGCGCCTGACCGAATCGGCCCTGGCACATGTGCAAATCGGCCGCCCACTGCCCCGCGACGAGCCGGGCCCGCCCCGATCCGCGCGACCACACGTCGTGATAGATGGCCAACGCGTCGTCGGTGTCGCCGAGTATGCGGCGTGCGTTCGCCGCGGCGACTGCCAACCGCTCCGCGATCGGGCCGGTCCGGTCCAAAGCGACGTCCCGGGTGAGCCGATCGGCTTGTTTGGCGTCGCCGAGCAGCACCGCCGCTTCCGCTTCCAGGCACCGCGTGAGTTCCGACAGTTCCGCCATACCTGTCAGGTTCTCATGCGGATCGCTCAGATAGCGGTCCAGATCGCTGATCACTCCGCCGATGCCCTGGCTGCCACCCGCCGCCTCGATCCGGTCGACGTATCCCAGCAACGTCACCGCGGACAGCAGCCCGGACCGGACACCGTGATATCCCGCCTCCCGCAAGGCCGCGACCCGGCCGAGCGACCGTTCGGCGCGTGCGAACCACAGGTCGTGCAGCACCCCGTGCAGAGTGCGCCGGACGTCCGGGTCCAAACGCCACTGCAACGCGTCCACCATCAATTGGTGCAGCTGGAAGCGCTCACCCTCGTCGTTCTCGTCCGCCGCGTACACGAACGAGTACGCGACCAGGGACTTCCACGCGGCGATGTGGTGCGGTAGCTCGAACTGCCGGGCGACCGCGGTGAAGATCTCCCGATCGAAGGTGCGCGGCAGGCCCAGCAGTTCCAGCATGCGAACTTCGTCGGGGCGCACGTGCTGGAGGAAACGCTCGAGAATCGTTTCCGGAGACACCAATTCGGCGGGCGTCACCCAACCCGCGCGGGTACGGGCATCGATGGCCAGATGCAGATAGAACGGGACACCCGCGCTCGAAGCGGCGATCGCCGCGCGCTCGTCGGGATCCTCGATGCCGGAGGAGTCGAGCAATTCGAAGCGGGCGTCCATCGGCAGGTCGTCGACGGGCACGGCCCGGATGCGGGCCGACCACTCCGAGTCGTGCCGCTCCCAGCCCAGCGGCTCGCGGCTGGCGATCACCACCAACCCGGTGTCCAGCTGCGCGACCACATCGCGTAGCCAGGCATCGGACGCCGCCGCGCGGCCTTCACGATCGGCGCCGCCTATCAGCGCTTCGTAGGCGTCCAGGAAGACCACATACGGTTTCCCCTCCGTCCCGCTCTTCAGATCCTCCGCGAACAGGTAGGAGACGGCTTCTTCCAGGCCCGCGAGACTCAACCGGTCGAGTTCCCCGAGGACCGGATCGTGGCGGATCCGGTGGGTGCGGATCACCTTGCGAGCGCCGAGTTCGAGCAACCGGGTCGCGGTGCCGAAGACCGGGATGCCGGTGGCGTCGTTGAGGATCTCGGTCAGGATCTCGCTGTGCTCGGCGAGCGCGAGCGCGTCCGAGGTCAGGCGCAGATGCGGGTGCATGCGCTGCCACAACACCGCGCGGGCGATGTCGAAGCGGTGGAACTTGATCTTCTGCGCGCCGAACTGCATGCGCAGCACGGCGAGTCCGTCCGCGGCCTGGCGATGACTCGGAACCTGCAGGTCGAGCACCGCCGCCGGATGTTTCTTGCCGACCCGCGCCCGCAGTTCGGTGACCAGCCGGGACTTGCCGATCCCGCCGACACCGCCGAGCAGCATGACGCGGGGATGCCCGGCGGCCTCGGCGAGCAGTTCGTCGAACCGTGTCAGCACCGGCGCGCGGTCGACGAACGGACGGCTGGTCGATCCCGGCTGGAACCGCGCGGTCAACACCATGGCGTACCCCCTCCTCACGAGCCCGGCACGATTGTGCCAGAGCCGGCCGCCGGCGATCTCGCACGCGCCGTCGAATGTCGGTGCCTCTTGCTAACTTTCGTCTCGTTCTGATCTGACGAAAACAGGCGAGGCGCTATGACTATCGGGGGAACCACCTATCTCGAACTGTCCGAGGACAGTGGTACCGCGCACAAGTTCTACGAGGTGATCGTCGCGGGTACGCAAGTGAGCGTCCGCTTCGGTCGCATCGGGGAACAAGGGCAGACGAAGGTGAGTTCGTTCGCCTCCGAGGAGAAGGCGCAGGCGGCCGCGTCGAAGAAGATCGGCGAGAAGGTGCGCAAGGGCTACGCGCCCGCCGTGCTGGGCGCGCGGGCCAGGCGTCCGGTGACCAGGCGCGCGATCAGCAGCGGCCGCTCCACGGCGAAGGCAGCGCCCGTGCTGTGGAGTTTCGACTCCGGCGCCGCCGCCTTCGGCATCTTCGTCGACGAGCGCCGCTGCTGGGTCGGCAACGAGAGCGGCGACGTGTTCACATTGACTCCCGACGGTGTGGTCACCGGCCGGTACCGCCTGCCGGATTCGGTCAAGTGCATCGTGGCCGACGACTTCTGGATCTACGCCGGCTGCGACGACGGGCGCGTCTACGACCTCTCGGGCAAGGTGCCTCGGGCGGCCTACGACATCGCGGCCGATGTCGACATCTACTGGCTCGACATCCACGACGGTATCCTCGGCGTCTCCGACCGCCAAGGCGGGATCACCGTGATCGACTACGAGGAGGAGTCGCTGTGGACGCGGCGCAGCACCGGCGATTCGGGCTGGATGGTGCGCATCGACGCGAACGGCGTCTACCACGGGCATTCCGCCGGCGTCACCAAGTACGACCTGGACAGCGGAAGCACCCTGTGGCAAATGGGCACCGGCGGCGGCGTCCTGTTCGGCTGGCAGGAATCCGACGCCGTCTACGCGGGCACCGCCCGTAACCAGGTCCGCATGGTGGCCAAGAGCGGCCGGGCCGAGCGCGTCTATCAGTGCGACGCCGCGGTCTTCTCCTGCGCCACCTCGCCCGACGGCCGGTATGTCTTCGCAGGCGACAACTACTCCTCGGTGTACTGCTTCGACGCCGCCGGGAACCGCGTGTGGAAGCTCGCCACCGGCTGCGGCTCGGCGTATTCCATGCAGTACCACGACGAGAAGCTGTACTTGGTCACCACGACCGGCACGCTGGCCTGTCTCGATGTCGGCGAGGCCGCCATCCGCGACGCCGAGCAGGGTGTGCTGCCCGAAACGGTGTCGGTGAAGGCTCCCGAGATCTCGGCGGTGGTGCCCAGCGACACCGTCGAGATCACCTCCGAAGCGGGTAGCGGAATCGTCGTGGAGTGCGTGAGCCAGGGCAGTTCGCTGCGCGTGCGAGTCGTCTCGCCTGGATATCACCAGGGGTGGAATGTGCAGTTCCCCAAGGATATTCGTCTGGCTGGGGCTCGTTACGTGGTCGACGGCATAGCGGAGTCGGCGCGCGGCGGCTTCTACCGCGTCCGTGGGGACATCCGCCGGTTGTCCTGAGCGGCAAACGTTCCCGATGGAGGCGTTCCTCGCACGTCGGCGCGAGATGTGCGAGGGACGTCCCTGATGGGAACACGGCTGTTCGGTGGTCCTGCCACACTGACAAAAGCGCTATCGAACAGGGGGGCTCGATGAAGGGACGATTCACATCGTTGTGTGCGGTCGCCGTGGCGCTGACGACGGTGGCCGCGCTGCTGGCCGGATGCGCGTCGGACGAGCGCGAGGAACGAGGCTTTCCAACCGAGGCAGCCGAGCGGATCGACCGCATCGTGCGGCCGCAAATGGACGCGCGGCTGGTCCCCGGGGTACTGGTCGCGGTGCACGACCCGAAACGGGGGTCCTTCGTCAGGGCTTACGGCACAGCGGATCTCGCGACGGGTCGTCCGATGGACGTAGCGGATCATGTCCGGATCGGGAGCATCACCAAGACGTTCACCGCGACCGCGGTGCTGCGCGCGGCCGACGAGGGCAAACTCTCGTTGGACGACGTGCTGGAACGATATGTGCCGGGAGTGCCCAACGGCGGCACCATCACTCTCCGCGACCTGCTCGGCATGCAGGGCGGCGTCTGGGATCTCCGGGACTATCCGGCCTTCGCCGAGCAGTTCGACGCGGGGCCTACGGCATCCGAATGGCACGAGGGCGACCGGTTACGCGCGATCATCGCCCAGCCGGAGCGGGCGAAGCCACCGCGTACCCGCGTGGAGTACTCGAACTCCGAGTTCTACCTGCTGGGTCTGGTGCTCGAGAAGGTCTTCGGGAAGCCGGTGCCCCAAGTCATCGGTGAAGTCGTCGCCGCGCACGGGTTGCGCGCCACGACGTATCCCACCGACGCCACCATGCCCGCGCCTGAGAGTCGCGGGTACTCCTACTTCGACGAAGCGCCCACCGACGTCACCGCGCGGACCACCCCGGCGCTCTTCGGTGCGGCGGGCACGATGGTGTCCACTATCTCCGACCTGGCCGACTACGCCCGCATGCTGGGCCGCGGCGATCTGCTGAAACCGGAGACCTTCCGGGCCAGGACCCAGTTCGCCGGAAACCTGCGCTACGGACTCGGCATGGTGGAGTCCGGCCGCTGGCTCGGCCACAGCGGCGCGGTGCTGGGCTACACCACCCACATGGGCTATCTCCCCGAGCAGGACGTCAGCGTCACCGTCGCGGTCAACGAATTCACTTCTCCACCCCTGCTCGGGGTGACCGCCTCGGTCATCTGGTTCGGCATCGCCCGTCAGCTGTATCCGGGCACGGTGCCCGACGCCCCGGCGAACACCCAGCCCGATCCACCGGTGCCCACGGTCACCGATCTCGACAATCGACTACGACAGACGCTGGACCCGGCGGTTCCCACGGAGCGGAAACCGCTGCGGATCGCGGACGACGACAAGGACCCGGAGTTGATCACCCGGGTCGCTCAGGCCTTCACCTCGATCACCACGACGGTCGGCAAAGTGACCGGCGCGGGCGGTTACCTCCTCGCGACCGTCGTTCTCGCCGGACCGAACGGCCGCCGTCCGACGATCGTGCCGTTCGTCTCGCGCGACGGCTCCTGGCGTATCGACCGGTACTGGGCGTGCGAGAACATCGCCGGGACCGGGCCGCCCTCGCCCGCCTGCGAATGACCGGCTCCGCGCCCTGATCTGCCGATTCGTCGACGGAACGCAACGCCCGGTGGGAAGGTGGATGTACGGCAGGTGTCGGGCGAAGGAGCGAGACACATGGTGGACAAGACCAACGGAGCTGCCGCGGGCGACGGCGGCGTGATGACGGCGGACCGCCCCGAGCAGATTCGCAACGTGGTCCTGGTCGGGCACAGCGGGTCGGGAAAGACCACGCTGGTCGACGCCATGGCGCTCACCGCGCGGGCGGTCAATCGCGCCGGGCGGGTCGAGGACGGCACCTCGCTGTCGGACTACGACGAGATCGAGCATCGCCAGCACCGGTCCGTGCAGCTGTCGGTGGTGCCGGTGGCGTGGGGCGGCATGAAGATCAACCTGATCGATACGCCCGGATACGCGGACTTCGTCGGCGAACTGCGGGCAGGGCTGCGCGCGGCGGATGCGGCGCTGTTCGTCATCTCGGCGGCCGAGGGCGTAGACGGGATCGCCGGAGCGACCAGGGCGCTGTGGGAGGAGTGCGCCGCGGTCGGGATGCCGCGTGCGATCGTGATCACCCATCTGGACACGGCGCGTGACGAGTACGACGTGATGACCGAGGCCTGCCGCACCGTGCTGGGCGGCGGCTCGTCGGAGAGCATCCTGCCGCTGCACCTGCCCGTGTACGGCCCGAAGAATCCGGACGGTCACCGGCCGGTCACCGGCATGGTGGAGCTGCTGCCGCACTGCGTGGGCGACTACTCCTCCGGCGAGGAGGTCCAGGGCGACCCTTCGCCCGATCAGGCGCCCGCGCTGGAGGAGGCGCGCAATCGCCTCATCGAGGGCATCATCGCGGAAAGCGAAGACGAGAGCCTGATGGAGCGCTACCTCGACGGCGAGGAGATCAGCCTGGCCACGCTGGTCGCCGACTTGGAACGCGCGGTCGCGCGGGGCAGCTTCCATCCGGTGCTGTTCGCCGCGCCCGCGCCCGAAGGGGCGAAGCAAGGCCTCGGCACGGTAGAACTCCTCGACCTGATCACCGGCGGCTTTCCGACGCCGGTCGAGCACCCCATCACCGCCGCCAACGGCGCGCAGCCGCATCCGCTGCGCTGCGACCCGGACGGCGAGCTGGCCGCCGAGGTCATCCGCACCGCGTCCGACCCGTACGTCGGGCGAGTCTGCATGGTCCGCGTCTTCTCCGGCACCTTGCACGCCGACGACACGGTGCACGTCAGCGGGCACGGCCTGGAGGATCGCGGCCACGAGAGCCACGAGCTGGACGAGCGGGTCGGCGCGATCTCGGCTCCGTTCGGCAAACAGCAACGCCCGCTACGCCAGGCCATCGCGGGCGACATCGCCTACGTCACCAAACTCGGTCACGCCGAAACCGGCGACACCCTCTCGTCCACCGACAGCCCCTTGCGGATCGAGCCGTGGCCGATGCCCGATCCCCTGCTGCCCATCGCCATCAGCGCGCACAGCAAAGCCGACGAGGACAAACTGTCGCAGAGCCTCGCCCGGCTCGCCGCCGAGGACCCGGCGCTGCGGCTGGAGCACAATGCGCAAACCCACCAGCTGGTGCTGTGGTGCCTCGGCGAAGCGCACCGCGACGTAGCGTTGGAACGATTGCGGACCCGGTTCGGCGTACAGGTGGACGTGACCGATCACCAGGTGGCGTTGCGAGAGACTCTCGCGGGCAAGGCGACCGGGCGCGGCAGGCATGTGAAGCAGTCCGGCGGACACGGCCAGTACGCCGTGTGCGAGATCGAAGTCGAACCGCTACCCGAAGGGTCCGGGATCGAGTTCGTGGACAAGGTGGTCGGCGGAGTGGTCCCGCGCCAGTTCATTCCATCGGTGGAGAAGGGCGTCCGCGCGCAAGCCAACCGCGGATTGACCGCCGGATATCCGCTCGTGGACGTGCGCGTCACCCTGTTCGACGGCAAGGCCCATTCCGTCGACTCCTCCGACGCCGCCTTCCAGACCGCGGGCGCCCTCGCCCTGCGTGAGGCAGCGGCGGCCGCGGGAATCAGAGTGCTGGAGCCTCTCGCCGAGGTCTGGGTGCTGGTCACCGACGAATACGTCGGACCGGTGCTGAGCGACCTGTCCAGCCGCCGCGGTCGCGTCCTCGGCACCGAGCCGCACGGCGCCGGGCGCACCCGGATCCACGCCGAAGTCCCCGAGCTGGAACTCAGCCGCTACGCCATCGACCTGCGCTCGATCTCCCACGGCACCGGCGATTTCACCCGTAGGTACGCGCGCCACGAACCGATGCCGAACCAGGTCGCCGCCTCGGTGCGGGGCGAAAAGGCACGCGCATAGCGACATTCGGCCGACTTCCCAACAGCTGTTGATCTTGGTCTGGCCGGGTACAGTTGGGCTCGTATTCGAGCCTTGGTAGGTGGAGAAATGGAAAAGGACCCCGGGCGCTGCGTCGTGCTGGTGCCGGTACACGACTACATCGAACCCGGTTGCGCAGAGGGCCTGGCGGAACTCGAACGGCGCGGCTACCCGGTCTGGCGCATCTACGGTTGCTCCGCGATCGACCAAGCTCGCAGCCAGATCGCCACCGATGCGTTGGCGCAAGGTTTCGAAGAGTTGATGTGGATCGATGCGGATGTGCGCTTCCACCCGGATGCGGTGGACACGTTGCGGTCCCACGATCTGCCGGTTGTCTGCGGAATCTACGCCAAGAAAATGACACGCGAACTGGTGTGCAGTCTTCTGCCCGGTACCGAGAAGATAATTTTCGGCGACGGCGGCGGCACAGTGGAAATCCGGTATGCGGCCGGCGGGTTCCTGCTCACCCGACGCGACGTCTACGAGAAGATCGTGGAGAAGGAAGAACTGCCCGTCTGCAACCTGCAGTTCGGGCGTGCCAATGTGCCGTACTTTCTGCCGATGATCGTCCCGGACGGCGAGAACCAGTGGTACCTGGGTGAGGACTACGCGTTCTCCGAACGCGCTCGGCGCAGCGGCTTCAGCATCTATGCCGACACCCGGATCCGGCTGGAGCACATCGGCAAGTACGGATTCACTTGGGAGGACGCGGGTAGCGGCAAAAACCGCTACAGCAGTTACGAATTCAGTTTCAGGCAGAGATCCACGGATACCGACGCGGAGAAAACTGCCGAGCAGGCCCGCTAACGGTAATAGTCGAGTTCAGGATGTGCCATCCCGAGGAGTCGGTGACCCGTCGGCGAAGGCGAACTCATCGGGACCGGCTGGATACAACCTTATCGAGGACTCGTCCCGCGGCACCCCGATGCGTTGCGCCGTACCCAGAACGGACGATCCATCGGCGTCACCGAGAACGCGAGCCAGCCCGGGCCGGGAAGCGGACCCGCCAGGCGCAGGGGCCGACCGCAGCCTGCTCGACAGTGCCTGTCGCCATTCCGGCACCCGGTCGTACTGATGCACGATCGGGTACAGCATGCCGGTGGAGGTGCGCACGGAGTCCCCGACCAAGCTCGGCTCGGGCTCCAAGAGGAACGGACGCAAAGTACCGATCTTGCCCGGGTCCGCGAAGGTACCGGCCTGGCAGGCGAACCCGTCCTCGGACGGCACGAACTGCATCGCGGACCGATACGGTTCCATATCGAGCAGCAGGTTGTATCCGCTCTGATCGGCTATCGAGACCCCGGACGACGCCGCGACCAAGGAGATGGCCAAGCACAGATCAGCCATCACACCCGCCTCCCCCGCGAGCACTCCGACATTGCAGACCGGCTTCGACCACAGGCGCTGGACGTGTGCCGGGAAACTTCGTTGCAGATTGTCCCGGTTCCACTTCTCATCGGAGTACCGCAGTCCCTCGCTGACGGCGAGAAAGGGGCGTCGAAGGTGGGTTTCCAGCCACGTGATCGGATCCGACTGGAAGTACACGTCGCGTACATCGGTCACGACGGCGAATCGGAGGGAAGGCGCGAACATACGCAGTACCTGAGCGATGTCTTGGAATCGCCCGTTGTACACGCTGTCCGGAGGCGGCATCCGTACGGCGTACAGCCCCAGCGCTTCCAGGTTCTCGGCGATGGCGTCGCCGCGGTCATCGCGGTCGTACACGATGACCGCCCCCACACCGGCGAAACCGCTCGCGACGAGACTCCTGGCCCACGGCTCGACATCCGGCCACTCGTAACCGGCCGCCGCTCCTATGACGATGTCCTTTTTCGCGGCCATACCTTCCAGTCGCTCAGGTCTGTTGCGGTGGTGGCGGCACGGGCGGCGGCGAGGTGGGCGGCGCCTGGCTCGTGGTCGGCGGCGGTGCCGCAGCCGTAGCACCGAGGTCTGCATTGCCGGTGTCCAAACCGGTCGGGTGGATGTAGCCCGTGGAGACACCGTACTTGTCTTCCAGCGGTGGATGCTTGGGATCGAAAGGAATGAGATTACCGTTATCCAGGACAAAGAATTGATTTTGTTCCCTGACAATCAGTGCGCTGTGTCTCTCCCATTGAAGAATATCGCCCGTATTGAGCGCCTCAAGATTATTCACCACCCGAGGCGGATGTTCCGCCGACAACTCCCCCGCAGTTCCCTTATACGCGGATACGGCATCTATCGCGACATTCTGCCCCTGCTCGGTCAAAGCCTTCGCCACCGGCTGCGATGCATGCACAGTCTTATCGCCGATCTGGACATCCGCCATTGTGCCCGGCGTCGTCACCGGCGGCGGACTGCCCGCATAGGCCGGGGCCGTCACACCGGTAGGCGATGTCTGAGCAGCCTGTTGGGCGTTGGCCGTTTGAGCGGCGCGGCGCTCCTCCCTTGCGTGTTCCCGTTCTCGTTGCCGTTCCTCACGCGAGTCCCGGTCGTCGTTGTACCTATCGTCTCCGGCCTGCTGAGTACGGGGCTGGTTCATTTGCCCCAAAGCATTCATGAGCGCCATCTGGCCCATCATGTCGTTCATGTTGTTACCCGTATTGGCAGCCGGCGTGGTGTAGGCGGCGGGTGTGGCCGTGCCGGTGCCCGTGCCGGTCCCGGTGCCGGTCGGCATCGACGCGTAGACCGGCGAACCGAGATCCGAGCTCGAAGCGGTGCCACCCGTACCGCTGCCCAGGGTGGGCTGAGTGCTGTCGACCGAACCGGTGGGGTCCGTGGTCGACCCGAGCAGGTCGTCGTACGTGGAGCTGAAGTCCTGGCTCGTGCTGACCGGCTGAGTGGTGGTGCCCTGGGACGACGCGGGAGGCGTATACGGAGGGGTGTACGGGGGGGCGGCCGTCTGGCCGGCGCTGGTGTGCTGGGTAGCTGGGCTGTTAGCGGGGCTGGACGCCGAACCCGAGCCAGAGCTCGAACCAGAGCCCGAACCGGACCCGGAACCCGAGCCCGAACCGGACCCGGACCCGGACCCCGAGCCCGACCCGGATCCCGAGCCCGACCCGGAACCGGAGCCGATCGGGAACGGAAGCTGCGCGGCCCTATCCGCGTATGCGATCACCTGATCGGTGCAGAATTTCACCGCATCACGGATCAGACCGTAAAGCGGCGCCTCCTCGGCAACATTTTGTATGCCGTCATCCGTGTAAATTTTCGACCCACCCGGATGATTTCCCGCGACACCGTCGTTGAGCTTGTCCCAGATCTTGTCGTGGGTGTCCTGGATCTTGTTGTACATACTGCGGTAGTACGAGTAATTGGTGCGAGAAAGCTCCTCGGTCGCCTGCTCGAACTTGAGGTCCCCACTCTGCCACTGGTCCGCCAGGCCGTTGAGGTAGAAAACAGCTGAATTGTAGGCGTCTTCGGTGTAGCCCGAACCGTGACCACGATGCTCGAGTTGCTGAATGAAGGAGTCGGCGAGATTGTCGTCGCGCCAGTTGTCGTCCTTGCCTTTTTCGGGGGAAATCAGGAATTTGGGTTTCTCGGGCTTCCCACTGCCCATCTGAGCCATGAGATAGAGCAGCTGAGAATTGGCTACGTCGATGAACGCCTTGAGTTCGGGGGAGACTTTTCCCGGCGGCGTTCTGATTTCCAGTTTGAAATCTGAAATCTTCTTGCCGTCGGTGATGTCGTTCTCGTCGGCGTCCTGCCCCAGGAACTTTCGTTTGGCGACATCGGCAGGAAGCTCATCGAACCAGACGATGTTGCCGTCCGCCGGGCGATTGCCGTCCCAATTGTCGCCGACTTTGTCTTTGACGGCGATCAACTGTCCGTCGTTCGTCAGAACATATTGCCCGACCCCGTCGTCTTCATCATCCCAGTCATCGGTGGCTGCGCCACCTTCGTGTTTTTTGTCGCCGGGCTCCGATACCGCATGGATTTCATTGTCATCCTTGTCGTGGAGCTCGAGCCTGGTCTCGCTGCCGGATCCCTCCTGATCCTCGAATCTGATCTGGTTGGCGTCGCTACCTTTTTCGCCGGATGTATGAATGACATTGCCGGTGGGAACATGTTCGATGACCATCTGGCCATCGCGCATACCCATCCGGTATTGCTTGTTCTGGGAATAGAGCCATTCCCCCTCTTTGATTCTCTGTTCCCGATTGAGGATGCCACCGTCGATGTCACCCATCAGTTCAACCCCCGATCACCCACGTGACACCGAACTGTTCGCGAGCCGGGAACAGCCATTCCACATCCTCCTACCCGGATACCTACGCCTCATACATTCGGGTTGGTCCTGCGCACGTACGCGCCGCCATCGATATCCGAGATCTCGAAGGTGTCCCCGGCCGTCGTCGAGTGGTCACCGGTAGCGTATCGCCCATCACCCAGAGCGGTATAACCGTTGCTACTCTCAGTGACGTACTTCTGGGTGAACACTTTGTACGCATTGGCTGCCTTACCGAAGATCCGCTCGATCTCGCCGGCCGCGAAATCGGGATCTCTATCGGCCCGTTCGTAGGCGGGAGCGCTGGCAGCGCGGTTGGCGTTACCCAGCCTGCGCAGCTCATGCGGATCTTGAGCAAATTCCTTGACCATATCGACGAACTCTCCATTCCCACCGGCTCCCCCCATTCTCGGGCATCCCCATCACTGGGGACTCCAGGGCCGGAGGGTTGAGGCTGGACACCGGCGCAACCGCGAAAGTCCAGTTCCGCCGAGTTCGCGATCAGAGGTCTCGAGCGAACTCCGTCTTCTCCATGAGGTTGTAGTCGGCCTCGGTCGGCAACTCCAACGAGTCCGCGAAATGGGGCAATCCGCCCCGGTACAGCAGCTCGGCGCGTCGGCCCACCCGAGATTTCTGGTGAGCCAGCCGAGCGACGCGCAGGACCTCCTCGGCGAGCCAGCTGTCGGGATGCTCGAGCACTTCATCGCCGAGATGCAGACCGACGATCATGCCGCTGCGGTCGCAGGCCACCCCGACCGAATAGTCCGGGTTGAACACCTCGTAGATCAAATTACGCCAATCGGGCGGGGCTTCCGCTCCCGCGACGTCCGACGTATCCAGCTCTGTCACGGCATCACTCCTGGGTAGCGTCGACCGCACCGGCGAGTCAGGGCTGCGGCCACGGTACCTTCGGCAGGGTCGTTTCCTTGACGGCGATCTTGTGCTGCCGTAGGGCGTCGACAGTACTGTCCCGGATCGCAGCCATAAGGTCGGCGGCGATCTCTTGGCCGCTCGCGGCGCTGGCGACCGTCCCGGGCGCGATGTACAGAGCGGTCAGCCTGCCCATCCCGTCCACTTCCGGAATCACTCGAGAACTGGGCGAAGGGCGCCGGGCGCGGATGCGATCGACCCGTTCCAGCATGTCATCGATGGTGTTCACCACCGCCCGACCGCTTTCCACCGCCGATATCGTTTCCGGGTGCATATCGCGGGGCCAGATGTCCGCCACGATCACACCCCCTCGGACAGGTGACCAGCCGTCTTCTCGCCAACAATGAATGGCTCGGAGACCGCCCGGACAGGCGCGTCCGGCAGCGAAGGCGTCGGACGCGAACTCGGATCGGCGCTCAACTCTCTACGCATGCCACCTCCACCCGCAAAGTTTACTGGCCCATTCTTGCCACTCCGCCAAAGACTTCCCATATCTGGGAATCGGCGTTCGTTCCCGGACGCAGACGAGTCCACCCGTTCGGCAACCAGTGAAGTGGTCGCGGAACAGGTGGACTCGCGGGAACCTACTGCGGACGAACTGCGGACGGAGGACCCTTGGTTAGCGCTCCGCCGCAGGTCAGAAGCCCGGAAGGGCTTACACGTCGAAGTACAGCTCGAACTCGTACGGGTGCGGCCGCAGGTTCACCGGGGCGATCTCGCCCTCGCGCTTGAGGGTGATCCAGGTCTCGATCAGGTCCTCGGTGAAGACGTTGCCTTCGGTGAGGTAGTCGTGGTCCTGCTCGAGGCGGTCGATGACCGACGAGAGGCTGGTGGGGGCCTGCGGGATGTTCTTGGCCTCCTCCGGCGGGAGCTCGTAGAGGTCCTTGTCGACCGGGGCCAGCGGCTCGATCTTCTTCTTGATGCCGTCCAGGCCGGCCATCATCATGGCGGCGAAGGCCAGGTACGGGTTGCCCGAGGAGTCCGGCGCGCGGAACTCGAGGCGCTTGGCCTTCGGGTTGTTGCCGGTGACCGGGATGCGGACCGCGGCGGAGCGGTTGCGCTGCGAGTACACCAGGTTGATCGGGGCCTCGTAGCCGGGGACCAGGCGGTGGTAGGAGTTCACCGTCGGGTTGGTGAACGCCAGCAGCGACGGCGCGTGGTGCAGGATGCCGCCGATGTAGTGGCGGGCCAGGTCGGACAGGCCGCCGTAGCCGGCCTCGTCGTGGAACAGCGGCTTGCCGTCCTTCCACAGCGACTGGTGCACGTGCATGCCCGAGCCGTTGTCACCGAAGAGCGGCTTCGGCATGAAGGTGACGGTCTTGCCTTCCTGCCACGCGGTGTTCTTGACGATGTACTTGAACAGCTGCAGGTCGTCGGCCGCGGCGAGCAGGGTGTTGAACTTGTAGTTGATCTCGGCCTGACCGGCGGTGCCGACCTCGTGGTGGCCGCGCTCCAGCTCGAAGCCGGAGTTCTGCAGGTTGGTCGAGATCTTGTCGCGCAGGTCGACGTAGTGGTCGTACGGCGCGACCGGGAAGTAGCCGCCCTTGTTGCGGACCTTGTAGCCGCGGTTGCGGGTGCCGTCCGGGTTGAACTCCGCGCCGGTGTTCCAGGAACCCGAGACCGACTCGATCTCGTAGAAGGCGCCGTTCATGGCCGAGTCGTAGCGGATCGAGTCGAAGATGTAGAACTCCGCCTCGGGGCCGAAGTACGCGGTGTCGGCGATGCCGGTGGAACGCAGGTACTCCTCCGCCTTGCGCGCGACGTTACGCGGGTCGCGGCTGTAGGCCTCCCGGGTGAACGGGTCGTGCACGAAGAAGTTGAGGTTCAGCGTCTTGGCGGCGCGGAACGGGTCGACACGCGCGGTGGAGAAGTCGGGCAGCAGCAGCATGTCCGACTCGTCGATGGACTGGAACCCACGGACTGAGGAGCCGTCGAACGCTAGCCCTTCTTCGGCGAGGTCGGTGGTGAAGGCCTTCCCGGGGATCGAGAAGTGCTGCTGCACACCGGGCAGGTCGCTGAACCGGATGTCGACGTACTCGATGTCCTCGTCAGCGATGAATTTGATGACCTCGTCGGCCGTGCTGAACGTCACTTGTTCTCCTTACGGATCGGTTCCCAGCCAGTGTCGCTTGCATGGGTTCGTCGCGACCAGACGCTATGGATGCCGTGTTTCCCGGCAGTCAAGGATTTGTTTCGCCGGTGTTACACGTGCGTCCGGCAGCGTGGTACTGACCACCATGACTCGAAATGCATGGTAGTCCTG
The DNA here is from genome assembly GCF_047200615.1 of Nocardia sichangensis. Lineage (NCBI taxonomy): Bacteria > Bacillati > Actinomycetota > Actinomycetes > Mycobacteriales > Nocardiaceae > Nocardia > Nocardia sichangensis. The sequence continues at coordinate 48,130 of NZ_JBJZOK010000009.1, forward strand.
CCCGCGCCGCGGTGCGCGGGGAGGCTGAACTCCGCTTATGCGGTACCGGGCGCCGGTCCGGGCGCGCCTATTCTGGGGTGCATGGCACGCATCACCGGCTCCTGGCTCTCCGGACCTCCTGCCGACTCCGGTGGCCCGGCAACCACCGAGTTCCCCGGGGCGCAACTCGGCCTGCCGAAGGCCGGAGCGGGCTCGCTGGCCGGTATGGGCCGCCGCATCGCCGCCCTTTTCGTGGACTGGCTGATCGCCCTCGGCATCGCGGCGCTGATCACGCGCAGCGGTTCGGCGTCGAGCTTGACGCTGCTGATCTGGTTCGTCATCGGTGTCGGCGCCGTCACGCTCTTCGGGTTCACGCCGGGGCAGTATTTCCTGCGGCTGCGCACGGTGCGCATCGACGCGGCTGCGCCGGTCGGCTTCGTCCGGGCGCTGGCCAGGCAGGTACTGCTGGTGTTCGTGGTGCCCGCGCTGTTCACCGACGCCGACGGGCGCGGCATGCACGACCGCGCGACCGGAACGGCGCTGGTGCGTTCACGCTGATCTTCCGACCCGCGCGGTGACGACCGGAAAGGCCCGCACCCCGGGCGGGGCGGCGGGCCTTTCGAGCGAGCAGGTCAGCGGCGGCGGATGGTGCGCTGCACGCCGCGCATCTTGGCGCCCGCGGGCATCGGCCCCTTCGGCAGGGCGGGCCCGCTGCGCGCACTGAGGGCGGCCAGCCTGCCTTCGATGAGGTCCATCCGCTTGGTGTCGATGTTGCGCGGCAGCTTGGTGAGGTAACGCTGCAGGTCCTTGAGCGGAATCTGACCTTCGTCGTTGCCGATGACGACGTCGTAGATCGGGGTGTCGCCGATCAGCCGAGCCGTGCGCTTCTTCTCCTGGGCGAGCAGCGACTTGACCCGTTGCGGTGAGCCCTCGGCGACCAGCACCACGCCGGGCAGGCCGATCACCCGGTGCACCGCGTCCAACTGCGTGGTGGCGGCGATGCCGTTGCTCACCCGCCATTTGCCCTGGAGGTTGTCCAGCACCCAGGCCGCGGCGCCCGCCTGCCCCTCGGCCTTGCGGTAGACGCTCTTCTGCACCCGCCTGCCGAAGATGATGAACGCCACCAGCGCGCCGAGCACCACGCCAAGCGGGATCAGGAACCAGGTCAGCCCGAAGATCAGGCCGATGACGGCGAAGACGGCGGTGATGCCGACCAGGGCGCCGATCATCAGCGGCAGCAGCAGCTTGTCTTCCTTGCGCTGCATCTGGAACGCCTGCCACAACTGCTTGCGGCGTTCTCTCGACTGCTGCTTGCGGGCCGCCTTCGCCGCGGCCTTCGCTTCTTTGGTGGGCTTACCTGCTGCCATGACTCTCAGGATAGTGCCCAGGTAGTCGCGGCTTCGCCGTGGGACAGCGGCCCGACCGGGCGCTACCCGCGGCGCGCGATCGATCCGAGCACGGTGAGATCCAGGTCACCCGAGGCCTCGGTCCAGCCCATCGCGCGCAACTCGACCGGCGCCGCCACACCCAGGGCGTCGCGCAGGCCGACGGCGACCGAGCGCGCGAACTCGAGCAAGCTGCTCGGCGCGATGGGCCAGAAGAGGATCCTTGTCCAGTTGTCCGCGTCGTGCCGATCCGCGGGCTCGTGCCAGCCCAGTGCGCGCAACTCCTGTGCGGCGGTCTCCGGGATCGGGTTGCTCAGGTAATTGTTCCCAGCCAGCTCGGCGGACAATTTGATGTCGTATTGGACAAATTGGACATAGCGATTTCCGGGGGCGGCGATGATCAGGGTTGCCCGCGAGGGCAGCTCCGAGAGGCAGTGCGCCAGCGATTGCACGAACCGTTCCCAGTCCGCTGTCGCCGGCTCGCTCATTCTTCCCCCGGGTATTCGCACTGGCCTGATCATACGCCGACCCGGCCGGGACACCAGACGAAACTCGTTGCGACGTTGCGTAGTTCATTCGGGCTATAGCCGTTTGCCATATCCCGTATCGGCTCTCGGCCGAGCACCAGCCGGACCTGCGGCGTCTCCACCGGCGACACCGAGTCGGGCCGGTGCGGCGCGCACGGATCAGGCAGCGGAAACCCCGGAGCGCAATTGAGGTTTTCGTTTCCGCCCCGGCGTTTTCCGCCGACGCAGGAATGGGTCCGGCGGAATGCTTTCGATGGGAGACCGTAGCGTTCGGGTTCGCGCTTGGAATCGCGCTATGGATTTCGTCTCGGCCGCATGGAGTCCGGCGTGGGACGAGTAGGAGCGGTATCGGGTGGGAACCCAGTACCTGTTCACCTCGACCACGGGCCGAGTCGTCGCATGCCCGGGTTCCGGAAAACGCATAGGCGCCCCTGCTGGTGCGAGCGTTCCGTCGCCTTCGATCTGCCGGTGCGGCCCGCCTGGACGGACATCTGGTGATCGGCGGTACGCATCTTTCAGCCGAGTGCACCGCGCTGTTCAGCTGACGGTCACCGGGCGGTGTTAGCTTCCCCGACGTGTGTGCGCGGTTGGTGGTGAGCGTCCATGACGTCGCACCGGCGAGTGCGGCGGAGACGGAGCGCTGGTGCGCCGATGCCGATCGGTTCGGAATTCCTGTGTCGTTGTTGGTGATACCGGGGCCGTGGCGGGGCAGGCGGTTGGCCGACGAACCCGATTACGCGGCGTGCTTGCGGGAGCGCAGGCAGGCCGGTGACGACGTCTTGGTGCACGGGTGGTCGCACCGGGCGGGGCCCGAGGGTGATCGGCCGCGCCGCGCGGTAGCGCATGCGGTGGCGCGCGGCGCGGCCGAGTTCGCCGCCATCGATGTCGGCACGGCCACCGTGAAACTGCGCGCCGCCACCGAAGTGATGATCGAAGCCGGTCTGCCGACTACCGGTTTCACGCCGCCGGGCTGGCTCGCCTCGCCCGGTGCGAAACAGGCGTTGCGCGCGGCGGGGTTCACGTACACCACCTCCCACTTCGGCGCCGAGCAATTGCGCACCGGACGCCGGTTCCACGGGTTCGCGCTCTCGCACCGGCCGGGCGGTGGCTGGTCCGAGCGGTTCGGCGCGGCGCTGCTGGAGACGGCGGCGCGCCGCACGGCCGAACGCGGCGGGCTGGTCCGGCTGGCGCTGCATCCCGACGATCTGAGCAGACCGGGCCTGCGCGACACCACGTTGCGCGCCATCGACGCGGTGCTGCGCACCGGCGCGCACGCGATCACCTATCGCCAGCTGGTCGGATCGGCGGTCGACTAGTGCGGATCGTGCAGATCGCCAACTTCTACACTCCCGCCTCCGGCGGTTTGCGCACGTGCCTCGACGAAATCGGACGCGGCTATTCGGCGGCGGGGCACGACCGGGTCCTCGTCGTGCCCGGTCCGCGCGACGCCGACGAGCACACCGCGTCCGGGCATCGGATCACCGTGCGCAGCCCCAAGTTCGGCGATGCCGGCTATCACGTGCTCACCGCCCGGCGCACCCGTGCCGTGCTCGATCGGCTGGCCCCGGACGTGCTCGAGTGCAGCGACAAACTCAGCGTCCGCTGGCTGGCGCCGTGGGCGCGCGGGGCGGGCGTTCCGCTGGTGTTGTTCTCCCACGAACGTATCGACGCCATCCTGCGCTCGCGGGTGCCGCGCGGCTTCCCGCTCACCGCCGCGGCCGACCTGGCCAACCGGCGGCTTTGGGTGCGCGCCGAGAAGGTCGTGGTCACTTCGCGTTTCGCCACCGCCGAGTTCGACCGGGTCGGCGCGCGCAACGTGCGCAGGATCCCGCTCGGCGTCGACCTCACGACCTTTCGCCCGTCGACCGAGAACCGGCGCGACGACCGCTCCGACGATCCGGTGCGGCTGGTCCTGGTGAGCAGGTTGTCCCGGGAGAAACGAGCCGAATGCGCCATCCAGGCGGTCCGTGTCCTGGTCGAATCCGGTGTGCGCTGCGTGCTGTCGGTCATCGGGGACGGCCCGCTGCGTTCTCGCCTGGAGCAGCTGGCGGCAGGGCTTCCGGTCCTCTTCCACGGCCATCTCACCGACCGGACCGCGATGGCCGCCCTGGTCGCCGCGGCCGATGTCGCCGTGTTTCCCTCCCCTGCCGAGACTTTCGGCCTCGCCGTGCTGGAGGCGCTCGCCTGCGGGACTCCGGTCGTCGTTCCCGCGGCGGGCGCGGCTCGCGAACTCGTCGGCGACCCCGGCTCCGGCCTCATCTGCGACGGGACTCCGCGCGGCCTCGCCGACGGCGTGCGTGAACTGCTCGCCCTGCCCGCGGCCCAGCGTCGTCGCTCGGCCCGTGCCGCGGCGGAACGCTTTCCGTGGTCGGCGACGGTGCAGAGCATGCTCGCGCTCTACGCCGACTACGAGACTCCGGCCCGCTCGGCCTGAGGAACAACCCCGGCGTTGGCACGATCGCGTTGATCCAACCGCTGAAGTCGCCCACCCGGGGCGTCGACCTGCGTGCCGCCGATTCCGCGCAGGACTCCCGGCGTCGACGAGCCGGGCAAAGGCACGTGCGCTGGCCTCGATGGGGCAAGTGCGGGTCACCGCGCCTCGGCGTGCGAATGCCGCTCACGGCGAATGATTCGCCGGTTCCAACCGCGCAGGATGCCCAGCGACCGGTATCGCGCCGGATGCTCGCATCGGCCCGGTGGTTCGCCCCGCTCGTGCCCGTCGGATCCCCTTCCTCCGGTCAGCGCGCCCCCGCATTGCGCCGGAGTTCACCCGGCCTTCGCCCGTACCGCCGGGCGGGGCGCTTCCGCCGACATCTCCCGCTCGTCGTGCAGCGTCGGCGAATTCGCCAGCAGTGCGACACCGACGATCACCGCGGTGGCCGCGCAGGCAAGCAGCGTCGGGCGCGGGTGGATCGTCGCCGTGAACAGCGTGAGACCGGCCAGGTAGCTCAGCACCGGGTCGGTGATCGTCATCGCGGTCAGCGCCGTGGGCAGTGACCCGCGTGCGTACGCCTCCTGGGTCAGGATGCCGCCGAGGACGGTGGACACCGGAATGCCCAGCAGTGCCCAGCTCGGGTCCGGCAGCGTCCTCGTCGCCACCACGACGAGGACCGCCGTAGTGGCGAAACAGCAGCCCGCCGCCACCGCCACCAGCGCGGACCGCACCTGGGTGGAGCGGACCGTCCGGGACAGACCGAACAACACGACGACCGTGCCGAACACCCCCGCGCACGCCCCCGGGAGCAGCTGCGTGCGCACCGCCGAATGCTCGGGAATCCCCGGCCCGACGAGCAGCATCAGCCCCGCGCACACCGCCGACGTCCCCGCCCAGTCTCTGGCGAGCAGCGCGCGACCACGCCGCAATGCCGCGAACGGCAGCGCGAACAACAACTGCACGACCAGCAGCGCCTGCACCACCGCGATGGCGCCGAAGCGCAGCGCGACGGCGTGCACGACGAATCCGGCCACGTTCGCGCCCTGTCCGGCCAGCCAGCGGCGGTCGGTGATCAGACGACGAGCGATCGCGGCGATCACCAGGAATCGTCCCTGCCCGGACGCGGTGGCCGCCTGCCTGGCAGCGCCTTGTTGCAGGAACGCCGACACCGCGAACAGGAACGCGGCCGACAACGCCAAACCGACCGTCCCTACCGAGTCGACGGACCCGAAACCGCGCTCCGGCATGGCCTCGATGCTGACCGGTCCGGATGAACACCGGATGGCGTTCGCCCGGCTACTGGACGACCACCCCGGTTCCGGGGGCTGGACGGCCGTCCGGGCAGACTCGATAGTCCTATGGTGATCGAACGAGCCGTCCTGTCTCGTGCCCTGTGCGGCCTGTTGTTGCTGTTGGCCGCGTTCACCCCGATGCGAGCGGCCGCCGAACCGCTGGCGGTGCCCTATCAGTGGAAGCAAGCGTTCATCGACGGCACGGACGGCACCCGGCTGCACGCGGACGTCCTGCGCCCGGCCGGTGTCTCCGACGACACCCGCACACCCGTCATCCTGACCGTCAGTCCGTATCGCGCGCACCTGGCCTATCTGAGCGAGCCGCGCCTGACCGGCGGCCCGTCCACCGACAACCTCACTGCCGACCTCTTCCTGAACGCGGGCTACACCTACGTCATCGTCGACCTGCGCGGGTTCGGCGGCTCCGACGGTTGCCCGGACTTCGGCGGGCCGGGGGAGCGAGCCGATGTCGCCACGGCCGTGGAGTGGGCGGCGAGCCAGCCGTGGTCCACCGGCAGGGTCGGGCTGTTCGGCACGTCGTACGAAGCCTGGACCGGCCTGATGGGCCTGGCCGCCGCCCCGAAGGGCCTCGCGGCGGTGGGCGCGTTCGAGCCGGTCGTCGACCCGTACTCCTACCTGTACATGCAGGGCGTCTCGTGGAAGTTCTCCGGCAAACCGATCACCGAGAGCGGCGTGCGTCCCGCCGACTTCGCGGGACTCGAGCACCTGCTGATCGCCTCGACGCCACCGCGTCCGGAAGACTCCGGCGAATACCAGGCGAACGCGACGCAGTTGCCGTGGCAGTGCTACCAGCAATACCTGACCCAGATCGGCGACCACGATCCCGACACCGCCTTCTGGCGCGATCGCGACCTCGTCGCGCGGCTGCGCGGCGCCACGATTCCGCTGTTCCTCGGTCAAGGCTTCGTCGACTACAACACCCGTGCCTACCGTGTGTTCGATCTGTGGAACGGCCTCGGGCCCGGCGAGCACCGCGCCTGGTTCGGCCAGTGGGGACACCGCACCTGCCACGACAAATGCGGCACGCCCCACTTCGACACCGAGTTGCTCGCGTTCTTCGACAAGCACGTCGCCGCCCGCGACGTGCGGGTGCCCGGCCCGCCGATCACCGTCGGCCAGTTCGACGGCCGCTGGCGCGCGGAGAGCGCCTGGCCGCCCGCCGACGCCCGGCGGGTTCCGGTCGAGCTGCGGACCGGCGATTACACCGATCGCGGGTTGATTCCCGGACCCGATCGCGAGATCTGGTCGGTCTCCGCGCCGCTTACCGGCGAGCAGCATCTGTCCGGCATTCCCACCGCCATCCTCCGGCTCAGCGGCCCGCCGAACGCGACGGTCGCGGTCGAGCTCTACGACATCGCGCCCGACCTGCGCGCGACCGTCATCACCCGAGGGATCGCCCCGGTCCGCGACACCGCCGAGGTCAGGCTGCTCGCGCAGGACTGGCCGATCGCCGCGGGCCACCGCATCGGCGTGCGGATCACCGACGTGGTCGACGACGTGTGGTCGCACTCCCCCGCCCTCGCCGCGGTCACGGTGACCTCCGCGAGCATCGAGTTGCCCTTGTTGACGGCGACGCGCCGTCCCGATCTGCCGGGCGAGCTCACCGAAGGCATCGTGAAGTGGCGAAACGAGAAGACCATCGCCCTCGACCCGAGCATGTTGAACAATGCAACGGTGTCCATGAATCTGCCCGACCGCACCGGTGACCGATGACGGAGCCGGTCGACGACCTGACCGCCGAACGCCTCGCCACCGCGCTCCGGTGCGTGACGGTGTCCACCGACGACCCGCGCGACACCGACAGCGCGGCGTTCGACCGCCTCGACGCGCACCTGCGGACGTCGTTCCCCCGGGTGCACGCCGAACTCGAACTGCGGAAGTTCGCGCACAGCAGGCTCTACCGCTGGCCGGGCGCCGACCAGGACCGGGTGGCCGCGATCCTGCTCGCGCATCAGGACGTGGTCCCGGTGGACGACGCCAAGCGCTGGACCCACCCGCCGTTCGCGGGAGTGGTGGACGACGAGTTCATCTGGGGCCGCGGGGCGATCGACGACAAGAGCCGCGTGCTCGCCATCCTGGAGGCGGCCGAATCGGCGCTCGCCGCGGGCCTGCGCCCCCGGCACACCGTGTACCTGGCTTTCGGGCATGACGAGGAGGTCTTCGGCGGCGAGGGCGCCGAGCGCATGGCCGAGCATCTGCGGCAGGCGGGCGTGCGCGCCGAGCTGCTGCTCGACGAGGGCGGGGTGATCACCGCTGGCGTCGTCGATGGCGTGCGGCAGCCGGTGGCGACGATCATGCTCGGGGAGAAGGGCTACGCGACGGTCCGGTTGTCGGTCACCGAGGTCGGCGGGCACTCGTCCATGCCGGGCAGGCAGACGGCGGTCGGCCGGATCGCGCGGGCGGTGGGCCGCATCCAGGACCATCCGATGCCGCTGCGCCTGACCCCGGTGATCGCGGACATGCTGACCAGGGTGCGCGAGGTCATGCCCGCGCCGCGGCGACTGCTGCTGGGCCTGGCGAATCTCGCCGCACCGGTGGTCACCCGGGTGATGGCGGCCCAGCCGCAGACCGAAGCGATGGTGCGCACCACCACGGCGCCGACGGTGATCCGCGGCGGAGTGCGGGCGAACGTGTTGCCCCAGCGGGCCGAGGCCATGGTGAACTTCCGCATCCTGCCCGGCGACACCGTCGCCTCGGTGCTGGCGCACTGCCGGAAAGTTGTGCGCGACAAGGGGATTCGATTCGATCTGGTAGGCATGTCGTCGGAGCCGTCGCGGATAACGCGGCCCGGCCCCGCATTCGATCTGATCGCCGATCTCGCCCGCGCCGTCGTCCCCGGCATCGCGGTGACCACCGGCATCGTTCCCGGCGCCACCGACTCCAGGCACTACGACGACCTGGCGGGCACCCGGTGCAATTTCGCCCCGATCGTGCTGGACGAGCGCGACCTGGCCTCGATCCACGGAACCGACGAGCGCATCTCGCGAGTCAACTACGCTCGACTCATCGAGTTCAACCGGCGGCTGATCGAGCATTTCGCGACGGTCGGCGCGCCATCGACGTCAGGAGCGCAGGGATGACGACCGAGCCGCCGGCGGGCGACACCGCGTCCACCGAGCCGACCGCGATCCGCACCGAGTCCGGCGAGTTCGACGGTGTCGGCAGCGGAGTCGCCTGGCGGGCGTGGCTGCCGGAGGGCGCGGCGCGGGGCGTGATCGTCCTGGTGCACGGCGTGGCGGAGCATTCCGGCCGCTATGCCCATGTGGGACAGCGTCTGGTCGCCGCCGGTTTCGCCGTCTACGCGCTCGATCACATCGGGCACGGGAAGTCCGCGGGCAGCAAGGCCAACATCGGCTCCATGGCGGGCGCCGCGGACAACGTCGCCGCCATGCTGGACATCGCGACCCGAGAGCAACCCGGCGTGCCGCGCTTCCTGGTCGCGCACTCGATGGGCAGCCTGATCACCCTGTATCTGGCCACCCGCGCGCCGATCGACGTGGCGGGCATCGTGTTGTCCGCCCCGCCGCTGGACATCCCGGTGGGCAATCCGGTGCAGCGCATGCTCGCACCGGTGTTGAGCAGGCTCACCCCGAATCTGGGTGTGCTGAAACTGGATTCGTCGCAGATCAGCCGGGACCCGGCGGTCGTCACGGCCTACGACAACGATCCGCTGGTCTATCGCGGCATGCTGCCCGCGCGCACCGGCGCCGAGATGCTGAGCGCGACGAATACGGTCAAGCAGCGGTTGGCGAAGGTCACCGTGCCGCTGCTGGTGCTGCACGGCACCGCCGACGCGATCGCCGCGCCGTCCAGCTCCGACCTCATCGAGCGGGGCGCCGGGTCGGAGGACCTCACGGTGATCCGCTACGAGGGCCTCTACCACGAGGTGTTCAACGAGCCCGAGCAGCAGAAGGTGCTCGACGACGTCGTCGGCTGGCTGGAAGCGCACCTTACCGAACAGTAGTATCTCTCCATGAGTACTACCGGATCCATCGCGTTCATCCGCGCCAGCTGGCACAGCTCGATCGTCGAGAAGGCGTACGAGGGCTTCCGCGCCGAATACGCCGACCTCGGTTTCGATCCCGCGGGCATCGACGTCTACGAGGTGCCGGGTGCCTTCGAGATCCCGCTGCACGCCAAGCGCCTGGCGCATTCCGGCCGGTACGCCGCGATCGTCGCGTCCGCGCTGGTGGTGGACGGCGGCATCTACCGGCACGATTTCGTGGCCTCGGCGGTGATCGACGGGCTGATGCGGGTCCAGCTGGACACGGACGTGCCGGTGTTCTCGGTCGTGCTCACCCCGCACCACTTCCACGAGCACAGCGAGCACGTCACGTACTTCACCGAGCATTTCCTCACCAAGGGCGCCGAGGCGGCCCGCGCACTGGCGGGCACGCTCAGCTCGCTGCGATCGCTGCCGGTGTAGCGACTACCGGAACTTGTCCAGGCAGGCGCTCTCACCGTCCAGGACGCCGGTGCGGAACGCTTCGAGCCGCTGGTAGCCGCTCGGCACTACCTTTCCGTTCACGTCGGCGGCCGCCGCACCGTCGGCGAGCAGGCCGGAGACCGCTTCGTCCAGATCACCCGCGGACAGGTGCGGGTCGCTGCCCGGCTCGCTCAACTTGGTGGTCACCACGCCGCTGAGGCATGCGGTGCGCAGGCCCGCCGTCTCCGCGCCGGTCAGCGACAGCTTGCGATCCTGTTGCAGCGCGAGCACATAGCGCGAGACGAAGACGACGAACGCGTTGTAGTCGCCGTCCACGACCGCCGACAGCGGGTCGCCGTCGGTCATCGTTCCGCCGCGGCGGGCCAGAGCGGGCACGTCCGTGCCGATCCGGTTCGCGCTCGGGCAGTACGACACCGGCCGGGTGACGGCGCCGTCCGAGCAACCGCGGCCGACCCCGGAGTAGTCGAACTGCGGCGTCCGCGTGACCGGGAAGATCTTGGTCAGCGCCTGGCTCAGGCTGGTCAGCGCGGCGGCGTCCACCGGAAGTTGCGCCTGCTCCTCCCCGGGCTCGAAGGTGGTGGGGAGATTGCCGCGGCGCTGGGCGATCTCCTTCCTGGTGATCTTCTTGCACCCGTCGGCGCCGTCGGTGTAACCGATCTGCACCGCCGTCACCCGCTCGAAGGCCGAGCCGTGCACGTTGTCCGGATCGTTCGGGTCCCGGTCGCGCACCGCCACCGTGGCGCCGAGCACGGCGTTGAGGCCGTCGGTGGTGTTGAGCGTGAAGTGCGCCGAATTCCCTTCGGCCACATGGCGCAGGAATACACCGCCGAGGCAGTCCGCCTGCTGTTCCTGCACGAGCGGCGGGGTCAGCAGGCCCGCGAGTCTGGCCTGCCCTTGGATGGCGTGCCCGTACTCATGGGCGAGCACCATCACCACCGCCATCTCGCCGTACTTCTGCACCAGTTTCGGCAGCAGGACACCCCGGTCCCAGCCGATGGTGTGGTCACCGCCGCAGTAGGCCGCGTTCACCACCTGGTAGGTGTCGGACTTACAGAACTTGACCGACTGCGTTCTGGGCGCCTTGGCGTCCCAGGAGATGAACCTGGTCACCGGCTTGAACGTGCCGGGGAAGTGCGCGGGGTACTCCTTGGTCCAGAAGTCCTGCACGTCGGCGATCGTATTGAGGGCGAGCTTGTCGATGGCGCCGCCATCGCCGTTCTCCGCCGTGATCGGCGCGTCCGGCACACCCTTGCGGGGACCGTTCGGGCCCGAAGCCGTCATCGACCCGGCCAGTTCCCAGGTGTCGGCGGGCGGCGAGACCTGCCGTGCGGCACGGTCGTTCGTGCCCTGCGCGCATCCGGCCGACACCAGCGCCATCACCGCGAGCACGGCCACACCGAATCGCCTGTACTTCCTCATCGAACTCGCCTCCCCGAGTACCGCGTCTCGGGCTCGCCGAGCGCTCACATCGTAATCGCCGCGAGCGCGCTGCGCGCATCACAGCGCCACGATCGTCTCCGGATCGGCAAGGCGCGCAGCACTTTCACGCCTGGTCAGGTGCGCAGCAGGGAATCGGGTGCGGTCGATGACGGGAGCGGCCTCAGCGCGACAATCGAAGATCACCGGAAGCCGGCCGGGGCGCATCACGACTTGCCGGCGGCGAAGTTCGATGTGGCGGCCGTCGCGCGTGGTCTGTGCGCGCCCGACAGTGTGGGGTCACTGAAGGTGGATGTGGGAGAGCAGCGCTCGATGATCGGAGCCGGGGACCGAAAGGGTGCGCACCTCTTCGGCGGTGGCGTCGGCGAGCAGGATGTGGTCGATGCCGATCACCGGTCCCCACGCGCGGTCGGCGGGGAAGGTGGGCAGCAGGCCTGCGCCCGCCTGGTCGGCCGCCGAGGCGAAGCTTCCGCGTAGCAGGTCGCGGAAGGCGGTGTGGTCACGGGTCGCGTTGAAATCCGCGCCCACGATGGCCGGGCCCCGTTGCGCGTCGAGGATTTCCCTGGTCTTGCGCATCTCCGTCTGCCACGCGGGAAAATCGAACGGCGGCGGGACCGGATGGAACGCGAAGACGGTGATCGGTCCCCGTTCGGGGTGATCCATCGTCGCGGAGATGTTGTTGAGGATGTATCCGTCGTATTTCTTGGTGTCGCGCAGCGGATATCGGCTGTAGATGCCGGTGCCGCCACCGCCGTCGCGGGTGGGCTCGGTATAGTGGTAGGGCAGTTCACCGACCAGGCCCGCGCCCGCCAACCGCTCCAGCGCGGCGTCGGTCAGTTCGTCCACGGTCAGCACGTCGACCCGGTCGTCCCGCACCGCGCGCACAACGGCGGCCGGGTCGGCGCCGCCGAACAGCAGATTCGACTGCATGACGGTCAGCTTCGGACCGCCGGCTGCCCGGCCCTGCGGCACGAACGCGGGCACCAGCGTCCACAGCGTCGCCGCCGCCAGCACCCCGGCGACAGCGGCGCTGCGCCATCCGCGCGCGATCAGCAAGAGCACCAGGCCGACGATCGCGCCGATCATGAAGTACGACGCCCCCGACGCGAGCAACACCAGCACTCGCCGCTGCCACGCCCCGAAGTGCAGCGCTATCCCGATGGCGCCTGCGGCTACTGCGCACCACCCCACACCGAACAATGCCCGGTCCATCCATCTACGCATGCGGTCGAGCCTAGGCAATGCCGGTGAAGCTGTTGATCTGGTGCAGCTCGAGACCGGCACATAGGAAACCCGGCCACTTCGATGCCTTGCGATGTCCCTCGCCCGGGCGACGCACCTCGCGACTTCGCTGTCGGAGAATCAGCCCAGGTGGGCCGACAGCAGCCAGGCCGGAACCGACTTGCGGCCGCCGGGCTCGTCGCGTATCCCTTCGAACCGGACAGGCGCGCCCTCGGGCAACTCCGCGGGCAAGTCGGCGTGAATTCGCGCCGGCCTGATCTCATCGATCGTCCAATACTTCGACACCACCTCCCGAAGCTCATCGGCGGTGACCGGCGATGGCCCCGGCTGGGGCACTTCGGGCAGGCCCGCCCGGTCGAACACGAGCGCGAAGTAGGACGCACCCGGCGCGGCGGCGCGTGCGATCGCCTGCTGGTAACCATCCCGCGACTCGACCGGGATCGAATGGAACAGCGTGCTGTCGACAATGGTGCCGAAGCGGCCGTCGTAGCCGGTGAAAGAAGTGATGTCGGCGACCTCGAACGAAGCGCTCGTCAGGCCGCGCCGGGTTGCCTCGGCACGTGCCAGCTCGACCGCGGTCGGCGACAGATCCAATCCCACGATGGAGTAACCCCGCTCGGCCAGATACAGCGAGATCGCCGCCTCCCCGCAGCCGACGTCGAGCACGTCACCGTGGAATTTCCCTTCGTCGATCAGGGCGGCGAGTTCGGGTTGGGGTTCGCCGATACTCCACGGTGCTTTGACACCCGGACCGAACGGGCCGCCGGTGCCCCTATAGATGGCATCGAAATCGAAATCCTCTGGCGTCGTCATAGCAAACGAATATCAGTGCACCTGTCCGATGTCGGGGACCCTCGCCCACAACGCGCTCGATCCGCTCGACGGGCGGGGATGACACCGGGGCTGGGCGAGATCTCCCGCACCGCTCGACACGCCACTGATCGAAGCCGGACCGTGGGCTGGGCGGCGGATCGTCGTCCATGACGAAGTCGGCCGGTCTACCCTTGGCCCAGAACTGATGGCGACGTGACGAGGGGGAAGAATGTACGTCGAGCAATTTCGCGCACAGGGACCGCTCACCGCCGAGATCGCGGAAGAGCTGGCATTCATTCCGGGCTCGTATCGTTCGTCCATCACGATCAGCGGCAACGGCCGCAGCGTGCACGCGCCCGTCCTGCCGGTGGCCTGGGACGTCCTGCGAATCCGCTCCGGCACCGAGGTCACCGTCACTACCGCGAACGGGCTCGGCGACGAAGACCGGCTCGCCTTGCGCCGGTTCGTCGATCGCTTCCAGATCTTGACCGGCGCCGCGAACACCCCACCGCAGGACGACCTGGCGTGCGGGAGTCCGTGACCCGGCCCGCGCAGTGGAGATCACCGCGCGGGCCTGGTGGTGATCCCACACCGAGCAGCGCCTCGTCCGGCCGGTGGTCGACTTGGGCGCCGCATGGAGACCGCGCGCAGGAACGTGGATCGGCCGATTCGCTCCCTGCCGAGATATAGCGGCACATTCGGCCGGGCGAACGAGCCGATGGCCACGGAACCGGCGCGCGACGCACACCGGTTCGGCGGACCGCAACGTCAGTGGGCGTGCCGACTCATGGCCTCGGTCAGCGCGGCGGTGTCCGTGGTGAGCGATCCGCCGGTGAATTCGAGTGTGGCATGCGACCTTTCGGCCGCCGCCGGATGACCGGCGCCGCACGCGTCGGTGACGATGATCGGCAGATAACCCAGGTCCAGGCTGTGCCGAACCGTCGGCTCGATGCCCACCTCCATGGCGATGCCCGCCACGGCGTAGGTGTCGATGCCGCAGTCGCGCAGCGCGAAGTCCAGCGGGGTGGCCGCGAACGCCGACATGGTGATCTTGTCGAACACCACCTCGTCCGGACCCGGCGTCAACTCGGGCACCAAGTGGAATTGCGGCGAACCCTGCGGGAAGCTCGAACGCACGTCCGCCGGGTCGTCCACCCGCTGCCAGGACATCGCGGTGCGCAGCTGGGCGACGCCCGACGCCGCCACCGGCAAGGACATGTGCCGGGTGTAGAACACCCGGAAACCCCCCGCCCGGGCGGCGTCGCGCAGCCGCACGCACGCGCGCACGATCTCCTCGCCGCCGGGAATCTGCCGCACGATGCCGACCTGCATGTCGTAGATGAGCAGCGCCATCCGCGCGGGATCGCAGGCCTCCTGCACGGTCTGCGGGATGCTCAGGCCGAAGGCGTGGCGCATGCTCACGCGGTCCGGTCGTAGGGCTCGGCGACGTCGACGGCGGGATCCATCAGCGCCTCCAGCGGCAACGGCGCCTGCACCGGGACGAACGTCCATTCCAGGTATCCGGCCTTGGTGAGCGGGAAGTCCGCGACGTACTTCCGCGCCTCCTCGACGCTGTCGACCTCGAATACGATCACCACGCCGGGCTCGTCGGCGCGGGCGTAGTTCTCGCGGACGATGCCCGCCTTCCACAGCCGCCACACGTTGGCGACCTCCTCGGGCAGGTACGGGTTGATCGTCTCCAGGGTGACGCCTGGCTTGAAGCGGTCGAAAACGATGACCTTCACGATGTTTCGCTCCATGATTGCGGTGGTCGATACCAACGGCATTCATGGAATCGCGATGATTACAGTGTTACAAGAACGCACTTTTCAGTGAGTACCCGGAGGACAGGTGCCCGACAAGCGCTACAACTGCGCCGTGGAGGTGACCGTCGACCTGATCGGCGGCAAGTGGAAGCCGGTGATCCTGGCCCACTTGAAGGAGGGTGTGCACCGTTACGGCGAGTTGCGCAGGCGGATGCCGACCACCAGCGAGAAGATGCTGGTCCAGCAGTTGCGCGAACTGGAGTCCGACGGCTTGGTCCGCCGCACCACCTTCGACACGGTGCCTCCGCAGGTCGAATACACCCTCACCGACGAGGGCCGCACACTCGTCCCGGTCCTCACCGCGCTCTACGACTGGGGCGAACAGCGCGCCGCCCGCGCGGGTCTGACCGTCGGTCCTTGAGCCCGGCCGCGGGCTCGATTTCGTCAGGCCGAAAGGGACGTGCGCGCGGACAGGAACCTCACGCGCCGAAGACTCGTTCGACGACCGCTTTGGCGCGCCGGGTGACGCGCATGTAGTGGTCGAGGAATTCGCTGCCGTCGTCGTTGGGCCACCCCGCGACGCGGGCGACGGCGGAAAGCAGCCGCCCCGGACCCGGTAGCTGATCGCTGGGTTTGCCGCGTACCAGGACCAAGGCGTTGCGGGCATTGGTGGCGGTCAGCCACGCGTCGCGCAGCAGCGCGACGTCCTGAGCGTCCAGCAGCTCGGTTCGCTCGATCACGTCCAGCGCCTCGAGTGTGGAGGTGTTGTGCAAGCCGGGCACCTCGTGGGCGTGCCGCAACTGCACCAGCTGAACCGTCCACTCGATGTCGGCCAGGCCCCCACGCCCCAGTTTGGTGTGCGTGGCCGGATCGGCGCCGCGGGGCAACCGCTCGGCGTCCACTCTGGCCTTGATCCGCCGGATCTCGCGCACCGCCTCGGCGGACACACCGCCCTCCGGGTACCGCACCTTGTCGATGACGTGCAGGAAACGCACCCCGAGTTCCTGGTCACCGGCCACTTGGTGCGCGCGCAGCAACGCCTGCACCTCCCAGGGTTGCGCCCACTGCTGGTAGTACGCCTCGTAGGCGGCCAACGTGCGCACCAGCGCGCCGTTGCGCCCCTCCGGGCGCAACCCGGCGTCCACGTGCAGCGGCGGGTCGGTGCTCGGCGCGCCGAGCAGCTGCTGCACCCGGTCGGCCACCCCGATCGCCCACTTCACCGCCTTGGTCTCGTCCTCGCCCGGCCGCGGGTCGCAGACGAACAGCACGTCCGCGTCCGAGCCGTACCCGAGCTCCATGCCACCGAGTCGGCCCATGCCGATCACCGCGATGTCGGCAGGCGCGGGCGCACCCCGCTCCGCTTCGCCCGCCCGGATCACCGCACGCAACGACGCCTCGAGCACCGCCACCCACACCGACGACAACGCCCGGCACACCTGCGGCACTTCGAGCATGCCCAGCAGATCGGCCGACGCCACCCGCGCGAGTTCGTGCCTGCGCAGCGAACGGGCCGCGGCCACGGCGCGTTTCGGATCCTCGTAGCGCGCGGCGGCGGTGAGGATGCCGCGGGCCACCTCGTCGGGCTGCGGTCCGAGCAGCAGCGGGCCACTCGGGCCGTCGGCGTACATCCGGATCGTCTCCGGCGCGTTGATCAGCAGATCGGGCAGGTACTCGGAGGAGCCGAGCACGATCATCAGCCGCTGGGCGATCGCCCCCTCGTCGCGTAGTTCGCGCAGGAACCAGATCTGGTCGGCGAGCCCCTCCGACACGCGGCGATAGGCCAGCAGGCCCGCGTCGGGATTCGGTGTCTCACCAAGCCATTCGAGCAGCGTCGGCAGCAGCAGGGCTTGGATGCGCCCTTTGCGGGACACGCCGCCGGTGAGGGCCTTCAGGTGGCCGAGGGCGTGTTCCGGCGCCGCGTAGCCGAGAGCGGCCAGCTGCCGGATGGCGGCTTCGGGGCTCAGGCGCAGCGCGTCGGGTTCCAGCCGCACCACCGAATCCAGCAGCGGCCGGTAGAACAGCTTGGCGTGCAAGCGCCGCACGCGCACCGCGTTCCGGCGGATCTCGCTGCCCAGCACACCCACCGCGTCCTGCCTGCCGTCGGGCCGGATGTGCGCCGCGCGGGCCAGCCAGCGCATGCCCTCCTCGTCGTCGTCGGCGGGCAGGGTGTGGGTGCGACGCAACCGCTGTAACTGGAGCCGGTGTTCCAGCAACCGCAGGAACTCGTAGGAAGCCGTGAGATTGGCCGCGTCGTCGCGACCGACGTAGCCGCCCGCGGCCAGCGCGGTCAGCGCCTCCACGGTGCCCTGCACGTGCAGCGTCTCGTCCACCCGCCCGTGCACCAATTGCAGGAGCTGCACGGCGAATTCGACGTCCCGGAGGCTGCCGCGCCCCAACTTGAGTTCGCGTTCGCGCAGGTCGGCGGGCACCAGATCCTCCACGCGGCGGCGCATCGCCTGCACGTCGGCGACGAAATCGGGACGCTCCGACGCCGACCACACCATCGGCATGAGCGCGGCTCGGTACTGCTCGCCGAGTGCGATGTCACCGGTCGCCGGACGATTCTTCAGCAGCGCCTGGAACTCCCAGGTGCGTGCCCAGCGCTTGTAGTAGGCGATGTGCGAATCCAGCGTCCGCACCAGCGCACCGGCCTTGCCCTCCGGCCGCAGCGCCGCATCTACCTCGAAGAACGCCTGGCTCGCCACGCTCATCATCTCCGCGGCCAGACGCGTGGCGGTGGCGTCGGCGGGCTCGGCGACGAACACCACGTCGACGTCGCTGACATAGTTCAATTCGCGCGCGCCGCACTTGCCCATCGCGATCACGCCCAGCCGCACCGGCACCGGCTCGTCCTTGCAGACCCGCGCCACCGCCACCGCCAGCGCAGCGGTCAACGCGGCGTCGGCCAGGTCGGTGAGCTGCCTGCCGACCACCTGGTAGGGCAGCACGGGCTCGTTCTCCACCGTGGCTGCCAGATCCAGCGCGGCCAGCAGCATCAAGTGATCGCGGTACCGCTTGCGCAGCGACGCCGCCACTTCGGGACCCGAGATCGCGGCGCGGAACAGCATCGGGGTCGCGTTCGGCCCCTCCTCCGGTGCCGCGTCGACCACGGCGAGCAGATCGGCGATCAGCTCGTCGCGTCCAGGTAACTCCTTGCGGCGCAAGCCTTCCCACGACTCCGGCGCCGCGACGAGATGATCGCCGAACGCGCTGGAGGAGCCGAGCAGCGCGAACAGCCTGCCCCGCAGCGACGTATCCGTACGGATGGCCGAATCGACCGCGTCCCAACCGTCCCCGATGCTCTCGCGCAATCGCATGAGCGTGCTCAACGCGAGGTCGGCGTCCGGCGCGCGGGACAGCGACCACAGCACGGGAATGCTCTCGACGTTGTCCCAGCCCAATTCGCGCAGCGACGCGGCGGCGGACGGCTCGAGCAATCCGAGCCGACCGACACCGGGGACAGCGGAGCGCGCAGAGGGGGGCCGGACCATGGTTCTCAAATTACCTGGCCGCGATCGGGGGCACGCCGCCCCCGGGCATCGCTCGGATTACAACCCCAGGTATTCCTTGAGCTCGAACGGCGTGACCTGGCTGCGGTAGTCCGCCCACTCCCGGCGCTTGTTGCGCAAGAAGAAGTCGAACACGTGCTCGCCCAGGGTCTCGGCGACCAACTCGGAGCGCTCCATCGCTTGCAGCGCCTCGTCCAGTGTGCCGGGCAGCTCGCGGAAGCCCATCGCGCGCCGCTCGGCGACGGTCAGCGACCACACGTCGTCCTCGGCCTCCGGCGGCAGCGTGTAGCCCTTCTCGATGCCACGCAGACCGGCCGCGAGCAGCACGGCGAAGGCCAGGTAGGGGTTGCACGCGGAATCGGGGCTGCGGATCTCGACGCGCCGCGAAGAGGACTTGTTCGGTGTGTACATCGGCACACGGACCAGGGCGGAGCGGTTGGACCGGCCCCACGAGGCCGCCGTGGGCGCCTCGCCGCCGTGGATGAGGCGCTTGTAGGAGTTGACCCACTGGTTGGTGACCGCGCTGATCTCCGGGGCGTGCTCGAGGATGCCCGCGATGAACGCGCGCGCCGTCTCCGACAGGTTGATCGGGTCGTCGGGGTCGTGGAAGGCGTTGGTCTCGCCCTCGAACAGGCTCATGTGCGTGTGCATCGCCGAGCCCGGGTACTGGGCGAACGGCTTGGGCATGAAGGTCGCGCGCACGCCCTCGTCGATGGCCACTTCCTTGATCAGGTAGCGGAAGGTCATCACGTTGTCTGCCATGGACAACGCGTCGGCGTAGCGCAGGTCGATCTCCTGCTGGCCCGGAGCGCCCTCGTGGTGGCTGAACTCCACGGAGATGCCCATGGACTCCAGCGCGTCGATGGCGTGGCGGCGGAAGTTCGGCGCCGAATCGTGCACGGCCTGGTCGAAGAAGCCGCCGGTGTCGGCGGGGACCGGGACACCGTCACGCGTGCCGTTCTCCAGCAGGAAGAACTCGATCTCGGGGTGCACGTAGCAGCTGAAGCCGACGTCGCCCGCCTTGTTCAGCTGACGGCGCAGCACGTGGCGCGGGTCGGCCCAGGACGGCGAGCCGTCCGGCATGGTGATGTCGCAGAACATGCGCGCGGAGTGCTGATGGCCCTTGCTCGTGGCCCACGGCAGCACCTGGAAGGTCGACGGATCCGGCCGGGCGACCATGTCGGCCTCCGAGACACGGGCGAAGCCCTCGATGGCCGAGCCGTCGAAACCGATACCCTCTTCGAACGCGCCCTCCAGCTCGGCAGGCGCGATCGCGACGGACTTCAGGTAACCCAAGACGTCGGTGAACCAGAGACGTACGAAGCGGATGTCCCGCTCTTCGAGCGTCCGCAGCACGAATTCCTTCTGGCGATCCATGTCCGCGAGCGTAAGCATCCGGCGTTAAATCTGTGTTACATACACGCTTAAGATTGCTGACCTGGTTTTTTCGGAAGACTCCGCACAGTCGGATCGTCCGGTTTGTGAGATTCTTCCGGACCGGGCAGCATCGCGTGACCGATCAGCAACCGCGCGCGCCCGGCTCAGCAGGTGAGGCCGGCGGCGGGCTCGGTCAGGTCGACCAGATAGGCGATCACCGCGTCGTCGACGCAGGGGACGCCGCCCGCCAGCGCCACCGTGTGCCGGTTGCCCTGATAGGTGATCAGCGCGGCGCCCAACTGGTCGGCCAGGTCGACTCCGGCCTGGTACGGCGTCGCCGGGTCCTCGGTGGTCGACACCACCACCGTCTTCGGCAGACCGGTCACCGAGATGCGATGCGGTTCACTCGTGTTCGGCACCGGCCAGGCGGTGCACAGCTCCAGCGGCGCCGCGCCGGTGCCGCGCCCGTCGTCCAGGAACGGGGCCGCTTTCCGGTATTCGGCGTCCTGGCGTCCGGCGACCCCGCGATCGGTGATGCGCGGATCGTCCACGCAGCGGATCGCGTTGAACGCGTCGCTGGTGTTGGCGTAAGTGCCGTCGTCGCGACGTCCGTCGTACAGGTCGGCCAGGGCCAGCAGCGTATCGCCGCGCCCGTCGCGCAGCTCGGACAGCCCGAGCGTGAGCACCTTCCACAATTCGTCGGTGTAGAGCGCCTGGCGCACGCCGGTGAGCGCGTCGCCGTAGGTCAGACCCCGCGGATCGGTGGTCGGCGCCGGCTTGTCCCACAGCGGGTTCACCAACGCGCGGAACCGCGGCACCGCCTGCGCCGGGTCGGCGCCCAGCGGGCAGTCGGGCTGCCGCGCGCAGTCGGCGGCGTAGGCGTCGAACACCTTCTGGAAGCCCGCCGCCTGGCGCAGCGACTCCTGCACCGGATCCTGCGAGGAGTCGATGGCGCCGTCCAGCACCATGGCGCGCACGTGGTCGGGGAACCGTTCCGCGTACGCCGAACCGATCTTGGTGCCGTAGGAGTAGCCGACGTAGGTCAGCTTCGGGTCGCCGAGCGCGGCGCGCATGATGTCGAGGTCCTGCACGACCTCGCGGGTGCCGACGTGGGCGAGGAACTCCTTCCCGGTCCGATCGGCGCAGCGGCCCGCGTACCGGCGGTTGTCGGCCTCGGCGTCGGCGATGCCCGCCGGGGTGTAGTCGTCCTCCGGCTCGGCGCGCTCGGAGTCTTGCTCCTGAGGTGTCTGGCAGACGATCGAGGGGGTGGAAGAACCGACACCGCGCGGGTCGAAGCCGATCCGGTCGAAGCGCTCGGCCAATTCCGTCTTGTTGCCGAGCGACGACAGGCCGAGACCGGACTCTCCCGGCCCGCCCGGATTCATCACCAGCGAACCGACCCGCCGCCCGGTCGCCCGCGTCCGGGAGATCGCGATCTGGGCGGTCGGCCCGTCGGGCGCCGCGTAGTCCACCGGCACGGTGATCCGGGCGCACTCGGTGCTCGGCGACAGCCGGTCGTCCGGCCCGCCGAATCCGTTGCAGTCACCCCACTGCACCGCCTGGCCGTAGAACTTCTCCAGCCCGGTGGGCGGCGTGGGTGCAGGCTGCCCCGTTTCGGTGCGGGTGACGGCGCACCCCGCAACCAGCACAGCCAGCGACGCCAGCACCGCCACCGGGAGTGCACCGCGCCCATTCCGCACCATCGACATGCTGTCGATACTGCCATCGGGCGAACGCGGTGGCCGCCCCGGGCAAACCCCGTGCCGCGCTGTGACCAATCGCACCGGTCATCGGCCTTAATCCGCCTCGGTGGCGGGTGGCACACTGAAATCGTCAGACACTCCCGGGGACCCGGACGGGCCCCGAGGCGACACAGACGAAAGGGACGATGATGTCCGTATCCGACTCGGAAACCCCTGCCTACGGTGCGGCCCCCGCCGAGCCCAAGAAGATGCGCAAGACCCGGGTGCACCACCTGCAGCAGATGAAAGCCGACGGGGAACGCTGGGCGATGCTGACCGCCTACGACTATTCCTCGGCGCGGCTGTTCGAAGAAGCGGGCATTCCCGTGCTGCTGGTCGGCGATTCCGCGGCCAACGTGGTGTACGGCTACGACACCACCGTGCCGATCACTGTCGACGAGCTCATCCCGCTGGTGCGCGGGGTGGTGCGCGGCGCGCCGCACGCGCTGGTCGTGGCCGACCTGCCGTTCGGCACCTACGAGTCCTCCCCGCAGCAGGCGCTGGCGACGGCGACCCGGTTCATGAAGGAGGGCGGGGCGCACGCGGTGAAGCTGGAGGGCGGCGAGCGGGTCGCCGAGCAGATCGCGCTGATCACCGCGGCGGGCATCCCGGTCATGGCGCACATCGGCTTCACCCCGCAGAGCGTGAACACCCTCGGCGGATTCCGCGTGCAGGGTCGTGGCGACGGCGCCGAGCAACTGATCGCCGACGCCATCGCCGTTCAGGAGGCGGGCGCGTTCTCCGTGGTGATGGAGATGGTCCCGGCCGAACTGGCGGGGCAGGTCACCCGCAAGCTGACCATTCCGACCGTCGGCATCGGCGCGGGCGCCGACACCGACGCGCAGGTGCTGGTCTGGCAGGACATGGCAGGCTACACCAGCGGCAAGACCGCGAAGTTCGTCAAGCGCTTCGGCAACGTCGGCGACGAATTGCGTGCCGCAGCCGCTGCCTACGCCGACGAAGTGCGCCGGGGCACCTTCCCCGCGGCGGAGCACAGTTTCTGAAATCGCCACCTCCCTTTGATATACTGAC
The DNA here is from genome assembly GCF_047200615.1 of Nocardia sichangensis. Lineage (NCBI taxonomy): Bacteria > Bacillati > Actinomycetota > Actinomycetes > Mycobacteriales > Nocardiaceae > Nocardia > Nocardia sichangensis. Next base: position 71,133 of record NZ_JBJZOK010000009.1, read on the forward strand.
GTATATCCGTATATCAAGGGAGGTGCGGAGCATGACGCGGACCATAGTCGATCTCGACGACGGCGCACTGGCACTCGCTCAGCAGCAGCTGGGCACACGCACCAAACGTGACACGATCAATCGGGCTCTGGCCATCGCGGCGGGCCTGACCGCGGACGATCGCGCCCGCAGTTTGGCCTGGCTGCAGGCTAATGCCGAGGACGTTTTGGACTTCGACGTTCTGGCAGGCGAGGAGCATCCCCAGCGGTGACCTACCTCGCCGATACCTCGGCCGTGTGGCGACTGCTCCGCGGCCAGGTCGATGATCCATGGCCCCGCCAGGTGGCGCAAGGACTCGTCGCGATCTGTCCGCCGGTCGAAGCCGAGCTCATGGTTTCCGTTCGATCGGGCAAGGACTTCGAACCGTTTTTCGCTGTTCTCGGACGCACGTTCGGCTGGTACCCCGCGCTCGACGATCCCTGGCGCCACGTGTTGGCGGTGCAGCGTGATCTGGTCCGCATCGGCCATCATCGCGGGCCGTCGCCGATGGACATCGTCATCGCGCTCACCGCGCTCGAGCACCGCCTGACGCTCATTCACGCGGACGCGGACTTCGACTCGATCGCGAAGGTACGACCGGAACTTCCGATGATTCGCGTCGACCGATAGAACTCGGGAAGTGCGGCAGGTAGAGCGACGCCACTCGATCACCCTGCGTCGGTGGCGAACCGAGTCCGGCCGACGCTCTGTCTCCGGGCAGCGATTCTCTGTCCATCGAGCGGCTCGGGCGTCGCATGAACACCGAAACTGCTCGACGAGCTGCGCGCGCACTTCGGCTGAACTCTTCCCACCGAAAACGGCCGGTTCGGTCCGGTCGGCGGAATCAATGGCAGACTCGATGCCGACAATACCGACACGACCAGAGGTACCCATGCCGTACAGCCGTTGGATTTCACGCAGCACCCTGCTGGTGGCGGGCGCTCTCACCGCCGCCGCGTTGACCGCTTGCGGCAGCGACTCGGGCCCGGCGCCCACCGGCAGCTCGAGTTCCACCACGGTGTCGGCCACCGCCGCTCCTGGCACGACCTCCGGCCGCGTCACGCCGACGAGCCCGGAGATCTCCGACGCGGCCGCGACCCAGCTGTGCGACATGATCCGGCCGGAGTTGTCCAACTGGCGGATCCAGGGCGGGACCCTGGGCAAGATCGGGCTGAACGCCCTGGTGCACGAGTGGGCGCTGCGCAACGGCGGCATCAACGGCGCGGTTCTGGCCGACAAGCCGATCGTCGACCGCGCCACCGTCAAGAGCTGCCCGGATGTCCGTCAGCAGGCCGTGGAGGCGCTCGGCATCCCGGATCTGGCCTCTGGTCTGGCGTTCTGAGCCGGGCGGCCGGATGCGCACCCTCTATCCCGAGATCGAGCCGCATGACTCCGGCATGCTCGCCGTCGGCGACGGTCAGTCGGTCTACTGGGAAGTCAGCGGCGATCCGGCCGGTAAGCCGGTCGTCTTCCTGCACGGTGGGCCCGGCGGCGGCACCGCGCCGTTCCATCGGCGCTTCTTCGATCCGGCCGCCTACCGGATCGTGCTGTTCGACCAGCGTGGTTGCGGCCGCTCCACTCCGCACCTGGCCGACGGCGCGAGTCTGGAACACAACACCACCGGCCACCTGATCTCCGACATCGAGAGGCTGCGCGAACATCTCGGCATCGATCGCTGGCAGGTGTTCGGCGGTTCCTGGGGCTCCACGCTCGCGCTGGCCTACGCGCAGCGACACCCCGATCGGGTGACCGAACTGGTGTTGCGCGGCATCTTCCTGTTGCGCCGCAAGGAAATCGACTGGTACTACAACGGCGCGGCGGGTTGCGTCTATCCGGACGAGTGGGAGAAGTTCCTCGCGCCGGTGCCCGAAGACGAACGCGATCAAGACCTGGTCGAGGTCTACCACCGCCTGCTGCACTCGGCCGACGAAGACATCGCCCGCACGGCCGCGATCGCCTGGTCCAGCTGGGAGGGCGCGACGAGTTCGCTGCTGCCGCATCCGGATCGGGTGGCCGAGACGTCCGAGCCGCGATTCGCGCTGGCGTTCGCGAGGATCGAGAATCACTACTTCCGGCACGGCGGGTTCCTCGAAGAGGGCCAGCTGCTGCGTGACATCGACGCCATCGCGCACATCCCGGCCGTGCTCGTGCAGGGCCGCCACGACATCGTCTGTCCCGCGGTCAGCGCGTGGGAGTTGCACCGAGCCTGGCCCGGGTCGGTCCTGCACATCGTCGACGACGCGGGGCACGCGGCGAACGAGCCCGGCATCACACATCACCTGGTCGAGGCCACCGACCGATTCGCGAAAGCGCGGACCAGCACGGTGATCACGGCGGGGTCCGCTCTGGTGGACGCGTTGCGCGAGGACATCGACCGGCTCGCGGCCGCCGAACCCGAGGTCCGCGCGGACGCGGAGGACTCGGTCCATCAGATGCGGGTGGCCACCCGCAGGCTGCGCAGCGTGTTGCGGTCCTACGGCAAACTGCTCGCCAAGAAGCCCGCCGCCGCGATGGGCGCGGAACTCAAGTGGCTGGCCGGGTTGCTCGGTGAAGCGCGGGACGCGGAGGTGCGCGCCGATCGGTTCGCCACGCTGCTGGCCGATCATGCCGAGCGAGCCGACCCGGCGGAGCTCGACGCGGTCACCGCGCGGCTGGTCGACGCCGAGCGGGAGCGCTATCGCGCGGCGCACGACGAGGTGCTGACCGCGTTGGACGGCGCCCGCTACCGCGCGCTGCGCGACGAGCTGTCCCGATGGCGCACCGACCCGCCGCTGCGCCACTCACGCGCCGACGCGGCGGCGCCGGACGTGTTCCGGGAGGTGCTGCGGCGCGACCTCGACCGGGTGGAATCCCTGATCCGCGCCGAGCCCACCGTCGATCCGCTCGAACGGGTGGAACTGCTGCACGACATCCGCAAGAGCGCCAAGCGGCTGCGGTACTCGTGCGAGGCGGCGCAGCAGGTCCTCGGCGACGACGCCGCCGATCGCGGCGTCCGGGCGAAGAAGCTGCAGACCGTGCTCGGCGACCATCGGGACGCGGTGGAGTCGCACGACGCGATCCTGCACCGGGCGGCCGAGGCCGCGGCGGCGGGCGAGCGTGCCGGCCTATACGAGGCCCTGGCGGCCACGGAGGACGCCGCGGCGGGCCGTGAACTGAGCCGCTATCCGGCCACCGCCGCGGCGCTGTTCGGAGCGGCCGTCATCACGGGGTGATCCGGTGTCCCGGCGCTGAGCCGGTCGAGACGAGCCGATCACCGCGTTCGCCGACCAGCAGCGCCGCGGGCGGTGCCGTGACCGGTAGCGGTCGTCCGCGGCCGGGATACGACGCGGCCGCGCGTCCGGAGTCGGCAATTCGGGCCGCCTCGTGTCCGGTCGGCAACGCGGCCACCCGCCCGCGGTCGATCAACCCAGCTCGCTGGCCCACGGTCGGTCAACCCAGCTCGCTGGCCCACGGTCGGTCAACCCAGCTCGCTGGCCCACGGTCGGTCAACCCAGCTCGCTGGCCCACGGTCGGTCAACCCAGCTCGCTGGCCCACAGTCGACAACACGGCTCGCTGGCCCACAGTCGACAACACGGCCGCAACCCACGGTCGGCCGCAGTGCAGACCTCTGCTCATCGGCACGTCGCGAGACGAGGTCGTGTACGGCGCGGCCGCCGCTGCCGTTCACGCAGGGTAGGTGAAGGACACCTTCCGTTCCCTCGGGTCGGCCGACAGCAGCCGCACCCGCACGGTCTCGCCTTCCGGCGGTTTCCCCTCACACGGGCCCAGCACCGGCGGGTCGGCGACGAAGACCACGGCGGGCCGGTTGCCGTTGGCCTCGCGCACCACGACGGCGTCGAACGTCGCTCCGGTACGTGGCGCGAGCAGGGTCGATTCGGTCAGGTCGATGCAGGCGCGTTCGATCTTGCCCGCGACGCTGTCGCTGCGCCGCATGGTCTCGGCGGCGCTCACCAGCCCCTCCCGCACCCAGCGCGGCACCTCGGCCCCCGCGCACCGGGCCAGGCAGATCTCGGTCGCGAACCGGTCCGACAACCGCCGCAGCGGAGCGGTGACGTGCGCGTACGGCGCGCCGATCGCGCTGTGCCGCAGAGCTTCCGGCGCGTGCGGCGCTCCTGCCGCGCCGTCGACGACGGTGTAGGAGGCGCCGCGCAGCAAGCTCGTCGCCTCGGACATCAGGACCAGTGCCGCGGGAGTGCCGGTGTCCAGCCGGGCCAGCATCCGGCCGACAGCTTCGCCGTCGGGCCAGGCCACGCCCAGCGCCTGCGCGGTCCGGCGCATCGACTCGATCGCGGATTCCGACGGTGGCGGCATGGTGCGCAGCAGCGCGACCCGGTCCAGTGCGGGCGCGTGCCCGTCCAGCATGATCCGCGCCGCGCACATGCCGGTCAGCAGCGAGACCTGCTCGTTCCAGTCGTCGGCGGCGGTGCGCGGTTCCACCACCAGGCGCCAGTGCCCGTCGGCGTGCTCGTCCTGGACCACGCTTTGCGCGGGCAACCGCAGCCCGATCGCGCCGCGCGCCAGCCCCGCCTCGATGCGCCGCGTGCCGAATTCCGGCAGGGCCGCGATCGAGGGATGCAGCCGACCCGACTCCGCGTCGGCCTGCACACGGGAGTAGTCGAGCCGGGCACGGGAGCGCACCAGGGCGCGGACAACCGAGTACCGCACCGGTTCGGCCTGCTCGTCGAGTTCGATTGTCCACAGCGCGGCCGGGCGCGTCCGGTCCGGAAGCAGGCTGGCGGACCCTTCCGACAACGCAGGTGGGTGCAGCGGCACGGTGCCGTCGGGAAGATAGAAGGTCTGGCCCCTGGCGCCGGACTCTTTGGCGAGCGCGCCGTCGGGGAAGATCACGGCGCCCACGTCGGCGATGGCGTAATGCACGAGGAAGCCGCCGGGGCCGCGTTCGATATGCAGGGCCTGGTCCAGATCCATGGCCCCGGGTGGGTCGATCGTCACGAACGGGATGTCCGTGCGATCGACCCGGTTGCCCGCGAACGCGTCGACCGCGTCGCGGGCCTCGGCACTGGCCTCGGCGGGGTACGCCGAGGCCAAGCCGAACTCGGACCGGATGGCGCCGAAATCGACCGGCGCCGACACGATCCGCTGGTGGAGTTCCACGCTGCGGCGCCGAGTCCTACTGCAGCGCCAGCATGGAGCCGTTCAACTGGTCGAACGGCCCGTAGACGGTGAACGTGACCCGGCCGTTCGGCACCGAGGACGACACCTGAGCCGCCGCGTCCAGCGCCTCGCCGAAGGAGGCGGCGGACGGATGCGGCAGCCCGGCGATAGCCAGACCGACATGATTCTGGTGCACCCATACCGTGTCGGCGGGACTCAGGTCGACCTGAACCCCGCCCGGCAGCGGGGTGACCGCGACCGCGCCGGCCGACCCCGCACCCAGCACCGCGAAAACCGAAGCGGCGCCTGCGACCAATGCGCCGGCGACCATGGAGCGAACTACTCGCATATGTGTTGAGACCTGCTTTCCCGCGATCGAAGTATGAATGGCCCGGTGCTGCCCCGCACCGGCCCTTACCAACGGCGACTACTTTATGACGTCGATCACGATCAGGGCCAGTTCCGCACGAATCGGACAGCGGAAATTCTCGCCCCGCGACACGACCCGGGCGGCGCTGCTAACGTGGCCCGCCGTGACGGGCGTGGGTTCGCCCGCACGTTTGGATATGTCCCGCACGTCGACAATTTGGGAGCTCCACAGCTATGTCATCGATTTTGTTCGACTACCTCTTGCCGCTGCTGGGCCCGGAGCAGGCCGCGTACTGGGCGCAGGTTTTCGTGATCAACCCGATCTGACCGCGCGATTCTTTTTCCCACTGCTCGTCGCCTCCCGTTAACCTGACGGGAGGCGGCGGTGGTTATAGGCGGCTAGCATGCCGCTCCGTGACAAGAACTACCGCCGCCATCGCGGCCAGCGCCACCCTCTTCGCCCTGCTCCTCACCGGGTGCGGGGACGACAAGACCAGCAATGCCACCTCGTCCGCCACCACCACGGCGGCACAGGCCGCCGCCCAGGTCGACAGCGTGAAGGCGGGCGCGTTCCTCGTCAGCTTCCGCGGCGCGTTCCCCAAGCTGGCCGAGGGCAAGGACGACGCGAAGATCGCGAGCATCCTGACCGAAACCTGCGGGGACATCAAAGCGGGCAAATCCGAGGACGACGTCGTCAAGAACATCACCAAGCGCGCGGGCGGCGCCACCCAGCCCAGCGCCGAGGAAGCCAAGGCGATCTACCAAATGGCCAAACTGATGTGCTGACCCCGCGCTATACCGGCGTGCTTCGCACACCCGCCGAGCTCGCGGAACGCGACCTCGCGCGGAGTAGAGCCGGAGTGCGGAGCACGCGCCGGCGGGCGGACGAGTTGGTCTGTAAGCCGGATCCTGTCCCCGGCCTGAGCCGGGAGGCGGCCATCCATCTGGGCACTCCGTTGCCGGGTACCTCGAGCGGTCCACCCGCAGGCTCGGGCGAGCAGCCCTCGAGCGCCTGCGCAGCCGCACCGTAACCGGTGCGGCCTTCGACCTTGCTCCGGGCGGGGTTTACCGAGCCGCCCCGGTCACCCGGGGCGCTGGTGCGCTCTTACCGCACCGTTTCACCCTCACCGCACGACCGCTAGGCCGTGGGCGGTCTCTTTTCTGTGGCACTTTCCCGCGGGTCACCCCGGGTTGCCGTTAACAACCGCCCTGCTCTGTGGAGTCCGGACTTTCCTCGGCGCCGGGCGGCGGCACAGCCGTGCCCGTTCCCAGCGCCGCGGCCGCCCGACCAACTCGTCCGCCAGAACAGGATACTGGGTACGGTTGATGGCCATGGAACGTGTCGAGGTCGGCTTCCCATCCGGAAGCGAACAGTGCGCGGCGTGGCTATATCGCCCGGACGGCGCACCCAAACCCCGCCCGCTAGTGGTGATGGGACACGGCCTGGGGGCCAATCGGGAAATGGGACTGGATCGGTACGCGCGGCGTTTCGCCGCCGCGGGAATGGCGGTCCTGGTATTCGACTATCGGCATTTCGGCGCAAGTCAAGGCACGCCGCGCCAGTTGCTGAACATCGCGCGCCAGCGCGCGGACTGGCATGCCGCCATCGCGTTCGCGCGCACGCTGCGCGGCATCGACGCGACCCGGATCGCATTGTGGGGCACGTCGTTCGGCGGCGGCCACGTGCTTTCGGTCGCACCGGACGATGCCTACATCGCGGCCGTGGTCGCGCAGGTGCCGTTCACCAGCGGCCTGTCCTCGGCGTTGGCCAAGGGGCCGATCAGCCTGGTCAAGGTCACCACCATCGCGGCCACCGACCTGCTGCTCGGAACGCTCCGGCGCAAGCCGGTCGGCATTCGGCTGGCCGGACGCCGCGGCGCCGCGGCGCTGATGAGCGCGCCCGACGTACCGGACGGCTTCCGCAGGCTGACCGACGAGAGCGAGACCTATGAGCCGAAAGTGGCCGCGCGAGTAGCGTTCTCGGCACTCTTCGACGCACCCGCGCGGCGCGCGAAGGCACTGAAGATGCCGGTGCTGTACGCGCTGTGCGATGACGATTCCGTCGCGCCGGTGAAATCGGCGCTGCGCGCCGCCGAACGCACCAAGCACGCGGTGGTGAAACGTTATCCCGCCAAGCATTTCGACATCTATTTCGACGAGGTCTTCGAGAAGACCGTGTACGACCAAACCGAATTCTTGGTGTCGGTGCTGCGACCATAGGGCGTTCGCGGCCCGGCCCGGCGGCCGGGCCGCACATCGGTGCCGCGCTCGGTAGATTGCGAAAGAGCACGCGTCGATCGAAACGAGGCACCGATGATCGATCCCTTGATCCTGGAACAACGGCGCGGCCGATTGCTGCACCGGGTACGCGAGTTGCGGCGCGACCTCGCGGCGCTGGCCGACGACTACGGCGCGTTGCCGGATTCCGGGCTGCTGATCGACACCGACGGGATCGGCGCGCTCACCACCCCCGGCTACTGCGTCGCCGGGGCACGCGAAGTCTTCGAAGAAGCGCTGATCGAACTCGCGGCGGCCGCCGACGCGCTCGACCGCGCCGCGGCGTACACGGCCCGGCTGAAACCCGTTGTGCTGGACGGCTGAACCTGTCGGTGCCCGGCGCTACTGTCCGTGCCATGCAGCCCTCCACCGCCGCGGTCGCCGAGATCGTGCGTCGGATCGCGCCCCTCGACGAGCTCGAGCGACGGCACATCGACACGACGCTGGCGTGGCTCGCGTCGACCGACGACATCTTCCGGCGGGCCAGACCGGCGACCCCGCCGCGGCACCTGGTCTGCTATGTCGTGCTGGTCGATCCGGCGGCACGGGCGGTGCTGCTGGGCAAGCATCGCCTTGCCGGGTTGTGGTTGCCGACCGGAGGGCACGTCGATCCGGGCGAGCATCCGCTCGATACCGCGCGGCGAGAAGCGCCGAGGAGATCGGCGTCGAGGCCCGATTCGACGTCATCGGGCCCGACCCGCTGTTCCTCACCGTCACCACCACGGTCGGCTCGGACTCCGGTCACGAGGACGTCAGCCTCTGGTATGTCATCCGCGGTGACCGCGCCGACGGCCACGCCCTGGATCCGCGCGAGTTCGACGGTGAACGATGGTGGGAACTGGACGGATTCGCCCGCCACGACACCGACCCGCACTTCGGACGTTTCCGCACCAAGCTCGACATCGCTCTGCGACCCGCCGCCGACTGAGGTCCCTTCGAGTCGACGGCGGCGGCCGATGGTGTCACGATGGCGCGGATGATTGTCAGGCTTGCGCGAGAGGACGACCTCGCCGGTTTTCTCGAACTGGCGGGGCAGGTCGAGCACTGGTTCGGCGCGTCCGCCGACGATGCCGGATTTCGCGCCGCGGTGCTGCGGCACGTGCGGCACGGTACGGCGCTCGTCGCCCGGTCCGCGGGGGCGGAAGAGCTCGGCGGCATCCTGTTCGGCTCGAACCCGCCGACCTACCGGGTGCATTGGCTGGTCGTCGCGGAACAGGCGCGCGGGCACGGGATCGGCCGGGCGCTGACCACGGACGCGATCCGCCGTTACGTGCCGACTCCCGGCACGCTCGAAGTGGTCACCTTCGGGCCCGACCATCCCGGCGCGGTCGCCAGTGGTGCGCGCGCGTTCTACGAGAACCTGGGCTTCCATCCCGCGGAGGAGGCGGATCCCGGGCCAGAGGGCGGATCTCGGCAGTTCTACCGGCGGCGCGTGTAAGGGGTCAGCCTCGACGGAACGCGCGCCAGAAAATGAAAGCCAGGACCGAGGCGGGAATCGCAGCGAGGACGGGCTTGTCGCGGAGCGTCTCCAACAGGGTGCGGCCCGGGTGCGCCACCGGGCCGGGAATTCCCGCCGCGCCGCGTTCGGCGGCGGTGGCGGCGTCCGCCTGGACTCGTTCGGCGCGCTCGGCCGCGCGTCGAACCGACTCCCCGACCGGCGTCTGCTCACGACTCCCGGCTCCGGCCGCGTGCCTCCCAGTGGATTCCGGCCCCGGTTCCGGCTTTTCCGCCGCACCAGGAGCGCTACCCGCCTGCGCAGCCGCATCGGCCGGAGTCACCGGCTCCGCCGCACCAGTCATGCGGCCCGCCTGCGCAGCCGCCGCCGAAGACACCGCCGCCGCATCGGCGGTACCGCCAGTCTGCGGGGCCGCACCGGTCGCAATCTCCGCCGAAGACACCGGCTCCGCCGCACCGGGCGCGTGGTCCGCCTGCGGGGCCGCGCCGGTACTCACGGACTCGCCCGCATCAGGCGTGCCGCCCGCCTGCGGGGCCGTGCCGGTCGGGACCTCCCCCGAAGACAGCGGCTCCTCCGCACCAGACGCGTTACCTGCCCGCGAGGCCGTACCGGTCGTGACGGACTCCCCCGCATCAGGCGTGCTGCCCGCCTGCGGGGCCGTGCCGGTCGGGACCTCCCCTGAAGACAGCGGCTCCTCCGCACCAGACGCGCTGCCTGCCCGCGAGGCCGTACCGGCAGTCACGGACTCCCCTGCATCAGGCGTGCTGCCCGCCTGCGGGGCCGTGCCGGTCGGAACCTCCCCCGAAGTCACCGTCGCCGCCGCGTCGGCGGCGCCGCCCGCCTGCACGGACGCGTCTTCCGAGACCTGCGCCGCACTCCCCGTGGCCGACACTCCCGCGCCGCCTTCGTCGGAGTCGCCGGGCGTGCCCGCCGCGCGCCGAGTGGCGCCCGGCTCCGGCTCCCGGCCCCCGTGCGCCGCACCCTCGGCCGGTTGCCCGGTTCCGGCCGACCGGCCACCGGAGACGTCGGCGGTGTCTTGCACGTCGTCGGGTCCCTTGTCCGTGGGCTTGCGCTTGTTCATGGCTGTCTCCTGTGCTCGGCGTCGCGGTGCGGGACGGGCGTCTCGGATGCCGTCGCGGCCCGGATACCCTGCGAAGGGGCGGACAAACGGGACGGCCGCCACGCCATCTCGAATTCCCGTCGCGGGTCGCCCGGGGCCATGGGCCCGCTCACCCCGGTCCGCACGAAGCCATTGCGCAGATACAGCCGCTCCGCGAAGGCATTGTGCTCGGCGAACTCCAAACGGACGACGTCGTGTCCGCCCGCGACCGCCCAGTCGAGCACCGCGCCGACCAGCCGGTCGGACACGCCGGTCCCCCGTGCCCGCGGCGCCACCCACATCGAGATCAGGTGCACGCCACCGCGTTCCGGGTCGAGCATGCCCGCGACGGTGCCCACTTCGGTCCCGCCCGACTCCGCCACGAACTGCACCCGGTCCGACAGGGCGCGCCGCCAGTCGCTTTCGGTGCGGGCCCGCGCCTCGGCCAGGGTGGTACCGAAGAACTGCGGCGCGTCGGTCAGCGCCGCGAGCCGGACGCGCCGGAACACCGCCCAGTCATCGGGCGCGAGCGATCTGATCCTGGGTATCGAGACGTCCATCCGCATGTCTCTACCGGGTCGAAGACCTCGTGCACAACGGATTTCGACCACGGCGAGGCGCTGTCACCGCGACATCGGCGACGGGCAACCCGATCCTCGCAACCTCGAACCGGCAAGGGTGTCCGGAGCAGTCGCGCGGGTCGCTTCGTCGGCGCGGCGGGACCGGTCGTCGTCGAGCACGGCGCTCACCCGAGCCTGCGCAGTCCGGCGAACTCCAGCCCGGCGAAGGTCGCCACCGCCGCCGCTCCGACGAGTAGGAATGCGAGGCCGAGCCCGGTCAACGCGAAGAATCCCGAACCGGCCAGCCCGATCATCCCCGCCGCGGAGAGCGCGTTGACCGTGACCACCGCCCCCGCGTAGCGCGCGGCGACCGCCGGGCGCCGGGCGATCGACAGCAACGCGAGCGCGCCGCCGAGCATGACGACGCCGAACGCGAGGCTCCAGCCCGTCGGTACCCCGAGCGGGTCGCGCAGCAGTCCGGCTCCGGCGAGCAACACCCCGCCGAAGATCCCGGTGCTCCAGCCGTCCACGCGCAATGCGGAGCACAGGAACGCGGCGCCGCCGTCGCGGCGAGCCAGGGTGGTGGGTCTCATGTCGTACTCCCGTGGTCGATCCGGCGGGGCCGATCGGCTCCCGGCACCAACCCTGCTGCCCGGAGATGGGCGTCTCAATAACCTCCGAGGTCATGGCCGCACCGCGCGCCGGGATGCTTAGCTGACCGGGTGACTTCGGTGCGGACACAGTCGAGAGCGGGCATCCTGCTGCGGGAATGGCGGCAACGGCGCAGGCTGAGCCAGCTCGACCTGGCGCTGGCCGCGGACACCTCGGCGCGGCACCTGTCCTACGTGGAGACCGGCCGAGCCGCGCCGAGCCGGGCGATGGTGCTGCGGCTGTGCGACACGCTGGAGGTGCCGCTGCGCGAACGCAATACCCTGCTCGTCGCGGCCGGTTTCGCGCCCGCCTACCGGGAGAGCAGCCTCGACGACGCCCATCTCGCGTCGGTCCGCTCCGCGCTGGACGCCATGCTGACCGCCCACGAACCGTATCCGGCGGTGGTCATCGATCGGCTGTGGAACGTGGTGGTGGGCAACGCGGCGATGAGCGTGCTGATGGACGGCGTCCCCGAGCACGTCCGCGCGCCCCGGCCCAACGTCTACCGGCTGGTGCTGCACCCGGACGGGCTCTCGGCCCGGTTGGCCAACCGCACCCAGGTGCGCGAGCTGTTCCTGGAGCGGCTGGCCAGGCAGGTCAGCGCGAGCGGTGACACGGAACTGACCGCACTCTACGACGAGGTCTCCGCCTACCCCGATCCGCCGGGGACGGACGCGCAGGCGCGGACCGGCATACCGTCCAGCCCGTTCGAGGTGCCGATCCGGATCAGCACCCCGGCGGGCGAACTGTCGATGTTCAGCACGATGGCGACCTTCGGCGCTCCGGCCGACGTGACGCTGTCGGAGCTGGCCATCGAATTGTTCTATCCCCTGGACGACTTCACCGCGGCCGCGCTGCGCGGGGCGGCGGCCGCGGCGAAGTCGTGAGCGGACCTCAGGCGTCCAGCATGGACTCGTCCCACTCGCGGTCCAGGTCCGGATCGGCGGCCGACAGCACCTCGTCCAACCGCAGCCCCAGCTCGCCGATGTTCGGCTCGGTCATCATGTTCAGGTGATCGCCCGGCACGTCGATCACCGTGAACCGGCGCGCCGCGTACTGCTTCCAGCCGTTGTCGGCGCTGTCGAACATGCTGCCGACGGTCTTGTGCGCCAGGTCGACGCCCGGCGGCAGGCCCTCGGTGGCGCGCAGCAGCGTGATGTCGCGCTGGTACGGCTCGAGCTTGTAGTCCAGCATGGCCGAGTAGTTGGCGAAGAACACCTCGTAGAGCCGCCGGATCGCCTGCGGCGAACTGTCGGCGGGCAGGATGCCCGACCGCACCGACTCCGCCAGCATCGCCGCGAACAGATCCTCGGAATTGTGCACGCCGGGCTCGAAATCGACCAGGGCGGAGCGGCTTCCCCGCGCGTACCACAGCAGCTCGAGGAAGAACCACCGGATGAGCTTCTCCTCCGGAATCGGGGTCCGGGTGCGTGCGCGCAGCGCCATGGTGTCCAGCAGCGTCACACTGGAGACCTCGTGCTCGGGCAGCTGGCGGGCCATCTCCAACGCGACGTAGCCGCCGAACGACCAACCCGCCAAGTGATACGGCCCCTTCGGATGCACCCGCCGCACCGCCTGCAGGTACGACTCCGTCATCGCGGGAATGGTCTTCTCCGGGGCGCTACCGGAATCCGCGCCTGCCGCCTGCAACCCGTAGATCGGTCGATCCGGATCCAGATAACGCGCGAGGGCCAGGTAGCACAGCACGTTGCCGCCGATCGGGTGCACCAGGAACAGCGGTGGCTTGCTGCCGCCGACGCTGATCGGCACCAGCGGGTCGAATGTGCGTTGCACGGCACCCGCCCGCACCAGGGTGGCGATCCCGGCGGCGGTGGGCGCGCCGATGAACGCGTCCAGCGGCACCTCGACGCCCCACCGGCGCGACAGCGCCATCACCACGCGCATCGCCCCGATCGAGGTGCCGCCCGCCGCGAAGAAGTCGTCGTCCACACCGATGGCGCGCAGTCCCGCGTACTCGGCGAGCAGTTCGACCGCCGACCGCTCGTACTCGTCGGCGGGCTCCCGCCGTGCCGACACGGTTTCCGTCGCGTCCTCGCCGTAGGCGCGCAGCGTCGCGTCGTCGCGCTTGCCGCTGGGCGTGCGGGGCAGCTCATCGAGCCAGGCGAACCGCGACGGCACCATGTGCGCGGGCAGCATCGAACGCAGGTCGTGCCGCAACGCCGCGAGGTCGGTCTGCTCGGGCGCGCCGACCAGGAACGCGATCAGCGAGCCGTCGATGCCGCCGAAACCGCGCGCCACCACGGCGGCCTCGGTGATGCCGGGGAACTTCTCGACCAAGCTCAGGATGCACAGTTCGACTTCGGCCGGCTCCACCCGGAACCCGCGGATCTTCACCTGGCTGTCGCTGCGTCCCAGGCAGACGATGTCGCCGGAGAACAGCCGGACGCCGAGATCGCCGGTGCGGTAGCGGATTCCGCCCGCGTGCGTGGCGACGAACCGCTGCGCGGTGAGCGCGGGCCTGCCCTCGTAGCCGCGGGCGATGCTGCGGCCGCCGAGATAGATCTCGCCGATCACGCCGTCCGGCACCGGCCGCAGGGCGCTGTCGAGTAGTTCGACGGTGTCGCCGTCGACGGCGCGCCCGATGGGCGGCAGCGCGGGGAACTCGTCGGCCGGACCCGTGAGCGTGAACTTGGTCGCGACGTGGGACTCGGTGGGACCGTACTGGTTCTCCAGCACCAGGCCGGGAACCACCTTGCACAGGGCGCGGATCTCGTCGGTGATGCGCAGCTGCTCGCCGGAGGAGATCAGCACCTTCAGTTCGGTCGGGAACATCCGGTGCGCCACGGCCGCTTCGGCGAACGCCTGCAAGGCCACGTACGGCAGGAAGAGCCGTTCGATGCCCTCTTCCACCACCGTGGCCAGCAGTTGCTCGACGTTCGATCGCAGATCCGCCGAACTCACCCGCAGGGTGGACCCGGCCGCGAGGGTGGTGAAGATCTCCTGGAACGAGACGTCGAAACTCAACGGCGCCAACTGCAGTGTGCTCAGCAGGCCGGTGCCGGTTGCCGCGCGATTCTGCCAGTCCACCAGGGAGGTCAGGCCGCGATGCGGCATGGCGACACCCTTGGGCTCACCGGTCGACCCGGAGGTGAACAGCACGTAGGCCACCGCGTCGGGCGAGACGTGGTCGGGCAGCGCCACTTCCGCGTCGGGCACGGAGTCGTCGAAGAGCGCGGCGGTGTCCAGCACCAAGGCGGCGTCGTCGACGATGTCGCGATAGGCGGTGTCGGCGATCACCCGGTGCGGGCGGGCTCGGTCGATCATCAGATTGAGCCTGGCTCGCGGGTAGCTGACATCCAGCGGAACACACGCGGCCCCGATCCTGGTCAGCGCGAGCACGAGCAGCACCAGCCGCGGGCGGCGCCCCATCAGGATGCCGACCCGGTCGCCCTGCGACACCCCGAGCCCGACCAGGCGCCGGGCCAGCCGGTCGGAGCGATCGATCAGCTCGTCGTAGGTGACCGATTCCTCGTCACCGGCCAGGGCGATGCGGGTGGGGTCGAGCGCGGCCGCCTCGGCCACCAGCGTGCCCACGTCGCGGGCGGTCGCGGGGCCGACGCCACGGTCGATCGCCGCGTCCGGGTCGGCGACGATTCCGGCCAGCATGCGCAACTGGGTGAGCGCCACGGTCTCGCACTGCTCGGCGGTCAGCGTGTGGTCGCCGTCCACCCGCAACCACATCCGGCCGTCGCGCGGGTCGGTGGCCGCGGTGACCAGCAGTTGGAAGTTGGTCTCCTCGCGAGCGTCGAAGTCGAGCAGGCGCACGCCGTCCAGCACGAGCATGGGCTGGAAGACGTGGTAGTTGACGAAGTTGAACGCCGTCTCGAAGACCGGCCCGCCGTCGGCGAGGATCGACCGCAGCGGGTAGCGGCGGAACGGGTAGGCCTCGCGTTCGCGTCGCGCGATCTGCTCTACCGCCGCGCGCCATGTGGTCGCGGTGCCGTCCAACCGGATCGGCAGCGTGTTGAGGAACAGGCCCGCCACTCGTTCGGCGCCCGCCCGGTCCGGGCGACCGTGGCTCACCACGCCGGTGGTGACGTCCGTGCGGCCGGTCAGCGCCCGCAACGCCAGGCAGTGCGCGGCCAGATACACCGATTTCTCCGGCACCTGGTGGCGCGTGGCGAACGCGGAGACCCGTTCGGCCAGCCTGCGCGGCACCAGCGCCCGCGCTTGCGGCACGCCCGCCACCACCGGCTGGTGCACCCCCAGCGCGGTGAGCGCGGTGGGTTCGGCGCCTTCCAGGGCGGTCAGCCAGTACGCGCGGGCCGCGCTGTCGCGCGCGGCGCTCTGCTCGGCCCGCGCGTACTCGGCGAGCACGGTGGCCGGATGCGGGGTGGCCTCGACCCGGTTGCGAGTCATGCCGATGTGGTGGAGGTAGTCCAGCAGCAGTTCCAGCACCGACGTGGCGACACTCCAGCCGTCCAGGATGGCGTGGTGGAAGCTCAGCACCAGGTCCACCGTGCCGACCGGCTGCTGCGAGCCGGGACGGACGAACACCCGGATCGCGAACAGCGGAGCGCGTGAGATGTCGTACTGGGCGTGGGCCCGCTCTTGGAGATAGATCTCGATCAGATCCTCGCCGTCCGCCTCGTCCATCTCGCCGAGATCGATGATCTCCAGTTCGTAGGGCGGCGCGACATGCACGATCTGCAACGGAACCGAATACCTGCTCAGCTCGAACGACGAGCGCAGCGCGGGTTGACGCCGCACCAGCCGGCCCACGGCATCCCTGAATTGCGAGGCGTCCCAGGGTACTTCGAGCCGATAGCGGAACACGTCCTTGTAGGTGACCGAGTCGGCGCGCTCGATGCTGTGATACAGCATGCCCAGTTGCAGTGCCGTTGCCGGGAACGCGTCCTCGGCCTGGTGCAGCGCGGCGCGGTCGATCAGCGGCACCGTCTCCAGGGGCGCGGCGACGCGGCCACGCTCGTCGTGGCGGTCGTCGCGCACGACGCCGGCCAGCTCCGCGATGGTGGGCGCCTGGTAGAAGGCGTCCACGTCGAAGTAGAGCCCGGCGCGTTCGGCTGCGGTGCGCACGGCCAGCGCGAGGATGGAATCGCCGCCGTGGGTGAAGAAGTTGTCGTGCACGCCGACCGACTCGACGCCCAGCACGGTGCGCCAGACCTGCGCGAGCCTGGTCTCGACATCGGTGCGCGGCTCCGCGCCCGCGACCGGCTCGCCGCCGTGGCCGAGGACGAGCTGCTCGGCCAGGGCGCGCCGGTCCAGTTTCCCGTTGCGAGTCAGCGGAATCCGATCCACCCGGATCAGTCGCGACGGCACCATGTAGCGGGGCAGCCGGGCCGCCAGCTGCGCGGCGATCTCCTCACCGGAGACGTCGGCGCCGACGAAATAGCCGACCAGTTGCACGCCGTGCGCTTCCGAGACCTCGTCCACCACGGCTGCCGCACGGACCCCGGCGCAGCCGAGCATCGCGTTCTGCACCTCGCCGAGGGTGATCCGGTTGCCGCGGATCTTCACCTGATCGTCGAAGCGACCCAGGTATTCGAGATTGCCGTCCGGCAGCCAGCGCGCCAGGTCACCGGTCCGGTACCGGCGACGCCCCGGCACCGCGCGATCGTCGACGAACGCCGCCGCGGTCAGCTCGGGCCTGCCGCGATAGCCGCGGGCCACGCCCACCCCCGCGATGTTCAGCTCCCCCGGCACGCCGACCGGCACCCGGCGGCCGATGTGATCGAGCACGAGCAAGTCGATGTTGTCGATCGGGCGGCCGATCGGCACCACGTCGAGCGGATCGTCGGCGGGGCAGTCGAAATAGGAGACGTCGACGGTGGCCTCAGTCGGTCCGTAGAGATTCACCAGCTGCGGCGCCGACGCCCCGGCCGCGGCGAAGACCGCGTGGAACCGGCGCACGAGCGCCGGGGGTAGCGCCTCGCCGCTGCAGAAGACCCGTCGCACGCTGCCGATGCGGGCGACCGTGGCGGGGTCGGCCGCGAGTTCGTCGACGAACGCGGCCAGCATAGAGGGCACGAAGTGCAGCACCGTCACGCCGTGTGCGGCGATCGCGTCGGCGATGCGGCGCGGATCGCGCTCGCCGCCAGGTTCCAGCAGCGCCACTTTGGCGCCGGTGATCGCCCACCAGAACAGCTCCCACACCGAGACGTCGAAGGTCACCGGCGTCTTCTGCAGGATCACGTCCGAGTCGTGTAGGGGGTAGCGTCGCTGCATCCAGGTCAGGCGGTTCACCACCGACCGGTGCTCGATCATCACGCCCTTGGGCACGCCCGTGGAACCGGAGGTGTAGATGAGATAGCTGAGATCCGCTGGATGCGAGACGTTTTCGATACCACGCGCCGGGACGGTGTCGGCCACCGTGATCCTCGTGACGCCCAGCCTGTCGAAAACCGCTCCATGCTCCGGCCCCGCCACGACGAATCGTGCACCGCAGTCGGCGAGCACGGTCTCGATACGAGCGGCCGGGAAGTCGGGGTCGAGCGGCACATAGGCGCAACCGGCCCGCAGCGCACCGAAGATCGCGACGAGCATCTCCGTCGAGCGGGGCAGTACCACCGGGACGCATTCGTTGCCGGTCGCGCCCAATGCGTGCAGCCTCGCGGCGAAACCGTCGGCCAGCGCGGACAATTCGGCGTAGCGCAGCGGCTGCTCCCCGGACCCGGCGACCGGTTCGATCGCGATCCGGTCCGGATGGCGCGTGGCCGCGTCGGCGACCAGCCGGTCGATCGTCGTGTACGGGAATTCCTCGCGCGGTCCGGATTCGAACGCGGCGACGGCCGCCTGCTCCCGCCGCGACATCAGCGGCAAGTCCGAGATCGGCGCCTCAGGCCGGTCCAGCGCCGCCACCACCAGCGCACCGACGCCGCGCACGACCGACTCGAACGGGAAATTCTCGTCGAAGACGTCCTTGTCGTAGTACAGCTGGAGGTTCAGCGAGCCGTCGCGCGCGTGCTCGACGCCGAGAATGTTCAGCGCCTCGAGCACCGTGCCCGGGTTGACGATGTCGAGGGTGCCGAGAATCTTGTCGAGGTGATCCGACGGCGGCATCTTGATGTAGGAGTACGCCACGTCGAACAGCGGCGGCGCCGTGGGATCGCTGCTGAGGGCACGTGCCAGGTCACCGTAGGGAAAACGCTCGTAGCGCTTGAGTTCCCGGATCTGCGCGGCCACTTCCGAGGCGACCGCCGACAGCGGCTCGGCGGGGTCGACCCGGATGCGCAGGGGCACCACATTCGTCCGGTGCCCGGCGGTGCGGAAGGTCTCCGCGCTGTGCCGGTTGAGCATCGGGACGCCGATCACCACCTCTTCGGAGCGGTGAATGGTGGTCAGGTAGGCGGCCAGCGCCGAAACCGTGAACGCGAAGACGGAGAAGCCGGTGGCGCGAATGCGGTCGAGAAACGCGGGTTCCACCACCACGCGCCGCCGCCCCCGGTCGACGTTGGGGGTGCTCGCACGTCCGGAGAACAGCGCGGGGACCACTCCCTCGAAGCGACGCACCAGCGCGTCGCGGTCCGCCACCCACTGCGGGGAGGACAGATACTCCTCGTGCTCGGCGGCGATCTCGCGATAGGTCGCCGCGCCGCGGTCGGTCTGCTCGGTGAACGGATCCGGCTCGGCGAGCTGCTCGAGCGAGAGGTCGGTGCGGCTGTAGTTGTCGACCAGGGCGCTCCAGAGCGCGTTCACGCCCCAGCCGTCGATCATCGCGTGGTGCATCGCCACGTAGAGATGGAAGTGGTCGGGCCCGTCGACCAGCGCGGCGATCCGGAACGGCTGCCGGGGCGGGGACGGCGTCACATTGGCCCGGTTCACCCAGTCGCGGCGCGCCGCGGCCGGGTCCGACGCCCAACTGAGATCGACCAGCTCGACCTCGGGTAGCTCGTCGGAGACCCACTGCCAGAAGCGGCCTTCGGAGAACTCGAACCGCAGGCGCAGCGCCTCGTCGGCGAGCAGCGCCCTGCGCACCACGGCCCGCAACCGGTCCATGTCGAACGGTTCGTCCATGAACGCGCAGTAGGCGTTTCGGGTGACCGGCGCCGGGGCATACCGGTAGGCGACCGACAAGACATCGCGTTGGTACGCGCTGACCGGCCAGGCTTCGGGGGGTCTCTCGGAAGTAGCACTCGGTTCGAATGTCACAGTCACTCCTATCGCGACAGTCGCGGCACCGGCCGTGCGCGGATCTACTCGAGCCCACCCTGATCGCTGACACGCAAAGCTGCTACCACACTTATCCAGTTATCGATATCGCGAATCACGGCATCGGCACTGCCGATGCCGCGACTCTGCTGTTGTTATCGCGGTGTATGCGGGCCGGTCAGCAAGCTGACAGCAGCGCGCGCACGCTTTCGTCGGCCAGACGGTCGGCGCGGTCACGTGATACCGCGGGCTCGACGTAGCCGATGTTGAGGGACAGCTCGTTGTGCGTCGCATTGGCGGTGGCCATGATGAAGCCGCTGACGGACATGCCGGAGACGAACTGCGCGCCCTCCAGCTGCCAGGAGCCGATCTTGGCCGGGAACGGGTAGTCGCCGAGGTAGGTCATACAGAGATGTCCCGGGCCGCGAGTGTCCATGAGTTTCACCGTGGACGCGCTGGCGGCCACCGACTTCGGCGCGGCCACCTTCAGCAGGTTCAACGCGGACAAGTGATCGCGCCGGTCCATCCGCGCACCGTACTCGCGCTCGATCTCGGCGGCGATCTCCCACAGCGAAGCCCACGGCGCGTACTTCGCCGGGGTGGCGATCATGCCCTGATAGGTGCCGACCTCGGTGTCGCCCGCGGCGCCGTCGAGATGGTCACGGAAGTTGACCGAGCTGCCGACGGTGTACCAGGCGGCCTTGTCGGTGCCCGCCTCCCTGGCCGCCGCGGTCAGCAGCGCGGCGGAGAGCGCGGCCTGCAGGCCGACGCCGTGGCGGGCGCAGCCCGCGGTGAGCGCCTCCAACTGGTCGCCGTCGAGGCTGCGGTGCACCACCCGGCTGCGCCGCTGTGCGGGCGGGGCGAGCCTGGTCGGCTCCAGCCTGCGCGGCTTGCGCAGCTGCGACTTCTGGTCGCGCAGGAACGATCCCGCGGTGCGCAGCGCACCGCCCGCACCTTGGAAGCGCGGGGGGAACAGTTCTTCCGGGCCCGGCCGGACCGGCGCGGGCGAGAAGTCCCCCCCTTCCCCGGCGGCCACTTGGAGCACCTGCTTGGCCACCGACAACGCGCTCTCGCCGTCGGCGATGGCGTAGTGCAGCGTGACGATCAGCTCGTTGGTGCCGTCGGTCTCCTTGATCAGCACCGCCCTGGCCAGCGGGCCGGTGCGCCAGTCGAACGGCTCGCGCAGCTCCACCTCGTCGGCCTCGGTCAGCCAGTTCGTGCTGTCCTCGGATTCGATCACGCGCAGCGGGATGGGCGCTTGCACCGGAACGAAACGCGGTGCGGTGCCGTCCGGTTCGGCGGCGACGGCGACCCGCAAGAGCGGATGTCGGCGCTGTACTTCGTCCAAGCCCGCGCGAATCCGGTCGGCTTCGACGTGGCCACGAATTCGCACCCGCGACAGAATGTGCAGCGGTGCCAGCTGATCGGCGATCCAGTGCCAGCGCTCGACCGGCGAGAGCGGACGCGGCAGCCGCGCCGTCGGCCCGTCCGGCGGCGGGAACGACATCGGTTTGCCGAGTTCACGCAGGAAGAATTCGGTGGGCGCGTGGCGGAAGTAGGTGTCGCGCACTCGCACCAGGCGCGGGTCGGTGGTCTGCTCGATCTTCGCCAGCGAAGCCGATCCGTTCACGAACATGGCGGTGCGGTCGGCGCGCAACTTCTCGTAACGACGCAGGCCCGCGACCGGATCCAGTGAGTTGCGCAGCACACTGGCCAGCACCACCGCGTCCTCGATCGCGGCGTTGGCGCCCTGGCCGAGGCTGGGCAGCATCGGGTGCGCCGCGTCGCCGAGCAGCGTCACGCGGCCGCGGCCCCACTGCGCCAGCGGCGGGCGGTCCTGAGCGGGCACGGCCAGGATCGCCGCTTCGTCGGTCTGCTCGATGCAGGCGCGCACCTCCGGCGCCCAGTCGGCGTACAAGCGCAGTAGGTCTTCCTTGTCGCCCTGCCAGTTGGCGGCCTCGTCGGCGGGGAGCGTCTTGGTGCCCCACCAGTACACCCGGCCGTGACCGATGTCGTGGATGCCGAAACGCATTCCGGTGCCCCAGAAGTGCGCCGACAATCCGCGCGCGACATTGGGGTGCTCGAACGGGATGCAGGCCAGCCAGCAGACGAAATCGCCGGGCCGCGGCTCGGCGCGACCGTGCAACTGGGCGCGCACCACCGAGTGGATACCGTCGGCGCCCACGAGCAGATCCCCCTCGGCGACCCGGCCGTCGGCGAACTCGACGCGCACGTGCTCGCCGTCGTCGACGAAGCGGGTGGCCTGCGCGCCGACGAAAGTCGGCGTGTCACCGATCGCGTTCAGCAGCACGTCGTGCAGGTCGGTGCGGTGCAGCGCCACGGCGGGTGCGCCGAGCTGGGCGTCGAGCCGATGCACCGGGAGCACCCGGATCGGGCTGCCGTCGGGGTTGCAGAAACGGAAGGTCTCGACCCGGCCGCCGCGTTCGAGCAGCTGCTCGTCGATGCCGAGACCCAGCGTGCGCAGTGCGTTGATTCCGTTGGCCTGCACGGAAAGTCCGAAGCCCTGGGCCCGCAGTTCCGGGCCCGCTTCGTATAGTTCGACGCCGAATCCCGCATGCCGCAGGGCGGCCGCGGTGGTGAGTCCTCCGATCCCTGCCCCGAGAACGACAACCTTGATCGGACTGCTCATCGAACCTGCACTCTCATCGAACCACTCGACGGCACAGGTGGTTCCCGCCGCGACGCGGCCCGCGGGCCACTCTGCCCGCGCGAAACCGTCCCGCTGAGCAGCACTGACCGAGGTCACTGCGTCGACCCCGACCAGGCAGGCAGCTAGGACGCCTGTGCCTGACCGTCCGGAAGCCTACCGCTACTCGGCGCGCAAGGCCGAGTTGAAGTGAGATTCACCGCATCGCGCGATTGTGAAACGGAAATGTGTTGCAATGAGGCATAATTCGCCCTCCACGCACCGCGTTCGCCCTCGAATCGGGCTCGTCGTCGGCTTCAGAGGTAGGACGTATCGTTCACCAGACGCACCGAAGACCCGCCGTCGAGATAGAACTCGGCTATCGAGAGCGACGCCAGATCCAGATGCAAGCGATACAGCAGCGACGGGCCGGCATCGAGGGCCAGCCGAAGCAGCGTCTTGATCGGGGTCACATGACTGACCACGACCACATTGGCGCCGGGGTACCGCTCGAGCAGGTCGCGCAGAGCCGCGTCCACCCGCGCGCGGACCTCCTCGAAGTTCTCCCCGCCGGGCGCGGCGACGGTCGGGTCACCGATCCAGCGGGCGTGTAGATCCGGGTCGCGTTGCGCGGCCTCCGCGAAGGTCAATCCCTCCCACGCGCCGAAGTCGGTCTCGATCAGCCCGTCGTGGATCTCGACCGGGACCCCGAGCGCGGCGGCGGCCGCCTCGGCGGTCTCCCTGGCCCGGCCGAGCGGAGAGCTGACCACCGCGGCGATGCCGCCTTTGGCGGCCAGCATTTTCGCGGCGCGCGCGGCCTGCTCGCGGCCCAGCGCGGTGAGCGGCGGATTGCCGCGACCGGAATAGCGGCGTTGCACCGACAACTCGGTTTGACCGTGGCGAAGCAGCAGCAAACGCGTGGGCCGACCCGTGGCACGGGTCCAGCCGGGACCGTGCTGCGCGGGCTTCGACTGCTCGGTGTTCGCTTCCCTGGCTTCGTCGATCCAGCTCGGCAGAGCGCGCTCGGTGTCCGCGAGAGCCGGATCGGCGGCCTCCACCGACCGGGTGGAGGCGGCCTCGGCACGGCCCTCGTCCACGTCGGCTCCGGCGTCCATAGCCTCGTTCGCGAGCCGGTCGGCATGCGAGTTCTGCGCGCGCGGGATCCAGCGGTAACTCACCCGGGCGAACCCGGCCGCGATCCTGCGGGCCTGGTCGGCGAGCGGGATCAGGGCCGCGTGCTTGATCTTCCAGCGACCGGACATCTGCTCGACGACCAGCTTGGAATCCATCCGCACCACGACCGATTCGGCGCCCAGCTCCGCGGCCGCCGCCAACCCGGCGATCAGTCCGCGATATTCGGCGACGTTGTTGGTGGCGATGCCGAGGAACTCCCGGCGCTCGGCGAGCACCCGGACGTGATCGGCGTCGTAGACCACCGCGCCGTACCCGGCAGGACCGGGATTGCCCCGCGAGCCGCCGTCGGCTTCGACGATCACTTCGGGGAAGCTCATCGCATCTCCCCGGCAATCGGTCGCGGCGAACTCACAGCCCCGATTCCCTGGTCCGGACCAGGATGGCGCCGCACTCCGGGCAGCGCACGACCACGTCGGGAGCGGTCTTGGCGATACGGGCGATCTCGCCGCGATCGAGTTCGATGCGGCACGCGCCGCAGCGACGCGCCTGCAACAGGGCGGCGCCGACACCGTGCTGTTCCCGCTGACGGTCGTAGATGGCCAGCAGTTCGCCGGGTAGCTTCGCGACCACGCCCGCGCGATCGGTCTCGCAGCGCGTCTGCGCCACCTCCAGGTCCGCGAGCGCCTCGTCCCGCTGTCGCCTGGCATCGCCGAGTTCCTCGTCGGTCTTGCTCAACCGCGCGCCCGCGTGCTCGTGGTCGGCGGCGGAGGCTTCGCGCCGCTCCATCACCTCGAGCAGCTCGTCCTCCAGCACGGAGCGACGGCGCTCCAGACTCCCCAGCTCGTGCTGGATCTCCGAAAGCTGTTTGGCGTTCACGGTTCCCGCGGTGAGCAGACTCTTGTCCCGCTCCTCGCGCTTGCGCACCGCCTCGACCTCGCCCTCCAGCTTGCGGATGTCGCGGTCGAGATCGTCCAGCACGATTTCCACGGCCACCGCGGCGTCGGAGTGCGCGTTGCGCTCGGCCTCCAGCCGCGCCACCTCCTGCTGCTCGGGCAGCACGGTGCGGCGGTGCGCGATCCGGGTCAGCTCGGCGTCGACGGCGGCGAGCCGCAGCAGCTCGGCCTGGATCGGGGGTTCGACATTCAACGCGGACAAACTCCTGGACGGGGTGGACGGGACTGGTGTTCAACCGTACCCCGCCGGATCGGCGGACCGGCGTCAGCCGCCGACCGTGCGAGTTTTGATGGCGTCGCGGGAGATGTAGACGTCGTATTCGCCGGGCACCGCGATCACCGCGTTGCCGTAGGCGGAGCGCACGAACGGCTGGGTCCACCAGCGGCCGGCGCGCATGTCGGCGAAGAAGTCGCGGTCGCCGTCGTTGAGGAAGATCTGGTTCTGTTTGGTCGCGACGCCGTCCAGACGCTGACCGTACAGGCGGCTGATCCGGTAGCCGGAGTGAAAGCCCAGCGCGTTCACCCACGGCTCCAACTCGACGATGCCCGCTTGCAGCACCCACATGTCGCCTTCGACCTGGTGGGTGAGACGCTGCTCGGGGTGGTCGTCGTCGCCGTACAGGGTGACATCGACGTCGAGCAGGTGTTCCTGTCCCGCCACCGGCTTGGCCACCACATGCGCCGCTTTGATCTCGCCGGTCAATCCGAGATAGGTCTGCAGCAGCGTCGCGATCCACAACAGCACCGCGGCGACCAGCAGCAGCGCGAGCCCGCCCGTTCCGCGTGCGAGCAGCGGCCGCATTCCCACCCGGCGCGCGGCGATCAGACCGGAGATGATCAGCGCTACACCGACGACCAGCAGCAGGATCAGCCCGATCTGCACGAGCCCGAAATCCACCGGGAAGTTCATGCGGTAGTTGTACCCCGCGCGAACTACTCGATTCACCCGAAACGCCCAACCCGTTCCGGCCCGGCGCGGACACGCCCCGACACGCCGTTGCCAGTTCGTCGCCGAGACAACGGGTTCGGACGCGGAGGTGCGACGCTCAGCCGGGCGCGCGCACCGTCCACGGATCGGTGCGCAGCGTGGACACCCTGGTCTCCAAACCGGGAAGGGCGGTTCGCACGACCGCTTCCGCCTGCGCGCACCACGGGAATTCGGTCGCCCAGTGCGCGGCATCCACCAAGGCGGGGCCGCCCTTGCGCAGGTGCTCGTCGACCGGGTGATGGCGCAGGTCGGAGGTGAGATACACATCGACACCCAGCCCGCTGGCCCTGTTCAGATAGGAGTCACCCGCGCCGCCACACACCGCGACCGTGTAGACGGTGCGATCCGGGTCGCCCGCGGCGCGTACGCCCCACGCGGTGGGCGGGAGGGCGCGGGCCACGCGATCGGTGAAGTCGCGCAAGGATTCCGGTTGCGGCAGGGTGCCGATCCGGCCGATGCCGAGCGACGACGGCAGCTGGGCGCGTTCGCTGATGTGATACACCGGGTCGTCACCGGGATGCGCGGCCCGCAGCGCGGCGAGCACGGCCGAGCGCGCGGCGGGCGGGGCGGCCACCTCGATCCGCTCCTCCTCGACGTACTGGAGTTCGGTCAGGGAGCCTTGTTCCGCGGCTTCGGGACGGAACTGGCCGGTCGCGGGCACACGCACCGCACGGTCGCAACAGTGCCCGCTCGCGCCCGCACCGGCGGCGAAGAGCGCGGCGAGCACCGCGTCGGTGTGCGTGCGCGGCACCTGGATCACCCAGTTGTCCACGGCTGCTTCGGGTTTGGAGTCCAGCGGGCCGGTCACGGTCAGGCCGATGGCCGCGGCGAGCGCGTCGGAGACGCCGGGATCGGCGGAGTCGGCGTTCGTGTGCGCGGTGAACAGCGCGCAGCCCGAACGGATCAGCCGATGCAGCAGCGCGCCTTTCGGCGTGCTCGCCGCGACGGTGTCGACGCCGCGCAGCAGCAACGGGTGGTGCACCACCAGCGCCTGCGCACGCCAGTCGATCGCCTCCTCGACGACCGCGGCGGTCGCGTCCACCGCGAACAGCACCCGGGTCAGCTCCTCGGCCGGGTCACCGCAGACCAGGCCGACCGAGTCCCACGGCTCGGCCAGCGCGGGCGGGTAGGCCGCGTCGAGCGCCCCGATGAGATCCGCGAGCGTGGTCATCGTCCACCTTCCTTCGCTTCGGTTCCGCACTGTGCGGCAGTGGATTCACCGCCGGGCTTGCCTGCGTGGCTGCGTGCGCTCGCCCGTCTCGTGCCGGTGATTCGCGTGGTCGGACGGTACGAAGGGCACAGTCCAGCGCCACGAACACCGCGTCCGTCGTGGTGAGTGGGCCGGACCCTTGTTCGCCCGGATGCCCGGTGCGGCGACCACCATGCGGCGGACGTGGAGATCGGCCACCGGCCGTGAGACGTCCGACACGCGAAATCTCCGTCCGGCCAGTGCGCCTGCGCGTGGGATCGGATCTTTGAGCGGCGTGGCACGGCCGGAGCCTCGTGCTCACCGGACATCCGCCGACCGGATCGCCGCGACCAGCCGGTCGACCTCCGCGGGGCCACGGACCGCGACGCGCAGGTGATCCGGGCCCAGGCCTGGGAAGGTGTCCGCGCGCCGGATCGCGATCCCCTCCGCGGCCAAATATTTGCGCAGCAATTCACCGTCCGCCACGCGCAGCAGCAGGAACGGGCCTTCCGCCGGAGTGTGGACCGCCACGCCGAGGCCGCTCAGGCGCTCGATCATCGCGGCACGGTGCACGGCGAGCGTTTCGGCGCGGCGCTGCGACTCGGCCACGGCGGCCGGGCTCGCGGTCGCGGTGATCGCCTCCAGTTGCAGGGTGCCCAGCGGCCAGTGCGGTCGCCCGTGGCCGAGGCGCGCCAGCACCTCGGGCGCGCCGAGGAAGTAACCGCAGCGCAGCCCCGCCAGCGCCCACGTCTTGGTGAGGCTGCGCAGGACGAGCAGGTCGGGCGCGGGGTCGGCGGCGAGGGATTCCGGCTCACCGGCCACCGCGTCGGCGAAGGCCTCGTCGACCACAATGACGCGTCCGGGCCTGCGCAGGGCGCGGATGGCGGCGGCCGGGTGCAGTACCGAGGTCGGGTTGGTGGGGTTCCCGAGCACCACCAGATCGGCTCCGGCGGGCACCGCGGCGGAATCGAGCCGGTAGGGCGGTTCGAGTACCACCCTGGTGACGGGAACGCCCGCTTCCCGGAGCGCGAGTTCGGGCTCGGTGAACGACGGATGCAACACCGCGGCCGACCGCGGCGCGAGGCGAGGCAGCATGGCGAAGCCTTCCGCCGCGCCGGCCAGCAGCAGCACCTCCCCGGGATCGCGGCCGTGCCGGGCCCCGATCGCGCGGCGGGCGGCTTCGGCGTCCTCGGCGCTGGGATAACGCCCCAGATCGGAGAGGCGCGCGGCCAAGCGCCGTCGCAGCCATTCCGGCGGTGCGGCCCCCTGCACGTTCACCGCGAAATCGAGCATGCCCGGACGTACGTCCACGTCGCCGTGGTGGCGCAGTTTCGCTCGATCGACGGTGTCCTCGGCCACGAGACCACACCCTACGTGGCGGCGCCGGAGCGGGACCGGCCAGAATGGCAGGCGTGGGCCAGCTGCACGTCTCGTTCGTCTGTACCGGCAACATCTGCCGCTCTCCGATGGCGGAGAAGATCTTCGCCTCGCACCTGTACCGGGCCGGCCTGGCCAATCGGGTGCGGGTGAGCAGCGCGGGCACCGGTTCGTGGCACGTGGGCGACGACGCCGACCCGCGCACCAGCGCGACCCTGCGCAAATACGGGTACCCGACCGGCCACGTCGCCGCGGCGTTCGGCGCCGAGCACAGTGACGCGGACCTGGTGATCGCGCTGGACAGCTCGCACCAGCGCGACCTCGCCCGCCTGGGCATCCCGGCCGAGCGGCTGCGGTTGCTGCGCGCCTTCGACCCGGACGCCGACGGTCAGGACGTGGCCGATCCCTACTACGGCGACACGGCGGACTTCGAACTCGTGCGCGCGCAGATCGAGGCCGCCGTCCCCGGCCTGCTCGACTGGGTGCGCGCCGAACTGGCCGCCGCCGAACCGCCCGACCCGCGCCTCGTCTCCGACGAGCGATCCTGATGCGCAGACTGACCTTCCTGCTTCGCCCCAGCTGGCTGATCCTGGCGGTGCTGGTCGCCGCGTTCGCCTACCTGTGCTTCACCGTGCTCGCGCCGTGGCAACTCGGCAAGAACACCGCCACGTCGCACCGCAACCAGTTGATCGCCGACTCGGTGAAGGCCGAGCCCATCGATGTCACGACCGTGCTCTCCGGCGCGGGGAGCGAGCACACCGAGTGGCGGCGTGTCACCGCCTCCGGCAGTTATGTGCCTGACTCGACGGCGCTGGTGCGGCTGCGCCATCTCGACGGCGCTCCGGGGTACGCGGTGCTCGCGACGTTCCGGTTGGACGACGGGCGCGTGCTGCTCGTCGACCGCGGGCTGGTGGCGGCGGTCGACGGCACGCGCCCGCCGCAGATCCCCGAGCCCCCCGCCGGGCCACAGCGCATCGAGGCCAGGGTCCGGATGTCCGAAGGGGTCACGCCCGGCAAGGACCCGAGCGTCCAGGACGGCTATCGCCAGGTGTACTCCATCGACACCACCCAGGAGACGGCGGTCCTGCGACAGTCCCTGACCGCCGTTCCGACCGGCGGCGAGCGCGGCGGCTACCTGCAACTGAGTGAAAACCAACCGGGCGCGTTCACTCCGACGCCGCTCCCCCAGCTGGATGCGGGACCCTATTTGTCCTATGGCCTGCAATGGCTGGCCTTCGGCATCATGGCTCCCCTCGGCCTCGGCTATTTCATTTACGCCGAGATCCGGGAACGAAGGAAAGAAAAGAGCTCCGCCGCAGAATCGCCCGAGGCCACGTCAGGCACCGAACCGGCCGGGTCCGAGCAGGCTCCGTCGACGGCTCCCAGCGTGCCCGCCGCCGCACCGACCACGCAAGCGCGCCTCGCCGACCGCTACGGCCGCAGCCGCGGTTGATCCCGGCATGGTCGCGGCCGGACTTGCTCGACGCGACGACGGACGATTCGCACTACGGCTGAGCCGGGCCGAGCAGATCCCACCGGTTCCCAGCGATGTCCAGGAAGACCGCCACCTGCCCGTATGGCTCGCTCCGTGGCGCGCCGACGAACTCGACACCGCGCGAGACCATTCGGTCGTACGCCGACCGAAAGTCCTCGACCTGCAAGAAGAATCCGACGCGGCCCGCGACCTGCTGTCCGATCACCGCGGCTTGCCGCGCACCGTCGGCGCGGGCCAGCAATATGCCGGTTTCGGCGCCGGGTGGCCGCACGACTACCCACCGTTTCGGGCGGCCGTCATTCGTGCGAGCCGCTGAGTCCTCGATCAGTTCGAATCCCAACGAGTCGACGAAGAAGTCGATCGCGGCGTCGTACTCCGCCACCACGATGGTCATGAGCCCGATTCGCACCCGCCGACCCTATCCGAGCCGGAATAATCCGGATTCGCACGATCAGCGCCCCTACACCAGCCGATCGGAGGTTCCGCGCGGCGCCGACGCTGCGGCCGATGACCGTCATCGCCCGGCGATCGCGAGCGGCTGCGGCCGCCGGTGCGCGGGCCGACCGCCCGCGGACTCCCGTCGTTCGCGGCTGCCCGGTGCGGCGGACGGCTCAACGCCTGATCGCGGCCACCCGCCGCGGCCAACTACTCAACGTCTGATCGCGGCCACCGCGGCGGCGATCACGGTGGCGGTGAGTTGCACAGCCTCCGAAAGGCGTACGGCGCGGCGCAAGTCGTGCACGGTCGGAGCTGGGCCGTCACCGAGCACCGGGCGCATCTCCACACCGTGCGGGTACTCGGTGCGACCACCCAACCGGACGCCCAGCGCCCCGGCCATCGACGCTTCGACCACACCCGCGTTGGGGCTGGGATGCCCGGTGGCGTCCCGGCGCCACGCGGCAAGGGCGGCAGCGGGCGTTCCGCCGATCGAGGGTGCGAGCACGGCGGTGAGCAAACCGGTGACGCGCGCCGGGATCAGGTTGGCCGCGTCGTCGACGCGCGCGGCGGCCCAGCCGAAATGCCGGTAGCGGTCGTTGCGGTAGCCGATCATCGCGTCCAGCGTGTTGACCGCGCGATATCCGAGCAAACCCGGAACGCCCGCCACCGCTCCCCACACCACCGGGGCGACGGCCGCGTCGGATGTGTTCTCGGCGATCGACTCCAGGGCCGCGCGGGCGAGACCGTCCGCGTCGAGCGCCTGCGGGTCGCGGCCGCACAGCGAGGGCAGCAGCGCGCGGGCGCCGTCGAGATCGCCCGCCGCCAGGCGATCGGCCATCCGGCGACCGGTTCGGGCCAGACTCCGGCCCCCTAGCACGGTCCAGGTCGCGGCGGCGGTCGCGACCACGCCGCCGCGGCGCACGGCCACGCCGAGTCCGACCACCGCGCCGACGGCCATCGCCTCGTGCGCCAGCCCGGCCACGCGCCGGTCGGCATAGGTCACCGACTCCAAAGCCGCCACCGCCGAACCGAATCCGGCCACCGGGTGCCACCGCCGCGGATCACCGAACGCTCGATCGAGCGCGAATCCGAGCAGCAACCCGAGCGCGGTGGAGGTCCCCTTCTGCACCCGGCGACACTATCGGGCGGGCGCAGGCCTGCCCGCACGGCCCGCCCGCGTCACACTCCGCGCCCCTACGTCGTCGGTCTGGTGACGCATCCATAGACTCGCTCCGGCAGGGGCCGAACGACGAACGGCGAACACGTGACTTCCGAGCAGCCTTCCCCCGAGCACCTCGACCAGGCCGAGCTGGCTCGGCGGTTCGAGGAGCACCGCCCGTATCTGCGCAGGCTCGCCTACAGCACCTTGGGCAGCCTCAGCGACGCCGACGACGTCGTGCAGGAGGCCTGGCTGCGGTTGCAGCGGCAGTACGAGAGCGGCGCCGCCGGTGAGATCGACAACTTGCGGGCCTGGCTGTCCACCGTCACCGGCAGGCTCGCCCTCGACCACCTCGGCTCCGCCCGCGTGCGCCGCGAACAGTACGTGGGCGAATGGCTGCCGGAGCCGGAGGTGACCAGCTGGGACGACCCCGCCGACCGGATCACCCAGGACGAGCGGGTCACCACCGCGCTGCTGGTCGTGCTCGAGTCGCTGTCGCCCGCCGAGCGCACCGCGTTCGTACTCCAGGACGTCTTCGGCATGAGCGGCCCCGAAGTCGCCGAAGTGGTCGGCCGCACCCCGGCCGCCGTCCGCCAGCTGGCTTCCCGCGCACGCAAACACGTCGAGGAGGGCACCCCGCGCTTTCCCGCCTCCCCCGACGAGCAGAAGAAGGTGGTGTCGGCCTTCGCGCTGGCGTGGCGTTCCGGCGACCTCGGCGCCCTGCTCGGCGTCCTCGACACGAACGTCAGCCTGACCGCCGACGGCGGCGGCAAGGTGCCCGCGATCCGGCAGCCCGTGCACGGCGCCGAGCTCGTGGCCAAGCTGCTGCTCGGCTGGTACCAAGTGGCGGGCGGCTGGGGCCGCGCGGTGCTGGTCAACGGCCAGCCCGGACTGGTGGTCTTCGACGGCACCCACACGGGCGTCTTCTCCTTCACCGTCGACGACGGTCGCATCGTCGCGATCGACGTGGTCCGCAACCCCGACAAGTTGCGCGACCTGCCCACCACCGGTGAGCCCGACTGGCACCTGGGCGGAAGCCGCACCGAGCGGGAGTAGTCAGCCCGCGACGCCGAGCGGCCGCGAGTATCCGTGCGCGGCCGCGACTTCGGCCGACAGCAGCCGCCCGGCGTCCGCGGTGAGCCCGTGCGCGAGATCGGGGTGCCGGGCGCATGCCTCCTGCCAGCCGAGTTCGGCGATCGCCCGCACGTAGGGCAGGGTCGCGTTGGTGAGCGCGATGGTCGAGGTGTGCGGCACCGCGCCCGGCATGTTGGCGACGCAGTAGAACAGCGAATCCGCCACCCGGAAGGTCGGATTCGCGTGCGTCGTCGGGTGTGCCGAGGCGAAGCAGCCGCCCTGATCGATGGAGATGTCCACCAGCACCGCGCCGGGGCGCATACCGCCGACGAGCTCATCGGAGACCAGCTCCGGCGCACGCGCACCGGGAACCAGCACCGCGCCGATCACCAGATCCGCCGACAACACCGCGCGCCGGACCTCCGTGGCGTTCGACGCGACGGTGGCGATCCGCCCGTCGAAGCGAGCGTCGAGTTCGCGCAACCGATGCAGGTTGGTGTCCAGCACGCTGACGCGCGCCCCCATGCCGACGGCGACCGCGGCCGCGTTCGACCCCGCGACGCCGCCGCCGAGCACCACCACTTCCGCCGGGCGCACGCCGGGGACGCCGCCGGGCAGCAGTCCGGCGCCACCGAGCGGCGCCATCAGGTGATACGCGCCGACCTGGGCGCCGAGCTTGCCCGCGATCTCGCTCATCGGAGCCAGCAGGGGTAGCGACCCGTCGGCGGCGCGCACCATCTCGTAGGCGATGGCGGTGATACCCGAGCGCAACACGGCGTCGGTGCATTCGCGCGACGCCGCCAAGTGCAGGAAGGTGAACAACACCTGCCCACGGCGCATCCGCTGATACTCCTGCGCGATCGGCTCCTTCACCTTCAACACCAGGTCGGCGTCCCGCCACACCTGGTCGGCGTCGGGGACCAGGCGGGCCCCCACCGCGGCGTAGTCGGCGTCGGGAAATCCCGATCCGACGCCCGCGCCCGCCTGCACCAGCACGTCGTGTCCGTGCCCGGTCAGTTCCCCGGCGCCCGCCGGAGTCAGGGCTACCCGGAACTCTTGATCCTTGACCTCCTGTGGAACTCCGATCCTCATACCGCCATCGTGGCCCCGGCGCGGGGCCGACGCCACGACCGACGCGCCGAACGCGCACGGCGACCACCCGAGCCGCGCGCGCCGGGTGAGTTTCTCGGCACGTTGCCCAGCTGAGTTCGGACGACCCGTCTCACACGGTGGTGGTGCGTCCCAGCGGCGGTATCCGCAACTGCTCAATGCGGCCGCCGTAGCGGAAGACACGGCCCAGGTGGTCGAGCGTCTCGCTGAAGTGCGCCCAGCCTTCGGCGTGGACGGGCACGATCACCGCGTCGCCGAGCGCTTCGGCTGCCTCCAGCGCGGTGCGCGCGTTCAGGGTGACGTCGGTGTCGCCGAAACGGCCGACGTTCGCGGCGCCCACGTTGAGCACGGCGATGTCGATGCGGCCGATCCGCTCGACGATCTGCCGTACCAGGTCGACGGAGGCGTTGTCACCCGAGACGTACACCGTCGGTTCGCCTTCGGCGCGCAGCACGAACCCGGTGACGATGCCGCTGAACGGCTCGCAGCCCTCGGGACCGTGCAGGGCCGGCACGCCGGTCACCTGCACGCCGTGCACCGTCACCGTCTCCCAGTTCGCCAGCCCGCGCACTCCTTCGATCCGGGTCGCCGCGCCGGGCGTGGACAGCACGGTCGGCACCGTGGTCAGCAACTTCCGGCCGGAGTCGTCGAGGTTGTCGGCGTGTTCGTCGTGCGAGAGCAATACGACGTCCACGGGACCGACTTCCGCCTGCGATACGGCAGGCCCGACGAGTTTGTGCAATGTGATGGGCCCCGGGTAATCGCCCGGCTCGTCGAAGGTGGGGTCGGTCAGCCAGGTGCGGCCCGCGTAGCGGAACCGCACCGTGGGACCGCCGATGTGCAGGAGTTCCAGGCCGGTGCGTTCGATCGTCTCGCTCATGCCGTTGATCTTGTCCCGCCCGCCCGCCGCAAGCCAGTGGCCCGCGAGCCGCTTACCGTTAAGATCAGGCCATGCGTACGGTGGCCGTCCTGGCGTTCGACGGAGTCAGTCCCTTCCATCTGTCGGTGCCCAGCCTCGTCTTCGGCCGGGTCGGCGTCGAAGGGCCCGCGCCGTATCAGGTGGACGTGTGCGCCGAGCGGCCAGGAACAGTGCGCACCCCGGCCGGATTCGACATCCACGTCCGGCACGGACTCGAGACGCTGACGCGGGCCGACACCGTCGTGATCCCGAGCTGGCGACTCGGCGCTCCGCTGTCCGCCGACGTGCGCGACGCCCTGCGCACCGCACACGCCGGCGGCGCCAGGATCGTCGGGCTGTGCCTGGGTTCCTGGGCGGTGGCCGCCAGCGGACTGGCCGACGGCCGCGAGATCACCACGCACTGGGCCTCCGCCGCCGAGCTCGCCCGTGCGTTCCCCGCGGTCCGGGTCCGTGCCGACACGTTGTGGTCGGATCTGGGCGATGTCGTGACCTCCGCCGGGGTGGCCGCGGCGCTGGACTGCTGCCTGCATCTGGTCCGCGGCGATCTCGGCAGCAAAGCCGCCACCGAGCTGGCCAGGTCGCTGGTCACCGCCCCGCATCGCAGCGGCTCCCAGGCGCAGTACATCCCCGTCGCGGTGCCCGACGCCGCCGACGACGATCCGATCGAGCGCGCCATGGTCTGGGCGCGCACCCATCTCGGCGACCCGGTCGACCTGGACGGCTGGGCCCGCGTCGCGCTCATGTCGCGGCGCACCTTCACCCGCCGCTTCCGCGACCGCACCGGCACCAGCCCCCAGCAGTGGCTGCTGCTCCAGCGCACCGATCGCGCGCGACTACTGCTCGAATCCACCACCGACACCGTGGAACGCATCGCCGTCGACACCGGATTCGGCACGGCGGTGAGCCTGCGCCACCACTTCCACCGCATCCTCGGCACCAGCCCCGCCGCACACCGCACCAGTTTCCAAGGACAGAACTGACCGGGACGGGCCGCGGGTGGCCGGCCGCACAGCCGAGCCCGCTAAGTTCATGGCCATGCGGATTCAGCTGGGCGAGCATGCGCCGGAGATCGATGAGAGCGCGTGGATCGCGCCGAACGCCACCGTGATCGGCCGTGTCCGGCTCGGCGCCGAGGTCAGTGTCTGGTACAGCGCGGTGCTGCGCGGCGACCTGGAGACCATCGAGGTCGGCGCGCGCAGCAATATCCAGGACGGCTGCGTGCTGCACGCCGACCCGGGCTTCCCGCTGACCGTCGGCGCGGGGGTCTCGGTAGGGCACAACGCGATCCTGCACGGGTGCACCATCGGCGACGACGTGCTCGTCGGCATGGGCGCCACCATCCTCAACGGCGCGGTGGTCGGACCCGGCAGCTTGATCGCGGCCAATGCGCTGATCCCGGAGGGCGCGCGGATTCCGCCCGGTTCGCTCGTGGCGGGCGTGCCCGGCAAGGTGCGCCGGGAACTCGGTGCCGAGGAGCAAGATCGCATTCGCCTGAATGCGACTGTCTACCTAGCAAATACAGCCCAACATCGCACGGCGAATGAGGTGTGAAACAGGACACACTGATCAAATGTCCATTAGAGATCGCTGATAGCATTCAGCCAGCGTGCCCGGCGACCCGGGCTCTCCTGTCGACACGGTTGTCGTGCGACTTGTAGCGCAGTGGTGAACCCACCCGGGTCGATGGGTGGGCGAGCGTGCAGGCAGGAGGTATCACGGTGTCGTACGTGCAGTCGGGTGTGCACGGGCCCAAGGGCCGGATCAGCGTCGCCGACATCGCGGCCCAACCGGGGGGAGTCGAGGCACTCCAGCGCCGGGTTCATGAATTACGTTCTCGCGGTGTGGATTTCGCCGCGAACGCGATCGAGAAGGAAATGGCCGAGCTGGATCTGCCGCGCCAATGACTTCGACGCCACGCTCACCGCGGATCACGATGCCGCGGTGAGCGTGGCGAGTCCGGCCGTGGTGTGCTGATCCAGCGCCATCAACGCGGCCCGAATTCGTACCGTTTGCCAGCCACCGTCGACCCGGCGCAGGCGCACCGTCCCCTCGGTACGATGCCGCGCCAGATCTCGCGACATGGTTCGCGCGGTCGCCAGATCATCCGGATGAATCTGCGGCCTCGGTTGCCCGGGGAGATCCGCCCAGGCGACGTCCGGCATGGGTGGCCCGATCCACCGGATCAGCCGCAACGAGCGCAGATTGACGATCGCGCGGTACTCGCCGGGTTCGGTGGCGGCCTCCAGCACCGCGTACTCCAGGATCGTCGGCGGTGGAGCGGCGGAGACGGCGGTGGCCGCGCCGATGTCCTGGGTCACCCCGCGCAGCAGCACATGAGGCTCGCCCGCGTCGTCCGGCTCGGCGACGATCCGGCAGGCGAAATGCCCGGCGCGCAGAGCGTCGTCGTCGCGCCGGATGGTCCAGACCGCCTGATGCTCGGTGCCCGGCGCCGAGTTGACGATCTTGGCCAGCGCCTCGCTCTCGTCGCGGTTGGCGACCAGCCGGGTGAACGCGCCCGCGATGGCCAGCTCGGCGGCACGGTTCTCCGGCGCGACGCCGTACAGGTCCAGCAGGTCGATACTGCGCACCGAGCGGTTGGCCGTGAGATCGAAGTACCACGCCCCCATCGGGTCGGCCGCCGCGACCGGCTCTTGCCGCGGGCCCACCCACAGTCGTACGGCATGCGCCCGCCCCGGTGCGATGAGCAGCGGCTCGGCCCGCACCGTGCGCCGCCCGTCGCCGGAGACGCACGCGACCGGCGCACCGGTGGCGCATGCCCGCCGCAGCGCCGACTCCGCGTCGGCCCGCGACAGCGGATTGCGCACGATGTTGCTCAGCGGCACGAACGCCTTCGGCGCGGACCCCACGGCGATCACTCGCCCCGGCTGGCCCGAAAAGCAGTCCAGCAGCAGCCATTTCGTCACCATCCGCGCCCCCGCACGTCATCATCGGCGGTCCACCGTAACTCGTAATATGCTCGGCCGGTTGTCATTTCGCCCTCCCCGTCCCTGACCGCGCATCCGGCGTGCGGTCAGGACCGGAATACCATGTCCAGCACCTTCTCGTGGTACGACCCCGCCATTCGTGTGACCAGGTCCACAGCGACGGCATCGATTCCGACCAGGACTTTCGCCTCGCCGCGCGCGGCGCCGCGCAGAATGGTCCGCGCAGCCGCTCCGGGGCTGGTCCGCGCCACATGTCCCTCGAATCGGCGCACCACCGCTTGCGCGTCGACGCCCGGCGCGACGCTCGCCGACCGGGCGATCCCGGTGAGCACTCCGCCGGGATACACCCCGGTGACCCGCACCGAGCCGCCCGCCGCACGCATGTCCTGGCGCAGCGAGTCGGTGAAACCGCGTACGGCGAACTTCGCCGCGTTGTACGGCGCGTGCCGCGCGACGGCCACCAGCCCGAACGCCGAGGACATATTGACGACATGCGCGCGATCGGCGGCCAGGAGATGGGGCAGGAACGCCTTGGTCCCGTTGACCACACCCCAGAAGTCGACGGCCATCACCTGTTCGAAGTCGCTGAAGGGCGACTCCAGCACGCCGCCGACGTGCAGGATGCCCGCGTTGTTGAACAGTGCTTCGACCCGCCCGAACCGGGCGACGGTCCGCTCCGCGTACGCGAACACCGCCGCCCGATCGGTGACGTCCACCGTGCTCACCGACGGCTCCCGGCCCACGGCCGCGCACAACACCCCCGTCTCGGCCACGGCATCCGCCGACTTGTCCGACAGCGCCAGCGATGCCCCCGCGCCCGCCAATGCCACCGCCAGCGCCCGGCCGATGCCCGAACCCGCGCCGGTGACCGCCACCACACGATTCGCGAAATACCCCATGGCTCAACCCCTTTCCGGACCGGCCGGAGTCGCGGCCGGACACCGACCACAGGCTAGTCAGCCGAATCTGGACGCGCGACCCACTCCATCCGGCCGCTCCTCGGCAATGCCGGGTCACGCGGCGTCCACCCAATGAAATAATGGACGTTCCCGTCCGCACCCGTCGCGATGCCGCGCCCACCGGCCACGGCCCGGCGACCGCGCCGAACCTACTGGAGATCCGATGCCAACCCTCTCGCCCATGTTGCAGCGCATCCTCGAGAAGCCGGTCGCCGACGGCGAAAAGCTCCTGGAAAGCGCACTCTCGGCGTTCCTGGACTTCGGTATCAAGCGGACCAGCATGGGCGAGATCGCCCGCCGCGCCGGGATCAGCCCGGCCACGCTGTACCGGCGCTACGAATCCAAGAACGACCTCGTCGAGGCGGTCAGCGTCCGGGAGGCACAGCGCTTCGTCGCCGCGATCGAGAAGCAGGTGCGCACCGTATCGGGCAACGACGATCAGCTCGTCGAGATCTTCGTTGCGTTCATCAGCGCCATCGCGGGCAACGAACTGCTGCGCCGGCTGCTGCGCACCGAGCCCGACCTGATCCTGCCCCGGCTGACCACCGAGGCGGGGCCGATCCTCGCCGTCGGCCGCGACTACCTGGCCGAGAAGCTGCGCGAGCTGCGGAACGCCGGTGGCACGCACGACTTCGACGCCGATCTGGTCGCCGAGATCATGGCCCGGCTGGCGCTGTCGCTCGCCCTCACCCCCGACGGCCTGATCCCGGTCAGCGATCAGAACGCGGCGCGCGAGTTCGCCCGCCGCACGCTGCTGCCGATGGTCGGCGTCCGGGTCAGCGCTTGATGGGCGCTGTCGGACGCAGTCCATCTTCAGCCCGCGCATGGCCGGAGCGAAGGCGGAGGTACGCCTGATAGGTGGTGTCGGACGCAGTCCGTCTTCAGCCCGCGCATGGCCGGAGCGAAGGCGGAGGTACGCCTGATAGGCGCTGTCGGACGCAGTCCGTCTTCAGCCCGCGCATGGCCGGAGCGAAGGCGGAGGTACGCGCAATCCGACGCCGAACGCGGCGGCCACCCGCTCGTCCAGCTCGGCCCGCGCCGCCGCATCCGGCGCCCGGCCTTCCACGAACTCGCGCACCAGATCGATGACTCCCGCCGACCGGACTGCCGCCGGATCGGGCACCGGCAGCCGTGACACATATTGGGTGATCCACCGCCGCCTGCCCGAGTACAACCGATTGCCGCAGACCACGTCGTAGAACCGCAATCCGAGCGCCGAATTGGCCACCCCCATAAGCAGGTATGCCAAGCGCGTCGCCTCCGTGGGCGCAGCCGCCAGATCGGGCAGCGAGATCCAGTAGCAGTCGCCGTTGACCACCGCGCCCGAGCTGTCCAGCGCGAAACGCGGACGGTCGCTGATGTCCGGGAATACCAGCTTCGGCTGCTGCCACAGGTGCGGACGCTGCGGCACCCAGATCTCGTACCAGGCGCGGCCGCTCTCGACGACATAGCGTCGCCCGGCCAGTGTGCGACGATGCGACCGTAGATACGCGGCGGCGGCGGGGTATTCGCCGAGATCGATCGGCGTGCGGCGGGCACAGGCCAGGTCGTAGGGATACAGCACGCGAACGTCGCGGGCGCGTGTGGCCCGCCACGGCGCCAGATCGTGATGGGTGATCAGCTCCAGCAACAGTTCCGGCTCGGGACACAGGTCGGCCTGTGCCCAGCGGTCGGAGATGAACACATGGTCGGCGGTCGTCTTGATGCCGACCCGGATGCGCGCCACCTCGCCGAAACTGCGCCAGGTCGCCGCCGCTATCCGCGCCAGCCAGGAATCGATCGCATCGTGCGACATCCGCCACGCGGCCTCCGGCTCCCGCGCCGCACCTCGGAGCGTCCTTCGTTCCGCCGTGACATCCGGCGTGGCGTCACTGGTCGAACTCTCATCGCCACCCCGACCGGCTCCGAGGGCCCCGGGCGGCCCGGACCCCGTTGCCAACGTGCCGACCTCGACGGCGAAGGTCCGGCCGTTGTACTCGACGATCGAGCCGCCCGGGTCGAGCAGCGCCTCGAACAGCGTCTTCGCACCTGGTGTTTCGCCGATGGCCTCGTAGGCGGAGACGTAGCGGCAACCGTCGCCGTGGTTCGCGCGGCGCGCGATGGTGATCGCGGGCAGCACAGCGGCGGTGAACAGTTTGGTGTCCCCCAGGTCGTACAGCTCGACCGGAGCCAGATCGGTCAGCAACAGCCGCCGGATGTTCGCGCCGGCCTTGGTGGTCAGGAATCGGTTGGCGCACAAGAGGCCGAGCACACCTCCCGCGGCCAGCAGCCGGGGCAGCGTCGCCACGAACGGATGGGTCAGGTCGATCCGCCCCCTCAGACCGAACCGCTTGCTCAGCAACTGCGCGGTCGATCCGCCCAACTGCTGGGTGCGCACATACGGCGGGTTGGTGATCACCGCGTCGAACGAGCCGTCCGCGAGCCGCGCCTCGACCGCGAGGAAGTCCGCCTGGTGCCAGTGCGCGTCGATCCCCGCCGAGCGGGCGCGCTCACGGGCGACCGCGAGCGCGCGGGCGTCCAGGTCGTAACCGGTCAACACCAGACGGGCACCGGGAAACCGGGCCGCGACCTCCTCGTGCACGGCGAACAGCAATTCGCCGTCGCCACAGGCCGGATCGAGCACACGCAGGACGCCCGCGTCCGAGGGCTCGGCATGGCGCAGCAGCCGTTGCGCCAGGAACCGCGCCAGCACGGGCGGCGTGTAATGCCTGCCGTGCCGTTTGCGGTCCCGCGCGGCGGGAGCTTCGGACGCCATATCGGGATTCTGCCTGGCGCGACCGCGCCCGTTGCCGCAACGCGGGCAACACTTTTGCGCCCCACGCGCGTCGCGGCCGACTCGCCCGGCGACGGCGTGTCGCCCGGCTTTCGCGTCGGAGCGTTCGATGCTAGCGTTCGGTCTCGAAATAAGACTGCCAAAGGAGGCGGGGGAATGACCGTGACGACCGACGACTTCACAACCCTGACCCGAGTGCTCGACGAACGGTGGACCTGCAGGCAATTCCACTCGCAGCCCGTCGAGCGCGACACCATCCGCGCCCTGTTGCGGCTGGCCCAGCGAACGCCGTCGTGGTGCAACACCCAGCCATGGCAGGTCGTGGTGACGGAGGGCGCCGGAACGGATCGTTTCCGGAAGGAACTGGTCGAACACATCGCGACAGCCACGCCCGCGTCGGATTTCGAGTTTCCCGCGCAATACACCGGTGCGTACCGGGACCGCAGGCGCGAATGCGGAAAGCAACTGTATGACAGCGTCGGCATCGCCAAAGGCGATCACGAGAAGACGATGCGGCAGGCCGTACGGAATTTCGAACTCTTCGACGCGCCGCATGTGGCGATCGTGACCAGCGAAGCCGATCTGGGCGTCTACGGAGCGGTGGACTGCGGTCTGTACATCGGCAGTTTCCTGCTGGGCGCGCAGAGCCTCGGTCTCGGCGCGGCGCCGCAGGCGGCACTCGCCTCGTACTCCCCTTTCGTCCGGGAGTACTTCGGCATCCCGGAGCATCGCAAGGTCGTCGCCGGAATCTCCTTCGGATATCCGGACCTCGATCATCCCGTCAACGGCTTCCGCACCACCCGGGCCGACGCCGACGAAGTCGCCACCTGGTTCGCCGACTGACACCCGAGGGCGTCAGCGCGCGCTACCCGCGGTCGCCTCGGCGCCGGTGACGCCCAGCAAGCCCGGTCCCGGCTTCGGGGTGACATCGCGTGCGGTGAGTTCGGCTCCGCACGAATCGCATTCGAGCCGGACGTGGGCCTCGCCCGCGCACTCGTGATGGGCGTAACGCACCGGAGGCCCTTCCGGCGCCATGTAAGCATCGCCCCAATCACGGATGGCCAGCAGAATCGGGTAGATGTCGTGCCCCTTGGGGGTGAGGCGGTACTCCTCGTGCGCACCCACGGCGGCCTTCTGCTTGACGAGGATGCCGTGCTCGATCAGGCGGTCCAGCCGATCCTGCAACCTGCTGCGCGAGATGCCCAGTGCGCTCTGGAAGGCGTTGAACCGCCGGACCCCGGAGAAGCAGGACTTGAGGATCAGCAGCGTCCAGCGATCACCGAAGATCACGAGCGGGCGCGTGATCGAGCACGGCACGTCGGCCAGTTCTTCGTAGCGCACCTCCCGATGCTACCGACCACCGAGCCGCTCCCGCCCCGTGAGACTTCACGACCTCACCCGCTCGAACTGCGTGCGACACACCAAACCGCCGACTCCACGGCGCCGCACGAGCCCGTCGGTGCGAAATCCGGAAAACGCGAAGCGGGCCCCGGGAATACCGGAGCCCGCTTCGGTGCGTAGATCAGAGCGGAATGTTCTTGTGGTGGCTGGCGCGGGCCGGGGCCGCGGCGAGCGCCGCCGCGATAATGCTGCGGGTCTTCGCCGGGTCGATGACCTGGTCGACGACACCGATGGCGATAGCGCGCTCCACGCCGCCCGCGATGCGCTCGTGTTCGGCGGTGAGCCGCTCGTGCAGCGCCTCGCGCTCCTCCTCCGGCGCGGCCGCGAGGGCCTTCTTGTGCAGGATGCCGACCGCGGCCTTGGCGCCCATGACGGCCACCTCCGAACCCGGCCACGCGTAGACCGCCGTCGCGCCGAGCGAGCGGGCGTTCATCGCGATGTAGGCGCCACCGTAGATCTTCCGGGTGACCAGCGTGACCCGCGGAACGCGCGCCTCGGCGAACGCGTGCAGCAGCTTCGCGCCGCGCCGGACGACGCCTTCCCACTCCTGGCCGACGCCGGGCAGGTAACCCGGAACGTCGGTGACCACGATCAGCGGAATGCCGAACGCGTCGCACAGCCGCACGAAACGCGCCGCTTTCTCCGCGCTCTCGGAGTTCAGGCAGCCGCCGAGACGGATCGGGTTGTTCGCCAGCACACCGACGGTGCGCCCACCGAGACGGCCCAGACCGGTGACGATGCTGCGGGCGTACCCGCCCTGCAATTCCTCGAACGACGACTCGCCGTCGACGTTGTCGAGCAGCTCGTTGATGATCGGCTTCACGTCGTAGGCGCGCTTCGCCGACTCCGGCAGCATCGCCTTCAGGTCGACGTCGCCGTGCTCGGCCGCGACCAAGTCGAATTCGCCCTGCTCGGCGAACATCGACACCAAGCGGCGAGCGCGGTGCAGCGCGTCGGACTCGTCGGCGGCCACGATGTGGGTGACGCCGGACTTCTTGCCGTGCGTCTCCGGCCCGCCGAGGGTGGCCATGTCGACCTGCTCGCCGGTCACGCTGCGCACCACGTCCGGGCCGGTCACGAAGACGCGGCCTTCCGGAGCCATGATCACGATGTCGGTCAGCGCCGGGCCGTAGGCGGCGCCACCGGCCGCGAAGCCGAGCACCACGGAGATCTGCGGGACCAGGCCGGACGCGCGGACCATGGCCTCGAAGACCAGACCGACCGCGTGCAGCGCCTCGACGCCCTCGGCCAGGCGAGCGCCACCGGAGTGCCACAGGCCGACCACGGGGACACCGGAGTCGATGGCGGTGTCGATGGCGTCGACGATGTGCTTGCAGCCCTCCACGCCCATCGCGCCGCCCATGACGGTGGCATCGGAGCAGTAGGCCACGGTGCGGACACCGTCCACCTCGCCGATGGCGGCGAGCACGCCGGACTTG
Source organism: Nocardia sichangensis (assembly GCF_047200615.1). NCBI lineage: Bacteria > Bacillati > Actinomycetota > Actinomycetes > Mycobacteriales > Nocardiaceae > Nocardia > Nocardia sichangensis. Next base: position 114,809 of record NZ_JBJZOK010000009.1, read on the forward strand.
TCACGCGGGTGTAGCGGAAGAATGGTGCCGGGATCGAAGAAACGCTGGAGCCGGCCGAGCGGATCGCGCGGGTCGGTCGTCGTCTCCTGATGCAACGCGGGAGCGATGATTGTCATCGCGTTGTCTCCTGACCTCGATAAGTGCGCCGCTGCCGCGGCTGCGTATGGCGAAACGCGGCGGGGCCGACCACGTCAGATGGCCGGCCCCGCCGGAATCGTTGTGCAGTCGATCGCGCGGCTATGCCCGACCGAAGGCGAGCGCTACGTTGTGCCCACCGAATCCGAAGGAATTGTTGATCGCGTACTCGATCTCCTGGCGTCGGGCTTCGCCCTTCACCACGTCGAGGTCGATCTCCGGGTCCTGGTTCTCCAGGTTCAGCGTCGGCGGAACGATGCCGTCGCGGATGGAGAGCACGGTCAGCACGGACTCCAGGGCGCCGACGGCGCCGATCGAGTGGCCGAGCGCCGACTTCGGCGCGTACACCGAGGCGTGGCTGCCCACGGCTTTGTTGATCGCGTTCGCCTCGGCGGTGTCACCGATCGGCGTCGCGGTCGCGTGCGCGTTGATGTGCGTGATGTCCTTCTTGGTCAGACCAGCGGACTGCATCGCCCTGGTCATCGCCCGCGCGGCGCCGTCACCCGTCGGGTCGGGGGCGACGAGGTGGAAGCCGTCGGAGGTGATGCCTGCGCCGAGCAGGCGGGCGTGGATGGTCGCGCCCCGAGCCTTCGCGTGCTCCTCGGTCTCGATGACCATCAGCGCGCCCGCCTCGCCGAAGACGAAGCCGTCGCGATCCTTGTCGAAGGGACGCGAGGCGCCCTTCGGGTCCTCGTTGCGGGTGCTCATGGCGCGCATCATGGTGAACGCCGCGATGGGCACCGCGTCGATGAAGCCCTCGACGCCACCGGTGACGACCATGTCCGCGTCACCCATGACGATCATCCGCCAGGCGTTGGCGATGGCCTCGGAGCCGGACGAGCACGCCGAGACCGGAGTGACCACTCCTGCCCTGGCCTTCAATTCGAGGCCGACAACGGCCGAGGGGCCGTTCGGCATGACCATCTGCACAGCCAACGGCGAAATCTTGCGGTAGCCGCCGTTCTTCAGCTTGTCCACGGAATCGATGAGGGCGTCGCCGCCTCCCAATCCCGTGCCGATGGCTACACCCAGCCGCTCCGGGTCGACTTCCGGGCTGCCCGCGTTCCGCCAGACCTCGCGACCGAGCACGGTCGCGAGCTGCTCGACGTAGGCCATGCGCCGACATTCGACCCGGGTCAGCAGGGTGTCCGGCCGGACCTTCAGGTGACCGCCGATGCGGACCGGAAGGTCGTATTCCTCGACGAAGGAATCCTCGAGAACGTCGATGCCGCTCTCGCCGTTGAGGAGTCCCTTCCACGTCGCATCGACGTCACCCGCGATCGACGTGGTCGCCGCAAGGCTGGTTACGACGACGTTGGGGAAGTTCCCGTTCAAGGTGGAAGGAGTGGTCACAGTTTCGGCCCTACTCGGCGTTGTCGAACTTGGCCTTGAGCTCGGCCGCCGCCTCAGCGTTCTCGGCCTCGAGCTTCTGGATGTAGTTGACGGCGTCGCCAACGGTCTTCAGGCTGGCCAGATCCTCGTCGGGGATCTTCACGCCGTACTTGTCCTCGGTCTGAACCGCGATCTCGACCATGGACAGCGAGTCGATGTCCAGGTCATCGACGAAGGACTTCTCGATCGTCACTTCGGAGGGCTCGATGCCGGTCACCTCTTCGATGATCTTGCCGAGTTCCTCGACGATTTGTTCCTGGGTCAGAGCGGCCACTTCGTGGCTCCCTTCTTGATACTTTGTAGGGCTCTACTGGTTTTTTTCGGATCGAGCGCGGTAATAGTTACCGCCTCTCGGTCACGACCTCGCATCACGTGATGCATGGTCGCGGAGGAAAGCTAGCCGGACACGGTCAGCTCAGCCAACGCGGGGAGGTCTTGCGGGGTCTTCAGGGCCAGCGTGGGCGTGCCCTTCAGCTCCCTCTTGGCAATGCCGACGAGGGTGCCCGCCGGCGGCAGTTCCGCCACCGCCGAAACGGCGGCCTGCCGGACGGTCTCGGTGCACAGATCCCAGCGAACAGGCCGGGTGACCTGCGCGGCGAGCTTGTCGATCGCGTCCTGTCCGGACGCGACCGGCTTGCCGTCGAAGTTCGAGAGCAAGGTTCTGGTCGGCTCGTTCGGCGTGATCTTCGTTATGGCGTCGGTCACAGCATCCTGCGCGGGCGCCATGAACGCCGTGTGGAACGCGCCCGCGACGGGCAGCGCCCGAACCCTGGCCTTCTCCGGAGGGTTCGCGGCGAGCTCGGCGAGAGCGTCCAACCGACCCGCGGCCACGATCTGGCCCACCGCGTTGCGGTTGGCCGGGACGAGGTCGAGTTCGGTGAGCCGTTCGAGCACGGCGGCCTCATCGCCGCCGAGCACCGCGGACATACCGGTCGGTTCCAGTGCGCACGCCTTGGCCATCTCCGCTCCGCGGATGGCGGCCAACCGGACCGCGTCGTCGGCGGAGATGACTCCGGCGACCGCGGCGGCGGCGAGTTCACCGACCGAATGCCCGGCGACGATGGTAGCGGCGGGCAGCTCGTCCTGGGAGATCTCCGCGAACGCGAGTAGCGCGGCGGCGACCACCAACGGCTGGGTGACCGCGGTGTCGGTGATCTCCTCGGCCGTCGCGGTGGTGCCGAGACGGACCAGGTCCAGGCCGGAAGCCTTGGACCACAGCGTGAGGCGCTCGTTCGCGCCGGGAAGGTCGAGCCAAGGCGCGAGCATGCCGGGTGTCTGAGAGCCCTGTCCAGGGGCGAACAACGCGATCACGCCTCTAAGAAAACACTGTGAGGCGGGCCGCACGAGATGTCGACGCGGATGAAGCTTCGGAAGCGGTTTTGTGGGGGTTCCACAAAAGACCACGTGGGCTGTCCGAATCGACCGATTCCGCCGATGCGTTACAAGCCCTCGGGGCCCAACGCGATCGAAGTGACTTCTGGGACAGGAGTTGACGATTCGTTACGGGTTCGTGTCAAACGACCCACTGTCGCGGCGATCCGGAGGACGTACGCGTCCCGTGGATTCATCGGATCCCGCCCGGTGATCTCGGCGATTCGCTTGAGGCGATACCGAACCGTATTTGGATGGACGTACAGCTGACGCGCACACGTCTCGACCGCCCCACCGCAATCCAGATAGGCATCGAGCGTGTCCGCCAGCGACGACCCCGCCGCAGCCAACGGTAGGACAAGGTACTCGTTCAGCGCGTCGATCGCAGCTCGATCACCCAACAAAGCGCGCTCCGGCAGCAATTCCGCCGCGTGCACCGGTCGCGGCGCCCCCCGCCAACCCACCACGGCCTCCATACCGGCCAGCGCTTCCACCGCGCTGGCGTGGGCCGCGCCCAGCGTGCGGGTGGTCGGACCGATCACCACCGGACCGTCGGAGAACACCTCCGCGAGCAGGTCGGCCAGGAACGGTGAGATCTGAGCGGTCTCCCCCAGATGCCCGGAGACCACCATCACCAGCCTGGTGCCCTGCACCACCGCGAGCGCGGCCCGCCCGTGCCGCGCCGCGATGGAATGCACTGCCCCCACCGACGAGACACCCTGCTCCCCGGGCGGCGTGCCCACCAGCACCGTCGCCGGTGCGGTGGCGTCCCAGTTCAGCGTCGCGGCCCGGGAGAGCATGTCCGGGCCGGTGTCGCCGCGCACCACGGCGTCGACGACGAGCGCCTCCAACCGGGTGTCCCACGCGCCGCGCGACTCGGCGGCGCTGGCGTACACCGAGGCGGCTGCGAAGCCGAGCTCACGCCCGTAACGCAGCACCGCCTCGGTCAGCGCCACCAGCTGCCGGTCGTTGCGCGCGAGCGCGGGCAGCCACTGCTCGAAGAACTCCATGGCGACACGCACCATGTCCACGGTCTGGCGCAGCGTCAACCGCCGCGCGAGATCCTGCGGGATCACCTGGAAGGCGTCCAGGCTGAAACGGATGTCGCTGTCCGGGTCCTGGAGCCATTCCAGGAAGTTCACCACCGCGGTCTGCACCAGCATCTGCACGCCCGCCCGCTGCGCGGCGTCCAGATCGGCGAAGAACGGCAACCGATCCTGCATCGACCCCACCGCCTCCGTGGAGAGGCGGCCGGAGAACTGCTTCACGCGTTTGAGCAGCGTGTCCGGAAGGGGGTCGCGGGTCTGCCGGTTCGGGGAGAGCGCGCCCGTCGGCAGATACACCTCGTGCTCGGAAGAGCCCTCGGAGATCCGTCGCGGCCGCGGCGGTTTACGGTCCACCATCCAATATTCCGCTATGCGAGGTCTTCGTCCGAACTCACCGCCGCCTTCGGCGCGGCGTCCACGTCGGCGATGCCGTATTTCGCCGCCGCCTCCGCGGCCTTGGCCGGGTCGAGCTTGCCGATCCGGCCGAGTCCGGCCAGCGCGGCGACCACGATGGACTGCGCGTCGACGTTGAACACCCGCCGCGCGGCCGGGCGGGTGTCGGAGAAGCCGAAACCGTCCGTGCCGAGCGTGGTGAAGTCGCCGGGCACCCACTTGCGGACCTGGTCGGGCACCGCGCGCATCCAGTCGGTCGCGGCCACGTACGGGCCGTCGACCCGCGACAGCGCCTCGGTGACGTACGGAACCCCGGGCTCGGCGCCCGGGTCGCGCAGCGCGGCGATCTCCTTGTCGAGCGCCTCCTTACGGAGTTCGCCCCACGAGGTGACCGACCACACGTCCGCCTGCACGCCCCACTCCTGCGCGAGCAGCGCCTGCGCGCGCAGGCCGTCCGGCACGGTGACGCCGGAGACCAGGATCTGGGCGCGCACCGCGCCCTCACCGCCGCGCTTGTACAGGTAGATGCCCTTGAGCAGCCCCGCGACGTCGAGGTCCTCCGGCTCGGCCGGCTGCGGGTACGGCTCGTTGTAGAGGGTGATGTAGTAGAAGACGTCCTCACCGCCGAACTCGGTGGGGCTGCCGTGCGGATGGGTGCCGGGCAGCGGCGCGGAGCCCTGCGGCGGGGTGCCGCCGCCGTACATGCGGCGCAGGCCGTCGCGCACGATGTGGGCGATCTCGAACGCGAACGCCGGGTCGTAGGTCACCACGGCCGGGTTGGTCGAGGCCAGCAGCAGCGAGTGCCCGTCGTTGTGCTGGAGGCCCTCACCGGTCAGCGTGGTGCGTCCTGCGGTCGCGCCGAGCACGAACCCGCGCGCGAGCTGGTCGGCGGCCGCCCACAGTCCGTCGCCGGTGCGCTGGAAGCCGAACATCGAGTAGAAGATGTACAGCGGGATCATCGGCTCGCCGTGCGTGGCGTACGAGGTGCCCGCCGCGGTGAACGACGCCGTCGACCCCGCCTCGTTGATGCCCTCGTGCAGGATCTGCCCGACGGTGCTCTCTTTGTAGGCAAGCATCAATTCCGCGTCGACGGATGTGTACAACTGCCCATTGCGGTTGTAGATCTTCAACGAAGGGAACCACGAGTCCATACCGAAGGTGCGGGCCTCGTCGGGGATGATCGGGACGATCCGCTTGCCGATCTCCTTGTCCCGCAGCAGCTCCTTCATCAGCCGCACCAGGGCCATCGTGGTGGCGACGTTCTGCTTGCCCGAACCCTTGCGGACCGAGCGGTAGGCCTCGTCGCCGGGCAGCTTCAGCGGCTTGGCCGCGGCGCGCCGCTCGGGCAGGAACCCGCCGAGCGCCTTGCGCCGGTCGAGCATGTACTGGACCTCGCGGGCCTCCATACCGGGGTGGTAGTACGGCGGCAGGTACGGATCCTTCTCCAACTCGGCGTCGCTGATCGGGATTCGCTGCAGGTCGCGGAAGTCCTTGAGATCCTGCAGGGTCAGCTTCTTCATCTGGTGCGTGGCGTTGCGGCCCTCGAAGTGCTTGCCGAGGGTGTAGCCCTTGATGGTCTTGGCCAGGATCACCGTCGGCTGGCCCTTGTGCGCCATCGCCGCCGCGTAGGCGGCGTACACCTTGCGGTAGTCGTGGCCGCCGCGCTTGAGGTTCCAGATCTCCTGGTCGGACAAATCCTGCACCAGCGCCTTCGTGCGCGGGTCACGCCCGAAGAAGTGGTCGCGGACGTACGCGCCGTCGTTGGCCTTGTAGGTCTGGTAGTCACCGTCGGGGGTGCTGTTCATCAGGTTCACCAGCGCACCGTCGCGGTCGGCGCCGAGCAGCGCGTCCCACTCCCGGCCCCAGATCACCTTGATGACGTTCCAGCCCGCGCCGCGGAAGAACGACTCCAGCTCCTGGATGATCTTGCCGTTGCCGCGCACCGGGCCGTCCAGGCGCTGCAAATTGCAGTTGACCACGAAGGTCAGGTTGTCCAGACCCTCCATGGCAGCGACGTGCGCGAGACCGCGCGACTCCGGCTCGTCCATCTCGCCGTCGCCGAGGAACGCCCACACGTGCTGGTCGGAGGTGTCCTTGATACCGCGATCGTGCAGGTAGTGATTGAAGCGCGCCTGGTAGATGGCGTTCATCGGGCCCAGGCCCATGGACACCGTGGGGAACTCCCAGAAGTTGTTCAGCAGGCGCGGGTGCGGGTAGGACGGCAGCCCGTGGCCGGGGCCGCCGTTGCTGTACTCCTGACGGAACCCGTCGAGCTGATCGGTCGACAGCCTGCCCTCGAGGAACGCGCGGGCGTAGATGCCCGGCGAGGCGTGGCCCTGGATGAAGATCGAGTCGCCGCCGCCCTGATGGTCCTTGCCGCGGAAGAAGTGGTTGAAGCCGACTTCGTAGAGCGCCGCCGAGGACGCGTAGGTCGAGATGTGGCCGCCGACGCCGATGCCGGGGCGCTGGGCGCGATGCACCATGATCGCGGCGTTCCAGCGGATCCACGCGCGGAAGCGGCGCTCCACCTCCTCGTCGCCGGGGAACCACGGCTCGTTCTCGGTGGGAATGGTGTTGACGTAGTCGGTGGAGGTCAAGGACGGGATGGCGACCCGACGTTCACCGGCCCGCTCCAACAGACGGAGCATGAGGTAACGCGCACGGCCGGGACCCTCCCGGTCGAGCATCTCATCGAACGACTCGAGCCATTCGCTGGTTTCCTCCGGGTCGATGTCCGGTAGGTAGGACGCCACCCCTTCGCGGATCACCCGCACCCGTCCGGCCGGCTGCGGCGCGTGCGACCCGTTCGGATCGCGGCTCGCGGCGGGCGCGGGAGCGGAGCTGGTACCAGCGGATTTCGCCGGTGCGGAAGAGTGGATCAGGTCGGTCAAATCTGCTCCTCGTACAGGGGTGGACATGCTGATGGCGTCGGTATCCCCGGGCGGGTTCGCTGGTTGGCGGACCCCCCGTTCACGAAAGGTTCGGGCGCACCATCCATCCTTGCCGATGACGCGTCCCAAATCATCATGTCAGCCGGAAATCCAGTACCGTTCGACAGGCAAGGTGAGCATGTCGAGCGTGGCAGCCCTGAGGAGCGGGAGGACGATGAAGCTGCTGAACCCACGCGGGTTCGGAATGGTGTGCGCCACCGGCGCGGTCGCCGTCGGATTGGTCGTCGCGGGGTGCGCCAACCGCGTGGAAGGCGTGGCGGGTCCGAACGCGAGCGATCTGGCGGCATACAAGACCGAGGCAGCGTCCTCGTCGGCGGCGGCGACCTCATCCAGGCGCGCTGCCGCGCAGGCCAAGGCCATCTCCGACAACTGCGGTCAGTTCCCCACCATCACCGGAGCGGGCGTCAGCAAATACAACGATTTCGTCGACGCACACGATGCGAACGCACCGGACTACGTCGCCAAGCGCGACTCGGCGGCGCAGACTCTCGAGGACGCCGCGAACAAGGTGGAAAGCGGCGTGAACTCCGCCAAGGAGTCGCTACCCGCGGACCTGGTGCCGCTGTTCACCGAATACGTGAACGCCGCCCGCGCACTGGCCGCCGAGACGCGCAAGATGACCTACACCGCCCCGGTCGCGGCGCTCAACGACGCCAGCAAGCGCGTCAACGACGCGCGCAACGCCGTCCGCGACTCGTGTCCGAAGCGCTGAGAAAGCCCTTGACACACCATCGCAACGCGACATTCGGTAGCTATTTCGCCGGATCGGCTTGCGCTGAAGCCCATAACCATGTTCGCTTGCAACTACCTACTGTCGGGAGTTGAGGAGGACGCCACCGTGGTCGCCGCGGCGGACGCGCAGAACTACGCTCAGAAGCTTGGCATCTCACACGGCTTGGTTGTCCAGGAATTGGGCTGGGACGAGGACGTCGACGACGACCTGAGGGCCGATGTCGAGGAAGCGATCGGCGGTGAACTCGTCGACGAGGACTCCGACGAGGTGATCGACGTCGTGCTGCTGTGGTGGCGGGATGGGGACGGTGATCTGGTCGACGCCCTGATGGACGCCATCGCCCCGCTCGCCGACGACGGTTTCGTCTGGGTACTGACCCCCAAGACTGGACAACCCGGCCATGTCGAGCCGAGCGAAATCGCCGAATCCGCACCGACCGCAGGTCTGACCCAGACCTCGGCGATCAGCCTCGGCTCGTGGACCGGAAGCAGACTCGTGCAGCCCAAGGCGCCCTCGAAGCAGCGTTGAGCCACCGCGCTATGGTTTCCACCAGGGTGGTGTCGCACGCCCACCCGGTGGAGACCCGACACGATGGAGGATTCGCTATGCCGCTAGAGGTTGGCACTGTCGCGCCGGATTTCACGCTGAAGGACCAGAACAACCAGGAAGTCACCCTGTCGGCTTACCGGGGCAAGAAGAACGTCCTGATCGTGTTCTACCCGCTCGCCTTCACCGGCATCTGCCAGGGTGAGCTGTGCAAGGTGCGCGACGAGCTGCCCAAGTTCCAGAACGACAACGCGGAAATCCTCGCGATCTCGGTCGGCCCGCCGCCAACGCACAAGATCTGGGCCGCGGAGCAGGGCTACATCTTCCCCCTGCTGTCGGACTTCTGGCCGCACGGCGCGGTGGCCCAGGCCTACGGCGTCTTCAACGAGAAATCGGGCTACCCGAACCGAGGCACCTTCGTCGTCGACCGCGAGGGCTACATCCGCTTCGCCGAGATGAACGGCCCCGGAGAACCCCGTGACCAGGCGGCTTGGGAGAAAGCGCTCGCCGCGCTAGATTCATAAGCCGCCGGTAACGGCACGGGCGTATAGCTCAGCGGTAGAGCTCTGGTTTTACACACCAGCGGTCGGGGGTTCGATCCCCTCTGCGCCCACAGATCAAATGCCAAGTAGAAGCCGCAAACTACGTTTGGTGCGTTTGCCCCACTCGCACTATGTGGGGCACCGGCCAGATCTACATCGGACTACATCTGCGGCCGGGTAACCCGCGCGGCAAAGCCCCCGAAGTATGCGCCTATGCGCGCACCGAATGTCGCTCGGAAGCAGCGTTGACGGGCCTAGCGTTCTTGCCGATGCGGTGCCGTCGGCGAGTGTCCCGACTGCTGTAGTGAGACAAACACTTCAGAGGGATGACGAATGAGCACGGGGGGCACGCCGATTCCGCCAGACCCGCCCGCCCCGCCGGAGAACGATCCGCCCGCACCGGGTCAGTCTTCGCGGTGGGGCAGGGTGTTCCATTGGTCGGGCGGACGGAAAGTAGCGGCCATGGCAACGACAGTGGCGACGCTCGACGCGACGATTACGCTGGCGCCCTATGGTTCACCGCTCAGTCTCTGCGCGCGACGAACAACCAGTACTCCTTATCGCAGCAGACGGCGGTCACCGATCGCTTTCGGCTGGCGGCTGAACAACTCGCCTCCGACAAGATTGACGTACGGCTCTCGGGTGTCTATCTGCTCGCGCGGCTCGGACCGCGCCACCATCACGGCAGCCACAGCGGGTGCGGCATGACCGCAGCAACCACGTACGCTACCCAGGCCTGAACACCCTCATGGGAAGCGAGCACCACACCGTGTCGATCACCGCCGACAGAACCGCCCTCACCGACCCCACCCGGCTAGCTGCGGTACGCCGTTACGAGATCCTCGACGCTCCAACCGACGGCCAGTTCGACATCATCGCGGCGACCGCCGCAGCGGTGTGCGGCACCCCGATCGCCACGGTCAGCATCGTCGACGCCGATCGGGTCTGGTTCGCCGCGACCAAGGGACTGGATGGTGTCGCGCAGGTCGGCACGGAACCGGGACTGTGCGCGTCGGCGTTCTGCGCCGAGGGCCCGTACGTGGTCAACGACGCGGTCACCGATCCGCGCACCCTCGATCATCCGTTGGTACGTGGTGAGCTGGGGCTGCGGTTCTACGCCGCCGCCCCGATCGTCACCGCCGACGGGCACCACCTCGGCACCGTTACCGCGATCGACGCCATGCCTCGGGAGTTGAGCGAGGTGCAGGCGACCGTGCTCGGCTATCTCGCCGACCAGGTCGCGCAGCACCTGGAGCTGCGCCTGGCCACCATCAAGGCGGTACGCGCCGAACGCCAGTTGCGCGACGATGCCGAGCAACGCGCCGCTGCCGCCGCCGAACTCGCCGCCCAGATACGAGCCGCGGCCGCCGTACAGGCCACCACGCCGCACCCTGAGCACTGCCAGCTCGGCGGCACCGCCGGCTGCACCGCGCCGGCCGAGCTGAAGATCGCCGATTCGTGGGGCGACTCGGCCTGGGGCTGCACCACCCACGTCGAAGAGGCCATCATCAACGTCCGTTCGGTGTTCATCGCCAACGAGGAACTCGGTGGCCTGGCCGCCTACCTCAACCGCTGACCGTCACCACGAACCAACCTCCCGGCCCCCGTGCGGCACCGGCAGCCCGGGTGACCGCCCGCCACGCGCGCACCCGCAGCTACCGGCCTCGTGGTCCACTTGTTGTTTCCCCTGGGCGTCACTGCCTTGGGCGGCATGCGCACGACGATGCGGCGGGCCATGCACGACACGACCGACGAGCTCCCGCCACCACGCGTGATCGAGTCACGCAGCGCCGATGACCCGCAGAACCCCACGATCGTGGAGTACCGGCTGGCCGAAGGCACCCTGCCACTGCTCGCCGCGGCGCTAGAACGCATCGACGGCAGAAGGTAGAGCTGACGCCCTACGCCTCCGACGCGGGATCCGCCGCTACGAGCGTCACGGTGCGGACGCTGAACGGGTAGCGGCCGGGCGCCTCGAGCACGGCCTGCACGATCGCCGACCAGTACGCGACGTGATCGAAAGTGTGTTCCCACGGGTCCGACTCCGGGGTGTCCTTGATGTAGTCGACGCCGTCCGGGTTCAGTTACGGACTCGGCCGGGTCCGTGGCGTGCGACCGGCGGGTGACGTAGAGGTCGGTGTGTGGTCGGTGCGTTTTGTTCAAGCTTTTTCTGCTTCATCTATCTAATGTCCGACCTGCCGTTTCGGTGATCGTCTGCTCGGGCGAGCGCCGAGGATGTCGAAGGGGTCGGTGGTATGACAACGACTCGGTGTGCCCGATGCGGCTATCCGTGCGCGGTGAGTGCGTCGCTAGCTCACGCGGTGGTTGATGAGACCGGGAAATCGGCATCTGTCCAGGCGGTGTCGGCACTGCGGTCGCCGAGGTGATTCTCTGCGCAGCAAGCGCTTTCGCGACAGTCGGAGTCGCCGAGGCGGCCGCGATCGTAGGAACCTCCCCCATACCGGATGTGTTGGTGACTGGGCAGGCTGAGCGGATGCTCGATTCGGCAAGGATCAACTCCCCTCGGCCGACGGTGATCGTCGGTTCGTCGACTGATCGGATCATGTCGCGTTGACCGGTTGCGACCTTTGCCTGTATCGGTCGGTGGCGCCGGGGCTGCCTGGACCTGGTGTGAGTTTCGAGCAGCAGATGCTGGCGGGAATCGAGCGGCGCGAAGACAGCGACGGCTCGGACCATCGGATGCTGCGGCGTACGCTGCGCGCCACGGCCGCGGTCAGCCTTTCGGAGGTCGAATGGATACGCCGGACGCGGGCGACTGGGACCGTCTTGCAGCCCCGGGTCAGTGTCGTCGACGGTTATGTCGTTGGCTACATCGCCCAATGGCGTGATGCCCACAGCGCACGCCTCGGTCCTGCGATCATCGACCTCGAGGTCGGCGCAGGTCTGAGCCTGCCCGAACTGCGCGACGGGTGGGGACCTGACCCACACGCGGCGGCGGACGCGCAGAACGAGTGGAAACTACCTCGTTCGGTGGCGCCCTCGGCCAGGGAAACGGTGGTGTCGGCCGACACCGAGTTCTGGGCATACGCCCTGGCTGAAGTCCAGGGTTTCAACGAAACGCTGGCAGGTGTTCCCAGCAGCGAGCGCCCGACCTGGCGATGGGCGGCAAGCCGGGTCTCCGGAGTGCTGGCGCTGTGGTCGTGGCGGATCGAACCGGACGCGCGAGGACCGTTCGCCGTCGCCGCGCACGAAATTGCGAGGTCCGCCCTCGCGGCCGGAAGCCGGGCGCGCCCGTACATCTTCCGCTCACCCGCGCCGGACCTGGAACAAACAGCGTTCGTCCTCGCGCAGCTGTGCAGGGAAGTGCACGACCCGTCCACCGAATCGAATTTGGTCGGCGCGCTGATCACCAGTATCGCCGCGATAATCAAAGCGCATCGCGAACGCGGGGAAATGGCGCGAGCGTCGAGCATCTACGCCACCGCCGTGGGTCCTCTGAAGTGGATAGAACACGACATACGCACTACAGTTCCGACCTCGATGATCGGCTGCCAACTCCGGCTCGGGCACGTCTCACCGTCCCCTCCGGGTTAGCGCCGCGCCAACCATCACAGGATTCCCCGATCAGGCCCTGGCGCCAGGGTCCGGACCGGGTTGCGACGACATCGCGAACCCGCAGTTCACCGACATCGACACCCTGCCATGTTGTCGCGCGGAGTGGCAACGACGCCTCGAACTCGCACACAAACGCATCAAAGAACTGACCGACGAAAACAAGACACTCCGCACCCGGCTCGCACTCGCCCACGGCCAGCGACGAGCCGACCTCATCACCGCGACAAAGACACCGTCCACAACGCAAAACCCCTGATCACCGACGTCATCTACCATCAGCACCCAGGGGAATGCATGTTCGACAACCCGCGCGTGGTGTACCGGCTCAGTGACGGCCGGATCGTCGAGCCCGGCCGCCTCTACCGGCTGCGCAACGGAAAGTGGGCCGAGCCGTGGCCTCGCAGCTGCCCGCATCGCGGGCATCAGTTCGGCCCGAGACAGATGCTCGTCGGGTCGTTGGCCAGCTTCAGGCTGGCGGTCTGCACCGCCTCCACTGGTGCATCCGGTGTGGTCACGTCGTCTACACACCGCCCGTCGGTGCGGACTGCGAGCACCCGACGACGCGGTCGAGCTGATCGGATCAGCTGGCGAGATCCAGGAGGTGGACGGGCGGGTCCTCGTCTTCGGCGGCGCCGCAATAGCAGGTTCCGGCGCAGTCGGTGCACGTCGAGCACCCCAGGCACCACGCCGACAGGTGATGGCCGCACTCGGCGTTCCATTCCGCATCGAGGGTGACTGGGTGCGGGATGAGCGGACCGCCCTGATCGTATGAGCGAAACTGCATAACCTGAATGGTCACCCCAGCCTTCCGCCCTTCCGTCCCGGCCTTCCGGACGGCACGTGGGGTCCAGTTGAACGGAAACTGGCGTTAGCTGGGCTGGTGCCCGAAACACCTTGCTGTGGAGAATCATTCGTGTTGATTGCCATCCCCGAGTGACCACCTCGTTGCCGATCATGGGACAACTGTCGCGAGCCCAGAAGTAGAACCCGGTTCCCGCGCTGCTCACTGACCGACAGGCACTGCCCGGACGCGCGGAACGCGGCTACGGGAGTGCGTTGGTGCGTCCTCGATGACGATCTACTCGAGAACCCGGACGAGTAGCGCTGCGAGATGGTCCCTCTCGGTAGTCGACAAGGCGTTGAGAAGATCGCGTTGAACGCCCGAGAGTGTCGCGTCCAGTTCCGTCAGTCGTTGTCGGCCAGAGCGCGTCAAGGCGATCAGATTGCGGCGTCGATCGTTGGGGTCCGAGGTGCGCGCGACGTGCCCCTGCTCTATCAATTCCTTGAGCATGGTGTGCATATCGCTCTGGTCGATTCCGCACCGTTGGCCGATCCGCGCCTGACTGTCGGGGCCGAATTCGTCCAGCGTGGCGAGGATCGCGAAGTGATAGGCACGGCCGCCGGATGCGGCCATCGCTTCGCCGATGAGCCGATGCGCCCGCACGGCCGCCTTGCTGATCAGCCAGGTCGGTTTGCTGCGCAGGCGCGTGGGCGTTTCCTCCAGCTCCATGCACGAAAGTCTAGTCAAACTCTTGGTCCAACCCATGAATATGGTTATCCTTGGGACGTCCAAGCTTGGTGCACCCAAGAGATTTGAAGGTGGAGCGATGTCACTCACTTCGGAACAAGCGCGAGCGGCCAGCGCCTGCGTACGCGAGCATGCCGCAGGGCTCGGTGCCCGAATCACGGTCGCCATCGTTGACGGCGGTGGACACGTGCTGGTTGTCGATCGGATGGACGGCGCGCCGCCGTTGTCGGCTCGAATCGCCCCAGCGAAAGCATCCAGTGTTGCGCTGTTCCACCGCGACGGCGGTGAGTTGGTGCGATTGCAGCAGGCATGGCCCGCACTGTTTGCACAGCTGGATCAGGTTGCGGGCACACCCATCATCGCGGGTGCAGGTTCTCGACTGATCCGACGTGGCGATGTCGTGGTCGGTGCGATTGCGGTCAGTGGGAGCGCACCTGAACACGACGACGTCTGCGCTGAGATTGGGCTGGTTTCGGTCCGGTCGGCCGTGTCGGACTGAGTCTCATTCGGGCGTTCGCCCACTTCTGCCAGCAGTCGTGGTCGAACCGCCTCTACACCCCACTGCGGCGGAGCGCGGGAGCGACTTCGCGGGCGGCGCGGTGGCCGGATTCGGCGGCTCCGTCCATGTAGCCGGCCCACCGGGTAGCGGTTTCGGTGCCTGCCCAATGCAGCGGGCCGATGGGGGTGCGCAGGGCCGGACCGAAGCGGGTGAGGGTGCCGGGCGTGGTGAACGCGCCGTAGCAGCCGCGGCTGAATTCCTCTTCGGCCCAATCGCGTTCGATGTAGGCGATGGGGTTGCGGGCCCGTGGCCCGAAGTAGCCTGCGAGATCGTCGATCACCTGTGCACGACGATCGGTGAGGTCGAGGCGCGCGCCTCTGTCGGCGTGCCGTCCCTCGAGGAAGCCGACGAGCACGCCGGGTGAACCGTCGAGCGGGGTGTTGTCGAAGACGGTGCCCAGGGGCCGATGGTCGCTGTTGGCTTGGCCGCTCAGACCCGCTTCGCGCCAGAAGGGCTCGTCGTAGGCGACATTGACTTTGATGACCCGGCCCATCGGCATGCGCTGCACGAGTTGGTCACGATCGCCGGGCAGGCCGGGGGTGAAGCGGACGCGCGCCGCCAGTGGCGGCGGAACCGCGATCACGGCTCGACGAGCGCGAACGGTCGTGCCGCCCGCGACGACCCGGACACCCGAGACGTCCCACTCGACATCGGTCACCACGGTTTCCAGGACGACACGGTCACCGAGTTCCTGGGCCAGCGCCAACGCGATGGTCTGCGAACCGCCGACAACGCGGTCCTGCTGTGCACCGCCTGCGGTATTGATCAACGCGTCCAGCCCACCGGCGGCGCCGACGTAGTAGGCGGCCCACAGTGCCGACATATCCTCCGGCTCCGCGGAGAACACCGCCTCGGTGATCAGCTGCAAGAACGACCGACCCGCGGAGGTGTGGGCGGTCCGCCGCAGCCAGGTGGCGAAGGTTTGCGCGTCCAGCACCCCAGCCCGGTCGGCGAGCCACGGCTCCGCCGCCGCGACCCGGCGCGCCACCCGGTCGAGCCTCCACTGGATCTGCGCTACATCGGCCAGTGCCAGCGGGTTCAGCTTGGGAATCCGGCCGGTGTATACCGAGCGGGCCGTGCCGAGTTCGGCGATATGACGGCCCGCGGTGTACGTGGGGAAGGTCTTCAGGCCGAGGTCATCGATCAGCGCGAGCACGTGCTGCTGGCCGGGCCCGACCCATTGACCACCCACCTCGATGGGCGCACCACCGGGGAGTTCATCGTTCAGCAGCCGCCCGCCGACCCGGTCGCGCGCCTCCAGCACGAGCACCTCCGCACCACTTCGCGCCAGGTCGCGGGCGGCTACCAGACCCGCTATCCCGGCTCCGACAACGACGACGTCCACTGATTCGCCCATTACGTCTCACTTCCATACAGTCTGTATCTGACATACATACTGTATGTGATATCCATACCGCATGGAGTCGTTTCGCGAGAAGTACGCGGAGAACACCCGCCAGGCGCTGCTGGAGACCGCGGGGCGGCTGTTCGCCGAACGCGAGTACGCGGATCTGTCGGCGGAAGAGCTGGTTCGCGCCACCGGCCTCACCCGCGGCGCGCTGTATCACCACTTCGACGGCAAGAAGGGGCTGTTCGAGGCGATCGTCGACGATCTGGAGACGCGAGCGGCACAACGCATCCGCATCGCGATCGACTCGGCCTCGGACCCGTTCGACCGGGTCGATCGCGGGGTGCGGGAGTTCCTCGACGTCTGCGCCGAACCCGACTACCGGCACATCGTGCTCCTCCAGGGACCGATCGGCCTCGGCTGGCAGCGCTGGCGCGAACTCGACCAACGCCATCTCGGCGGCCTGGTCGTCGAGGCGGTGCAGAATCTGCTCGATGCGGCGCTCATCCGTCCCTACCCCGCCGCATTACTGGCGAGTGCCTTCTATGGGGCCCTGACCGAACTGTCGCTGACCATCGCCGAGACCGATGATCGGCAACGCGCTCACGAGCAGGCGGCAAGCCTTGTGCACGATCTCCTCGCAGGGTTGGCGATCGGCGCGACTTCCTGACACTACGAACCCGCCGGGGAAGGCGGAGCGATGTGGCACGAACACCCGGCCGCGGTCCGCCCGACGAAATCATCGGTACGGGGTCACCGGCATGCCGCACGGGTTGGGCAGCCCGTTTCTCGATCCGTTGACCGGGCTATCCGGTCGGTCCACCGATATGCCGACGCCGTCACGTGGCGGTGCGCCAGTTCCAATCCCCGTCGCTCAGGAGCGGCGCGCGGTGACCAGGAGGTACTCCCACTCCATGCGCCCGTCGCCCAGGTCATGTCGGGCAGCGAGTTCCGTGAGTTCCCGGTCCAACTGTGCGACGCGGTCGGGCTCGGCGGCGATGGCTTTGTACACCGCGACCGCCGGGCCGTAGTAGGACTTGAAGAAGTCGCGGAACTCGGCGCCGTCGGCGAAGCGGTCGATGACCGCGTTTTCGCGCCGCAGCTCCAGATCGGTGACGCGATCGCCCAACAGCGACCGTACGTGCGTCTCGTCGCCCCACAGCGGGGGCGGCTGGGCGCCGGGCGGGGGTGGCGGCGCGAACGGTTTCATCGTGGCGAACATCTGCCCGATGAATCCGGTCGGCGTCCAGTTGATCAGCCCGATCGTGCCGCCCGGCCTGGTCACGCGGAGCATTTCGTCCGCCGCCGCTTGGTGGAACGGCGCGAACATGACGCCGACGCAGGAGATCACGGCATCGAAGTCGGCATCCGCGTAGGGCAATGCCTCGGCGTCGGCTTGCTGCCACCGCAGCTCGACACCCCTTTCCGCGGCGAGACGCCGACCCGCCTCGAACAGCTCGGGCGTGAGGTCGCTCGCCACGACCTCCGCACCGGTCTCGGCCGCCGGAATCGCGGCGTTGCCGGACCCTGCCGCGATATCCAACACGTGCTGACCAGCGCCGATACGGCAGGCCTCGACCAGACGCCTGCCCAATCCAGAGATGACCTCGGTGGCGACGGACGGATAGTCGCCCAGTGCCCACATCGCGCGATGCCGCCGCTTCAGCTCAGCGGAGCCGGACTCGGTCATCTGACGCTCCCTAGGTGTTTTTGGTAGCCACACCCAAGATCAGCGGTCGAATGATCGGGGGCTCTCCCCGCCACGAAGCTTCCTGTACGTCTTCGAGCTTCAGTTCGGACCCCTGGATGAGCTCGAGTGTGGCACGGTTGCAATGGCAGCCCTCCGCGAACCGGCGCCACGGGCCGGCGAGGCGGTCTTGCCACTGGGCGAGTCGCGGCGACTCCGAACGCACATGCTCGATGAACAGCAGCTGGCCGCCAGGGCGCAACACACGCCCGATCTCGCGCAATACGGGTTCGGGGTGGTCGACAGTACACAGCACGAGCGTCGAGACGACCGTATCCACGGTTTCGTCCTCGAACGGCAGTTGTTCCGCCGATGCGTCGAGCACACGTGCCCGTCGTCCACTGCGACGCAGCTTCCGCGCCAACCGCGTACGCATCGCGGCTTCCGGTTCGGTCAAGATCAGTTCTTCGAGGTCGTCAGGGTAATACCCCATGTTGAGACCGGTGCCGCTGCCCAGCTCGACAGTTCGCCCCCTCGCACGGCTGAGCAGATCTCGTCGGCGAGCGCCCATACCCGCCCTCTCGCCCATCCACAGCAGAGGGTCGTACAGCGCCGCGAAAACCCGGGCCCACGGATCCGAGCCCTTCACCGCTGCCCCCGACACGGCGCCACTGCTCACAAACTCGACGGTACGCCGGGTGGGCAGCATCGCCAATGCCCAGCCTGCGATCGGTCGTCCGCACACTGCGGGGAGCGGCGGTGCGGGGTTAGTGTCGGACCATGTCGAGCGATCCCTCGTCGCCTATCCCGTCGTTCCACGTGAACGCGATCCCTGACTCTTCCCACACCACCGACGACGACCCGATGGCCACGCTGGTCGGCATGCTCGACCTGCAAGCGGCGCTGCCCGGTATCCGGCGCATGCGTGTGTGGGGACACGAGGTCTTGGCCGTCGAGCCGGGCGAGCGGGTACTGGACATAGGTTCCGGTACCGGCACCGAGGTGATCGAGTTGTCCGAGCGAGTCGGCCCCGATGGCGACGCGGTGGGAGCCGACCCGAATCCCGCGATGCTCGCCATAGCCCGTGGGCGAGCCGAGACCGCGGACTCTCGGGCCCGCTTCGTCGAAGCCACCGCCTATCAGCTGCCGTTCTCCGACGGCTACTTCGACGCGGTGCGTTGCGAGCGGGTCTACCAGCACCTCGACGACCCGGCGGCCGCGACCGCCGAGATCGCCCGCGTCCTGCGACAGGGCGGCCGTGTGCTGCTCATCGACACCGACTGGCACACCGTGATCGCGCATCCCGGCGACCCCGGTGTGCTCGCCCGCCTGTCGAAGGCGATGCTCACCACCACCCCCAACCCCGCGTCGGGCCGGCGCTTGCGCGGCCTGCTCACAGCCGCCGGTTTCACCATCGATGACATGGGTTCGGAGGCGGTGATCTGGAATCCGGACACCGCCCTCCCGCTGTACATGCAAATGATCTCGTCCGCGAGCACCAGCGGTGCCATCACCGAACAGGAAGGGCGCGACCTGCTGGCCACCATGGACGCGGGCATCGCCAAAGGCGATTACCACCTGTCGGTGACCATGTTCGCTGTGCTCGCCCACCGAGCGGACTGAACGACCTGGCTCCGACCGCTGCCGAGCACCGGAGTCGATGGCGTGTCGACATACGGTGCGGCTCGCGGTTGCGGGACCGTGAGCGGGACGCGCTGGGTGCTTCGCCGCGGAACGAGGAGTTCCTGAGCGAGCGATGGGACCGATAACGCGGCTGCGGCCATAGCTGGTCTCGAAAGCCGTCGGACCGAACCACAGCGGCGTCCACGACGCAGCGCAGACAAGCCGGTGCTGAGAACCCACCGAAGCGGCAGCCCATCGTTCCCAGGCCATACTGACGATCGTGCGGTTCGGGATCCTGGGTCCGGTGGAGGTGCGGCGGCCCGATGGGGGTCCGGTCGCGGTGGGTGGGCCGCAGGTGCGGGCGCTGCTGGCGGTGTTGGCGTCGGAGGCCGGGCGGGTCGTCTCCCGCGAGCGGTTGATCGACGATCTCTACGGGGAGGATCCGCCGGGTGACGCCGGGCACGCGCTGCAGTCCCAGGTGTCGCGGCTGCGGCGGGCGCTGCGTTCGGCGGGCGCCGACGAGCTGGTGGAGTCCTCGAACGCGGGCTACCGGCTCGCGGTCGACCCGGGCACGGTGGACGCGCACCGGTTCGATCGGCTCGCCGAGGAGGGCCGGATCGCGTTGCGCGCCGGGGATCCCGCTTCCGCGGCCGCGCTGCTGGACGAAGCCGCCGGGCTGTGGCGGGGTGCGGCGCTGGCCGACGTCCGCGATGCGCCGTTCGCCGCGACGGCGGTGACCCGCCTCACCGAAGCGTGGCTGGCGGCGCGGGAGGATCGGGCAGAAGCCGGTCTGGCGCTGCGCGACCATCGAGCGGTGGTCGCGATGCTGACCGAACTCGTTGCCGCACATCCGCTGCGGGAGCGGGCTCGAGCATTGCTGATGCGCGGGTTGTCCGGGACCGACCGGCAAGCGGAGGCGCTGGAGCTGTTCGAGCAGGGCCGTCGGCTGCTCGCCGATGAGCTGGGGGCGGATCCTTCGGCCGAGCTGGCCCGAGCCCACCTCGCGATCCTGCGCGGGGACACCGTCGCCGCGGCCTCGTTGCGCCGCCTACCTGCCCAGCTCACCAGTTTCGTCGGCCGCGACGACGAGTTGGCGCAGATCTCGTCGCTGCTGGCGCGGGCCCGCCTGGTCACCTTGACCGGTCCGGGGGGCACCGGCAAGACCCGGCTGGCGTTGGAGGCAGGCTCCCGGGCTCAGGGCGAGGTCTGTTTCGTGGATCTGTCGCCATTGGTGGACGGCGCGCAGATGGCGCAGGAGATCGCGGCGACGCTCGGCGGCCGCGCGACCGCCGGTGAGCACGAAGACACGGAAAACCGGCTCCGCGCGATGCTCGCAGGCCGGTCTCTGCTGATCATTCTCGACAACTGTGAGCATCTGGTACTCGACGCCGCGCGGCTCGTCCACCGGTTGTTGCGCGAATGCCAGGGCCTTCGGGTGCTGGCGACCAGCAGGGAAGCCCTGCGCATCACCGGCGAGACCGTCCTGTCGATCGGGCAACTACCGGTCGCGGCCGCCGAAGCGCCGCTGTCCGAGCAGCTCGGCTGCGCGGCGGTCCGTCTGTTCGCCGACCGCGCGGCCGCGGCGCGGCCCGGATTCACCGTCGACGCGGGCACGATCGCGGCCGTGCGGCGCATCTGCGCGCGATTGGACGGCTTGCCGCTGGCTTTGGAACTCGCCGCCGCCCGTCTGCGCAACCTCGAAGTGGACGACATCGACGGACGCCTCTCCGACCGGTTCCGGCTGCTGTCACGAGGAGACCGGACCGCGGAGCCCCGACATCAGACCTTGCAGGCGGTAGTCGAATGGAGCTGGGATCTGCTGGAACCGGCCGAGCGCCTCATGGCGCGGCGCTTCGCGGTCTTCGCGGGCGGAGCGTCGGCCGCGACAGCCGCTTCGGTCTGCGAACTCGACGATGCCGAAGAACTGCTCGACGGCCTGGCCGACAAATCGCTGGTGGAGGTGCACGGCGGCCGCTACCGGATGCTGGAGACCATCCGAGCCTACGGTCTGGCACGTTCGACCGACTCCAGCGAGCGTGAGCGCATGCAGCGTGCCCACGCGGCATTCTTCACCGCCCTGGCCGAGCGGGCCGATCCGCGACTGCGCGGCCCGGACCAGCTGGACTGGCTGGCACGACTGAGCGCCGAACACGACAACGTGCAGGTGGCGCTGCGCTGGGCGGTGGCCGCCGATCCGCCATTGGCACAACGACTCATCGCCGCGCACGCGTGGTGCTGGTGGCTGCGCGGTCATCCGGGCGGTGCCGTCGAGCTCGCGGGCAAGCTGCTGCCCGCACTCGATCCGGCGGCCGACGTCGAGAAATACGGCCTGTGCGCGGCGATCGCCGCGCGAGCGGGAAACGGACTGCCGGTCGCGGTCACCCGCGCGGTCACGGAGTTGTCCGGTGTCGAGAAACCCCTTCAACGCCCGCATCTGGTGTTCCTGCTGGCGACCGTCGGCGGGTTGCTGGACCTGCCGCCGCAGCGGCAGCGCCTGCTCTTCGGTGCCGACCCGTGGTCGCAGGCGTTCCTCCGGCTGGGCGCGGGACTGCACCTGCTCATGTCCGGTGAGCCGGTGGCGGCCGAACCCGAATTCCACTGCGCCCTGGAAGGTTTCCGCGCCACCCGCGACCGCTGGGCGATCGCCACCACCCTGGACAAACTCGCCGCCGTCGCCGACTGGCGCGGTGAGCGGGCGGTCGCGCTGGATTTGATCGACGAGGCCGTTGCCCTGCAAACCGAGTTGGGCGCGGGTGACGAGGCCGCCGACCTGCTCAACCGGCGTGGCGACCTCCTCGCCCGCCGGGACGCTTGCCACGACGCGGACGGAGCCCGCGCCGCCTACGAGCGTGCCGCCGAATCTGCCCGGGCGGCGGGCGCGACGGACATGTACGCGAATGCGATACGCGGACTCGGCGATCTGCGCCGTGCGGCGGGCGACCTCATCGGCGCCAGGGAGTACTACGGCACGGCCGTCGCCCTGCCCGACAACGGTTCGTTCGGCATGGCCGAGGCCCGTGCGCGCAGCCTCATCGGACTGGGCTGGGTGTCGCTCGCCGAAGCCGACAGCGAAGCCGGGCAGGCGGCGCACCGCGAGGCCTTCGAGCTGGCCCGTGACCGATCCCGATCGGTGGCCGCGGACGCGGTGGCCGGTCTGGCGGAGGCCGCCGCGGTGATCGGCGATCCGGCGCGGGCCGCGCTGCTGCTCGGCGCTGCCGATTCGCTGCGCGGGATGCCCGCCGCGGGTGACGGTGCGGCGGCCGAGACCGCCGCACGGTGCCGTGCCGAACTCGGCGAACAGAAGTTCCGCGCCGCCTATGACCGCGGCATCGGGCGGTCGATCGAGGAGGTGGCGGCCCTGCTCGGTGAGCGGCGGTGAGCCGATGGTGAGTGCGTGGTGAGCGCCGCGGCCGACGCTGTTCCCATGACAACGACGCGACAGTTCACCAACAAAACCGTTCTCATCTCCGGCGCGAGCGTCGCCGGTCCGGCACTGGCCTACTGGCTGACCCGCCACGGGTTCACCGTCACCGTCGTCGAACAGGCGCCCACCCTGCGCGAGGGCGGCTACAAGGTCGACATTCGGGGCGTGGCCATGGAGGTCATCGATCGGATGGGGCTGCTGCCGGAAGTCCGCGCGGCCTCGACGGCGATGCGTGGCGGCGCGTGGGTCGACGACTCGGGCAAGGCGCTGGCCACGCTGGGGCCGGAGCTGATCGGACTGCGGTCGCCCGGCGACGACGAGGTGCTGCGCGGCGATCTCGCCCATATTCTCTTCGACGCCACCAAGGACGGGGTCGAGTACCTGTTCGGCGACTCGATCACAGGCCTGGCGCAGCACGCCGACGGCGTGACCGTGCGGTTCCGCAACGCCGAGCCGCGAGTGTTCGACCTGGTGCTCGGCGCCGACGGCATCCATTCGACGGTGCGCCGCCTCGCGTTCGGGCCGGAGGAGCGATTCGCCCGGCACACCGGCATGGCGGCCTGCGTGATCTCGGTGCCGAACCATTTGGATCTCGACCATTGGGAATTGGTCCATCCGACTCCGGGGCGAGTGGTGCAGGTGTACAGCACCCGCCGCTCCACGGCCAAAGCCCAATTCATCTTCCAGGCCCCGGAACAACTGCCGGACCGGCGCGACCGCGCCGCGCAGCAGCAGCTGGTGGCCGACGCTTTCGCCGATGCGGGCTGGGAGACACCGAACTTGGTACGCGCCATGCCCGAATCGCCCGACTTCTATTTCGACTCGGTCAGCCAGATCCATCTCGACCAGTGGTCCGCGGGCCGCGTCGCACTGGTCGGCGACGCCGCCTACTGCCCCTCGCCGCTGTCCGGGCAGGGCACGAGCATGGCGCTGGTCGGCGCGTATGTCCTCGCTGGCGAGCTGAAAGCGGCCGCAGGCGACCACAACGCCGCCTTCGATCGCTACCAGCGCGCCATGCAGGACTATGTCACCCGGAACCTGACGCTGGGCTGGAACAACGCCACTCAGATGGTGGCGTCCGACCAGCGGGCGATCCGGACCCAGACCACCATGCTGCGCATGCTGCGGCACATGCCGTGGAAGGGCCTGGCGCTGCGTCCGATCATCAAGCCGCTCGAGCGCGCGGCCAACGCCATCCACCTCGCCGACTACTGAACCGCACCGTCACCTCGCGCCGTTCCGGCGAAAGCACCCCATCCCTGAAGCACCTGAGGAGCACCAGAATGAGCATCGCATCCGGACCGATCTTCCAGTTGGCGTGGGTCGTCCACGACATCGAGGCGGCGGAACGAGAATTCAGCGAACGCTACGGAGTCGACAAATGGGTTCGCCTGCCCCGCATGCGTTTCGGCCCGGACTCGTGCAGCTATCGCGGTGCGCCGGCCGACTACACGATCGACAGCTCGCTCGGCTACGCGGGCGGGCAGCAATTGGAATTGATCGCACCGGTCTCGGGGGCGAACCTGTACACCGAAGCGCTCGAGCGGTCCGGTCCCGGTCTGCACCATATCGCTTGGGTGCCAGACGATTTCGATGTCGCACTGGCGGAGGCGCTGGCAGGCGGCGCCGAAATCGTCCAACACTGCGCTGTCGCGGAGATCGGCATGGAGTTCGTCTACCTCGCCGGGGGATCACTCGGCTCGTACGTCGAATTGCTGCGGCTGCCCGCGGACGCGCGCGCACTGTTCGACAGCATGATTCCGGACGGCTACCGGAATCCGTGGTCACACGGCCAGGGCGCTTCCCGCGGATGACACGGCAGTGGCGACAGCTGGAGTCCTCACCCGACGTCCCGGCGCAGCCAGGTGACCTCCGCGCCGGATTCCGTTCCGTAGCGGTAGATTTCGAGGTCCTCGTCCCACGCGGTGCCGAGGGCGCGGTCGATTTCGTCGGCCAGGTCGTAGGCGGAGTACTTGCCGAGTTCCCGGGTGGCCTGCAGCATCGCGCGCAGGCGCATCTCGCCGAGCATGACGTCGCCGTTGGCGCTCGTCGAGCCGTGCCACAGGCCCAGGCCGGGAACGAAGCTGTAGCGCTCGCCGTCCACGCCGTCGCTGGGGTCCTCGGTCACCTCGAAGCGCAGAACCGGCCAGGAGCGCAACGATTGGGCGATCTTCGACGCCGTGCCGACGGGGCCGATCCACTCGCTGGTGGCGCGCAGTTGGCCGTCGGCCGGTTGGGCGGTCCAGCGCAGTTTCGCGGGGGCGCCGAGGGCAGAGGTGAGCGCCCACTCGACATGCGGGCACAGCGCGGCAGGCGACGAGTGGATGTAGACCACACCCGCCGTCGCGTCCGCGAACTGACTCGATGCGCGCACCACCAACACCTCCAGCTTCGACGAGGAACGTCTTCCCCAACGATTCGTCGAACTGGCGTTGCCTGAGTGTACTGGAGTGCCCGAAGTTACACGTGTTACTTCGTGACCGTGTTGCGCGTGGCGGCCACCTCCGCGATGACGGCATCGCTCAGCGGTGGCCAGGCCGCGCGCGCCCAGTCGCCGAAATTCTCGTCGCTCAAGGCGAGACACGCCAACCCCGTTCTCGGGTCAACCCATAAAAATGTCCCGGATTGGCCGAAATGTCCATAGGTTTGTGGCGAATTCGTGCCACCGGTCCAGTGCGGAGTCTTGCCGTCGCGGATCTCGAAGCCCAATCCCCAGTCGTTGGGGCGCTGCGAACCGTAGCCGGGCAGGACGCCGTTCATGCCGGGGAACTGGACCGAGGTGGCCTCGGCGTGCGTCTGCGCCGAGATCAACTGCGGGTCCAGCAATTCGGCGGCGAAGCGGGCCAGATCCGCCGCGGTGGACCGCGCCGCGTGCCCGGCCGGACCGGCGAGCACCGAAGCGGTCATGCCCAGCGGCTCGAACACGGCGTCGCGCAGGTACTCGTCGAACGCGATCCCGGTCTGGGCGGTGACGAATTCGGCGAGCACCTCGAAACCCGCGCTGGAGTAGATCCGCCGGGTCCCCGGCGCGGCTTGGACGTCGGTGGTGTCGAACGCGAGGCCGGACGTGTGCGCCAGCAGATGACGCACCGTAGCGCCGGGCGGGCCCGCGGGCTGGTCGAGTTCGACCGCGCCCTCCTCCACCGCGACCAGCACCGCGTACGCCACCAAGGGCTTGGTCACCGACGCGAGCGGGAACACCCGCCGCACGTCGCCTTCGCTCGCGGCACCGCCGTCGGCGGTGACCACCGCGGCCGCCGCGTGGCGGACCGGCCATTCCCGGATCTGCTCGAGTGAACGCACCCTGCGAGCCTACGAGAACCGCGTAGCTACCATCGATTCACCATGAGTGAAACGCCCACTGTTCACGGCGACGTCGCGCCCGGTTTCGAGCCGGTCGCCGACGCCTTCCGCCGCAATTTCGAGCGTCACGGCGAAATCGGCGCCGCCGTCGCGGTCTACGCGGGTGAGCGCCCCGTAGTGGACCTGTGGGCCGGGTTCCGCGATCGCAGGCGCACGCTGCCGTGGGAGCGGGACACGATCGTGCCGGTGTTCTCCTCGACCAAAGGCATGGCGGCGTTCACCCTCGCCACCGCCGTGGCCGGGGGCCTGCTCGACTACGAGCAGCCGGTGGCGAAGTACTGGCCGGAGTTCGCCGCCCACGGCAAGGACGCGGTCACCGTGCGTCAGCTGATCGACCACCAGGCGGGGTTGTCCGGCCTGAGCGAGGTCGTGCGACTGCCTCAGATCGCCGACCTGGACGGGCTCGCGACCGTTCTGGCGGCACAGAAACCGGCTTGGCGGCCCGGCACCAGGCACGGCTATCACGCCATCACCCTCGGCCTGTACCAGGGCGAGCTGTTGCGCCGGGTGGACCCGCGCCGTCGCACGCTCGGGCGAATCTTCGCCGAGGACATCGCCGCACCGCTCGGCGTCGACTTCTTCATCGGCCTGCCCGCTGAGCAGCGCATGGACCGCATCGCCACGATGTCGGCCACCCAGGGGCTGGACGTGTTGCGCTACGAACGCGATCTTCCGCTGCGCATCGGCGCGGAGATCTATGCCAAACGCGGCCTGTCCTACGCGGCGCTGACCAATCCGCGCTGCGGAGCGCCTGCGCGGGCGACCCGGCGCGAGTTCCTCGAAGTGGAACTGCCGGGATCCAACGGAGTGGGCAACGCCCGCGCGCTGGCGAAGGTCTACGGCGCGGCCGCCGCTCGCACCGGTGCGTTGCCGATCGACGACGCCGTGCTGGACCGGCTCGCCGCTGCCGAGACCGCCGACGACGTCCCCGCCGAGGATCTGGTGCTGCACACCAAGAGCCGCTATCACCTGGGCTTCCGCAAGTCGCGCGGTATTTTCCGCTTCGGCTCCGACAAACGCGCCTACGGCACCACGGGGCTGGGCGGCTCGTTCGGATTCGCCGATCCCGCAACGGGCCTCGGTTTCGGGTACACGATGAACCGGCTGGGTCTGGCCGTCCTCGACGACGTCCGCAGCCGCAACCTGCGCGAAGCCCTGCTGCGCTGCCGGATCTGAGCGCCTCGATCGCCGGCTCGGCGAAGCGGTGCCGTACGAGCTGATCGCACGGATCGCCACCGCGCTCGCCGAGCGGCGGTGCGGTGCTCTACCAGTCGGCTTCGGTGTACTTGATGATCCCGCGGATGTTCTTGCCGTCCAGCATGTCCTGGTAGCCCTGGTTGATCTCCTCCAGGGAGTAGCTGCGGGTGACCATGTCGTCCAGGTTGAGCTGGCCGGACTTGTACAGCGACAGCAGGCGCGGCGCGTCCTGGCGGGCGTTGCCGCCGCCGAAGATGCAGCCCTTCACCGTCTTCTGCAGCATCGACAGCAGGAAGCTGTTCAGCTTGACGTCGCTCTCGTCCATCCGGCCCATCGAGGTGACCACCAGGGTGCCCGCCTTCGAGGTGAGGATCAGGCCCTCTTCGATGTACTCGCCGTGCATCTCGCCCATGGTCAGGATGACCTTCTCGGCCATCCGGCCCTCGGTGGCCTCCAACAGCGGCATGATCGCGGCGGCCATGCTCTCGTAGGTGTGCGTGGCGCCGAACTTCTGCGCCTGCTCGCGCTTCCACGGATTCGGGTCGATCGCCACCACCTTCGACGCGCCCGACAGCACCGCGCCCTGCAAGGCGCTCATGCCGACCCCGCCGATGCCCGCGATCACCACGGTCTCGCCCGGAGCGACCTGGGCGACGTGGGTGGAGGAGCCGAAACCGGTGGGGACGCCGCAACCGACCAGGCAGGCCACCTCGAACGGAATGCTCGGATCGATCTTTACCACGGAGGTGTGGTGCACCGTCATGTACGGCGCGAAGGTGCCCAGCAGGCACATCGGAATGACGTTCTCGCCGCGGGCCTGGATGCGATAGGTGCCGTCGCTGATCGCCTGCCCCAGCAGGAGACCCGCGCCCAGGTCGCACAGCGCCATGTGTCCTGCCACGCAAGCCGGACAGCGGCCGCAAGCGGGGATGAACGACAGGATCACGTGGTCGCCGACCTGCAGATCGGCCGGGCAGTTCGGGCCGAGCTTGGTGATCACGCCCGCGCCCTCGTGCCCGCCCATGACGGGGAAGGACGGCATCGGGGTCGCGCCGGTCACGATGTGGTGGTCGGAGTGGCACATGCCCGCGGTTTCCATCCGGATCTGCACCTCGCCGGCGACCGGGTCACCGACCTCGATCTCCTCCACCGACCACGGCTGGTCGATCCCCCACAGGATCGCGCCCTTCGTCTTCATTCCTGTCGACCCTCTCGCATGCACGTGCTTATATGTGACTGCACCCACAGTACGAGAAAAATGTAACGCGTTCTAGTACCGCTCGAAAAAATCGTCGGTATAGCGTGACCCAATAGCCGAACGCGTTACAGTTCCGCGACGCGTCAGCCCTGGACGTCGTGCACGTGGTGCACCAGATCGTGCACGAAATACCGCGCGAACGACTCCACCGTGAACTCCGCCCCGTCGCCGCGCGCACCGCGCAGACCACGGCGCTCGGGCGGCACCGACGCGAAGGAGCGCGCCACCCGCTCGGCGGCATCGGCCAGCTCCGCGGCCACCCGAGCCGGGTCCTGCTCGTTGTAGCGGTCGGCCACCGCGGTCGCGTCCTGGTCCCAGTTCGGGAAGCGCGGCGGCTCGCCCTCGGGGTCACCGGCCAGCATCAGGCCGAGGCGAGTATCGAACAGGCGGCAGACGTCACGCACATGTGCGCCGTATTCGAGGGCGGACCAGGTCGATTCGTCCGGCCGCAGGCGGACGCCGGGACGGTCGAGCACCGCGGCGAAGCGGACCGCGGTGTCCCTGGTCAGCGTCGGTACGGCCGCGTAGCTGGTCGCGGCGGCGTCGAAACCGCATTGCGAACAAGGGCGCTCGAGCACCCAGGTCCAGTCCTTGACATCGGGAACGATCGGCATGCGCTCAACCTAGGCGCGGCCGGATCGCGCCTTCCACCGATATCCGGTCAACTATCGAGCACATCCCGACAGTTCACTCCATCAGCCGGTGCGCCCGCTCGAAGAGTTCCAGCGTGATCGCGTGCAGGAAGTCGCCGACCTGTCTGGGGGCCTTACCGGCGAACGCGCGGGCATGCGTGCCCTCCAGGACGATGCCGAGCTTGAAGCAGGCCAGCACGGTGTACCAGGACATAGCGCTCAGGTCGCGGTCGGAGAACTGCCCGTAGTGCGCGATCATCTCCTCGGCCGTCGGCAGCCCGCCGACCGCGCCGAGCTTGCCCACCAGCGCCGCTCCCGTGGTGCCCGGCTCCGGGCGGGTGGCGATCTGCCAGCCGAGGTCGAGCAGCGGGTCGCCGATGGTGGACATCTCCCAGTCGACCATCGCCGCGACCTGCGGGCCGTCGAAGGAGAACATCATGTTCGCCAGATGGCAGTCGCCGTGCAGGATGCCCGGGGTCCACTGGGCGGGGCGATTGCGGTCCAGCCACTCGCCCACCGTCGCCACACCGGGGATCTCCGGGCCGGGGTAGCCCTCGTTGGCCGAGTAGGACTCGAGCTCACCCAGCCAGCGCGGCACCTGACGTTCCAGGAAACCCTCCGGCTTGCCGTAGTCGGCCAAGCCGAGCGCCTGGTAGTCCAACGCGCCGAGGCGCGCGATGGCCTCGACCGCGGACAGGCCCATCTGCCTGCGGATCTCCGGATCGCCCGCATGCAGTTCGGGCAGTTCGTTCTGCGGGTTGAAACCGCGGATCGGCTCCATCAGGTAGAAGACCGCGCCGAGGACCGACTCGTCGGCGCAGGCCGCGATCACCCTGGGCGCGCGGACCTCGGTGCCGCCCAGCGCGCCGAGCAGCCCGGCCTCACGCCGGATCACGTCGTTGCTCTTCGGGCGCAGATGTTTCGGGCCGCGACGCAGCACGTAGGTCCGGCCGCCGCGGGTGAAGCGGAGCATGATGTTCTGTGTTCCGCCGCCCAGCGCGGTCACGTCCTCGAACTCACCCCCGGACAGACCCTGCTCGTCCATCCACTTTCCGACGACGGCGAAGTCGACGACCGCGGGATCCACATCGACCGGTTGCGCAACAGACATGCCCCACATTGTGCACCACCTGCCGACCCGAACTGAAGGCAGATGACAACAGTTGGCTACCACCGGCGCGGCGTAGGGTTTCGAGCACCATGCGCACGCTGTTGATCGACAACTACGACTCGTTCACCTACAACCTGTACCAGCTGATCAGCGAGGTGAACGGCGTCGAGCCGACAGTCGTGCGCAACGACGAGGCGCACACGGTCGCCGAACTCGATCTGGGACGCTACGACAACGTCGTCGTCTCACCCGGCCCTGGGCGGCCGGACGTGGCCCGCGACGTAGGGATCTCCACGGCGGTGATTCGCGAAAGCGACCTGCCGCTGCTCGGTGTGTGCCTGGGCCATCAGGGAATCGTGGTCGCGGCGGGCGGCGTGGTCGCCGCGGCGCCCGCGGCCCGGCACGGATATCTCGATCGCATCGAGCACGACGACCAGGACCTTTTCGCGGGCGTGCCGCAGGGCTTCACCGCCGTGCGCTACCACTCGCTGTGCGCGCTGCGGCCGCTGCCGGACGATCTGGAGGTCACCGCGCTGTCCGGCGACGGCGTCGTGATGGGTGTGCGGCACCGCACGCGACCGCAATGGGGCGTGCAGTTCCATCCGGAATCGATCGCCAGTGAGTTCGGCGCGGCTCTGCTGCGCAACTTCGCGAGACTCACCACGGCGCACCGGAGCAGGCGCGCCGTCCCGGCGGCGAGCCCATCGATCGACGCCGGGGGTGAGTTCGTCGCCGAGCCGGTCGCCGCAGGCCTTCCGCTTTCCGCCACACGCACCGCGGCCTCGCCGATGCCGCTCGCACCGGAGCAGTTCCCCGCCGCGGCAGCCCAACTCGAGCGTCCCGCCGGGCGCACGGGTTTCGATGGCACGGTGCCGCGGACCTTCCGGCTCCAGCGGGCCGTCCTCGAACGGCCGATCGATACCGAGAGCGCGTTCGTGCAGCTGTACGCCAACTCCCCCACCGCGTTCTGGCTGGACAGCGAGCACGTCGAACCGGGGGCCGACCGGTTCTCCTTCCTGGGCGACGCGAGCGGTCCGCTGGCCGAGGTGCTGCGCTACCGGGTGGGCGACGGCGAGGTGACCGTGGAATCGTCCGACGGGCACCGGCGCACCGCACCCGGCGGCATTCTCGAGTTCCTGGCCGCCGAGCTGCGCGCACGCAGGCTCGAACTGCCCGATCTCCCCTTCGATTTCGTCGGCGGCTACGTCGGCTATCTCGGCTACGAGGTCAAAGCCGACTGCGGCGGCAACGCGGCGCATCGCGCGGCGACCCCGGACGCGCAATGGATCTTCGCCGACCGGATGGTGGTGGTCGACCACGTGGGCGAGCGGACCCATCTGCTGGCGCTGAGCGACGACGTGGAGACCGCCCGGTCCGCCGCCGACTGGCTGCGCGACACCCGCGAAACCCTCGACACCCTGCCGACCTGGACCAATCCACCGCCACTCGAATTGCCGCCGGACGGTGACGCCGTCGCGCCACTGCTCACCCGCGGCCGGGAGCGCTATCTCGCCGACATCGCGGTCTGCCGGCAGCGGTTGCATGCCGGGGAGTCCTACGAGATCACTCTGACCGACAGCGCCACGATCCCCGCCACCGCGGCCGACGGCCTCGACTTCTACCGCACGCTGCGCCGGTGCAACCCCGCCCCGTATGCCGCCTACCTGCGCTTCGACGATCTCGACATCGCATGCTCGTCACCGGAGCGCTTCCTGAAGGTCGACCGCCGCCGCATCGTGGAGAGCAAGCCGATCAAGGGGACCGCCCCGCGCGGCGCGACGCCGGAGCAGGACGAGCGCCTGCGCCGCGAGCTGGCCGACAGCCCGAAGACCAGGGCGGAAAACCTCATGATCGTCGATCTGCTGCGCAACGATCTGGGCCGGGTCTGCGAGATCGGCAGTGTGTACGTCCCGAAACTGATGGCCACCGAGCAGTACGCGACCGTGCACCAACTGGTGTCGACGGTGCGTGGCAGGCTGCGGCCGGAGGTCGGCGTGGTCGATTGCCTGCGAGCCTGTTTTCCCGGGGGCTCGATGACCGGTGCGCCGAAGCTGCGCACCATGGAGATCATCGATGCGCTGGAAACCGAAGCGCGCGGGATCTATTCGGGCACCATCGGTTTCCTCGGCCTCGGCGGCACCGCGGACCTGAACATCGTGATCCGCACCGCCGTCCGCTACGGCGGGCGCTGGCGGATCGGCGCGGGCGGAGCCATCGTGCTCGACTCCGATCCCGCCGACGAGTATCACGAGGTTCTGCTCAAGGCGGCCGCCACGTTGCGCGCGGCCGCCGACCACGCGCACCGCTGAGCGTCCGACCTCGACTATTTGTGCCGCTTGCCGGACTTTCGGCGGGGCGGCTCCTCGGCGGGCGGTTCCGGCGCGCTCAAGCCGGTCAGCTTGGCGAGCAAGGCGAAGCCGGGCAGCTTCGCCAACCGCCCGAGCACGTCCTCCCCGAGCGAGATCATCGCCTCCAGCCGGGGCAGCAGGCGGTCGTAGGCGGCGAAGGCCGGATCGGCCAGGGCCAACGTGCGGTCGAGCCGATCGATGGTGGAGTTGAGCCGCTCGATGGCGGTCGACAGGCTCTCGATCAGGCCGGGCAGTTGCGCGGCCAGCTGAGCGGACGCGGGCGGCAGCCGCACCGCCGTGTCGAACGCGGATGTCGCCGTCAGCTGAGCGGCTTCCAGCGCCTGGCCCGCGGCCGTCTGCGCCGCCTCGACCGCCGCCTGGGCGGCGGCCAGCACGTCGGCGGGGCCGGGCACACGCCCACCGGGCAGTTTCGGGGTCGGCGGCCTACGACCCGGGCGTTTCGGGTTCGTCATGGGGAACACTGTGCCGCACGCCCCGCCGAAGGACCGGCCCTCGCGCGTTCGGCGTGTCGGAGGCTCATGGCATAGTTCGAGCACCATGAAACTCAGCAAGGGCGCGAACGCAGCGGTACCGACATCCCTTCTAGCCGTGGTCGTTTCATGGCGATCGGAGCACACGGTGGACGCGCACGCCTTGCTGCTGGACGCGTCGGGCGCGGTGCGCTCGGATCGCGACCTGGTGTTCTACAACGCGCCGCGGCACGTTTCGCAGGCGGTCACCCTCGATCAGGAGCCCGCGCCGGGCACCGCGCGGCTGAGCGTCTCGCTGCCGCGCACGGAAGCCGACGTCGACCGCATCGTCGTCTCCGGCTCGCTGGAGGACGGCACCTTCGGCGACATCCACGGGCTCACCGTCGCCGTGCACTCGGTGGACGGGGCGGTCGTGACGTTCGAGATCGACGACGCGGAGGCGGTGTCGGCGCTGATGTTCGGCGAGTTCTACCGCCGCGACGGGCAGTGGCGGTTCCGCGCGATCGGCCAAGGCTGGTCCAGCGGACTGGCGGGGTTGGTCACCGAGTTCGGCGTCCAGGTCAACGATCCCTCGGCGCCCGCCCGCACCACGCATCCCACCAACCCGTTCCGGGTGCGCCGCCCGGCGGCGAATCCGTCCGCGCGAGAACGACTTTCTCCGGCCGGAGCGGAACCCGCCGCCGAACGGTCCGCTGGGCACGACCCGACCTCGGCACGACGCTTCGCCCACGGATCGTTGCCCTCCGGCCACTCAGCGCGAAACGGGGAAACTCCCGCCGAAATCGGAACGGACCTCGCCGAAAACGCGCCGGTCCAACGCGAACCCGTCCGCACCGACGACTCGCCCGGGCGGCTCGAAGGGACCGAAGTACGCCCGGGCGTAGACACCCCCGCCCGGCCACGCACCGAAGTGCTCGACCGTGGCGATACATCTCCCCTGCCGCGCCCACACACCCACCGCACGGTCGACCTCCACCGGCACAGCCGCGACACCGCACCGCCCGCTCCTCCGCCCCCGCACCCCGAACTCGCGGACTGGCACCCGGATCCGGACAACCCGCAGACCATGCGCTGGTGGGACGGCACCATATGGACCGAGGACCGGTATCTCCGACCCCCGCCCGGCGACCGCCACTGCGCACGCTGCGGAAACACGCTGCGCCGCAAGTTCTTCGGTGGGTTCGCGCCGTGCCAGAGATGCGCCCAGGAGATCGAGGAGTATCTCGTCCACTGGCACACCAGGGCGTGGCGGGTGCTCACCGGCCACGGGCCACGCGGCCCCGAGTGGGCGGACCTGTGGGCATCACTGCGTTACCAGCGCATCGACGCCGAAGCGGGCCGCGCGGTCCTGCGCGACGCGGGGCTCAGCTATGTGGAGCGGCTGGTGACCTTCGCCTTCGCCGACGGTGAAGTACGGCACGCGGAACTGGAACTGTTCGAGCACGCGGTCACCGAACTCGCGCTCGGCGGACCGCTGATCGAGGATCTGCGCAGGCGAATGCATCGCGGGCACACCCTCTACCGGCTGCGTACGGGCGATCTGCCGATCGTCCGCACGCCCGGCCTGCACCTGGACCCAGAGGAGACGGTGCACCTCGATCTGCCCGCGACGCACGTGCGTAAGCTCGCACGCGGCCCGAAGTTCACCGAGGGCAGGCTGATCGGCAGCAACAAGAAGCTACGTTTCGTCGGCGCCGACACCGGCATCGAGATGCCGTGGTCACGAGTGGTTTCCGTGCACGCGGAACAGGGAACGGTGGTACTCGCGGCCACGTCCGCGCGCGGCGGCGCGACCTTCGCCGTCGACGATCCGGATTATGTCTCGGCCGCGCTGGAAGGCGCGCTGCGCGTGGCCAAACGTCTCGTTCTCACGCCAGGCCAGCGCGACACCCGCAGCATCCCGCAAGAGGTGAAAGCGGAGGTGTGGCAGCGCGACGGTGGCCGCTGCGTCGAATGCGGCGACGGGCACTACCTGGAGTTCGACCACGTCATCCCGCTCAGCCGCGGCGGCGCGACCAGCGCCGCCAACCTCCAGATCCTGTGCCGCGCGTGCAACCGGGCCAAAGGCGCCCGCATCTGAACCCGGCTCACTCGCCGAGCAGGCCCGCGGTGCGGCCCAGATCGGCGAGCATCGCGTCGAACAGGATCTCCGGATTGTCCAGCGGTATCGGGTAGTTCCCGAACACCTCGAGCGTGACGTGGCCGTAGAGCCGCGCCCAGATCTGGATCATCAGGTACGTCACACCCAGATCCAGTTTCTCGGCGGGGAACTTCTGGCCCGACTCCGACAGCGCCGCCAGCAGTTCGGTCTGGAAGTGCACCAGATCCTCACGCAACTCCGGCGGGATGACGTCCGTCGATGGCGTGACGATGTCGTAGTTCGCCAGCAGCCTGCCCGCCGCGGCCAGGAAAACCCGGCCGAAGGGCTCGTCGAAGCGGCGCAGCGCGCGGGCCTGGCCCGCGCCGGGCGAGGCGAACACCAGGGTGAACTCCCTGGTGTGCGTCAGCGCCCAGCGCCGGAAGCCACGGCAGATGGCGAAGAACTGCGCGGCGCCGTCGTCGGGCAGCGTGGCGATCTCGGCGGTCAGTTCCCCGGCCAGGTCGGCGCAGAAGTCCAGCCGCAGCCGCTCCAGCAGGTCTTCGAGCGAGTCGTAGTACCGGTACAGCGCGGGCGCGGTGACTCCGAGTTCGCGCGCGATGGCACGCAGGGTGACCGCATCGGGCCCGCGCTCGACCAGCAGCGCGCTGGCCACCCGCCGGATGTCGGTGTCGGTCACCACCGGCGCGCGGCCCCGTGGTCTGGACTGTTGCACTGATCGATTCAAGCGTATTCGACGTCCCAGCGCTTGATCCCGTTCAGCCAGCCCGACCGCAGCCGCACCGGCTCGGACACCTGGCGCAGGTTGGGCATCACGTCGGCGATGGCGTTGAACATCAGATCGATCTGCAACCGGGCCAGGTTCGCGCCGACGCAGTAGTGGGTGCCGGTGCCGCCGAAGCCCACGTGCGGGTTCGGATCGCGCAGCACGTCGAAGGTGAACGGATCCGCGAACGCTTCCTCGTCGAAATTGGCCGAGCTGTAGAACAGTCCGAGCCGTTGGCCCTTCTTGATCTCCTGGCCCCCGAGCACGGTGTCCTGGGTGGCGGTGCGCTGGAAGGCCGTGACCGGGGTGGCCCACCGGACGATCTCGTCGGGCGCGGTGCGCGGACGCTGCTGCCGGTAGATTTCCCACTGCTCGGGATGGTCAACGAACGCTTTCATGCCGTGGGTGATCGAGTTGCGCGTGGTCTCGTTTCCCGCCACCGACAGCAGGATGACGAAGAACGCGAACTCGTCCGAGCCGAGGTGCTCGCCGTCGATATCGGCGTTCACCAACTGGGTGACGATGTCCTCGGCCGGGCAGGCGCGCCGCTGTTCGGCCATGTTCCAGGCGTAGCCCATCACCTCGGCGGTGGCCGCGTGGTGATCACCCTCGAATTCGGGATCGTCGTAGGAGATCATCTGGTTGGACCAGTCGAAGATCTTCTTGCGGTCCTCCTGCGGGATGCCGATCAGTTCGGCGATGGCCTGCAACGGCAGTTCACAGGCGACCTGTTCGACGAAGTCGCCGCTGCCGGACTTTCTGGCCTCGTGCACGATCCGCGCGGCGCGTTCGGTCAGCGCGGCGCGCAGGCTCTCCACCGCCCGCGGGGTGAAGCCCTTGGAGATGATGCGGCGGGTCTTGGTGTGCTTGGGCGGGTCTTGGTTGAGCAACAGCATGTCGCCGAGCATGTCGATCTGCTCGCGCGTGGTCTCCTCGTTGAACCGGATAATCGCGGTGTTCTCGTGCGAGGAGAACACCTCGGGATTCTTGGAGATCTCCTTGATGTGCGCGAGCTTGGAGACGACCCAGTAGCCGCCGTCGTCGAAACCGCTGGCCCGATCGGACTGACCGCACCACCATACCGGGGCGGTGCGGCGCAGTTCGGCGAACTCCTCGATGGGCAGGCGGGTGGCGAGCAGATCGGGGTCGGTGAAGTCGAAACCCGTCGGGATCGAGGGCGTGGTCACGGTCACGGCTAACTCCTACGGCGGTCTGGGCGCAGACCTGGCGAACACGGTCACCAGTGATGCAACCACAGAACCGAGCTTCGTGAACAGCGTTTAGTAAAACCCGTTTACTTTTCATGCCGCCGGTCCGCCCACCGGACCACGGACGGAGGTGGCAGGTATCGGCCATTACCCCGATTCAGGTGTACACCGACGCGGCGGACCACCTCTAATGAGAGCAGCAGCCCTACTCCGGCCGGAGGTGCCATGCCCAGTCTCTACGACCACGTCGGCGGCGACGAGGTGCTCCATCGTGTCGAAGCGGCGTTCTACGACAAAGCGCTCAGCGACCCGGTGCTGAAGACGTTGTTCACCGAACGACTGCCGCAACACGTCGACCATCTCACCTGGTTCACCGCCGAATCGTTCGGCGGCCCGGATCGATTTACCCGAGAGCTCGGATTCGAATACATCATCGCGGTGCACCGCGGCCTGCGGATCACCGACGAGCAGCGGGAACGTTTCGTCGAGGTGTACATGCAGACCTTCGAGGAGGCCGGACTGCTGGAGAACGAAGAGTTCCGCACCGCGGTCTATGAGCACGTCGCATTCGGATCACGGGTGGCGCAGCAGAATTCGCATGCGACCAGCGATTCGGAGTTGCACCCGATCCGCGAGGTCCCACGCTGGAGTTGGGCGGGCGACGACTGACTCAGCGCAGCGTGATCAGCGGCGGCTGCCATCGCCTCCGCAACACCACCGGCTTGGGCGCGAACAACGCCAGGCTCGCCGAGAACGGATCGGATTCCGGGATGGGCAACCAGTTGCCCCTGGGGACGCCGGACCGGGATCGTGCTGCTGGAGTGTGAGATCGTATCGCGATGAGGTCCAGTCCTCCATGATCCCGTTCCGCCTCCCGATGCGATCGGTCGCAGCGCCAGATCCGTCCCGAAGCATATCCGTCTGTTTGCGGAAAAGTAGCTGACCAGCGGTACCTGTCACCCGATCGCCGAGAGCGGCGGCGGGACTTCGCGCGAATCGCGTCAGAGCACCGGGAACAGCGGCGGGGGACGCCAGCGCCCCTGGACGGCCTCCGCCTTCGGCGCGTACAGGCGCAGGGTCAGCGAGAATTGTCCGGATTCGGGAATCGGCAGCCAGTTCCCGGCCGCGACGCCCGCCCTCGGGTCGGTGTACTGCAACGCGATGTCGACGGACCCATCGGGGTTGACCGTCACCGGATCCGGATGGCCGACCGCGTAGATGCCGGCCGGATTGGGCACCAGATAGTTGTCGGCGGCATAGGCGGTCAGCGACCAGAACTCGTCCACGGGCGGCAACTGGCCGGGCGCGAAATGCAGCCGGAATCGGCCCGTGCCACCTCCGGCGTCCGTCGACGCGAACAGCGTCGGATAGTAGGCGTTCTCGGTCATCAGGCTGGCGCCGAGCGCCACGTGAGCGATGACGGCGCGCAGCAGATAGTTGGTGCCGAACCTGCCGACGTCGGGGTCGACCAGCCAGCCGTTCTCGTTGACCGTCCGCGCACCCAGAGATACCGGGATCTGCTGCCGTGCGGTCTCCACCGCCGCCGTGAGCTCGGTATCCGAGATGCCCTCGACTGTGCCACCCGGCCGGATCCCGATCTTCTCGAACCGCCGCATGGCGGGCGCGTCCTCGGGCGCGGTCGGGTTGGTCGACAGCAACGCGCACATCCGGTCGAAGAACACCCGCGGGTCCATCCCGGCGACCCACTCAGGTGGCGGCTGTACGCTCGATAGCCCCGTCCCGATGGGCGCAGGCGGCTCGGTGCCCGCCACCCAAGCGCTCAACGGCACCAATCGCAATCCCTCTTGCGCGGCGCGCACCGCCGGGAGATCGCTCTCGCCGTCGACCCGGATCCGGACGATCAGCCACACCGTCGGCGTCGGCATCGGCAACGGCGTGAGACCTTCCGGTAGCGCACCCGACCACCTCGGACCGGTCACCGCATAGGTATACGGCGGCCCGGCCGACTCAGTCGCCGGCCGCCGGCTGCTGGGGTTGTGCACGTTGTTC
Organism: Nocardia sichangensis; assembly: GCF_047200615.1. Classification (NCBI taxonomy): domain Bacteria; kingdom Bacillati; phylum Actinomycetota; class Actinomycetes; order Mycobacteriales; family Nocardiaceae; genus Nocardia; species Nocardia sichangensis. Next base: position 154,145 of record NZ_JBJZOK010000009.1, read on the forward strand.
GTCCAGGCGTCCGTCACCTTGGCCAGCCAGAACCGGCCCTCGTCCAGCGCGGGGACGCTCAGCACCATCGGCTCGCTCGCCACATCGAGCCACGCGGTGGAACGCAGCGTGTCGCGGTCGAGCCGTACCACGTCTCGCTGCGCCGGGGTGGGCAGCGAGGCGGCGTGGTGGAAGCGGTTGATCGGCGTGACCATCTCCGCAGCCACCCGGGTGACGTCCAGCAGCACCAGAGGGTAGCCGAATACGTAGGCGTCTTTGGCGATCGTGGCAGCGTCACCTGGGACGGGATGCGGCCCGGAATCCTGGCCGAATCCGCCGCATGCCGCCGATCCCAACGCGGCCACCGACGACACCGCGATGCCGAGCGCCGTGCGCCGCGACATCGTGAGCTTGCCTTCGGTCCTCTCGTCCATGATCCGCTCCGCCTCCGATCCTATCGGCACCGCGATTCCCGCACCGGAGCGCGACCGCACTCCGCGACGGAAATCGCGGCTCGAGGGCGTTTGCGGAGGTTCGCCGCGAGAACACGCGGGAAGGAGCGCCGCCTCGCTCAGAATTCCAGGACGGTGTTCATGATGGTGCCCGCACTGGTGGCCACCACCCCGCCGATCATCGCGCCGGCGATCATCTTCGGCGACTGCAATCCGCCGCCGCTCCACTTCTCCCAGGCGAATCTGCCGCCCGCGTAGATGATGCTGACGATGCCCGACGCGAGCGCGAACCAGGTCAGGTACCGGACGAACTGTAAGAGCTTGTCCGCCAGGGGCGGCGCCTCCGGGGTCGGATTGCCGATCTGCGCCAACGTCGTGAACGAATCGCCGACCGACGCAAGAATGATGCTCACCGTCTACTCCCTCTACGCTCGAATACAACCCTGCCGCCGACCAGCCGCTTTGCGAAAGCCGTTCGACCACCGATGAATTCGGCCACGAACCAGGATACGGGCCCAGACGCCGCCGCGGTGCGCGCACTGCGCGGAACCTTCGCGCCCAGCGGCGGAACGGGCAGCAGGCTCAGGAGTTCGGCTACCCGGGCGCGGGCGAGGGAAACACGAACTTCCCTGCGCTACATGGACCTGACTGCATCGCGGCGAGCGAACGGATACGATCTTCTCAGCGAATCACTTGCCCCTGTCCCGAATCCAGAATGAGCGAACGACGATGATCCTGGCCGCCGCTTACGACACCCTGGCGCAGATCGGCAATCCCAGCCCCGAGGCACCGCCGATCTCCGACAAGTTCCTCCAACTGGTCCGCTACCTGACGTGGTTCGTGCTCCTGTCGGGCATCTGCGGCATCATCTACGCCGGTGGCCGCTTCGCCTGGGAGAAGTGGACCGGCGGCGGGCTCGAGTCACCGAAGATGGTGGCCGGAGCCATGATCGGCGGGGTGGTGGCCACCAGCGCGGGCACCATCATGAACGCCGTCATCGGCTGATCCGCAGCGGACCGAATCGCGAACCGCTATAGCCTTTCGCTATGACAAGCGGGCGATGCGCGGTGAGCAGGGCAGGTTCGCGCTGTCAGCGCAGAATGCCCGCGTTTCGCGCTGCGCGCAGCCAGTCCGGGAACTCCCCGAGCAAACGGGCGTAGAGCTGCGCGTCGTCGACCTGATCGATGTCGTCGAGGGCGAAGAAACCCGCGTTGTCGACCGCCCGGTCGGACAATTCGTCCAGAGCGCGCAGCAGACCGTAGTTGGCGCGACCGAGCCCGACGAACTGCCAGAAGGCGGGCAACCGCGCGGCTTCGCGCATGAGCGCCGTGATCTCGCGCTTCTTGGCGAAGCCGCCGTCGGTGAAGAACAACACGAGCGTGGGACGGCCACCAGGGCGCAACGAGTCGATGATGTCGCGCATGACCGGCAGTTCGTCGTTGCGGCCGCCGAGCCGGTCGTAATCGATGTCGCCGTGGGTTCCGCCGAGATGCAGATAGGTCCGGGCCCAGTCGTCACCGTGCTCGACGGTGATGTCGGGCAGCTTGGCGAACGAGAGGGCGTACAGGTACGCCTCCAAGGTGCCGTCGTCGTCGAGCTGGGTGGCCACCGGAATCATCCGCTGCACGACGCGGTGCACCACCTGATCGCGGTACTGCCGTTGCATGCTGCCGGTCTTGTCGATGACCAGCACGACGCGGGCACGGATGCCGAAAGCGTCCTTGTCGATGAGGACCTTCGCGACCTCACGCTTGCGCAGGTCCAGTTTCGCGCGCTTTTCGAAGGAGAGCTTCGCCTCGCCGGGAACGGTGAACACGTCCGCCGCCGGGGCGAGATTCGCCACCGGCCGATCCGGAGAAGGAACGTTCGCACCGGCGGGTTCCTCGTCCACACTCACCCCGTGATCGGTGACCAGCGCGGCGAACCCACCCGCATAGCCTTGCCCGACCGCACGCACCTTCCACGTCCCATGGCGGCGGTACAGCTCGAGCGCGATCACCACGGATTCGCTGCTCAACCCTTCTATGCGGTACTCGTACAGAACGTTTCCCGCGGCGTCGGCGACCGTGGCGACCGGCGGCGCGAACCGGCCGAAGGTCTGCGCCGGATCGTCGAGTGTGAGCACCGCACGCAACTGGGCGATGTCCGCGGGCAGATCACCCAGCGAAACCGACAGCACTCCGGGCGTTCCCGCCGCCAGCGAGACACCGGGCGCGCTGGGCTGGTTGAAGAACACGAAATCCGCGTCGGATCGCACGCGCCCCACTTCGGTCACCAGTAGCGCCGACACGTCAACCGCCGCCTCGGTGCGCACCGACACCAGTAGGTGAGCCAGGTCCAGCACACCGTTCTGACCCTTGACCAATGCCGCGCCCATCGAAGCTCCCAGCCGTCGTCACTCCGCAATCGTCACCGGGATCAGGGTAAGGCCGGCCCGGGCCGGATGCGGAGTGTTCGCCGCGGCGATACCGGTTCACCCGCCGCCGAATTCGCCATCGCCGTCAGCGGATACCGGTGCCGCTCAGCGTGGCCATCGGCGGCCGATCGGCCGCGGGCGCCGCGCCCGGCACCGCATGCCAGCTCGAGCCGTCCGGGAGATACTGCGTCAGCGGGACGCCCGAATCGGGGATTCCGAACCGGTCGAGCAGCGTCGCGATCACCTGCCTGCTCATCTCGGCCAATTCGTGCAGCGGCCGATTGCGATGCACGCGGGCGCCGAGATCGACCTGCCCGATGGCGCCGGCCCCGTGCCTGCGCCAGGTGTCGATGAGGATGCCGATCTCGACGCCGTAGGCAGGTGCGAACGACAACGACCGCAGCAGTTCCCGGGTGGCCGCGTACTCGCCGCCCAGCGGCTGACGCAACTCGGCCAGCTCCGGCGCGAGCGCGGTGAGCAGCGGCCGGGCCACGAGTTGGGTGACGCGTCCGCCGCCGTCGGGAGCGTCGCCGAACGGGCGGCGGTAGAACCCTTTCACCAACCGCAGTCGGTCGTCGGACAGCAGTGGTGCGAGCAGCGACGGCACGAACCGCGGGTCGGGAGCGACGAGATCCGCGTCGACGAACACGATGAGATCACCGGACGCCACCGCCAGCGACCGCCACAGCACCTCCCCCTTGCCCGGACACGGCGGCACGGCGGGCAGCGCTTGCTCGCGGGAATAGACGGTCGCGCCAGCCGCTCGGGCACGGGCGGCGGTCCGGTCGGTGGAGCCGGAATCGAGCACGATCAGCTCGTCGACCAAGGTGCCGACCAGGTCACGGATCGAGCCCACCACATCCGCGACGGTGTCCTCCTCGTTCAGAGCGGGAACGACCACCGAGACGGTGCGGTGCCGCTTGCGTTCGAGTAGCTCGTCGTGCGACCACGCGCGGTCGTAGTGCACGACGCCGGTTGCCGTCACCGTGGCTCCCCGTTCCGCGACGGCAGCGCGAGACTGAGCACGACGAGCACCAGCGCGATCGCCGCGACCATCCACAGCACAGTGACGCAGGCGGCGAGGAAGGTGTGCGCGGCGGCGATCTGTCCGGCCACGTCGGCCCCCGCGCCGGGACAGGTGTGCGCGTCGAGGTGCGGGGTCGGCGAACGCAGCGCCGATTCGGCGCAGTCGGCGAACGACGTGACGACACCGTCGCGCTGGGCGGTCGTCGCCGGAGAGTTCGTCAGCGATGCCGCCAGAACCGCTTTCGCATGACCGACGCCGAGGTCGGTGTCGGCGTCGACCCGGCGGAAGAACAGCGCGCCGAGTACCGCCACGCCCAGCGAACTGCCGATCTGCTGCACGGTCGGCACCGTTCCGGACGCCGAACCGGTCGCCCGTTCCGCGACGCCCGCCATCATGGCCGCGGGCAGCGGCGCGGCGAACAGCCCCATCCCGGCTCCGGCGGCGAAGACCGGTACGGCGAGCCGCCCCAGATCGATCGCCGCGTCCTCGGGGTCGACGGTCAGCGCGATGACCACGATGGCGACCGCGAACACCAGCACCCCGAGGGTGAGCCCGCGACTGCCGAGCCGCGCCACCAGGATCGGCGAGGTGAGCGCGCCACACGCGCCGCCGAGCGCGAAAGGCAGCACCAGGATTCCGGTTCGCAAGGCGGTGAATCCCAGCCCGGATTGCGCCATCACCGACACGGTGAACAAGAACGCGGCGAAGATCCCGAAGAACAGCAGCGTGAGCACGGAGCCGACCGCGAAACCCCGGTCCGCGAAGAGATCGATCCGCAGCAGCGGGCTTTCCCCGGCCCGCAGCCGCCTGCGCTGATGCCAGACGAATACGACGAGCAGCCCGAGCCCGGCGCCGAGCAGCCCGAACAGCTGCGGGGGCCAGCGTTGTTCCCGTCCGGCCGCGAGCGGATACAGCAGGGCGACCAGTCCGCTGCTCGCCAGCAGCGCGCCGGCGACATCCAGCCGTTCCCTGGTCGGGGGCCTGCCGACGTGCAGATGCCGGTGCGCCAGCAGCAACCCCAGGACGCACAGCGGCACGTTCAGCAGGAAGATCGCGCGCCAGCCCAGGCCGAACGGATCGGAAGCGATGACCGCGCCGCCGAGCAACGGCCCCACGATGGCCGCCAGACCGGCGGCCGCGCCGTAGAACCCGAAGGCCAACGGCTGCTTGCCCTTCGGGAACACCGCGCTGATGATGGCGATGACCTGCGCGGACATCGCCGCGGCGGACAGGCCCTGGACAGCGCGCGCCGCGATCAGCTCGCCGGGCAGGTGGGCCAGGCCGCACCACACCGAGGCCATGGTGAACGCCGCCATGGCGCCGAGGAAGACGCGCCGCCGCCCGATCGACTCCCCGATCCGCGCGGCGGTCATCAGTGTGCCCGCGAAGGCCAGGCTGTAGCCCGCCACGACGAACACCTGCGCCGAACCGGGCGCCGCCAGATCCTTGGCGATGCTCGGCAGCGCGGTGTTGACGATCGTCATGTCCAGCATCTGCATGAACACCGCGAGCAGGCACGCGCCCAGCGCGGCCCACTCCGGCGGGCCGACGACCACCGAAGGCGTGCCGGTGGCGATGCTCGCCCGCTTGCTCATGGAAGGGCGCCGACCCGCACCGCGCGGTCGCCTTTCGCGGCGACGTCGGCCACGATCGCCTGCATGGCGGTGACGTAGCGCCCGATCGCCTCGTGCGCCTGCGGCGTGTCGGGGAACAGCAGGCTGAGGGTGGTGACGTCGGTGAACCTGTTGATCCAGATGTAGACCTCGCGCGAACTGCCGCGGTTGGCGAACATGCCGCCGTCGATCTTGTCGAACATCTCGACGCCCGCCATTTTGCGAATGTCCAGGTAGGACAGCATGCGCGCGTACCAACCCGGCCGAGTGCGGATACCGAGTTCGGGCGGCGCCAGTTGCAGTGCCCGGTGCAAGGACACGTCGGTCAGGCCTTTGCCCTGGTCATATGCCTGCTGCGCCGCCGCTACCACGTCCGCGAAAGACTGCTCGGCGCCCACCGAGAAGGCCACCGGGATCAGATTCGTGTACCACCCGACCGAGGCGGCCTCGCCGTCGGTGCGGCGCGTGTTCACCGGCGTGAGACCGAAATACCAGTCGCCACCCGCCAATTCGATCTCCGCGAGCGCGGCCGCGGCGAACAGTCCGCCGGTGAACCGGCCATCGCGCGCCCGGCAGGCCTCCTCGAAGCGCAGCGCACCCGGTTCGTCGATGAGGACGGTGGTCACCTGCGCGCCCCGGACGTGCTGGTCTCCGTCGACCCACAGGTCCACCGGGAAACCGGGCACGTCACCGCCGTTGCGCCGCAGCAGATCCAGCCAGACGGAGATCTGCGGTGAGTCGGCGGTCAGCTCGGCGCTGTGGCGGCGCTCGCGCTCGCAGTACGCGATGTGGCCGGTCACCGGCGCGAGAGTCAGGCTGCCGCCGGACAATTCGCTGCCGTAGAGCGTCAGCAGGTCTACGCACGACAGTGCCTGTGCCACACCGTCGGTGTGCAGGTGATCCACCGCCGCGTACATCGTGAACGACTCCGCGTGCTCGATGACGCCGAAACTGAAGCAGTCCCAGTCCAGCGGGCCGGGCGTCTCGGCGAAGACGTGCGCTCGGATGGTGTCGCTTTCGCTGTGGACGCCGTGTTCGGTCGGCACCATCCGGATGTCCGCCGGGTCGAGTACCCGGCGCTCCACCCGGTCCTCCGGGGTGCGGACGAACCAGCTCCAGAACGTGTCGTGCCTGCGCAGGAAAGCGTCGACCGTGCGCGTGAGCGCGGCATGGTCCGGGACGCCGGGAATCGTGAACGCGAGCATGCACACCCGCGAAACGCGGAAGCCCGCATCGGCATTGCGGTATGTGGTGCGCAGGTATTCCTCCTGCTGATGTGACGGCGGCGCCGGATGCGCCGGGGCACGGCGCGCCGCGGCGAGCGATTCCGGTGCCGCGCGCCAACTGGTGAGCTTTCCCGCGGCGGGATGCCATTCGTCGATGAAACCGAAATTGACCACAGGTGTTCTCGATTCGTGCCGGCGAGGAGAAATCCTCGGCTGAACCCCCATGAAAGTTAACGACTTCGATCATCCGACGACCATGGGTAGCACGGAATCTTGTGACCACCACCAGCAGACGGCGCGGGCGGGTCGTCGAGTTTCCCAAGAATGCTCGCGAGCGCTTGCCGGGCATCGTGACCGCGCCCTACTTTCGCCACCACTACGGTGCACGAAGCAGGTTCGGAGGTCTTGCGTGCGGGCACGAACGACAGGCAGGCCAGGCGCGATCATCACCTCGATCGCCGTCGCGCTCGCGCTCGCCGCTACACCGCTGTCACCGGCCTGGCCTGCGGCGACAGCGGAACCTACGGCCCGGACACCGGGCACGGTGACCGCGGATGACGCCCGAGTGGTCGGCATCGAGCCTGGCACCGGTCGGCTGACCGACGTGCGGATCCATTCCGCCGCGATGGGTACGACGATCCCGGTGAAAGTCATCCGCGCACCGGATAATTCGGCACCCGCGCCGACGCTGTATCTGCTCAACGGAGCCAGCGGCGGCTCGGAAGGAAGCAACTGGACCGATCGGACCGATATCGAGGATTTCTTCCGGGACAAACAAGTGAATGTCGTCGTGCCCATGGGCGGCGAGGGAAGTTATTTCGCGGATTGGCGGACGGACGATCCGGTGCTGGGCAGGCAACGCTGGACGACATTTCTCACCAGAGAACTGCCGCCGCTGATCGACGCCGCTTTCGCCGGCAACGGCGCCAACGCCGTCGCCGGAATCTCCATGGCGGCCACCTCGGTATTCCAGCTCGCCCTCAACGCACCCGGGCTCTATCGAGCCGTCGGCTCCTACAGCGGATGCGTCCGCACCAGCGATCCGCAAGGCCAAGCCATGGTCGCCGCCGTCGTCACCCGCTGGCGCGGCAACGCCCTCAACATGTGGGGCCCGCCCACCGATCCCCGATGGGCCGCCAACGACCCGTACCTGCACGCGGATCAACTGCGCGGCACTGCCATCTACGTCTCCACCGGCACCGGCATGCCGGGACCGTTCGACCGGCCCGACGGGCCCGGCATCGACGGCAATCGCGACAAACTGGTCAGCCAGCTCGTCACCGGCGGCTTCCTGGAGGCGATCATCAACCAGTGCGCTCGCGACCTGAGCGATCGATTGCGTTCCTTGAACATCCCCGCGACGTTCGACTTCCGTCCCTCCGGCACGCACTCCTGGGGCTACTGGCAAGAGGACTTGCACAACTCGTGGCCGCTGATCGCCGCGGCGCTGGCGACCCCCGCCACCGGATAGCCAGCCGAGCGGGCCGCGTCACCGCGCGCGGGAAGATTCCGCGGCGCCGGTGATATTGCGCGCCATCCCGCCGAAGATGACCGCGTGGAACGGCGCGATGGATTTCCAGTACAGATGCCCGGCCAGTCCGTGCGGTTCGAACACCGCGCACTGGCGGTAGGTGGCGCCCGGACCGTCCGGCTCGACCGCGAGCTCGAGCCACGCCCGTCCCGGTACCCGCATCTCGGCGCGCAGGCGCAGCATCCGAGGTCGTTCGATCCGCTCCACCCGCCACCAATCCAGCGCCTCCCCTTCGTGCAGCCGGTGTGGATCGCGGCGTCCACGGCCGAGACCGACGCCGCCGGCGAGCCGGTCGATCCAACCGCGCAGTGACCAGGCCAGCGGGAAGGAATACCAGCCGTGCTCGCCCCCGATAGCCTCGATCACCCGCCACAGCGTCGCGGGGTCGGCATCGGTGTGGCGTTCGCGCACGTCCCGGTACAGCGACCCGCCCGACCACGCCGGGTCGGTGGGCAGCGGGTCCGACGGCGCGCCCGGCGGATGGGCGTCCGACCACCTGGTCGGTACGTCCAGATCGCGAATCTTCTCCAGCGCCAACGCGACTGCTCTGCGGTAACCGGTCGGTCCGTCCGGTGGGTCCGGGATGAGGCCCGCGATCGCGTGGTCGCGGCAGACCACGTCGTTGATCAGCGACTCCATGAGCGGAACGGCGATCGCGCGCGGCACCGGGGTCACCAGATTCACCCACTGCGCCGACAACCACGGCGTCAGCACCGGCACCGGCACGATCAGCCGTCGCGGCAGCTGGGCCACTTCGGCGTAGGCGCGCATCATCTGCACGTAGGTCAGCACGTCCGGGCCGCCGATGTCGAACGCGCCGCCCGCGCCTTCGGGCAGCGTCGCCGCCCGCGTCAGGTAATACAGCACGTCACGCACCGCGATCGGCTGGATCCGGTTGCGCACCCAGCGCGGGGTGACCATCAGCGGCAGACGCTCGGTCAGATAGCGCAGCATCTCGAAACTGGCCGAGCCGGAACCGATGATCACCGCGGCCCGCAGCACCAGGGCGGGTACCGCGCCCGCCTGCAGGATCTCGCCGACCTCGGTGCGGGAGGCCAGGTGCCGCGACAGCCGCTGCGCACCCGGGACGATGCCGCCCAAGTAGACGATCCTGGTCAGCCCCGCGTGCGCCGCCTCGGCCGCAACCAGCGTGGCGGCCTCCCGGTCCACCGTGTCGAAGTCGGCGCGGGTCAGCGAATGGACCAGGTAGTACAGCACCTCCTGCCCCGCCAGCGCGCCGCGCACGTCGGCGGCCGAGGTCACGTCGCCCGCCACCACTTCGACGCGATCGCGCCAGGGGGCCTCGGCGAGCTTGCCGGGTGTGCGTGCCAGCACGCGAACCGAATGACCCGCGCGCAGCAACTCCGGCACCAGTCGTCCGCCGATGTAGCCGGTCGCACCGAACACCACACACCGCACGGCAACCACCCTTCCGATGACCTGCTCAGGTGATGACCGGGGATGCCGGGGCCAAACAGCAACTCCAGTGCGCACAGGACCCGGAATCGACCGCGTCGCCTGATCACGAGTCCCGCTCGATCTCGTGGCGCGTGCCAGACTGGGCCGGTGAGCGAACGCAGCAAAAGCGACAAACCGGACGAACTCACGCCGCGTGATCGCGGTGATGTCATCGGTGTGGGCCTGCTGTGGCTGGCCAAGTGGGCGGTGTGCATCGTCGCGATCGCGGCGGGCGCGTGGGTGCTCGGCTTCCTGGTCGCCCGGCTGTGGGTGGTGATCCTGCCGGTGGCGCTGGCGATCGTGATCGCCACCGTGCTGTGGCCGCCGGTGCGCTGGCTCACCGCCCGCGGCTTGCCGCCCGCCGCGGCGGCCTCGCTCGCGGTGCTCGGTTTCCTCGGTGTGCTCGCCGGTGTCATCGCGCTGATCGTGCCCTCGGTGGTCGACCAGGTCCCGGAACTGGCCGACAAGGCGAGCGCGGGCGTCAACCAGGTGCGCGACTGGTTGCAGGGGCCGCCGTTGCGAATCCGCGAAGAGCAGTTGAATTCGGCGGTCGACGCCATCGTGTCCCGGTTGCAGTCGAGTTCCGCGCAGATCGCCACCGGCGTATTCAGCGGCGTGACCACCGCGACGTCGGCGCTGATCACCCTGTTCCTCGTGCTGGTACTGAGCTTCTTCTTCGTCAAGGACGGGCCGCGCTTCCTGCCCTGGCTGCACAGCGTCTCCGGCAGCCGCGGCGGCAGGCACCTGGAAGAGGTGCTCAGCCGGATCTGGGTCGTGCTCGGCGGGTTCATCCGGACCCAGGCGCTGGTCAGCCTGGTCGACGCGGTGCTCATCGGCGCCGGTCTGGTCATCCTCGGGGTACCGCTGGCGCTGGTGCTCGCGGTGATCACCTTCCTCGGCGGATTCGTGCCGATGGTCGGCGCGTTCGTCGCGGGCGCCCTCGCGGTGCTGGTCGCGCTGGTGGGCAACGGCTTCGTCACCGCGCTGATCGTGCTCGGCATCGTCGTGGCCGTACAGCAACTGGAGGGCAACGTGCTGCAACCGGTGTTGCAGAGCCGCAGCATGCAGTTGCACGCGGTCATCGTGCTGCTCGCGGTCACCGCGGGCGGCTCGCTCTACGGGATCGTCGGCGCGTTCCTGGCCGTGCCGGTCGTCGCGATCGCCGCGGTGGTCCTGCGTTACCTCGGCGAGCAGATCGACGCGGCCACCGCGCCACCGCCGGAACCGGAGAGCGAACCCGCGGACTGACGCAGTACCGCGCACCATCCTTGCACTCAGTCCGAATGTAACTATCGCCGTCGCCCCCTGCGGTTTCTAGCGTCAGTGGACATGACAACTGATGTGGGCACCCCGCTCAACGACATCGCCGACGCGACGGCGAAGGCGGTCGCCGACGACCCGGCGAACGCGCTGGTGGTGTTCCGTGCCTCCGGGACTCCGGAAGGGACAGTGGGCAGCGCGACCACGCTCGGTAGGCACACCGTGCGCGTGGACGAACCACCCGCGCTCGGCGGCGCGGACACCGCGCCCAATCCGGTCGAGGTGTACCTGGCGTCGCTCATCGCCTGTCAAGTGGTGACCTATCGGTTCTGGGCCCAGCGCCTCGGCATCACGATCGACGAACTGGCGGTGAGCGCCGAAGGCGATCTCGACGTGCGCGGGTTCTTCGGCTTGGATGAGAACGTTCGCCCCGGCTTCCAGGCGGTGCGGGTGACCGTCCGCCTCAGCGGGCCCGAGACCGAGCAGCGCTATGCCGAACTCCAGCAGGCCGTCGACGCGCACTGCCCCGTACTGGATCTCACGACCGGGCGCACTCCGGTCGACACCAGGCTGATCACCGATTAGCCGCCGTCCCAACCAGCTCGATCACTCACCAGAAGGAGGACCTTCCCGATGACCGAACCCGACCTGTCGCAGGACTGGAGCTTCGAGACGAAGCAGATCCACGTCGGACAGATTCCGGACGGCACGACCAACGCCCGCGCCCTGCCGATCTACCAGACCACCTCCTACACCTTCCGCGACACCGCGCACGCGGCGGCGCTGTTCGGTCTGGCCGAGCCCGGCAACATCTACACCCGGATCATGAACCCGACCCAGGACGCGGTGGAGCAGCGCATCGCCGCCCTGGAAGGCGGCGTGGCCGCTCTGCTGCTGGCCTCCGGGCAGGCCGCGGAGACCTTCGCGATCCTCAACATCGCCGGAGCGGGCGACCACATCGTGTCCAGCCCCCGGCTCTACGGCGGCACCTACAATCTCTTTCACTACTCGCTGCCCAAGCTCGGCATCGAGGTCTCGTTCGTCGACGACCCCGACGACCTCGAGCAGTGGAAAGCCGCCATCCGCCCGAACACCAAGGCGCTGTACGGCGAAACGATCTCCAACCCGCAGAACCACATCCTCGACATCCCGGGGATCGCGGGCGTCGCCCACGACAACGGTGTGCCGTTGATCGTGGACAACACCGTCGCCACGCCGTACCTGATCCAGCCGCTGGCCCATGGCGCCGACATCGTCGTGCACTCGGCCACCAAGTACCTCGGCGGACACGGCGCGGCCATCGCGGGCGTGATCGTGGACGGCGGCAAGTTCGACTGGACCGGCGGCCGCTTCCCCGGCTTCACCGAACCCGACCCGAGCTACCACGGTGTCGTGTACGCCGAACTCGGCGCGCCCGCCTACGCGTTGAAGGCGCGCGTGCAACTGCTGCGCGACCTCGGCTCGGCGGTCTCGCCGTTCAACGCGTTCCTGATCAGCCAGGGCCTGGAGACGCTGAGTCTGCGGGTGGAGCGGCACGTGCAGAACGCGCAGGCGGTGGCCGAATTCCTCACCACCCGTTCGGAAGTCACCTCGGTGTCCTACGCGGGCCTGCCGTCGTCGCCGTGGTACGAGCGCGGCCGCGCCCTCGCCCCGAAGGGCACCGGCGCGGTGATCGGCTTCGAGCTGGCGGGCGGCGTGGACGCGGGCAAGCGGTTCGTCGAGGCGCTGCGCCTGCACAGCCACGTGGCCAACATCGGCGACGTCCGCTCGCTGGTGATCCACCCGGCCTCCACCACCCACTCGCAACTGACGCCGGAAGAGCAACTGGCCGCGGGCGTCACCCCCGGCCTGGTCCGACTCGCGGTCGGCATCGAGGGAATCGACGACATCCTCGCCGACCTGCGCGCCGGATTCGACGCGGCATCCTGACGCGTTGGCCCCGCCGGGTGTGCCCGGCGGGGCACGTCGGGGATCGGATGGGCTCTTGATCAGGCCGCTGCGTGGCTCGGGACCCGCACAGCGGGGCAAGGCCCCGTTTCGGGGGTGGTTTCCCTGATTTCGGTTGAAGAAAACCGGCAGTCGCGCAGTCGCGATCGGTTGACCACAGCGACAGGACTATTCGGCGCTGTCACGCGGATTCGATTGGCAGGGGCGCGTTTCGCCGCAATGGAAAATAATTCGAACTTCCGCGCATCCGTGGGGCTTTCTGAATCGAACTAGAAGGGTAGGTACATGTCCTCTTCAGAATGAGGTGGGTAAGTCCATGGGCATAGCAGTACCCGAAATCGAAACTCCAGCACACCCGTTCTTCCGCCGCGCCGCCACTCTGGTCGTCGCGGGCGCCATTCCGTTGTCCTTGGTCGGCGCCGCCGCGACCGCCACCGCCGACCCGCTGTTGCCGCAGATCTCCGTCCAGATCCCGTTCGCCCCGGCGCCCGGCCCTGGCCTCATCACCCCGGCGGCCGATCCCGCGGACCCCGGAGCCTTTCCGCCCGAGGCTTTTCCGCCCGCGCCCCCGGTTTCCGCGGGCCGCAACGACCTGAGCGTCAACCGGCCGATGCCGGATCCGAACCTGCTCGCGCCGATCGATCCGCAGCGGCTGCACCTGCCCAACCCCGCAGCCCCGGCTCCCGCGGTCGCGCCGATCGAGGCGCCGCCCGGCACGCTGCGCGTGGGTTCGGTGGTGATCGGCCGCCCGGACTTCATGACTCCCGAGCAGGGCAAGATGTTCAACGACGCGATCGCGGGCCCGGAAGCAGGCATCGCGCAGACCCTGGATTCGGCGGGCTTCGATCCGTCGCGTTCCGACCGCATCGCCGCCGACCTGATCGGCTCCACCGCCATCGGCGCCTCGGCGGGCAGCATGGTGGCCGCGCCGGTCGCCTCGATCGGAGCGGTCATCGGCGCCATCTGCGGCGCCATCGCGGGCCTGCCGATGTTTCCGACCGGGACGTTGGCCGTCATGGCCTTCGGCGCCGCCATCGGTTATGGATTCGTCGCCTCCCCTGCCATCGCCGTCGGCGCGGCCCTCGGCGCGGGTGTCGGTGTGCTGCAAGGCCTTCTGACACCGCCCACGGTTCCGGCCGCGTAATTCCCGGCGCGCCGGAGACCGCACGCAGCATGCGGATTCGGCGGCGATTTCGAATACGCACGATTTCCGCGAAGACCCGGTTTCCCGCCGGGTCTTCCGCTTTTTACGAGGAATGGCCGATGTTTGGCCGCCCGATTACGGGCTACTGCCGAGAAGACCGGCTGAAGATGGCCGGCCGGTCGCTTCAAAGGGAGGTTGTGACATGAGCGCAGTCGACAAGGCGAAGAACAAGACCGATAAAGTCGCTGGTCAGGCCAAAGAAAAGCTCGGCGAGGCCAAGGGTGACCGGGGGAAGCGCGACGAAGGCCGCACCGACCAGATCAAGTCCGACCTGAAGGACGCCGGCGAGAAGGTCAAGGACGCCTTCCGGCACTGACCGCTGCACGTGCGCTGTCGGACGTTGTCCGTCGCCGGCGCCGCGCACGGCCGTAGTGAACGCGGGGTAGCACCGCGCACGGCCGAGCGAAAGCGGAAGCAGATAGGTCGTAGGCGGATGGCCGCATGAAGCGGGCATCCGCCTTTCTTTCCAGGAACTGGTCCAACCAGTTGACCTGTTGACCGCCATACGCGAGACTCGGTGACATGGAATTCGCCGCGGTCGCCCGCACCGCCGTCTCCGATACGGTCTTCGGCCAGATCATCGACGCCATCCTGAGCGGCAAACTCGCCCCCGAGGCGACGCTCCCCTCCGAGCGCGAGCTGGCCGAGATGTTCCAGGTGAACCGCCACGCCGTCCGCGAAGCGCTCAAGCGCGTACAGCAGAGCGGGCTGGTCCGCGTCACGCCCGGTGGCAAGACCCGGGTTCTCGACTGGCGCTCGCACGCGGGCCTGGACATCCTGACCGCGCTCACTCGCTCCGGCGCGGTACCGGCCAGACGGATCCTGCACGACATCGCGGTGATGCGGCGTTCGGTCGCCGCCGACGCGGCCCGGTTGTGCGCCGAGCACGCCGACGCCGACCAACTGGCGACGGTGCAACGCGCCGCCGCGGCCTATCCGGACGCCACCGCCCCGTTCGGCGCCGTGGTCGATGCCGATCTGGCGTTCTGGGTGGCGATCCTGGACGGCTCCGGCAATCTCGCCTACCGGCTGGCGTTGAACACCCTGGTCTCCGGCTATTTCGGGATCGGGATGGAAGTCGTCGCCGAACTGGGCCTGAACAAGGAATACATCGATCCCGGCGCCCATCGCGCGCTCGCGGAACACATTGCCCGCCGCGATTCGGCCGCGGCCTACGACACCGCCTACGCCCTGCTCACCCGCCTGGTGGACGCCCAAGCAGCACCGAAAGATTGACCCATTGTTCGACCTGATCGCCCACGCCATACCGGTTTTCGTGCTCTGCCTTGCCCTCGAAGCGGCCTCCTTCCACCTGCTGCCCGACGACGACCAACTCGGCTACCAGTTCCGCGACGCGCGCACCAGCGTGCTCATGGGGCTGGGGAACGTGGTGGTGAACCTCGGCTGGAAACTCGCGGTCGTCGCGGTGTACGCCGCGGCGTACCTGGCCGCCCCGTTCCATCTCCCGACGGACCATCCGCTGACCTGGGTCGCGCTGTTCTTCGCCGACGAGATCGCCTACTACTGGTATCACCGCACGCACCACACGGTGCGCGTGTTCTGGGCCAGCCACGTGGTGCACCACTCCAGCGAGTTCTACAACCTCTCCACCGCGCTGCGCCAGCCGTGGACCCCGTTCAGCTCGCTGCCCTATTGGTTGCCGCTGGCGCTGGCCGGTTTCCCGCCCTGGATGATCCTGCTGCAACAGTCGGTCAGCCTCGTCTACCAGTTCTTCATCCACACCGAGCGGGTCGCGACGCTGTGGCGTCCCGTGGAATTCGTGTTCAACACCCCGTCCCATCACCGGGTGCACCACGGCTCCAACGATCGCTACCTGGACAAGAACTACGGCGGCATCCTGATCATCTGGGATCGGCTGTTCGGCACCTTCGAGCCGGAGGACGAACGCGTCCGCTACGGGCTGACCAAGAACATCGAGACGTTCAATCCGGCGAAGGTCGCCACCCACGAGTTCGCCTCGATCTGGCGGGACCTGCGTAGCGCGCCCTCGTGGCGCGCCCGCGGCGGCTACTTGTTCCGCGGCCCGGGCTGGGCGCCCGCCGACTGATCCGCGCCGACGCGCCCGTCGCCCTCCTCCTCGACGAGCCGCAGCTCGCTCGGCCACCAGATCTTCCGCCCGATCAGGCTGAACAGCGCGGGGATCACCACCGTGCGCACGACGAACGTGTCCAGCAGGATGCCGAGGCCCACCACGATGCCGACTTGAGTCAGGGTGATCAGCGGGAGCACGCCGAGCACGCAGAACACCGCCGCGAGCACGATGCCCGCACTGGTGATCACCGCGCCGGTCACCGACACCGCCCGCACCATGCCATGCGTGGTGCCGTGGCCCGGAGTCTCCTCGCGGGCCCTGGTCACCAAGAAGATCGTGTAGTCGACGCCGAGCGCGACCAGGAACAGGAACGCGAACAGCGGCACGCTGATGTCCAGCGCCGGGAACCCGAACACGTGCTCGCTCATCCAGCTGCCCAGCCCGAGCGCCGCCAGCGCGCTCAACACCGTGACCGCGACGAGCAGCAACGCGGCAGGCACCGCGCGCAGCAGCACCAGCAGCACCACCAGCACGACGACCAGGATCAGCGGAATGATCAGCTTGCGGTCGCGGCTCGCGGCCGTCTGGACGTCCAGCGCCTGGGCATCGGTGCCGCCGACGATCGCGCCGGCGCCCGGCACCTGGGCCACCGATGCGCGCAGCGCCTCGATCGTGTCGAAGGCACGTGCGGAAGACGGCGGCGCGTCGATCACCACGGCCCACCGGGTCAGCCCGGTCGGCGAGGTGCCGGTCTGCCAGGTCATCACCACGCCCTCCGTGCGGTGGAACGCCGCGTCGACCTCCACCACCGCGTCGCTGCGCGCGAGGACGATCGCGGGATCGGAAGCGCCGGAGGGGAAATGCCGAGCGAGGGCGTCGAATCCCTCCACCGACTCCGCGCGAACCCGGAACTGCTCGGTCTGCGACAGGCCCACCTGCGTCGACAGCAATCCGGTCGCGCAGATGGCCAGCACCACGAGCGCGGTTCCGGCGACCACCGCCGGCCTGCGCACCACCCACGCGGCGACCGCGTGCCAGACGCCCTCGTTCGCCGTATCGCGATCGTCGGCCTCCGGCACGAACGGCCAGAACACGTTGCGTCCGCACAACGCGAGCGCGGCGGGCAGCGCGAGCAGGACGAACACCACCGCGACCAGCAATCCCAGCGCGGCCATCACACCGAGACTGCGCGTGCTGGGCACGGAGGCGAGCACCAGCACGAGCAGGGCGGCGACCACCGTGACGTTGCTGGCCAGGATCGCGGGCCCGGCGCGCCGCACCGCGTGTCGCAATGCCGTGCGGTGGTCGGCTTCCCGATGCAGTTCGTCCCGATAACGCGACACCAGTAGCAGCGCGTAGTTGGTGCCCGCACCGAACACCAGCACACTCGTGACACCGGAGGTCGAGCCGTCGAAGGTCAGGGCGGTCACACGCGCCAGCGCGGTTCCGGCGCCGGTGGCCACCCGATCGGCCGCGCCGACCACCGCGAGCGGCACCAGCCACAGCACCGGGGAGCGGTACGTCGCGATCAGCAGCACGGCGACGACCATCGCGGTCACCGCCAGCAGGGTGACGTTGGCGCCGGAGAACGAGTCGGCGATGTCGGCGCCGAACGCCGGACCGCCGGTGACCTGCAGGACGAGTCCCTCGGGCAGGCCCTCCCGCGCGACGGCACGGATGTCCCCGATCCGGTCGGTCAGCGGGAATCCGCTCAGGTCGGCGTCCACGGGCACTTGCCCGATCGCCGCTTTCCGGTCCGGCGAAGCGAGTAGGTCGCTCGGACCGGGTGTCCGTCCCGACGCGCGCGTGACCGCCGTCACGGTGGCGTTGCGGTCGTCATCGGTCAGCTCGCCGTCATCGGCGCGCGTCACCACGATGATCGCGGCGGCCGACCCCGCGTCCGGGAACTCCTCGAGCGCCTGTTCGACTCGCGCCGATTCGGCTGAGGCCGGTAGCGCGGTAGGGGCCTGCCCGGCGGACTCGTTCTCGCCCACCGCGCCGATCAGGCCGATCGAAGCCGCGGCGAGCACCACGAGCAGCACCCACGAGGTCCGGGCGGTCACCACCGACGCATAGCGATCCCAAGCGCTCACCCCGCCAACTCTCTCAGAAACTGAGCCGCGATGGCCGAACTGCCCGACGCGGACCTGCGCGCCGCACATCGCGTGCTGGTCGCCGTCGTCCACGCGATGCGCGAGCATCACCACGTGCTGACCGGCGAGTGAACGCCTCCGCCGGGGCGCGGGTCAGTCCCGCAGCGCCTGCTCGCGCAGCGATTTCAAGGTTTTCGACAGAATCCGTGAGACCTGCATCTGCGAACATCCGATGCGCTGGGCGATCTGCTCCTGGGACATCGAGTCGAAGAAGCGCATCACCAGCACCTGCTTCTCACGTTCCGGCAGAGCCGCCAGCAGCGGCTTGACCGCCAGGTAGTTCTCCACGGTGCTGAAGTCCGGGTCTTCGGCGCCGAGCGAGTCCAGCAGCGAGGGACCGCCGGATTCGGAGTCGTCGGTGTCCGAGGCGGCGTCGATCGAGGAGGTCTGGTAGGCGTTGCGGGCGATGAGCGCCTGGGTCACCTCGTTCAGGTCCGCGCCCAGTTCCTCGGCGATCTCCCGCGCCCGCGGCATCCGGCCCAGCCGCTGCGACAGGATCTCCACCGTCGGACCGATGGTGGACTGGATCTCCTTGAGCCGCCTTGGCACTCGCACCGACCAGGCGTAGTCGCGGAAATGCCTGCGCACTTCACCCATGATCGTCGGCACCGCGAACGACAGGAAGGTCGCGCCGTGCCCCGGATCGAAGCGGTCGACGGCGGCGAGCATGCCCACCCGAGCGATCTGCAACAGGTCCTCGAAGCTCTCGCCGCGGCCGCTGAACTTGCGGGCGATGTGTTCGGCCAGCGGCAGGCAACGTTCGATCAGCTCGGTGCGCACGGCGTCCCGGCGTGGATCGTCCGGGGCCAGCGCGGCCAGTTCGGCGAAGAGCGGCTCGATATTGTCGTAGGTGTCTCCCCGCGATTTGCGCTTGGAAGCGACCTGATTCGACTCGCTACTCATTATTCGAGCCGCCGCGCACCCAACGGAAGTCGACGACGGTCGGGTAGCCGCCCACAGCGGAGTCGTGTGCGCCTCGGGTGGCCGAGACCGAATCCGTGAGCGTCGCCACGATGTGCCAGCCGAAGCCGGACTCGTCCGGGCTGGCGTCCGACACCGTGACGGTGGAGACGCGCACCTCCACCGCGTCGTCCTCGAAGCCGAACGCGCACTCCAGCTCCGCCCCGTCCACCGCGTCCAGCACCAGGGCGCTGGCCACCTCGTCGAGGGCCAGCCGGATGTCGGTCACCTCGTCGATGCCGAAATCGGCCATGAGCACGACGGTCTCGGCCAAGGCACGCAACATCGCGAGCTGTTCGGACACCGCGGGCACCCGCACGCTGATCGTGCCGGTCCGCGTCGTAGCGGGAGGAGTCCCCTCACCCTTGCTCATGCACCGCTCCCAGAAGTCGCGCCGTCCGTCGGAGCGCCAAGCCTACGCCCTCCTCCGTAGTGAACTCGATCGGCCACGGCTCGGCGCGCGCGTCTTCGTCCGGGGACGGCTGATCGCGAGGCGCCGCGACGCGGACGCGCGCACTCCCCACAACGGCTGCCGACAACGTTGACCAGCGCGTTCGTCCGATGCGACCGGCTCGGCCACTCGATCGACCGCCGGTAGGCACCCCCGACATCACTGGGCCCCCGAAGCGCCGGTTCGTCCTGGGGGAAGACGCCGACGGCCGTCCCCGATGGCGCGCACCAGATCGGCGTAGGCGATCTCCAGTTCGGCCAGCCGGGTCCATGCCGCGTGCATGCGCTCGCCTCCCGGATCGTCGTGCATCAGCAGATGAAACGCGTCTTCCGCGACGGCGGCCATCCGGTCGATCATCTCCCCCAGGCTCTCGTGGTGCACCCGCACCGCGGGGTCGGCGCACGGCAGGTGCAGCGCCGCCCAGGTGTCGATCCGTTCGACCAACTCGGCGCGCCGCCGCCGCGTCCCGACCGATTCCCGTGCGTCCTCCCGGCGCCGCCGGTGCAGTTCGGTCAGCTCGCGCGCCCACCGGCTCACCGGGCCCTGCACGTGCTGGCCGCCCAGCGCGCACAGCAGTGCGCTCGGACTCGGCAGCGCCGAATCCTCGGACAGCTTCCGCGGTCGCGCACGCTGGACCAGCATCGGCCTACCTCCCCGGCACGACCGCACCGCTCGTACGGCCGGTCGGCCAAGCCTTCATCAGGACAGCGTTCATTCCGGATCGGGCATGCCCGCTGCGGGCGGACGCAAACTCACAGGGGCGCAGTGAGTTCGAGATGGATGCCGTCGGGATCGGAGAACGACAGGATCGCGATGCCGAAATCGGCCATCTCGGTGATCTTCCCGTGTTCGATACCCGCATCGGCCAGGCGAGCGGCCGCGGCCACCAGATCGTCCCGCGCCGGGACGGTGAAGCTGAGATGGTCCAAACCCACACGTTCGGAATCGAATCGGTCCGCCGGATCGGCGACCGGACGCAGGCCGAGCAACATGCCGTTGGCCTGGAACACCACCCCGCCGAACAGTCGCATCGGGTCGGCGCGCACCTCCGGATCGTCGGGGCTGCCGGGCGATTCGGCGGCGATGGGGAAACCGAGCACATCTCGGTAGAAGGCACGCGACCGGGCGATGTCGGTCACGGTCAACCGGATGTGATGCGTCCCGGTCGTTTCGATCATGGTCACGCTCCCAAACGAGGTACGGCGGGTTCGATCGGCTCCCCGGTTCGCTCGGCGGCGAGCCGTCTCGCGATGACGGTAGGACAGAATCCCGGCGGAACCGAGTGTCGCAAACGACATCTTCGGTACCGTTTCCGACATGGACGTCGTCGTCTTCGTGGTGGACGGCGTAGCCGATTTCGGATACGCCGCCCTACTGGAAACCTTCAACACCGCCAACGCCGTGCGCACCGAGCTGCCCGACCCGCCGCAGCCGTGGCGGGTGCACAGCGCGTCGTTCGGCGCCACGGTGCGGTCGGGCAACGGCCACACCGTGCCGACGATCCCGCTCGACGAGCTCGGCGACGGGTTCGATCTGATGATCGTGCCCGCCGTGAACGTCCTGGAGGCCGCGGCGCTGATCGACCTGGTTTCCGCACCCGCCAGCCGTCCGGTGCTCGACCGGCTGGTCGCGGCCCGCGATCGGGGCGCTCACCTCGCCGGCGCCTGCACCGGAACGTTCTTCCTGGCCGAGGCGGGCGTGCTGGACGGCTCCCCCGCGACCACGAGCTGGTGGCTCGGCCCCAGCTTCCGGCGCCGCTACCCGCACGTGGAACTCGACGAGGGACGCACGCTGTGTCGCGGTCGACGCGTCACCACCGCGGGCGCCGCGCTCTCGCACATGGACCTGGCGCTGTCGCTGATCGCGAGCAAGAGCCCGGCCCTGGCCGAACGCGCCATGCGCTACCTGGCGGTGGGCGCGGGCCGACCGCAACGGGAGTTCATCGTCCCCGAGATCATCGCCCGCGGCGATTCCGTCACCGCCGCCTTCGAACGCTGGGTTCGCGCACACCTCGGCGAGAACTTCCGGATATCCCAGGCCGCTCGCGCCGTCGGCGTCACCGAACGCAGCCTGCAGCGGGCCACCCACGCCGAACTGGGCATGTCCCCCACGGAATTCGTGCACGACATCCGCCTGGAACGCGCCGTGCAACTGCTGCGCACCACTTCGCTCACGGTGGACGCGGTGGCAGCCAAGGTGGGTTATCTCAACGCCGGAACACTGCGCGGATTGTTCCGCCGCCGCCGGGGCATGTCGATCTCCGAGATCCGCATGACGCGCGTGTCGTATTGAGCCGCGGTAGGCACGACGCCGGATGTCATGCGGCGGCTACTGCCCGACGGCCCAACTCCGGGAACGGTATCGTCCGCACGGGCGGCCGGACAGCCCGCGCTAGGAGGACTCGGTGACCGATCGGCAGCACACGACCACATCCGACGAGGAGCGACCCCCCGCGCCCTCCGCGACGAGCGCACACGACACCGCGCGGCTCGGCGTGGTGGTCGCCGCACTCGGCGTGGTGTTCGGCGACATCGGCACCAGTCCGATCTACACCATCCAGACGGTGTTCAACCCTGCCGACCCACATCCGGTGCCGGTGAGCGTGGACAACGTGTACGGCGTGGTCTCGCTGATCTTCTGGTCGGTCACCATCATCGTCACCGTCACCTACATCCTGCTGGCCCTGCGCGCCGACAACGACGGCGAGGGCGGCATCATGGCGCTGATCACGCAGCTGCGGCGGTGGGGTTCGCAGCACGGCCGACGGCAGACCGCGGCGCTGGCGGCGCTGGGCATCTTCGGCGCTTCGCTGTTCTTCGGCGACAGCATGATCACTCCGGCGATCTCCGTGCTGTCCGCCGTCGAGGGAATCGAGGTCGTGCAACCGTCGCTGGCGGATTTCGTCGTACCGATCACCGCGGTCATCATCGTGACGCTGTTCCTGGTGCAGCGCCGGGGCACCTCGGCCGTGGGCCGGGTGTTCGGGCCGGTGATGATCGCCTGGTTCGCCGTCATCGGCGCGTGCGGGGTGGCGGGCATCGCCGATCATCCGCAGATTCTGCGAGCCCTGTCACCGACCTACGCGCTCGGCTTCCTGTTCGGCCATTTCGGCACCGCCTTCTTCGCCTTGGCCGCGATCGTCCTCGCGGTGACCGGAGCCGAGGCGCTGTACGCCGACATGGGTCATTTCGGTCGCAGGGCGATCACCCGTGGCTGGCTGTTTCTGGTGTTCCCGGCGTGCATCCTCAGCTATTTCGGCCAAGGCGCGCTGATCCTCGACGATCCCGGCCACGTCAGCAGCCCGTTCTTCCTGCTCATGCCCGCATGGGGCCGCCTGCCGCTGGTGCTGTTGGCCACCGCCGCTACGGTGATCGCGTCGCAGGCGGTGATCACCGGCGCGTATTCGGTGGCATCCCAGGCCGCCCGGCTCGGCTACCTGCCCCGGCTGCGCATCGCGCACACCTCGGAGGCGACGGTCGGCCAGATCTACGTGCCGTGGATCAACTGGCTGCTGATGGTCTCGGTGCTCACCCTGGTGTTCGCCTTCCGCAGCTCGGCGGCGCTGGCCTACGCGTTCGGCATGGCGGTGACCGGCACGATCACCATCACCACGCTGTTGTTCTTCTACGTCGCCCGCGCCCGCTGGAATATCCCGCGCTGGCTGCTCGCCCTTGGCGCCGTCCCCCTGCTGTCGGTGGACCTGCTGTTCGTCGCGGCCAACCTGACCAAGCTCGTGCACGGCGCGTGGCTGCCGCTGCTGATCGGTCTCACCGCGTTCACCATCATGACCACCTGGCAACGCGGGCGCGACATCGTCACCGCCGAACGCGAACGGCGGGAGGGGTCGCTGCGCGAGTTCGTCGACCACTTGCACGCGGGCGACCCGTCGATACTCGAGGTCCCCGGCACGGCCGTCTTCCTCAACCGAGGCAAACGAACCGCGCCGCTGGCCCTGCGGGCCAACGCCGAACACAACCACGTGCGCCACGCGCACGTCGTGATCATGTCGATCGAGACCGAACCCGTGCCGCGAGTTCCGGCGGACGAACGGATCAGCGTCGATTCCCTCGGCTACACCGAAGACGGCATCATCCACGTGTGCGCCCGGTTCGGCTACATGGAGTCGCAAGACGTGCCCGGCGCGCTGGCATTGCTCGACCCCGCTGTCACCGAGGGACCGTTGCAGCTGGACCGTGCGTCCTACTTCCTGTCGAAGATCGAGCTGCGCCCCGGTACCGAGCCGACGATGGCCCAGTGGCGCAAGCGGCTGTTCATCGCCACCTCCTACATCACCGCCGACGCCGCCGAGCAGTTCGGCCTACCCCGCGAGCGCACGGTGATCATGGGCGCTCACATCGAGATCTAGGCGCGCACAACTTGGTTCCGTCTCGGACCGTCTCCGTCCCGGTACGTTCGCGGTTCAGAACGCTCCCCCACCGGCGGGCACGCTCGCCCCGGTGATCCAGCGGGCCTCCTCCGACGTCAGAAAGCCGACGACGTCGGCGATGTCGTCGGGCTCGCCCACGCGGCCGAGCGGAATCGATTGGACGATCTGCTGATTCGCCCCGATCGCCCCTGACGCGGCGAGTGCGTCGGTGCGCACCGCACCGGGCAGCACGCTGTTGGCCGTGATGCCGCGCGGGCCGAGTTCCCTGGCCAGCACCCGAACCAGCTGCTCTACGGCGGCCTTGCTGGCGCCGTAGACACCCGAGCCCGGCCGGTGGGTCAGTGTCGCGCCGGAGGACACGACGACGATGCGGCCGTTGTCGCGCAACCGCTTCGCGGCCTCACGCAGGGCGACGAACGTCGCCTTGGTGTTGACCGCGAACATCAGCTCGAAGTCCTCGTCGGTGGCCTCGGCTATCGAGCCGAAACGCGCGATGCCCGCGTTGTTCACGAAGACGTCCACGCCGCCGAAACGCTCCTCGGCGGCGTCGAACAACTTGCGCGGGCCCGCCGGGTCGGCGACGTCGGCCCGCACCGCCCACGCCTGCCCACCGGAGCCCTCGATGGCGGCCACCACCTGTTCGGCGGCCTGCCGGTTCGATCGGTAGTTGACGACGACGGCGGCTCCCCTCGCGCCCAGACGCTCGGCGATGGCGCGACCGATGCCGCGGGATCCTCCGGTGACGATCGCGACCGGCATCTCACCTCCCATTGATGGCCATGGCGATAGTCGAGATCATCAACTAAATCAGCGAGGATGTCAACTGTCGATGACATAGACTTTCCCCATGCCGACCGATGATCAGGGGCTCGCGCCCGCTTTCGCACGGCTGCACCGCGAGATCAGCGCCCTCTACACCTCGATCGCGCGACGCCTCGAATTGACAAGTCAGCAAGCCGAATTGCTGTGCCTGCTCGGCGCCGACCGGCCGCCGTCCTTCGGCGAGCTGGCCGCGACGCTCGGTTGTGACAAGACCAATGTGACCGGCATGGTCGACCGGCTGGAGCGGCGAGGGCTACTCGTCCGGGAGACCGACCCGGGAGACCGCCGCGTGACTCGCGCCGTTCCCACCGAACAGGGCTCGGCGGTGCGACACAAGTTCCGCGCGGAGCTGGAGCACGAGCTGGCCCGCAGGCTTCCCGGCATCGACCGAACTCGATTGATCGGCCTCGTAACCGCGACGGCGACAGCCTTGGCCGAACATCGGTGAAAATCTAACGTCGCTGAAACCGACAGCACGCATAGGCTCTACCTACTGTTTTGGTTATGCGAACTAACTTTTGCGCAGCATTGCGGCACCCGTCGTTCGAGTAGTTCGCTACTCGTGTGCGGGCACGACTGTGACCAGAGAATGGCGATAGCTGGTGCGACAGCGCCGTCGACGCCACGCTCACCTCGATCACGGAGCCACCATGCCTGCCAAAAAGAATTCACCAGCCCGCCGGACGAACACCCGAAACGACGACCTTCTCGCCGCACTGCGCAAATTCATCCGCAGCAAGGGCGAGAACTTCCTCGAAGACCCCAATATCTCCTCGATCGGCATCGGCCACAAGCAAGTCGACGGAAAATCGACCGGCGAGATCGCGGTGCAGTTCACCGTGCACGAGAAGGTGTCCGAACCGGAGGCGCTGGAAGCGCTTGGCACGTCGGCGATTCCGGAGACCGTCACCGTCGACGGGATCGAGGTACCGACCGACGTGCTACAGCGCACGTTCGAGCCGGCCTTCCGGCTGGTCACCGAAGCGGCCGCGCCCGAGCGCAAGTCGCGCCTCGACCCGATCGTGCCGGGAATCAGCGTTGCCCACCCGAGCACTACGGCGGGGACGATCGGTTGCGTCGTCTACGACCGGGACGACGGAACACCGTATGTGCTGAGCAATTGGCACGTCCTGAACACCGCGGCGGGCAATCTCGGCGACGACGTCGTGCAGCCGGGCCCGCGTGACGACAACCGGGTCGACCGCAACCGGCTCGGCAAGCTGATCCGATCCCATCTCGGCACGGCGGGCGACTGCGCCGTCGCCGACATCGAGAACCGGCGGTTCAGCGCCGCGATCATGGGCCTGGACGTCGTCCCGGACCGCCTCGGCGAACCCGAGCTGGGCGACAAGGTGATCAAGAGCGGCCGGACCACCCAGGTCACCCACGGCAGGGTGCGGCGCGTCGACGTGGTCGCCAAGATCGACTATCACGGCGTTGGCACGAGAAGCATCGGCGGCTTCGAGATCGGGCCCGACCCGGACCATCCCGCGGTCGACGGCGAGATCAGCAGCGGCGGCGACTCCGGATCGGCGTGGATTTTCGAGCTCCCCGACGGCAAGACCAGCACCGTGCTGGCCGGATTGCATTTCGCAGGCGAGACGGGCGCGGACACCGACGAGCACGCGCTGGCCTGCCTGCCGCAATCGGTGTTCGAGAAGCTCGGCATCACCTTGACCCCGCCGGCCGCGGAGGAAGCCGCGGCCGTCGCAGGATACGACCCGAATTTCCTCGCGTCGCCGATTCCGGTCCCCGAGGTGGACGCCGAGGTCCGCCCCGACGTGGCGACCACCCTGGACGGCGCCGATGTCCTGCACTACACGCATTTCTCCCTCGCGATGCGCCGCTCGCGCCGCTTCGCCATCTGGGTGGCCTGGAATATCGACGGCGGCTCGATCAAGAAGCTGTCGCGGAAGAAGATCGACTTCGTCAAGGACGCGCGGCTCGACGCGGACGCCCAGGTCGGCAACGAGTTGTACCGCGACAACCGGCTCGATCGCGGCCACCTCGCCCGCCGCGCGGACCTGCTGTGGGGCAGCCTGCCCGAGGCCAAGAAGGCCAACGAGGATTCGTTCTTCTACACCAACATCACCCCGCAGATGGACGACTTCAACCAGAGCATGCGCGATGGGGTCTGGGGGCGGCTCGAGGACGCCGTCTTCGCCGACGTCACCGTCGACGACCTCAAGGTCAGCGCGTTCGGCGGCCCGGTCTTCACCGACGACGACCAGGAATTCCGGCAGGTCAGGATTCCGCGCGAGTTCTGGAAGGTCATCGCGTTCCGGGAGAACGGCGAACTGAAGGCCCGGGGCTTCCTGCTGAGCCAGAACCTGGACCAGCTGGAAGTGCTCGATCTCGACGAGTTCCGCGTCTTCCAGCTGCCGCTGACCGAGATCGAGCAGCGAGCCCGCTTCCACTTCCCGCAAGCGCTGCGGGACGCGGATCTGCAACTGGCGCCGGAGGAAGTGGCCGCCCCCTTGAACTCGGTCGCGGATATCCAATGGTGAAGCGGAGCGACCTATACGGCGCGTGATTTCGGGGGCGCGGTATATCCCTCGGCGAATTCGATGAAGTTCTGCACGACGTTCTCGGCCTCCCGCCGGACGCTGCGCTTGAGGAGTAGTCCGGGCAGCAAGAGCGAGGATTGCAGCTCGGTGTGATACCAGACCTGCGATCCCGCGCCGTCCTCGGCGACTTCGAACCAGCCACCGCCGCCGACGCCGACACAGCTGTCCACGACCTGCCACGACACTCGGTCCGCGGTCCAGTCGTATTCCAGCACCTGGAGATCGGACTTGCCGAGCGGAGTCTCCGCGGTGACGTAGACCCGCTGCGGACGACCGGATTCACCGCGGGTGGCCACGCGCGCATCCGAATGCGTCGACCATTCGGGAAGCAATTCGATCGCGGCGACCGCATCGAACACCCGGGTGGGATCGACGCCGACGGTGAAATGGATATCGGTTTTTACGCGCATAACTCCTCCACCCCCGGGATCAACCCGGCCGATTCTGCCCGTGCCGCTTCCCATCCGTCAATACGCGTTCGACTCGCAACCATCATTCCCCCGCAAAGAGCGATGTCAGAGCCAAAAATAAGTCGCCAGCTACCCGTTGGCTATTCTCGATTCCAATTGTTACCGGCGAGTATAAAAGTGGGATCGCAAGAGTTTCGCCGCGGTGCTCGTGTGCGATATGCCGATCCAACCGTGGCGAGGGTGTTCATTCTGTCCGTGAGCGGTATTCATGCCACCGGCCCGTCGCGGCCCACACGGCCTACTTCGTGTTCTTTCGCATGGGCTCGAACCACCCCACCGCCGGTGACGAGGACGACGCCGGAAATACGCTGCGCGCCTTGGCCACAGCGCGCCTCGTCATGGGCATGCCCGCCCTGGCCGACAACCGATACGGCCAGGGCTGACGGACCGGCCGTGCAGGCGCGTTCCCACGCGCTCGGCCGACAGTTCTACCGTGCCGTCTCCGTCCAGGTGACCGGCAGTTCGTGGACGCCGTAGATATTCATGTCGGTCCGGAGTTTCACCGCACCGGCGGGGATGGCGAGCTCGAGCGTCGGGAAGCGGCGCAGCAGTCCGGCGAAACCGGCGCGCATCTCGATGCGGGCCAGTTGCTGGCCGAGGCATTGGTGGACGCCGTGGCCGAAGGACAGGTGGCCGCGGGCCTTGCGGTGCAGGTCCAGGGTGTCGGGATGGTCGAAACGCTGGGGGTCGTGGTTGGCGGCCAGCAGCGAGACGACCACGGTGGAACCCTTGCCGATCGTTTCACCGCCGAGTTCGATGTCGTCGGTGGCGTAGCGATAGAAGATGTCGGCGACCGACAGGTACCGCATGAGTTCCTCGACGGCGTCGGGAAGCAGATCCGGGTCGGCGCGCAGTTCGGCCAGTTGTTCGGGGTGCTCCAGCAGCGCGAAGGTGCCGAGCGCGAGCATGTTCGCGGTGGTCTCGTGGCCCGCGAGCAGCAACAGGAAGGCGATGCCGGTCAGCTCCTCGATGGTGAGGTCGTCGTGGCGGGCCAGGTCGGACAGTATGTCCTCGCCGGGTTCGGCGCGCTTGCGTGTGACCAGTTCGGCCAGGTACGTCGCCATCGCGCCGTACGCCGCCATCTTCTCCTCGAGCGATTGGTCCTTGACCAAGAACTTTGCGGAGTTGACCTGGAAGGTCTCGCGGTCCGCGTAGGGCACGCCGAGCAGCTCGCAGATCACCAGCGAAGGCACCGGCAGCGCGAACTCCTCGACCAGGTCGACCGGCGGGGTCAGCCGCGCCATCTGGTCCAATTGCCGCTCGGCGATGTCGATGATGTGCTCCTCGAGCTGCCTCATCCGTTTGACGGTGAACGCGCCGGTCAGCTTCCGCCGCAGCCGGGTGTGGTCCGGCGGGTCCATGGCGATGAACAAGCCCGGCACCTGCGGTGACGGTTCGGTGGCGACGGGCATGCCGGGTGTCTCGTACGGCACGTGGACGATGCCGATGTCCTGGCGGGAGCTGAACCGGGTGTCGGCCATGAGCCGGCGAACCGCGTCGTAGCCGGTGACGAGCCAGCCCTCGTGACCGTCGGGGAAGATCAGGGGGCTGACCGGGCGAGCTTCGCGCAGCCGGGTGATCTCGCGGGGTGGGTCGAAGGGTCCCGCGTCGCGCTCCAGGGGGAGGCCGTGCGGGATGGGGGCCGTCTGACTCATCGAATTTCCTCTCGCGGCGATTGTCGAACGATGGTGATCGCGCCGGACGGGCACAACTGGGCCGCCTCGCGGACGGCCTGCTCCCACTCGGGCGCGGGTGTGAGGTTCAGCGGCGCCACCCGGCCGTCCTCCGGGTCCTGGTCGAATACTCCAGGGGCGGTCAGTGCGCACATGCCGGCGCTGACGCAGCGCTCACGGTCCACTCTGAGTTCCACCGGCTACCCCTTTTCCCAGGTGACCGGGAGAGAGCGCACACCGTGGGCAAGTGCACTGGTGCACAGCGGCGTCCGGAACACCTTCCTCAGCCCTGTCATTGCTGAACTGTTCACAGGAGAACTGTCGCCCGACTGGCTGACACCGACCTGATACCGGCCTGACACGCAGCCGATACGGCGTTCGCCCTGGTCGACGCGCGCCGCCTCCGCGCAGAGCCGATCAGATCGCGTATGCGCCTGCTCTCCGGCAAGCCGACATCTCGGCACGCTGCGGCCGACCGGTGTCGGTCGCCGCCATCGGAGCGGTTATCACCCCGGGGACGGGCGGCCCGGTTCACCGCCGAGGGTCCACGGCAGAATGGGCCGGTGCAGATCGGGATGCTTGGACCGCTCGAGATCCGACTAGACGACGGCGGATTGATCGAGGTACCGGGCGCTCGGTTGCGGGCGCTGTTGATCGCGCTCGCGCTCGAACCAGGTCGCGTAGTCCCGAAAGCGACGCTGGTCGACTGGATTTGGGGTGAGCAACCGCCCGCCGACGCGGCGAACGCCTTGCAGGCACTGGTCTCCCGGCTGCGCAGGGTGCTGCCGGACGGGGCGCTCGACGGGCAGGCGGGCGGATACCGGCTGACGGTGGAACCCCACGCCGTCGACGCCCTGCGGTTCGAACGGCTTCTCGACCAGGCCCGCGGCGGTGACGACGCGCGACAGGCCCAGCTCCTGCACGAGGCCGTCGAGCTGTGGCGCGGTGCGCCGATGCAGGACGTCGGAATACCGGACAGCGAGGCTTTCGACGCGGTGGTCACCCGGCTGGAGGGGCTGCGCCTCGCCGCCATGGAGGATCGGTACGAAGCGGAGGTCCGCCTCGGCCGGGGTACGGAGCTGATCACCGAGCTGACCGAGCTGGTGGCCCGGCACCCGGTGCGGGAACGGCTCGTCGCCGCGCTGATGCGCGCGCTCGGCGCCGCGGGTCGCGGCGCCGAGGCGCTGATCGCGTACCAGCGCGCACGGGAGGCACTCGCCGACACGCTGGGCGTCGATCCGTCGCCGGAACTCTCCGCATTACACGTGGCGCTCCTGCGCGGCGAAGTGCGAACGGAGGAGAACCACCGCAACACGAACCTGCGGGCCGAGTTGACCGAATTCGTCGGCAGATACGCCGATATCGCCGCCGTGCGCGAACTCATCGCGAACCATCGGCTCACCACGTTGACCGGTCCTGGCGGCTCGGGCAAGACCAGGTTGGCCCTCGAAACCGCGCGAACCATGCTCGACGACCTGCCCGACGGGGCCTGGCTGGTGGAACTGGCGTCCGTCGGCGCGAGTGGCGACATGGCGCAATCCGCCCTCGCCGCGCTCGGACTCCGCGACGCGCTGCTCGGCGGCGCACCGAACGCGGAACCGATGGACCGGCTCGTCGCGGCGATCCGCGAGCGCGAAACGCTGTTGATCCTGGACAACTGTGAGCACGTGATCGAGTCCGCGGCGGCGTTCGCCCACCGGCTGCTCGGAGAGTGCGGGCGGCTGCGGATCCTCGCTACCAGCCGCGAACCGCTCGGCATCATGGGCGAGGCGTTATGGCAGGTCGAGCCGTTGGCGTTGCCCGCGCAGGACGCGGATCCCGGCGAGATCGAGTCATCCCCGGCGGTGCAGCTGTTGCGGGACAGGGCAGGTGCGGTGCGTCAGGATCTCGCGGCCGATGCTCCCACCTTGTCGACCATGGCGCGCGTCTGCCGGGCCCTCGACGGAATCCCCCTGGCGATCGAACTGGCCGCGGCCAGACTGCGCACCATGTCCCTCGACCAGCTCGCCCACCGCCTCGACGATCGATTCCGTCTGCTGACCGGCGGCAGCCGCACCGCGATTCCGCAGCACCGGACGTTGCGAGCGGTAGTCGACTGGAGCTGGGAGCTGCTCACCGACTCCGAACGGATGGTTCTGCGCAGGCTCGCGGTGTTCTCCGGCGGCGCGAGCCTGGAGGCGGCCGAGCAGGTCTGCGCGGGGCCCGAAGCCCAGGGCGAGGAGAGCATGGCGGTCGAGCGGTGGGAGGTGCTCGAGCTGCTGACCGCGCTGACCGAGAAATCGCTGCTGCGTACCGTGGAGGACAGCGGGCCGCGCTTCCGGATGCTGGACACGATCAAGCAGTACGCCCGGGACCGGCTCGAGGAGTCGGGCGAATCGGATTCGGCGCGCCGAGCGCATCTCGCGTACTTCACCGAACTCGCCGACATCGCGGAGCCGCACCTGCGCCGCGCCGAGCAATTGGAGTGGCTCGCCACGCTCGAGGTCGAACACGACAACATCGCCGTCGCGATGCGTGGCGCGCTCGCGGCCGCGGACGCGACCGGGGCGATGCGGCTCGCGGCGGCCGCGGGCTGGTACTGGTGGCTCGGCGGCCACAAGGCCGAGGGCATGGAGCTGATCACCGCGGCTGCCGACACGTCCGGCGAGGTGGACGACGAGATCAGGGCCAGGGTGTACGGGCTGGTCGTGCACTTCATGAGCTCCGGGCCGAGTGACGAGCACCAAGTGGAGGAATGGATCCACAAGGCATACCTGTTCAGCCGACGCAGTCGGGGGCGATACCCGCTGCTGGCGTTCGTCGCAGCGCTGGAACGCATGTTGCAGGGGCCGGACGCGTTGCTGCCCGCGTTCGAACCGCTGCTCACCGATGACGACCCTTGGGTGCGGGCGCTGGCCCGGCTCCAGCTCGGCAAGGCGCGGATCGCGCTGGGACAGCAGGGGCGGGAGGCGGACGAGTATCTGGAGACGGCGCTCGCCGAGTTCCGGACCATCGGCGAGCGCTGGGGGATCTCGTTCGCTCTGACCGAACTGGCGAATCGAATCGCCATGCGCGGTGAGTTCGCCGGTGCGTGCGAGCATCTCGACCAGGCGATCGCGGTGGTCACCGAGGTCGGCGCGATCGAGGACGTTTTCTTGATGCGGGCGCGGCAGGCTCAGCTGTACTGGCTGCTGGGCGATGCGGAGGCGAGTGCGGCCGCCATGGCCGAGGCGCAGCGGCACGCGGATCGCTCCGCTTGGCCGAACGCACTGGCCGAACTCGCCCTGACCAGGGCGGAGCTGGCTCGTTGGAGCGACGACACCGAGCAGGCGTACCGGCAGATCGATCTCGCGACAACCCTCCTCGGCAGCGATGCCGAGCAGCGCTACGTCAGGGCGCGGACCCACAACCTGCTCGGCTACCTCGCCGACGGGCTCGATGAAGCCCGCGAACACCACGACGCGGCCTTCCAGGCGGCATCCGATGCGGGATACGCGCCTTTGACCGCTCAGGTGCTCGTCGGGATCGCCGACCTGGCGCAACGCGCCGACCACGATGAGCAGGCCGTCCGGCTGCTCGCGGCGAGTGCCGCAGTGCGCGGCCTGTCCGACCGTTCCCAACCGGATGTGGAACGGATCGAGCAGACAGCACGACGTCGCCTCGGCGAAGTGCGGTTCACCGAGGCGACGAAGGAGGGTGCGCAGGCGAGCTGGCGTGAACTGGTCGCCACTGCGCTCGCTTGCTGAACATGGCGAAAACAGTTGTGCGACACCGACCTGGTGTCGCACACCTGTTGGACAATGTGCGCGGGACGGGGTGGCGGGAGCGCAGTATCAGGCGGCCGTGGCGTGCTGGATGACAATGTTGCCGTAGGAGTTGCGCGCGTACACCCGCACGATGTCCTCCTCGCCCTGCGACCGGTCGACCGGTTGCATCCGGTTGCGCACGGTCCCGTGCTGGGCGTTGGTTTCCAGCTGCACCGCGCTACTCGGGCTGATTCCGACCTGGAGCTCGCCCATGGACGTTTCCAGCCGGAGCACGCCGCGCGACGCCTCACCGATACGGATGTCGCCTTTGGCGGTTTTCGCGGTTACCGAATCACGCGGGCGCTCGACGGTGATGTCGCCCGCGGATATCTCCAGGTCGCATTCGCCGAGTTCGCCTGCGCCCAGCAATCGGCCCACCGCGGCGGTGCCCTTCAGCTGGGAGCCGGTGGGTACCTCGATGGTCAGCTCGATCGACGGGTTGCCGCCGAACGGGGTGTAGGTCCGCCAGTCTTTCGGCGTTCGCACGGTCAAAGTGCCTGCGGTTAATTCGATCTGGGTTTGCGCGGCGGCGCGCACGTCACCCTTTTTGGACGCGTCGGCCGGACGGACCTCCACGACGGTGTCGATACGGTCCGAGGCGATCACCGTGACCGCACCGGAGAGCACGTCGATCGTGACGGCGATCGGTTCCGGGGTCTCGAACGTCGGCATGGCTGTCTCCTGTGTGTGAATTGGTTGGTGTGTGAAATGGGCGGCTGGTCGCGACTACACGCGCTTGTTGAAAGTGGCGCGCGACCACAGGTATCCGACGACGGCGAATCCGGCGCACCAGGCGAGCGCGGCGGCCGTGTCGCCACCTGAGGGGTGTCCGGCGAGAAACCCGCGCAACGCTTCGATGATCGGCGTGAAAGGTTGGTATTGCGCGAACTGCCGGATACCCTGCCCCATCTGGTCGGCGGGCACGATCGCGCTGCTCACGAACGGCAGCATGATCAGCGGCACCACGGTCATGCCCGCGGACTCCGGAGTCTTCGCGGCCATTCCCAGTGCGACCGTGAGCCAGGCGGCCGCGAACGACGTCGCCGCCATGATGCCGATCGCGCCCAGCCAGTCGAGTGCGGTCGCGGGCGGCCGGAACCCCAGCGCGAAGGCCACACCTATGACGGCCGCGATGGCCACCACATTGGTCAGTACGGTGGCCGCGACGTGGCCGGTCAGTACGGCGCCACGAGAGACGCTCATGACCTTGAACCTGTTGATGACGCCTTTCGCCATATCGGAGCTCACCGATACCGCGGTGCCCGACAACCCGTAGCTGATGGCCAGCAGGATCATGCCCGGTGTCGCGTAGTCGATGTACTGTTCGCCGACATCGAACGCGTTGCCGAACACGTACACGAAGATCAGCATCATCACGACCGGCATCATGGCCGCGTTGAAGATCGTGACCGGTGTCCGGGCGATGTGCTTGAAGTTGCGGCGCAGCATGATCGACGAATCGGCCAGCGGCGCGGAAATGGTGCTCATGGTGCGACAGCCTCCTTGGTGGCGTGACCGGTCAGGGCGAAGAAGACATCGTCGAGGTCAGGGGTGTGGACGGAGACCTCCTCGGCGTCGACCGAGTGTTCGGCGAGCCGATTCAGCAGGTCCCGCAGTGCTTTCGTCCCGCCGTCGCCGGGGACCCGCAGGGTCAGGGCCTCGTCGTCGCGGGTGGCCCCCGGCAGGATCCGCGCCGCCGCATCGAGCTGCGTGACGTCGGTGAATCGGAGCCGGATGTGGCTGCCGGGCACCCGGCGCTTGAGGTCGTCAGGTGTACCTTCGCCGACTATGCGGCCCTGGTCGAGCACCGCGATCCGGTCGGCCAGCTGATCGGCTTCCTCGAGGTACTGAGTGGTCAGGAAGATCGTCACACCGTCGTTCGTCAATTCCCGGACGATCTCCCACATGGTGCGCCGGCTGCGCGGATCCAATCCCGTTGTCGGCTCGTCCAGGAAGACGATGTCCGGCTTGGTGACCAGCGTCATCGCCAGATCCAATTTCCGGCGCATACCCCCGGAATAGGTCGACGCCTGCTTTCGCGCCGACTCCGCCAAATCGAACCGTTCGAGCAATTCGGTGATCACCCGCTTGCTCTCGTGGGCCCGCAGATGGTGCAGATCCGCCATCAGCCGCAGGTTCTCCTCCCCCGTCAGCAGATCGTCCACCGCCGCGAACTGACCGGTGACCCCGATCGACGCGCGCACCGCCTCGGCATCGGTCGCGATGTCGTGCCCGGCGACCCGCGCCGTGCCGCCATCGGCTTTCGACAGCGTGGTCAGCACGTTCACCGTGGTCGTCTTACCCGCCCCGTTCGGGCCGAGCAGAGAGAAGATCGTGCCCGCGCCGATATCCAAGTCGATACCATCGAGGATCGTCTTGTCCCCGTATGTCTTTCGCAGCCCGGAAGCCGCAATCGCTGAACTATTCACAGGGATACTGTCGCGAGCCCCGCTGATACCGCCCTGACACTGGCCTGACACGTCCGCTGACACGGCATTCGGCCTGGTCAGCGCCGCATCCGACGAGCAGATGTCCGTGCACGTGCAGATCGTCTTCGCCGACGGAGGTTCGGAAGCGGCAGCCCTCCATCGGTGGTGACGACCTGCCGTCGTCAATCGCTGGTCGGGATCGTCGTTTCCGCGGGTGTGCCGAACCATAACGACAGCGCTGATCGCAGGCCATGCTCGGCGGTGTCGGCGGGTTCGTCGATGGTCGCGGCCCAGGCGATGTGGCCGTCCGGGCGGATCAGGAGGGCATCGGCTTCGCGGTTCTCGGCTTTGGCGGAGCGGATGTCGATGCGGTGCCGCCAGTCTCGGGCGGTATCACGCAGGTCCGCGCGGTCGGCGAGGTCGAGCAGGACGGGCCGTGCGGCGTGCATGACTTCGGCGACGCTGGTCGTCCCGTCGTCGGTGTGCAGGGTGAGGTCGGGCGCGAAGGTTCCGGTCGAGATGTGGTTGTTGGGATCGGGCAGTCGATAGCGGATATCGGCGCCGGCGATGAGGGCCGCCATGCGCCGCAGGGGCGGTTCGTCGGTGAGAAGTTCCTGGAAGACCGCCCGCAGTGCTTCGGAGGCCGGGTCGTGCCCGCGCCGCAGCGCGACCTGTGCCCGGGTGTGCAGCATGGTGCGCTCCCCGGCGAGATGGCGTTCCTCGTGATAAGTGTCCAGCAGGCCGGCCGGCGCCCACCCGTTGACCTCGGCGGCCAGCTTCCAGGCCAGGTTGACCGCATCCAGCATTCCGGCGTTGAGTGCCACGCCCGTGGCGGGAAACAGATGGGCCGCGTCACCGGCGAGCAGGACCCGGCCCGCGCGATAGCGTTCGGCGTGGCGGGCCTTGAAGGTGAATCGCGACAGCCGGAATGTCTCCGCCACAGGCAGATCCACTCCCAGCACGCGACGGATGCTGTCGCGCAACTCTGCCACGGTCATCGGCACGTCATCGTCGTATTCGACGGTCTCGTCCTCGATCGTGTAGACGGACAGCGCCTCCGAGGCGGGTGACACACCCATCCCGAACAGACCGCGATCCGTCCGCGTGAAACCCGCACGGATGGCGTCGAACCCGGGAACCTCGAGGTCGCCGTTGTCGAGCCGGGTCACCGAATCGGGCACGGTGATCTGGGCCAGCCGATTCACCTCCGGATATACGGTGCCGGGGAACGGAATGCCGGCCAGGTCACGAACCCGGCTGCGCGCACCGTCGCAGCCCACCAGATAGCGGGCGGTCACCCGGTACGGCCCGACCGGCCCGTTGACCTCCGCGGTGACCGCGTCGGCGTCCTGCCGCACATCGAGCACCTGGTGTCCGCGACGGATATCGACGCCGAGTTCGCCGACGTATTCGCCGAGTAGTCGCTCCAGCTGCTGTTGCGGCAGCGGCAGCGCATGCATCGGGGACTCGTCCAGCTGGGTGAGGTCCACGTGCACACCGCCGAACGGGAACCGGGGAGCCGGAATCGGATCGGTGCAGGCCGCTTCGAACCGATCCAGCAAGCCCCGGTAGCGCAACAACTCCAGGATCTGCCCGCCGAGACCACCGGCCTTC
The DNA here is from genome assembly GCF_047200615.1 of Nocardia sichangensis. Classification (NCBI taxonomy): domain Bacteria; kingdom Bacillati; phylum Actinomycetota; class Actinomycetes; order Mycobacteriales; family Nocardiaceae; genus Nocardia; species Nocardia sichangensis. Next base: position 191,622 of record NZ_JBJZOK010000009.1, read on the forward strand.
GGGGTGTCCCGCGGCTGCGACTGCCGCTCCAGCACCAGCGGCCGCACTCCGGCCGAGCGCAGCTCGGCGGCCAGCATCAGGCCGGTCGGGCCCGCGCCCACGATGATCACGTCGGTATGCATTGCTACTCCCATCCCAGCCGATTCCGGCCGCGGCAAACGATTTCGGACAGCCCAGGTCGCCGATCGGGCGCTACCGCGCCCCGTACCTGCCGTGCCGGGGCCACCCGCCCTTGGAATTGGTGACCGCGCGCGGAGGCACGGGGCGAGTCACGAAGCGCTGCTGGTTGGTCTTGGTCGGGAAGGTGCTGCGTTGCTTTCGCATATCGGTTCCGCCTTTTCGAATACTCATGTGAAGCCACGGGATGCCGGAACTCCGGCGGGTCTGGCGCCGGATCAGGCGCGGTCGAACCAGGTGACCTGCGCGCCGGTGCTGAACTCTTGGCGCTGGGTGACCTTGAATCGCGTCGGCTCGAAATTGCCCGTGAATGCCCTGACGCCGTCGCCCGCGATCACGGGGTAGCTCTTGATGATCAGCTGGTCGACCTCGCCGAGGAGCTGTCCGGCCAGATTGCCGCCGCCGCAGAGCCAAATATCCAGGCCCGCTTCCTTCTTCAGTTGCCGGACCAGCTCGACCGGATCGGCGTCGACGACCTCCACCTGCGGGTTGTCCACCGGCGCGAGGGTGCTCGAGAAGACGTACTGCCTCAAGTGGTTGTACGGGCTGGTGCAGCCGATGGCGAGGCCCGGTTCGTAGGTGCCGCGACCCATGACCAGGGTGTCCAGGGTCTTGTTCGGCGTGTCGAGGGGCATGCCGACGGACTCGCGCAGAGGCGTCGGCACCGTCTCCGGATAGCGCTCGTTGATCCACGCCGTCATGTCCTCACACATCGGATAGAAGTCGAATTCCCCCTGCGGCCCCGCGATGTAGCCGTCGAGGGAGACCGCCACGTAGTAGACAAGCTTTCGCATCTTAACCGCCTCAACTGTAGTACTCTGTGCGAAGTGATTTGAACCGTAGTACTACAGATGGAGTGGTGTCAAGTGGTGCGCACGAATCCGGAACGCAGGCAGGCCCTGCTGGATGCGTCAATCGAGGTCCTGGCCCGCGAAGGGGCACGTGGCCTGACCTTCAGGGCGGTCGATCAGGAGGCGGGAGTGCCCGCCGGAACCGCCTCCAATTACTTCCCCAACCGGGACGCACTGCTCGTCCAGGTCGGACACCGCTATTACGAGCGGCTGATCCCCAGCGACGCCGCCATGGCGAAATCCCGCGGACCGCAGACCCGCGAGTCCATGACCGAACTCATGACCGAGGTGGTCGACCGGGTCTCCCATTTCCGCACCGGCTATCTCGCGATCCTCGAACTGCGACTGGAGGCCACCCGGCGGCCCGAACTGCAGGCGCTGCTCACCGAGCGGGTACGCGCGGATCTCGACTTCAATATCAGCAACTATCGGGAGTCGGAGCTGCCCGGCGACGAGGACGCCGTTGTGCTGCTCTACCTCGCCCTGAACTGGCTCATCCTCGAACGACTCACCCTGCCCGGCATTTTCGACGAGCAGCGGGCCGCCGAACTGGTGCGGACGATCGTGGACCGGGCAATACCCGCCCAGGTCAGGTAAACCGGAACGATCCATCAATTGTTCGAACCGACGCTCTCCGAGAGGAAGTCAGGCATGACGAGACCGTTTCGATTCGGGGTCGTCGCCCCGCTCAGGACCGACCTGCCGACGTGGCGAGATCGCGTGCGCCGCATCGCCGACAGCGGCTACTCGACGCTGCTGGTGCCCGACTTCCCGCAGACGCAACCGGCGCCCGGCCCCATGCTGGCCACCGCCGCGGCCCTGACCGACCTGCGCGTGGGCACCTGGGTGTACGCCTCTCCGCTACGCCCGCCTTGGCTGACGGCGTGGGAAGCGCACTCGCTGTCGCTACTCACCGACGGACGCTTCGAGATGGGCATCGGCACCGGCAGACCGGGAATCGAGGACGAACTCCGCGACAAGGGACTGTCCGTCGTGCCACCGAACGAGCGGCTGGCGCAGGTGCGTGAGACCGTCGAAACGCTGCGCGAACTCGACGGCCCCGACCTGCACACGCCCGTGGCGATGGCCGTACTGGGTCCACAGGCCCGGTCGTTGGCGGCGGAGGTCGCGGACACGGTCACGTTCGCGCTGGGGGCTCAGCCTCGGGGTGAGGTCGAGCGGCTGGCACGCGACTTCCGCACCATCGGGAACGTCGAGCTCGCGCTCGCCGTGCCGGTCATCGGCGACACTGTCGCGCCGCACATGGCGCCACCCGACACCGACCCTGCCGCGCTTCGCGCGGCGGACGCACTGGCCGTACTTCCGGATGATCCGGCGGCCGCCGCCGAGGAAATCCGGCGGCGACGGGAGGAGATCGGCTTCTCCTACTTCGTCTTCGGCGCCGACTTCGCCGACCGGTTCGCTCCGATCGTCGCCGAGCTCGCCGGACGGTAGCCGAGCAAAAGGTCATGCCCACCGCCGACTACGCGGCACCATGGCATGGCGTCGATGTCGGTGGACCGCGGGTTCACCATGTCGTTGCGGCCCGGTACGGACCCGTCGACCGGGCCTGATCGGCGAATCCTGAGGTGGCTGGCGCGGCGCTAACTCGGAGGGACGGCGATGCGTGCCCGAGCCGCAGTTGGCAGCCGATCACCGAAGTCGGAACTGTGATGCGGATGTCGTACTCTATCCACTTCAAAGGACCCACGGCGGTGGCGTAGATGCTCGACGCTCGCGCCATTTCCCCCCGTTCCCGATGAGCTTTGATTATCGCGGCGATACTGGTGATCAGCGCGCCGACCAAGGCGGACTCGGTGGATGGCTCGTGAACCTCCCTGCACAGCTGCGCCAGGACGAACGCTACCTTCTCCAGATCCGGCGCGGGCGGTCGGAAGATGTGCGGGCGCGCGCGGCTTCCGGCCGCGAGTGCGGACCTTCCGACTTCGTGCGCGGCAACGGCGAACGGTCCGCGCGCGTCCGGCTCGACCCGCCACGACCACATCGCCAGCACACCGGATACCTGGCTTGCCGCCCACCGCCATACCGCGCGCTCATTGCTCGGAACACGCGCCAATATCTCGTTGAAGCTCCGGACATCAGCCAGCGCGTATGCCCACAACTCGGTGCCATCCCACAGCACCGTTTCCCTGGCCGACCGCGTGACCGAACGCGGAAGTTTCCACTCGGTCTGCGCGTCCGCCACCGCATGCGCGTCAGGTTCCCACCCATCCCGCAAGTCGGGCAAGCTCAGGCCTGCACCGACCTCGAGGTCGGTGATCGCCGGACCGAGGCGTGCACTGTGGGCGTCCCGCCATTGGGCGATGTAGCCCGCGACATAGCCGTCGACGACACTGACTCGGGGCCGCAGGACGGTCCCGGTCGCCCGCATCCGGCGTATCCATTCGACCTCCGAGCGGCTGACCGCGGCCGCAGCGCGGAGCGTGCGCCGCAGCATCCGATAGTCCGAGCCGTCGCCGTCTTCCAGCCGCTCGATTCCCGACAGCATCTGCTGCTCGAAACTCGCACCAGGCCCACGCAGCCCCGGCGTCACCGACCGATACAGGCAAAGGTCACAACCGCTCAATGCGACATCCGATCAGTCGACGAACCGACGACCACCCTCGGCCGATGGGAGTGAATCTCGGCCTCGTCAACCGCCGCGTCAGCTGGCGACGCACTCACCGTCCTTGGATGGCCCCACTGAGCACACCGAGTTCCTGCCATACAACCGACCCCTTCGACATCCGGGTGTTCGCACGAGTAGACGATCACCGAAAAGGAAGGTCAGACGTTAGATAGATGAAGCACAAACGGCTTGGATAAATGTTCTGGCGTCGATTACATCAAGAACACCAGCCAGACCGATGGGAACATATGTTCGACTCGAGGTAAGGTGCCGGAGTATGCCGGACCACGAGCCCATCCCCTTCGCTGGAACGCAGATCGACCAGGTGCGCAGGCAGCTGCTGGATGCGGCCGCGTTCGGCAAGCATCTGCGACCCGAGCAGCTGGAGAACATGGCGGGCAGGCTGGCCGAGGGTTTGCGCGCTTACACCGAGGCCATCACGGCCGCGACCACACCCGCGGCCCCGCCCACCGACGGGCGCGCCTGCCTCGACTACCGCGGCCGTCTCCGATGACGGTCGGTGTCCGCGAATTCCGTATTCATCCCGAGCGCGGGACCGGGCGGATCCGGCGGCGGGCGGGGATGTCGGCGGTCCCCGCCCGGTCGGTAGGCCGGCTAGATCGGACGGAAGCCGGCTCCGGGACCACCGCGCGCGTCGACGTCGTCGATGATGGCGGTCATCTTCGTCCCGAGCTGAGGTCCGAGGCAGGGCACCGTCACGTATGCGTTCACCATGCTGACGAGTGTCGTTCCGACCACGACCGGCCCGCCGGAGTCACCAGGGACGACACATATCTGCGTCCAGGTCCACCCGGACTCCAGCACGTCTCCGTAGGTCAGTCCGCAGGTGTGGCCGGTGCTATAGCCTTCCTTGCACGCGATATCCGGGAACTGCGCCGGACCGCCCACCTGGGCGATCGTCGTGTTGCCGACGCGGCTCACCGGTACGACTTTGTCCGGTTCGAACACGATGACGGCGTAGTCCATGTCGTTGTTGGCCTGGACGATGGTGCCGACAACGCCGGCGTCGCGATCGGCCGCCGCGGCGACGGTGGTACCCGCACCACCGCAATGAGCCGCGGTGAATCCGACCAACCGGCCCGCGCCGTCGTGCCCGATCGTGGTGAGCGTACAGAGGCCCTGATCGTTGACGGCGATGCCGGAGCCGCCGCCCAGCACGACCGGAGCGGCGGCGCGCACCATGCCCGCGTGCGCCCCGATCAGCGTTGCGCATGCCGCGAACGCAGCAGCTGTTCCCGCAAGTTTCTCGAACATGCCGGATCCAATCGGTCGAAGGGGAAGATCGTCCCCCCATGCCGCGCGAACAGTACTGCTGTTTACTTGAAGAACTCGTAGACCAGGCATCCAGACGTCGTCACCAATCTTGCGGGATCGAGCCTGGTCGAGTGCGCCTCCTAGGTGACGAAACGCCGACGGTCACGCCACGATCTGGCGAGGGTGCGTGACGCGCGGCGTTCGTCGTTTCCTCAGCGATGCCGTCCAGCAGATCATGCGATGCAGATCGGGAAGACGAAGAGCAGCGGCGGGATGAAGCAGACCGGCCAGAAGAACGGAGCAAAGAACAAAACGGCGTCATCGGTCTGAACTTGCCCATGCTGGGAGACATCTACGGCTGCCGGAGGGGCAGGCACAGGCGCTACGTCCGGGGACCCGGTAGCAACACCCGAACCGAAAGCGATCATTGGCACACAGGCTGCCGCAGCTGCGGCTGCGATAATCTTGTTTTTGGTCATTGTGCTTCCTTCAACTGACGGTTGGGATGCCTTCGCCCGTTGAAGGCTCCCTCTTATGACCCCTCTAACTCTTCTCTCAGGAAGCTCGCAAGATCATCGTCCTACGGGTCGGAAAGACTCACCCCTCGGGGTGAAACCCGAGGCGAGCACGGGTTCGCGCACCGCGCCCGCGTCAATGGCCGAATCTCGTCGGCGAGTCGACTTCGCCGGCCCGATGCCCGCGAAAGACAGGTTCGAATTGCCCGGTCGGCAGCACCGAACCGGCCACGCCCGGAAAACCTCAGCGTCGAAACAGAGGCGTTTCCCTTGTCCCGCCGGATCACCTGCGGTTCCCGGTCTTCCGCGGTCGGGAGCAGGCGACCGCGCCCAGGGCAGGCCGGATGCCGTTGAGGCGGCGAGAATCTCGCTGAACCGGGTTTACGGCACAACGATTTTCGGCGCGGACGGCCGCCCGGTCGCTACTATCCAACCTACTGTTACCTGATCAACGAGGGGATGTTCGGTGCAGTCAGGCACAAACGGCTCGATCGGCGAGCGCCGCACAATCGCGATCGTCGGCGGGATACGCCCTTGCGGGGTGGAGGACCGTCCGTCGTGGACCGAGGACAACGGCGCCCGAGCCGCGCGGGAGGTCGGCGCCGAACTGGCAAGGGCAGGTTACGACCTCTTCGTCTATTCCAGCGCGCCGCGATTCGTCGAACGCGATGTGGTAGCCGGATACCTTTCCGTCGAGCCGTGCAGAGCCGGTTCCATCCATGTCCGGCCACCGTACGGATCTTCCGAAACCAGTTTCCCGCATCCACCACATAAGTCCGGCAGCTTCGAAATTCGTCATGAAGCGGAAGACGACTGGGAAGTCTCTTATTACCGTTCGCTGCGTGAAGCCGATGGTGTCGTACTCATCGGTGGCGGCCGCACCACATTGATCACCGCGATGGTGGCGATGGCGTTCGATATTCCCCTCGCGCCCGTCGCCGCTTTCGGTGGTGCCGCGCGTAAGGCATGGGTATCGATGGGACGCACCGGCAATCTCGTCACGCCGGAAGAGCTTTCGATCCTGGGCGGCGAGTGGAACGCCGGCGCCGCTGAGAATGTCGTCGCGATCCTGCGCACTCAGCAGGAACGCAAACAATCAGCGGAGACGATGCGGTCGCGCGCCGAGCGGCATGCCAAGTACAAGTCCGGAATCGGGCTGCTCTTCGGCGCGCTCTTGCTGATCGGCGGATTCGCGATGATCCCGCTGGTTTACGCGGTGGACGGCAACGCATCGCTCACCCTGGTCGGGCTGATCGCGGGCTCCCTGCTCGCGGCGACGTCAGGGGCGATAATCCGCACTGCCGTCGACCGCAGGGAGGACTGGGCGCGAAGTTCGGTATTGGGGATGTCGGCGGGTGCGATCGCGGTCCTCTTGTTCATCTCGGCACAACTGGCGACCTCGCCCGACCTGTTGACGGGCCCCGGCGCGCGACGGCTCCTGTTCTTCGTACTGTCCGTCGGTTTCATCGCGGGCTACACCTTCGACGCGGTGTACGCCAAGATCCGCCAACAGCAGGTCGTCGACACATCCGGCCTGCGTTCGGTCCTTCCCGAGCCGCAGGCGGATCAGAATGGCAACTGAGAAAGACTCTTCCAGCAGGCCGAACGTCTTTCTCAGTCACCGGTACCGATCACCCGATGTCAACCTGTTCTTCTGGCGAATCATCCGGAAGGTGCAACCGGTCGCCTTCCGCGTGGACGAAGGGCTGACCTTCACCAGCCCGACACGGCTGGAACGGATGATGCGAGACGCGGACGGGTTCGTGGGCATATACCCGCTACCAGGAGACGCGCAGACGGCGTGGGATCTGCGCACGCTCCAGCACGAAGCTCGGTACTTCCTGCTCGAGTTGAGCATCGCCGCACGCCTGCGGTATCCCAGCATCGTTTTCTGCGACCACCGGTACGGCGCCCTGTTCCGGTGCCCTCCGGAGATACGAGTCGTTGAGTACGACCCGCAGGAGATCACCGACGAACGCTATTCGCCGCTGATCGCGCGCGTCACCAAAGCATTCGAGACTTTCGCCAACGGTTTGCGGGCGCATATCTCCGCACGCGCCGGAACACGCTCGTACCGCCGAAGAGAAGTAGGCCTGCTGCTGAACCGGAGCACCAGGGCGGAGATCGGCGATGTGTTGGAAAGCAGCCTCGAGGAAGCGGTGTGGCAGCCGGTGAACCTGGCCTGGCCGCCTCGACTCGATTTGACGTTCGTCAGCCGGCTGCGCGAACTGGACTGGCTGGTAGTCGCACTCGACGACCCGGCGGCATATATCGCGGCGAGCTTTGCCGCAGGGCACGGCGTGCCTACGCTGCCCCTGTTGCACACGCCTGCCGATAGAGTGCCCGACCAACTCTCCGGAGCGTTGTTCGAGGATGTCCAGCCGCGCCACAGTAGGCGGGTGTTGTCCTGGCAGGGTCGCGACGACCTCGGAAGCTCTTTCGAGGAAACCCTCAATGTGATCGGGCATCAGCCCCGGCTTTTCCACGACGCCGATCAGGCCAGCCGATATTTCACCACGGCCGCGCTTCGCAAAGAAGTCGTATTTCTCAGCTACGCCAACGAGGACAGAGAAACGGCGGACCTGTTCAGCCGGGCCCTGCATGCCAGGTTCCAGGAAGTCTTCGACTATCGGAAGACCGGATCCATACGCACCGGACAGAACTGGCTGGACGAACTCATGGACAGCTTGGCGAAGACAGCGGTCGGCGTCCTGCTGCTCTCGCCCAGCTACGTCGCCAGCCCGTATTGCGTGACCGAGGCCCAACGCCTGTACCAGGCCAGCATCGAAGGCCGCGCGACACTGCTACCCGTCCGACTTCAGCATGTGGAGCTACCCGAGTTCCTCAAAGGGGTCCAGTACCGCAGGCTTCCCGGCAACACCGAGTCCGATGTCGAAGCGGCGGTGCAGGAACTGATCGAATTACTCGGCGATGCGGAGCTCGGCGAGCAATAGCATCTGCCCCACACCCGGCTGCGACACACTAGCTTCGTCGAATCGACGTGTCCACCCGCGTCCGGATACTTACCGAGCCACCAGAAATAGGGGCTCTCCCGCCTGGTTACGATCAGCCCAACGTTCTGAGAGGAAAATCATGACCAAGCCCTTCGCCGCTGTGCTCGCTGCGGCCGCCGCCGCTCTACTCTTCCTGCCCGCCGCACCCGCGCAAGCCCAGTCCCCCTTCTGCGCCAGGGCCATCGAGCTGATCAACCTCGCGATCGACACGAGCGGCGGCACCATGGACACGGCGACGGCGACAGCACTGTCCGACCGACTGAGCGGCCTGGCCCTTTTCGCCCAGGGCGCGGAGAAGGACGTCATCACCGCCTACGCCGACGCACTGGTAGATGCCAACGTCACCGACCTCGACCCTTACACCGACAATCTGAACCGCGTCTGCGCAGCCTGACCGCAAGTCACCTGAACCCCTCAGCATCGAATCTGAGGGGTTTTGCGCTGTCTCTACGCATGTCCACCATGGTCGAAACCTTCGCCCGTGAAGCGCGCACGGCACGAGCCGATGCGGCTGCGCTCGCGTCCGAGGTAACGCAATAGGTTGGCTGGAGCACGCGGTCGTAGCCGACACCGCCGCCCGGCGCAGCCTGGCCACGGCGGTAGATCTGGCGGCAGACTCCCGCTACCCGGACCGCCTTGTGCAACCTGGGATTCTCCGGTCCGCGTTGGCTCGGAATCAGGCTGCCGATCCGATGCCACCAGGTCCTGGTCACGCGGCGGGTATCAGCGCCCTCCGGCTCAGGCATCGGTCCGGTCTCGGCACCTATCGCCCACTCCTTTGTACGTGCCTACCTATGTTGATGCACCCGAGCTACCGAGCCGGCGTGCAGAAGGTCGGCCCGGAATCGACCGGCGGCATAGCGAAGTCAGCTGAAGCCGCTGATAATGTGCGCCTCCGGCCCCAACGCGTCGCTACCATTATCGAACCAGCCCGTTCTCGGCCATGCTGGATGCGATCCGAGAACGATTGCATTGCGGCCGGACTCGATGCCGATCACGAATATGGATTTCGGAAGCCAACCGTCACCCTCCCGGGTGAGCATGCGCATCGCGATGCGGTTGCTCGTCTGACCTGACCAATCAATGGGATGGTCGGAAAAATCGAAGCTGTAGAGATCGGTCAGCCCCCTCTCTCGTTCATCATGAGGAAGAGACGGGAAGTTGGGATTCACCAGCAGCTCCCATACGTTCCCCGGCTGCAGTCTCTCGATTTGAAGCTCGAACACCGCGTCGGAACCGGCGTCCTTCACGTTCGCCGTCGAATGGACAACAATTATCTTCTTGATTGTAGTCATCAGCCGATCCGTCCTTACGCTTCGCCGTTCTCCTATTGGTCCGGGCCGATGCGGAGATTGCTGTAGCAAGCTGTGCGGAGTTCACATCCGGACTCAGTGCCAGATGCGGACCGGGATATCACAACGCGGTGCTCATCGCTACATCTCCTCAATCGGTCTCGAGCGAATCATGGGCGAACAGAAGCCACAGAGCACGAGTAGGGAACTACTCATTTCATGCGGCCCACCCCACACCCCGGTACTGACCTCGGGCCGCGTTGAGAGGCCTCGATGTAGCCCCGATATGGGCGCGGGTGTCCGGCGCCGGGATCGGCTCAACAGATCAGAGGGCATTTGTGGGGCGGGCGGGGCTCGAACCCGCGACCAATGGATTATGAGTCCACGGCTCTAACCGACTGAGCTACCGCCCCGTGCCGCGGGGAACCGCGAGCGTTGGGGATGCTACCGGGTCGGGTGGGTTCCGGACCAGTCGGCTGGAGTGACCTAGGGTGGGTGGGTCGGAAACTTACTGGAGGGTCAGGTATGGCCGGTCTGTTCACGAAGGTGCTGAAGGCGCATCAGTGGGTGTACGAGAACAGCGGTGGGCTGGTGGGGCATCGGCTGCTGCTGGGGAATCCGACGCTGCTGCTGCGGACGGTGGGACGCAAGTCCGGCAAGGAACGGACCTCGGCGCTGACGTACGCGCGCGACGGTGCGGACTATCTGGTGACGGCGTCCAACGGCGGATCGCCGCGGCCGCCAGGATGGCTGGCGAACGTGAAGGCCCGACCAGAGTGCGAAATCCAGGTCGGACGGCGGAAACTGACGGTGCGGGCCCGGGCGACGCTGCCGGATGATCCCGAGTACGCGCGGCGGTGGGCGCTCGTCGACAAGGTGAACAAGGGGCGCTACAGCGCCTATCAAAAGCTGACCAAGCGGCCCATCGCGATCGTGGTGCTGACCCCGGCGTAGCGGGGTCAGCCCTCGCGGTAGTCCTCGTCCCAGTCGTCCTCGTAGTCCTCGGCGTCGTCATGGTCGTCCCATGGCTCGGCTTCCTTCGGCGGCCTGCTGGCGAACTGGACGACAGCTACCACGAAGCCGAGGACCACGATGACGATTGCGACGACGAGCACAGTTTCCACCCCGGCACCCTAGCGCCGTCGCCGAAGCAGCGCACTACGTCGATTGTCCAGTTCGCCGGTTTGTTCACACTGTTAACAAAGTGCGCCCCAGCGCCGCCCTCGACTCGATGGCGGCATGCGCCCGGTCGGCCTGGTCGAGCGGGAAGGTCTGACCGATGACGACCTCGAGGCGGCCCGCGACGACCTCCTCCTGAGCGCGCCGGGCGATCGCCTGCCAATCGATGTCCGCGCCGGTGATGTCGAACAGCCCGTAGACGCTGATGCCGCGCGCCGCGGCGGTTTCCTGGTTCAGTACGGCGAATTGGCCTGCGGCGGCTCCGTATCCGAAAAAACGCCCGCCATCAGCGGCAACCGTGAGCGCCGCCTCGCCGAGCGCGCCGCCCGCGCCGTCGAACACCACGTGCGCGCCCGCTCCCCCGGTCGCGGCGCGCGCCTTCGCCGCCCAGTCGGGCGCGGAGTAGTCGACCACCGCGGTCGCGCCGAGCCGCTCGGCGAGTTCCAGCTTGGCGGCGCCACGTGCGGCGGCGAGGACGTGCGCGCCCGCCGCACGGGCGAGCTGGATCAGCAGCACACCGAGCCCACCGGCCGCGGCGGTGATCAGGACCCATTGCCCAGGCTGGACGGCGGCATGGTCGAACACCGCGAGCGCGGTTCGACCGTCGTGGGCCAGCGCGACGGCCTGCGTCGCGGTCAGCCCCTCCGGCAAGGCAGTCAGCGTATCCGCCTTGGCCAGCGCTTTCTCGGCATATCCGCCGATCGGCAGGCCGCCGCCGATGCCGCTGGCCGCGGTGGGCGTCGACACCCGCTTGCCGATCCAGGACGAATCGACGCCGGAACCGACCGACGCCACCACCCCGGCGACCGCGCCGCCGGGCACATAGGGCAACTCGATCGCGAAGAAGTCGGTTCCCCAACCGCTCCGCAGCCTGGTGTCCAGGAACATCACATCCGCGGCGGCCACGTCGACGACCACCTCCCCTGGTCCCGCCACCGGATCCGGCAGCTCCCGAACCACGAGCACTTCCGGTCCACCGAACTCACCGGCTTGCACAGCCCGCATGTCACACACCCTTCGTCGTTCCTTGCCGTCTTCGGACGAAGATCAGCATGGAACCTGAAGTCGTGTTGAGGTCAAATCGTGCGTCAGGAACCGCCGCCGCAGCTGGAGCTGCTGCCACCACCACAGCTGGAACTGCTGCCACCACCGCAACTGGAACTACTGCCGCCGCCGCAGCTGGAACTACTCCCGCCGCCGCAACCGCTTCCCCCGCCGCAACTGCTGCCGTGGTGATGATGGCCGTGGTGGTGCTGATGCCCGCCGCCACAGCCGCTCGGCTGGTCGGATCCGCCGATCAGACCGGCTCCGCCGGCCGCCCAGAACGGATCTGTGGAACCCCCCTCGTAATATCCGCCGCTTCGGTTCCCACCGCGCCACGCACCGTACGGCGGCGGCTGATAGCGGTTGCGCTGCGAACGGATGATGGCGACTACGGCGATGATCGGAGCCGCCACGAGGAGCAGCACCATCAACAGGATGATCAGAAAGATGAGTGCGCTCATGTCAGAACGGTAGCGGCACATCGGCGCGCACGTACAGTGAACTGTGGTGAACTTCAGGTTCCGTCGAAACCCGGTGCGCGAGGTCGACCTGGCGACCGTACGCGCCGCCGTCGACGCGCTGGAACTGCCCGAGGCAGTCTACAAGACCTGCCCTTGGCAGCCACGGGAATTGGTGGACAAGGGATTGCGCCAGTGGCTGCTGTGCTGCGGCGCGGCCATGCGTGACAACCAGGTGATCGGCATGCCGTCACACGCGGTCGACGAGGCATGGCACGGATTCATCCTGTGCACCACGCGCTACGCCGATTTCTGCGCGAGGGCCTACGGCCGCTTCCTGCACCACTTCCCGGAAGGCGCCGGCCGGCGAACCCCGCGCACGGATCCATGGACGAACAGCTCGGCCGCACCGTGGTCGCGTGGTCGTTCGTGGCGGCTCCCGGCGAGGAATGCGTGCTGTGGGATCTGGACCGGCGGGTCGGTGTCGAGCACCCGTGGGGCATCGACGCCGATCGGGTCGTGGCCGTCGAGGCGGAGCTGGCCCGCACTCTCGCCTCCTGATCTCAGGTCAGCTTCACCCGCGCCGCCAGGAATCGGACGACGCCGGGCGCGAACCGGCCGAAGTGGTACTGCAAGTGGGCTTCCGGCGTCACCGGCACGATGCCGCGATCCCGCTGCACCGCGCGCACGATCCGCTCGGCCACCTTCTCCGGCCCGTAGCGCCGCATCCGGTACAGGTTGTCGTAACGCTCCTGCTTGCGCTTCTCCTCCTCCGCGCTGACGCCGGAGAACCGAGTGCGCCGCACGATGTCGGTGTGCACGATGCCGGGGCAGATGGTGTGCACCGAGATGCCGCGACCGGCGACTTCCGCTCGCAAGCAGTCGGAGAACATGAACACCGCCGACTTGCTGGTGGCGTAGGCGCTGAACCCCTGCTGCGGACTGTAGGCCGCCATGCTCGACAGGTTCACGATGTGTCCACCGAGACCGCGCTCGGCCATGGCCGGACCGAACGCGCGGCAGCCGTTCACCACCCCGCCTAGGTTGATCCGCAGCACCCGGTCGAATTCCTCCGCCGACGTCTCGAAGAATCCACCGGCCTGACCGATCCCCGCGTTGTTGATCAGGATGTCCGGGACGCCGTGGGTCGCCAGCACCGCCTCGGCGTGCGCGCGCATCGCGCCTTCATCGGCGACGTCGAGCGGATAGGCGTGCGCCGCACCGTGTTCGGCGGCGATCAGCTCGGCGGTCTCCTTCGCCGCCGCCGGATCGATGTCGGAGACGACGATCTCCGCGCCGCGACGGGCCAAGGCGAGCGCGGTCGCGCGCCCGATGCCGCTGCCACCGCCGGTGATGACCACAAGTCGATCATCGAACGGCCGCGCGGACCGCCCCACCTCGGCGCGGCGCAGAGTCCGGGGCGCCGCCGAGCCGCCGAGGGTGTCGATCAGTTCGGTGGTCGCGGTGGCCAGCAACTCCGGATGAGAGAACGGCATCCAGTGCCCGGCGGGGACGTCCCGCCGCCACAGCCGCTCGGTCCACTTGTGTTCGTCGTCGAATCCGGCGGGTCGCACGGCGACGTCGCGTCCGGCGACGATCAGCTGCACCGGCACTTCGGTGCGCCGCTCGCGTGGGGCGAGCATGCGCTGCACGATGTTCGCGCGGTAGATCAGCAGGCCGTCGACGATGTCGGCGCGAAAGGTGGGGCCGAGACGCACGTTCGACGGCTCGGTCTCGTTCATCAGCGCGACGACCCGCCGCCAGAGGCGTTCGGTCCCTACCAGTCCGAAGGTGGCGCGCGGCAGCCCGGGCGTCATGAAGAAGAAGGTGTATGCCGAGGACAGCAGTTGGGTGAACGGCTGCCACACGTTGCGCGGTGTCGGACGCGTCAGCCGGTCGCGGATCCATTTGCCGACGTGGTCCAGGTTCGGTCCCGAGACCGAGGTGAAGGACGCGATCCGGGCCGCCGCGCCGGGCTCGCACACCGCTTCCCATACCTGCACCGAACCCCAGTCGTGGGCGAGCACATGTACGGGCCGATCGGGGCTGACCGCGTCGGCGACCGCGTAGAAGTCCGCGGCCAGGCGGTCGAGCCGGAAGTCGGCGGTGCGCCGGGTGCGGGTGGAGCGTCCGTGCCCGCGGGTGTCGTAGGCGACGACGTGGAAGCGTCGAGCCAGGCGCGGAACAACGGCGTCCCACAGGTGATGGGTGTCCGGCCAACCGTGCACCAGCACAATGGTTTCCGCGGCCGGGTCACCGTATTCGTAGACGGCGAGGTCGAATTCGCCGCTGCGCACGCTGCGTCCCACCGCGGGGATTTCGGCGATTTCGGTGGTGGTCATCAGGTTTCTCCTCAGCCGAATGGCGGGTCGGATCACAGATCGAGCACGAGGCGGCCACCGTCGGCGCGCGAGACGCAGACGAGCATCGCGCCCGCCTCGTGCTCGGCGTCGGTGAGCACGCTGTCGCGATGGTCGGGTTCGCCGGCCAGTACCCGGACCTTGCAGGTGCGGCAGAATCCTTGTCTGCACGAGTACGGGCGGTCGGGCCGGGAAGCGAGGATGGCGTCGAGCGCGGTGCGGTCCGCGGCGACATCGACCACCTCCCCCGTGGAAGCGAATTCGATCTCGAACGGCTTACCGTTCACGATCGGCGGTGGCGAGAACCGCTCGAAATGCAGTTCCACCTGGGGGATTTCCCGCACCGAATCGGCAACGACGGTGATCATCGGCACCGGACCGCAGCAATAGACGGCGGTGTCGGGTCCGACGCCGGGCAGCAGGGCGCCCGCATCGGGGAGACCGTGTTCGTCGTCGGTGCGGACCACGACGCGGTCGCCGAATCCCGCCAACTCGTCGAGGAAGGGCAAGGTATCCCGGCTGCGCCCCGTATACACCATCGACCACTCGATACCCAGCCGGTGCGCCAACCTGACCATGGGCAGGATCGGCGTGACACCGATGCCGCCCGCCACGAAATGCAGACGCGCAGATGGGGATCCGTGACCGGGCACGGCGAACGGGAAGGCGTTGCGCGGACCGCGCACCACGATCGCCGAACCCACCGGAAGACAGTCGTGCACCTCGACAGATCCACCGCCGCCTTCGGGGATCCGGCGCACCGCCACCCGGTAGGCGCGGACGTCCGCGGGGTCGCCGCACAGCGAGTACTGCCGCAAACGGCCGGAAGGCAGCTCGAGGTCGAGATGCGCGCCGGGACGCCAGGGCGGCAACGCGCGCCCGTCAGGGGCGGCGAGCCGCAGGCTCACCACGTCTTGGTCGTGCGCCTCGATCCGCCGCTCGGTGACCACCAGCGCGAGCCGCCGATCGTCCGTCTTCGGCCGCGGATCGCGCCGATTGATCAGAGCGGTCCAGCGCAGTCGAGCCGAGGCCACCGCGTCGAGCACCCGCACGGTGCGGTCGCGCTCGCGTCTGCCGAACAGGTCTGCGGGCAATTGATCGGGAACCGGCGACCTCACGAGGCGATCGCCCGCGCCGCCGGGGACTTTGCCAGATAGGCCACCGCCTGAGCGGTGGAGCCGACCGTCTCCGGGTTGTAGCCGGGCCTGAACGTGCTCAACGCACTCCACAGCAGCGAGGGGACGCCGGGCAACGCGCCGCGCCACATCGCACCGAAGACCCGCATCAGCAGCCCCGGATAGCCGTAATCGGGCAGGTCGCGGTCCTGGTGGACGAGGAACTTGGTGCCGCGCACCACCAACGTCAGGAAGATGGGGAACACCAGCAGCATGAGGGCCGCGCGCCGCACGTATCCGGCCCCGAAGTACACGGCCACGTCGTGCGCGACGTGCCGGTGCTCGACCTCCTCCGCCCCGTGCCAGCGGAACAGGTCCGCCATGCGCGGGTCGGCGCCGAACCGCTCCAGATCCGCGTTGAGCACCCAGTCGCCGAGGTAGGCGAAGAAGTGCTCCAGGCACGCGATGAAGGCCAGCCGCTCCACCATCACCTGCCGTTCGGCGACGCCTTCGACATCTCTCGGCCCGAGCGTGCGGCGGAACAGATACTCGGCGTGCCGCAGATAGGGCTCGGGATCGATGCCGTGCGCGGCGAGCACCTCGTGCAACACCTTGTCGTGCGTCTCGGCGTGCATCGATTCCTGACCGATGAACCCGAGCATCGCCTCCCGCAGCCGCTCGTCCCGCACGTACGGCAGCGCCTCGGCGTAGGCGGCGCAGAACATGCGCTCCCCTTCGGGCAGCAAGAGATTCAGCGAGTTGATCAGATGCGAGGCGATGGGCTCGGCGGGCATCCAGCGCAGCGGCGTGTCCGACCAGTCGAAGCGCACGTTGCGGGCGTGCAGCGCCACGGCGCCCGGGTCGGTGTCGGGCCGCCGCCCGGCCCTGCGAAGTAGCTTCATCGATACTCCTCGATCCTCACGCGCCCGCGTCGCCGCGCGATTCCTACATATCCGTAGCAAGGATCATACACATACGTGGAACTTTCGGTAACACACAAAAGCGTCACGCACCGCTGTACGGTGACACCACCCGCGACAGTCGTCACACCTGCCGTTTCCAGCCCAAAATTAGAACGTGTTCTAGTAGTCTTTTGCTATGGAACGATTGACCGGATTGGATGCCAGCTTTCTCTACTTGGAAACCGGGACCCAGCATCTGCACGTCTGCGCGCTGCTGATCCTCGACCCGTCGTCGGGCGGCTACTCGTTCGACGGCTTCAAAGCCGAACTGGCTCGGCGACTTCCCCTGATTCCGCAGATGCGCCGCCGCGTGTACGAGGTGCCGTTGAACCTCGACCATCCCGTGTGGGTGGAGGACGAGAATTTCGACCTCGACTACCACGTCCGCCGCATCGCGATCGCGGCGCCGGCCGGACGCCGCGAACTGGCCGAACTCGTCGGGGACATCGCCAGCCGCCCCATGGATCGCGACCGCCCGTTGTGGGAGATGTCCGTGGTGGAGGGTCTCGACGACGGGAAGGTCGCGGTGGTGTGCAAATACCACCACGCCGCCGTGGACGGCATCACCGGCGCCGACCTGATGATGCACCTGTGCGATCTGGAGCCGGGTGCCGCCAAGGAGGTACCCGACCAGGAGTGGCGCCCCGAGCCGAAACCGAATGACTGGCAATTGCTGGCCGAGGCGGTGGTGAAGTTCCCGACCCGAGCGGGCATCGTCGGGATGCTGCCGAAAACGGTCGGCGTAGTCGCCGGTTTCGCGCAGCGCCGTCGCCAGAACAAGACGGGCATGGCCATCCCGTTCTCCGCTCCCCGCACGCCGTTCAATCTCGCCATCACCCCGCACCGCGCCGTCGCGTTCACCGAGGCCGAACTCGACGCCGTCAAGGAGATCCGCTCCGCGTTCGGCGTCAAGGTGAACGACGTGGTGCTGACCGTCGTCGCCGGTGCGCTGCGTACCTATCTGGCCGGGCGCGACGAGCTGCCGGACCGCTCGCTCATCGCGTCCGTACCCGTGTCCGTGCACGAGTCGACCCGGCACAAGGCCGGGATCAACAAGGTGTCCACGCTGTTCGCGCGGCTGGGCACCGACATCGCCGACCCGGTGGAACGCCTGCGCGAGGTGGCCGAGGCCAACCGGGGAGCCAAGGAAGAGCACGAGGTGATGGGTGCCGACTTCCTGCAGGACTGGTCGAAATACGCCCCGCCGAACACATTCCGGCTCGCCGCACGGATGTACTCCTCGCTCAAGCTGGCGGAGAAGCACCCGGTGGTGCACAACTTGGTGGTGTCCAACGTGCCCGGTCCGCCGATGCCGCTGTACTTCCTCGGCATCCGGGTGGACGGGATGTACCCGTTCGGACCGGTGTTCCACGGCGCGGGCCTGACGGTGACCGTGCTGTCGAACAACGACAAGCTGAATTTCGGATTCATCGCCTGCAAGGAACTGGTGCCCGACATCGCCGCGCTGGCCGACGCCGTTCCCGGCGTGGTCGCCGAATTGCTCGCCGCGGCACGCACGTCGGGCTGAGCGCCGGGTCCCGGTCCGCCACCGCCGCCGGACGGGACCCGCCGAGTCACATCTTCGCGGCGACGGCCGCACAGGCTTCGAGCAGCACCGGTACGAAACGATCGGCTTCCAACACACAGGACGCGTGCCCGGCCGCGACCAGATGCTTGCTCGCCCCTGGAATCATCGTCGCCAACTCCATCTGCCGATAGACGGGAATCGCGCGATCTCGGGTCGTGATCACCACCGCCGTCGGCATCGTCAGCTCCGGCAACCACGCGGTCGCGTCGAAGCGCCCCACCGCGGCGAGCACCTGGGTGAGCGCCCACCCGCTGGTGCTGCGGAACTCGCCGAGCGCCCAGCGATTCAACCGTCCCGGCGCCCACGTGATCTCGGGAAGCTCGGGCAGACGGCCCGCGAGCTTCTCGGCACGACGGTAGGAGTATTGCTCCACAGCGGCGGCGACAGCGCCGAACGTCCGGTGAAAAGCGTGCTCGCGCCATTTCTCGCGGAACCGATAGGGCGTCGCGCACAGCACCAGCCCGCTCACTCGGTCCGGATGGCGACGTCCCGCCAGCAGGCTGACGATTCCGCCCAGCGAAAACCCTGCGCAGATGGCTCGGTCGATCTCCAACGCGTCGAGCACGGCCGCCACGTCGTCGGCGCAGTCCTCCAGGGTGAACCGCTCGGAGCGGATGCCGCGCCCGTGCCACCGTTGGTCGAACAGGATGACCCGGTACCGCCGGGCCAGCTCCGCCAGCGACGGGAACCAGGTGAGGTACGCGGTGCAGGCGGTGGCGTGCAGCAGCACCAGCGCGGGCGCGTGCTCGGGCCCCGGGATGTCGACCACGTAGGTCCGGCCTCGACCCGCCAGCTCGACCAGGCGGCCACCGGGCACCTCGGCGATATCCGGCACCCGCAAACGTCCGCCGAACCGCGTCACGCTTCGGCCGGGGTTCGTCATAGCGCACCTCCCGAGTGGTCACACCTCCGCAATTCTAGAACACGTTCCATATCTGCGGCGCACAGGAATGGCATCGACGGCCCGCTCACCGGGACGCGCGGTCGATCACGCCGTCACCGGCGACCGCCTGGGCTACTGTCGCGAGACGTGTCGACACCAGGCGCATTTTCTGTAACGTGTTACAGGCAGATCGAGAGACGGAGGTATCCCGGATGGGGCGGTTGACCGGCAAGGTGGCGTTGATCAGCGGCGGAGCGCGTGGCATGGGCGCGGCGCACGCCAAGGCCCTGGTCGCCGCGGACGCGCGCGTGGTGTTGGGCGACGTGCTCGACGACGAAGGCGCCGCGGTCGCCGCGGAACTCGGCGACAACGCCGCCTACGTCCACCTCGACGTGCGCGAGCCGGAAGACTGGCGCCAAGCCGTCGGCGCGGCGGTGGAGCGCTTCGGGTCACTGAGTGTCCTGGTGAACAACGCGGGCATCGTGAACGGCAACCTGCTCGTCGCGTTCGAATTGGCCGAATGGCAACGGATCATCGACATCAACCTCACCGGCACATTCCTCGGGATGCAGGCCGCTACGCCCGCGATGATCGATGCAGGCGGCGGCTCGATCATCAACATCTCCTCCGTCGAAGGCATGCGCGGCAGCCCGGGCCTGCACGGCTACACGGCCACCAAGTTCGCCGTGCGCGGGCTCACCAAATCCACCGCGCTCGAGCTGGCGAAGTACAAGATCCGAGTGAATTCCGTGCACCCCGGCTTGATCCGTACACCGATGACCGAGAACATCCCGGAGGACTTCCTCCAGATCCCGCTCGGCCGCGGCGCCGACCCGTCCGAGGTCTCCGCCCTGGTGACGTTCCTGGCCAGCGACGAATCGTCGTACTCGACCGGCGCCGAGTTCGTGGTGGACGGCGGTCTCACCGTAGGCGTTCCGCACAAGAGCTTCTGAGTCACCCGCGGGTGGCCAGCAGGGCGAGCGGCGGAAGCGACACCAGCGCCACGGCCACGATCGCGTTGCTCCACTTGTAGGCCACCAGCAGCGCGGCGAACTCGCGCAGGAAGGCGCTCGGCAAGTAGTAGAAGGCGGTCTTGGCGCCCGTCACCTCGGCGTCGAGGTCGAGGCGGCGGGCCAGGATCGCCGTGCGCAACATGTGAAAGTTGCTCGTCACCAGCACCATGCGCGTAGTGGGACCGCGCTCGCCGAGCAGCCGTTTGGTGAAGAGCAGATTCTCCTCGGTCGTTCCCGACCGGTCTTCCAGCACGACGCGGTCTTCCGGCACGCCCCGGTCGATCAAGTAATCACCCATGGCCGAGGCCTCGGAGACCTCCTCGTCGTCTCCCCTACCGCCACTGGCGATCAACAGTGGGGCGCGCCCCGCGCCGGCTTCGTCACGGTAGACCTCGATCGCCCGATCCAGGCGCGCGGCCAGCAGCGGCGTCACCTCACCGTCGACCAGCCCGGCGCCGTGCACGACGATCGCGTCCATCCCCGGACGGTAGGGCAACAGTCCGTAGCACAGGGAATACAACAGGAACGCCGCGAACAGAAATCCCACGTAGCTGATCGTCATCGTGAGCGACGCCAGAAGCACTACCAGCCAAATGTTTTCGGTCAGCAGTGCCAGGACGAGCACCACGTACGGCGTCAACAGGGCGATACCGAGTCCGAGCGGCAACAGATTCGGAAGACGCCAACCCTCACGGCGCACCAACTGCGCGCCGTTGGCGATCGACAACCCGGCCAGCGCCAGCACCAGCAGCGGTGACAGCAGCACCACCAGCGGCGCGAGCACCACCGTGCGATCGCCCTCGATGATCCGGCCGACCACCCACGCGCCGACGAACCCCAGCCCGAGGAGCAGGAACACCCCGTGGCCCAGACGCCTGCGGTCCCTGCCGAATCGCACCGCGAACACACCGAGCAGGACCACGCCGACGACCAGCAAAAGCACCGGGTCACGGTAGCCGACGGGCGCGCGGCGCGCCCCCCGTCGACGAGCGGCGCGGCGACCTCGGCTTTTTCCCGATCGTCCCCTACAGTGTGCAGGTCCGGGCATCGGTCGCGAGCGACCGGTGTCCGGCTGCATTCGGCTTCAGCACACCAGCGTTACTGAACAGCACGTTGTGATGAAGGGGAGTCGACGAAAACCATGCTTCGATTATTCATCGCCACCGCAGCGGCCGCCCTCTGTGTGATCACACCGCAGGCCGCGGCGCAACCGATCTACCCCGCACCGGATCCGGATCCGTTCTACGCCGCTTCGGCGGGATTGGACCACGCCGGGCCGGGCGACGTCCTCGCCGTCCGCCCGATGCCCGCGCTACCGATGTTTCCCGGCTCGACGGTCACGATGATCAAATTCCGCTCCACCAACTCCGCGGGCGAGCCGATCGCGGCCACCACCACCGTGCTGACGCCGCAGAATCCCACCCCCGGCAGGCCACTGCTGTCCTATCAGCACATCATCAACGCACTCGGCACCCAGTGCACGGTGTCGCGCGTGCTCTACACCAGCGACCCCAACCTGTCGATCCGCGAAGCGCCCGCGCTCAATGCCCTCCTGCTGCGCGGCTGGTCGGTCGCTCTCCCCGACCACCTCGGACCCACCAGTGCCTACGGCGCCGCCAAACTCGGCGGCATGATCACGCTGGACGGCATCCGCGCCGCACGGCGGGTCGCCGAACTCGGATTGGCGGACAGCCCGGTCGGCCTGCTCGGCTATTCCGGCGGAGGCATGGCGAGCGCGTGGGCGGCCGCGCTGGCGCCGACCTACGCGCCGGAACTGTCGCTCGTCGGGGTCGCCTCGGGCGGGGTGCCCATGAATCTGGTCAAGATGATCGAGGGCCTCGGCTACGCGCCGCACGCGGTGTTCGGTCTCGCTTTCGCCGCCGCCCTCGGGCTGGAGCGTGAGTACCCGACGCGGCTGCCGGTGAGCGACCAACTGAATTCGCTCGGCTTGTCGGTCCGCAATCGGATCGCCAACAGTTGCACCAACGACATCCTGCTGGTCGGCGCAGGCCGCGGCATCGTGGACGTCGCGGCCTCGAACTCACTGGCCGACGACAAGCGCGCACGCGAGGTGCTCGAGGAGAACAGCCTCGAACTCTACGAAGACATCCCGGCCACGCCGAGCTACCAATGGCGGGCGGAGCAGGACACTCTCATCCCGGTTGAGTCGGTCGACGCTACGGTTCGGCGGTATTGCGCCGCGGGTGCGCGAGTGCAATACGAGAAATTCCCGAGCCCGGACCATCTGTCCGCCGCGGTGCTCGGCGTACCGTCCGCGCTCAGTTGGCTGGAAGCGCGCTTCAAAGGTGTTCCCGCGCCGAGTAATTGCTGAGAACGGCCCGGCGGTGGTTCACCGCCGGGCCGGTGACGGGCCGTTCCGCCAAACGGCCACATCGAATCTCGCGGGAGCTAGGCGTCCTTGCCGCTCTCGTACGCGCTCTGACGGGCCTCGTCGAGATCTGCTTCCGCACGGGCCTTTTCGGCCTCGGCTTCCTTCTGCGCCGCCTCGCGCTGCGATTCGGCCTTGTCCTGCTGTGCGCGACCCTCTTTCTTCAGGTCCTCGTCACCGGTGACGACGCCAGCGGCTTCCTTCGCCTTCCCCTTGGCGTCCTCGACGACACCTTCGACAGCTTCCAGGGGTCCGCTCCGATGCTCGGGCATCACATACCTCCCATTTCCTTGTCGGCTGACATGGGTCGCATACCCGGGTCCGGCAGAGCCAATCACCTTGTGAGCGCTGCCACGGGTTGCCTTCACTCGTTCCCGCGCGACCGCGACGCGAACAGCCGTACGAACCGCTGCCCGGAGCCCGCCAATTCCCGTAGGGATCCGGCCGCTCAGGTCACCGATCACGCAGAAAGGAAGCGACCGCGAGGGCAAGTGACAACACGAGGGCCGCGACGATACTCCACGCGAAGGCGGACACACTCGGATCGGCGAGCACAGCAGCGCCGCTGAAGGTGACGGCGAACGGCAACAGCACGAACGAGGTCACCGCGATGGTGGTCTGATTGCGGCGATCGCGATCCTCGGACACGCGATGGCGCTCCTCGGCGCGGCGCTGTCGTGCCTGCGCGTCGGCGAGCGCCTCGTCCTCCAGCCGCGCACGGCGCGCTTGCAGGTAACGGGAGATATCGTCGAGGTCGGCGACGACCTGGGCGTAGAGATCGGCCATCCGGTGCTGATTCTGGAAGGCGCGCAGCACCTCCGCGACCTGCACTCCACGCTCGGAAACGTTGTTCCACCACAACCGCGCGCGGATATCGAGGATCTCCGCCTCCAGCGACTCGACCGCCCCCGCGCCGGTGCGGTCGACCCGGATGCCCGCGATCCGATCCGCGATGCGGTGCAAGGCGTTCAATTGCAGTAAGCCGAGCAGAACGGCGTCCAGATGAATCGACCGCACGTAGGCGCGCGCGACGGCGTGGAAATCGGTGGCCTCGGTGGAGGTCAGCGCGGTGTAGGTCACGCCGTCCCGCAGAATCGCCGCGCGCCAATCACTCGAGAGGTGAACGGTGCCTGCGAAGATCCGCGGATCGGCGGGGTCGGGCAGCCCGTCCGCCGCCGACGTACCGGAGGCCAGAAACCATTGCCATCGCTGCATCGTGGACCACGAAGCCAGGGCCGCCGGATCGGGAATCGGCTCCGGTATCCGATCACCCGCCCAGCAGAAGTGAGTGACGACGCGCGGTCGCACCGGCTCGAAAGTCACGTCGTCGACGAGCGCGGACAGCCATCGGCGGCCCTCTCCGCGCACCTTGGTGAGTTCGGACAGCACCTCGACAGCCTGCTGAGGCAGCCGCACGTGCGCGACGGCGTAGCCGCCTTCTTCGTCCAACAGCAATTCCCAGTCGTGGACTACCGCGCCTGTCCATTCCGGCGGCTCGCCGCTCGACCGTCTGTGCCAACGGCCGGTGGCCCCGGTGTCCTGCGCGCTGTACAGCGCATCGTGCACGCGGGCGGAGAAGTACCCGGTCCGAGCGCTGCGGTCGGCAACCACCGATTCACCTGCACGACCCGCCGCCGCTTCGACGGCCGGGATCGGCACCGGGAGGGGACCCGGCGACCAGCTACGAGACGACGGCGTTCGCTCGGCCTTCCAGCGCGCCCGGAATATCAGGCACGCGAATACGTCAGCGGCCACGGCTTCTCCTGCGTCCGGTGATCACAGGACTAATAGCCCTCGACGGAGAACACCTCGGCATACTGCTCCGCCCTCGCCGACAGCGGGGCGTTCTCCAGCACGGTCTTGACGTTGCGCAGCACCTCGATGACGCCTGCCAGCAAGCCGACCTGCAACCTCGTCCACGACTCGGCGTCGTCGTCCGCGAGGACCTTCCGGCCCGTCAATTTGAGGCAGACGGCGCCGAGCAATTCGGCGTCCCGTCCCTCGACGAACGCGTGCCCGTCGGCGTTCCTGAACCGCCGCACCGCGTCCATCCGCCAATCCCGGATCTTGTCGTAGACGCCGTCGATTCCGTACCGGTCCTTCGGTTCCTTGGGTTGCTCGCCTTTGAGCCGCCGGTCCAACGTCTCGCCGAACGCGTGATGGCAATCCATGATCCAGGACGTGAAATCACGCGCACCGTGCAGCGGACGCCCGAGGTGCAGCAGTTTGTTATGGTGCACATGCCCGAAGAGATCGCTCTCACCGCATCGGCGCGAGAGATCGTTCAACTGGGTCCGCAGATCCAGCGATTCCTCCGAGAGGCTCGCGAGCTTTCCGCTCATTTCGCTGTCGATCCGGCGACCCGCGGGATGGAGTGTGTCGATCGTCGACTGCAGCCTGGCGCCGCCGGGGTCGGACGGTTTGCCGACATGATGCGCGACACCGGTGCCCAGATCCGCGAAGTAGCCGTGGAGTACGTCCACCCCGCCGGTGCGGCTCGGGTCGCCACCACCCACCTGCACCAGTTCCCGCAGCAGCGTGTGGTTCGGAATCACACTGATGTGCGGATCCTGGTGTCCGGCCGGCCGGTTCGTCTGCCACCAGCGCATGAACGTGTCGCGATCGCCGATTCCGACGGCATGAAGGTTGATGTTGAGGAACTCGTGCAATTCCTCCATCAACGAGACCGGATCGGCGATCGCGACCACGGCCTCTCCGGCGGTTTCCTCGCCCTGCTGCTTCCAATCGGCTCCGTCGCTGACCAGAACGATCAACCGGTCGTTGCCCGGCACGCCGTGGCGGTGCAGCAGATCGGACGCGAAGTGCAAGGCCTGCCCGATGTCGGTCGCCGCGTTCTCCGGTCGCAGCAAACCGATGGCGCCCTGGAATTCTCGTAACGTCCGCTCGTCGTCGGGGCCCTGGATCTCGGCCATGGAGCCCGATCTCGGGAAGACGCACATCGACGTAGTGGTGAATTTCACCAAGGCGATGCGGGCCACCCGCCCGGTCACGTGCCGACGGATCTCGACCATGTCCATGAGCGAACGTTTCAGGGCATCCATCCGCGAGATGTAGTTGGATCTCCTGCGCAGCCCGAGCCGGACGACGTCGGCGTGGTCCTCGATATCGTCCCAGCTCATCGAACCACTGCAATCGGCGAGGATCACGATGTCTACCCCGTTGCGATTGCCGGCGAGGAATACGTCCAGTTCGGTCTCGGGGTCGATATAGCAGAGGTCCGTTCGCTCCCGCCCGGAGCGGTCGAAGACCTGCCGCACCCGGAACGACTCGCCGTCGGCGAAGACCCACGCGTCACCGCTGCCGAGATGGATCTGCTGGCCGACGATGTCCTTCGCATTGCGCAACTGCCTGCTGACGTCGTCGAGACGGTTCTCGGTGAGCGGTTCGAGGACGATCCGAGCGGCGGGCTCGCAGGCCGTCGCGCTCAGGCGCCATCCGTGCTCGTCGAGCACTTCCAGCCGCAGCTCGTCGACCAATTCCGCGCTGACGACGACGCAACCCTCGTCGACGGAAGCCGAGGCGACGATCCGCACCGCAGCCTGCCGGGACGCGTCGGCGCCCACCTCGAGCACGCCCACCCGAGCGTTTTCTCCCCGGCCGCCCACGTCGTCCCGATCCCCGGCGCCGACGGCGACGATGTTGCCGGTGACGAGGCCGTCTCCCCGGGCGACCTGCAATGTGTGCCGCCGACTGTCCCACACGGTCGATGTCATTTCCGCTCCACTTCGACCCTGACACCCAGGTCGTTCGACACCGCTCGCTTCTCCGCGCCGCCGCGACCGATGAACCGGCCCAGGTATTCCGGCTCGACATTGACGAACAGCAAGTTGGACCGCGGCCGGTAGTCCGCGAAACTGATGTGGTTCGCCACCTCGGCGCGGCCACGTGCCCGCAACCATGCGGTGAGCTTGTCGAACAGCTCGCGACCGCGTGCCCCATCTCGCTCGGCAGCGGCCAGATCCTCTTTGCGTATCTTCTCGTGCTCCTGCAACAGACGCCGCATGACGCCGTCGGTGCGGTTGTCGTGCTGGAGTTCGCCGAACATTCGATCGATGGAATGGATTTCCAGTTTGCGGGAACGAGAATTGATGAAGATATGCCGGACGATCGTCAACCGCGGTAGCCGCAGGTATGTGCGCCGGTTATCGGTGCGCGGGCCCCGCCGCCGATTCGCGGTTCCCGCCACGATCTGGAAGACGATCTGACGGTCTTCCAGCGACTTCAACCGCAGCGCGTGCTCCGGGCACAGCCCGAGCCCCCGCTTGTGCGGCCCGAATATCTGCCAGCGATACGCGTGCCTGGCGCATGCCGCGTTTCCGCAAGTCGCGCGTCTGCCGTCGACGACGAACTCACAGGCGATGCTTCCGGTCGAATTGCATCCTTGCGCCGCGCAATCCGGAAATTTCTGCCGGAAGCAATCCCGGCAATACGACATGTCCACGCCGCCGGGGTGCCCCACCCGATGCCGGTCACAGAACGCGTTGCGTCCGCGACACAGTTCCCCGTTGCACCAGAACGTGGCCGCCGCTCCGCACGAGCAGGCGGGCCGGTGGCGCGCGCAGGTCGCGGTCATGCGACCTTCGATCACGACGGCATGCTCGTCGCACACCCGGCCCGGCTGATCGCCCTGGTCACAGCCGCTGCACAGGAAGGGTCCGTAGGTGACCACGCCGGCGGCCGAGCAGGTCGTGCACCTGTGCCGAACCGTCGCGGGCTCCAGGACACCTCGTATGGAGAAGACCGTGGTGTCGTCGACCCGGTCGGGAGCGCGCAGTCGATCCTGTATCCACAGCACGC
The DNA here is from genome assembly GCF_047200615.1 of Nocardia sichangensis. NCBI lineage: Bacteria > Bacillati > Actinomycetota > Actinomycetes > Mycobacteriales > Nocardiaceae > Nocardia > Nocardia sichangensis. Next base: position 219,184 of record NZ_JBJZOK010000009.1, read on the forward strand.
AGGTCTGATCGTCCCGAAGCGGGACGACGACCTTCTCCGTGGCGCGCAGACTGGTGCCGGCCAGATACTTTTCGACCCGCGTCCACAACTCGCGCAATTCGGCCGCGTCGGTAGGCGGATCGCTGGTCTGGCGGATGTCCAGCACGACGTTGACCGGCCGATTCACGACCGCTCCGCTGCGGTGGAGTTCAAGACGATCATCTCGATGCTGACGCGGCGATCGGTCTTGCGCACGTAGACCTGGTTGGTGATCAATCCGGCGCACACTCCCTTCGGCAGTCTGCGGGCCAGACCCAGCATCGCGTCCACGGCGGCTTTCCGTTCGGCCTCGGCCACGTCGAGCCGCACGCAGACGCGGCCGTGCCGCGACAACCGACCGCTCAGCTCGTCCGGTATGCCGTCGCCGAGTTCTTCGCGCCCGCCCAGTTCGAGCACGGAGGCGTTCGGTTGCCGAAGCACCCGGCGAACCTCCTTGCCACGACCGAGCCGCGACAGCGCGGGAGCCAGATTTCGCGGCGGCCGACCGGACAGCAGAGCCCGCAGCCGTTCATCCATGTCGCGCTGCTCGGTCAACTCGTCCAACTCGCGGATGATCTCGTCGTCCGACCGACGCGGACGAGCGGGCCTGGCGGGCCCTTTACGTCCGTTCGGCGCCGAGCGTCGTGGGGGCCGGGCGGTAAGTCTGGTGCGCCATGCCGCCTCCAAGGTGCCCAGGCTGCCCGGAGCAACCTGCCTGTTGTGCTTGGTCAGCTGGTCGTCGACCAACGCCGCGCGGTCTCTCAGCAGTGCCGCGATCTCATCGCTTCCGATTCGGCGACGGCGGCTCCAGACAGCCAGCAAGTCGTTCTCGGTCTGCGCGTACTCCGGGTGCAGTTTCGCGAGTTCCGGTGCGGAGAGCAAAGGCAGGATCTCGCGCGGCTCGATCTGCATCGCGCGCAGTTCGGCATCCAGGTCGTCCAGCAGATCGGACACTGAAACGGCCGCCGAGCGGCGAACGGTCGCCTGCTCGCGTGACTTGCGCTGCTCGTCCACCTCGTGCTCGAATTCCCCGCTCATCCCCCTCGCGATGGCGTTCGATCGGTTCCGGTCCAGCATGCGCTGCGGGACGGCGGGCATACGCCGTCCGTCCCGCTGCATCATCCGCGCGCGTACCGCGAGTGCTTGCAGCAATACCGCCTGCGCGACAGCTGAACTCGGAAAGACCTGAGCATCGAGACATCGAACGCTGACATTCGGGATTCCCAACTCACCGTCACCCACCGGATTCACGTCCATCACAGCGAATCCCGAGACGCGGTCATCACGGCGCAGCGCCTGCTCGACCCGCCGCAAATGCCGAGCGGAAGCGGATGCGATATATCTCGTCGAAACCTGGTCCTTCGATTCCGCCAGGCGAAGCGAGCCACGTCCGGCGATACGACCTCCGACGAACAGCGCACGCCCGCTGAGCGCGATGAGTTCGGGAACGTAGCGCCGGATGAGGTTGCTGAGAATTTCGCGTTGCAGATCGTCGGCGATCTCGATGGAATGCCTGTCCGCGCACACTCGGCGATGCGGCGGTACGCCCCAGGAGATGCCCGACGGCAACAGCGACCCACCGGCCTTCCGCGCTCCTTCCGCGACAGCGGAGACCGCCTCCGCCAGGGCGCCGACGACCTCGGCGCGCTGCGTGGGATCACTGACCCAGACCGGCCCCGTGTCGATCCACAGACAACCCGGCCGCTTCGCATCGAAACACACTCGTGGGTACTCCCCGCCGGACGACGCGGGAGACGATCGTCGCAACTTCCGATGCATTTCATCGATATCGTCCGCGACGATAACGTAGCCCTTCAATATTCGATGCCGCAGCGGTGCATTTCTGTAGGCGCTCACGAGCACAGTAATAGACCTCATCACCCCGGCGGTGGTGCGGATACGCACGCCCGCACCACCGATTATACTTCCGAACATGTTGTCGCTGAGCAACTTTGGCGAAGCATTCCCGAAAGAGTGAAATTTTGCCGAGCTCGACTGATATCGAGCAATATCTTGCCGAGTCTTCGCGTTCCCCGGCAATGGCGTGCTCCGCGCGTGCGCCGCCGAATCGAATCGCGCACGCTCGCCACCATTCTTCCGGCATGTGTCAGCGCGGAGGTCAGTACCCGGAACGCGGCTCGAAACCGGGGTCTGGAAGGGAGGGCGGCTCCGCGGGCTGCTGCGGCGCGGGTCTGGGCTGCGGCGCGGCGGGCTGCGGGACGCGTACGCCGACAGGGGGCTCGGCCAAGGGTTCCGGCGCGTCGGGTTCCGGCAGAGCCGCCTCCGAAACAGAAGCCTCCGGAGGCGCCGAAGCGATCGGCTCCGAAGCGATCGGCGACACCGGCGCGGGCGCCGCGGCGGAAGTCGGACTCGTGGCCGACGTCGACGCTGCCGGTGCGGCGGGCTCCGACTCCGACGGCTGCGCGCATCCGCCGATCGCGAGCGCGACGATGCCCAACGCGAGCGGCAACCGACGGGATTCGGATCGGAGAGCAGGCACGAGGCAACGCTAGTGCCGGCACGGTACCCACGGCAGTCGGCCGTTCGACCGACAGCGGCGGGCGGCGACCCGACGCGATACTGGAACCTCCTGTGCCGTCGAAAGATTGGGTGTGCGATGAGATCCGTCCGAGGTAGATCGACGGCTACCGCGGCGCTCGTAGCGATCTCGTTGCTCGCCCTGCCCTCCGGCACGACCGCCACGGCCGATCCGGCCGGCGCCGCGACGCTGGTCGTCCTCGGCGACTCGTTCACCGCCACCGCGCCCGTCCTCGGCCATGCCGACGACGGGTGCGCTCGGTCACCGAACTCTTGGCCGAACAAACTCGCCATATCGACAAGACTCTCCGGCACCGCCGGATTCGTAGACGTGTCCTGCAACGGCGGCACGATCGACACCGGGAACGGCTGGACGCTCGTGCATCAGACGCGAAAGGCCCACGCGCAGGGCGCGTTCGGGTCCGATACACGTGCCGTCCTGATCCAAGCGGGCCTGAACGACATCTGGGGTGCGTCGAGCGGGACCGCGTTTCCCTCGACCGACTGCCTCCTCGACATCGTCGAGGGGTGCGGGCTCGACGCGGCGGAGCAGAACCGGCTGCCCGACTACCACGCGGTGACCGGCGCGACCTACGCGGACCGCGTACGCGAGGTCGTCACGTTCGTGCGTTACTACGCCCCGAACGCGCGGGTGGCGCTCGTCGGATACCCGGAGATCTTTCCCCCGGGGCAGCCCGCGGCATGCATGGATCTCGCCGTGGTCGGACGGGTCGTCCAGCCGCGCGCGGAAGGCTACATCGCTTATCTCGATCGCCTGCAGGACGCGCAACGTGCCGCCGCGCAGCTGCTCGGCATCGAGTTCGTCGACGTGCGCGCGATCACCGCGGGGCACGCCAGTTGCTCGGAGGAGCCGTGGATCAGCGGGCTGGCAGGCGCGGACTCGCCGTTCGACGGCGCCCCGGTGCACCCCAACGCGCAGGGCAACGGCGCCGTCGCCGTGCAGGTGCGCCAGCGGTTCGGGCTCTGAGCGCGACGCACGGCCCGCCCATGCCGTCCGACTATCGTCCGGCCGTTGAGCTGCCCGCGCTCACCGGCGCGAGGTGGTGGGCGGCTTTCGCCGTCTTCGTCCTGCACGCGTTGGTCTTCATCCCGGCCTATCCGTTCCAGAAGTCGGAGCTGTTCCGCACCATTCACACTTTTGCTCCGATGCAGCAGGGCGCTGCGGGGGTGACCTTCTTCTTCGTGCTCTCCGGCTTCGTCATCTACTGGTCGTTTCGCGAAGGTATGCCGGTGCGGTTGTTCTATCGCCGCCGAATTCTGAAGATCTACCCGACCCATCTGGTCGCCGCGCTGGTGTTCGTGGTCGCGGCAGGCGTCCCGCTCGGCCGTGCGGTGGTGTGGGCGCCGAATGTCCTGCTCGTGCACACCTGGGTGCCGAAGTGGACCACCGTGGGCGGGCTCAACGTCCCGTCCTGGTCGCTGTGCGCGGAGTTGCTGTTCTACTTCAGCTTTCCCCTGGCCTACCCGATGGTCGCGCGTATTCCGCGACGCGGGCTGTGGTGGGCGGTGGCGGCGCTGCTGGTCGCGATCCTGGCGTTGCACACCGGTTTCTACCTGTGGACTGACGGCCCCAAGGGCATCGCCAACACCTTCGCGCCGAGGCTGCTGCGCGGCGATGTCTCGCCCGAGTTCGAAATTCACGCCTCACCGCAATGGTTCGCGCAGCCCGATATTCCGATCCCGACGTCATATTGGCTCAGTTACCCTTTCCCGGCATCACGACTGCCGGAGTTCTACCTCGGAGTCATCGCCGCCCGTCTCGTCGCCGAAGGTCTCTGGCGCAATACGCGGCTGACCACACCGCTGACAGCGCTGGTCCTCGTCTACGGCGCAACCTGGTTCGTCCCGGTGAACTACAAGATGTCCGCACTGCTGGTGGCGCCGATGACGGCGGTGATAGCCACCTTGGCCGCCCGGGACGTGGCGGGAATCTCCGGCCTCAATGCCAGACGGCCGCTGGTCTGGCTCGGTGACATCTCCTACGCGTTCTACATGATCCAGTTCCCGGTCATGGTGATCGTCACCCGGCTGTTCATCGGCGGGCACCGGTACTCGATCGGCGGCTGGGCGTTGTGGGCGACAGTCGTACTGGTCGTATCGATCCTCGCCGCGGCGGCCATCTACCACGGTATGGACCGGCCCATCATGCGACGCTTCGCCGGACGCCCACCTGGTGACCGGCCACGTCGTGCGGCCACCGCTGCGGATCAGCCGCCGATCAGCGTGCGCGCGAAAGCGTAGGCGATCTCGTTCGCGGGCCGCCCGCCCGCGGGCCCGTCGCGCAGCGTGCACAACACGATGACGGTGATATCGGTGACCGGGTCATAGCCCATGAACGTCTGGAACCCGGGGATCGCCCCGTCGTGGCCGAGCAGCGGCCCGAACGACTCGAGTCCGAGACCGTAGTGGATGTCCGCCGGATCGCTCCGGCTCAACGGAGCCGCGCTGTCGAGGCGCTGCGCCTGGAGCGGGGGCCCGAGCAGGCGGTCGCCACCGACCAGCTCGCGCACGTAGGCAGCCAGATCCGCCGCGGTCGAGATCGCCGCGCCCGCGGCCCCGATCCACGAGGGATCCAGGTTCGTCACGTCGGTCGGCAGTAGTGATCCCGTGCGAGCCGCGGCGAGCTGGTCGTCGGGCAGCCGCGGTGACGTGAGCGCGGACTCGTTGGTGCCGTAGAGGTATCCGTGTGGGGACGGTATGGGCAGGGACGCGTCGCCGAGGGCTGGGAACGACGTGTTCGTCAGGCCGAGCGGAACGAAGATGCGATTCGTCAGCAGCGAGCGGATGTCCTCACCGGTTATCTGCTCGAGCACCGAGGCCAACAGAATCGTATTGGTATTCGAATAGCGGAACTCGGCATCGGGGGCGAAATACGGCGGCGACGAGAACCCCAGCCGCAGCAGCTCTTCCGGCTCCCACGTGCGCCCCGGGTCGTCGTCCATCGCTCGTGCGAGCTGAGGTGCTTCGTTATAGCTGAACAACCCGCTGCGCATGTTCAGCAGCTCGGCGATCGTGATGCCGGCGCCGTTCGGAACGCCGCGCCGGTACTTCGACACCGGATCATCGAGGGCCAGTCTGCCCTCCCCGACCAGCTGCAGCGCGACCGTGCCGACCATCGTCTTGGTGGTGGAACCTACGCGAAAGAAGTCGTCGACGGTCACCGGATCGCTCCGCCCGACCGTTCGCGTGCCGAAAGCCTGTCGCCACACGGTGTCCCGCGTCCGCACGTAGACCACCGCGCCCGGAACGAGGTGCGCGTCGAGCACTCCGCGCACGATGGGCTCCAGCGTGCGACCGAGAGCGGTGGAGTCCCCGGCGCTCACCGGGTTGTCACGCGCCCCGGGCTCGGACCCGCCGCCCACGACCACGACGGTGGCGTATGCGACGACGACTGCCACAATGAGCCGCGGCCATCGGCTTCTTCCATGGCGGAAGCTGTGCGTCGCCATCAGTCACCGATCACGGACACTGTGCCGTCGCTGAAGTTCGTGACGTAGACGGTCCGGTTGCCCGGATCGACGACGACACCGTGCGGGCGGCTCCCCACTCGAATCGAGCTGTCGGGCTTTCCGGTCCGGGTGTCGATCAGAGAAACAGCGCTGGCAGTACGCACATCGTCGAGGCCGTGGTTGGTGACGTACACCGTCTTCCGCGGCCCGTCCACCGCCACGCCGACCGGTCCGAGCCCGACGCGCAATGTCGCGGTGACCGCGCGGGTTCGAATGTCGATCACCGATACGGTGCCGTCGGCATGATTGGTGACGTACGCGGTGCGCGTGTCGGAGTCGACCGCCACGCCCCAAGGTTGATTCCCGACATTGATCGTGGCCGCTACGACCGGTAGGGCGGGGTCGATCACCGACACCGTGTGGTCGACGGCGCCGGGCGGACCGGCGTTGGCGACGAAGACGCTGTGCGAACTCGGGTCGACGGCCACGCCGTACGGATGGCTACCGACCCGGATCGTCGCGGTGACCACCCTGGATCTGGTGTCGATCACCGACACCGTGTCGGCCTCGAAATTCGTGACGAAAGCGGTGTGAGAGGCGGAGTCGACGGCGATGCCGTACGGCCCCGCGCCCACGGGGATACTTCCCGCAAAAGACCCATTGCGCGTGTTGATCAGTGACACGGAGGCGCTTCCGGCATTCGTGACATAGGCGAGCCCCGCCGCCGAATCTATGGCGACCGCGGTCGGCTTCACCATTCCCGGTGCCGTAACCACTCCGGTGACATTCGTCTTCGTGTCGATCACCGAGACCGAATTGCCCGCGCTGTTGGTAACGAACAAGTTCGCGCTGGTCGGATCGATCGCGACGCCCCAGGGTTGCGCGCCCACGGCGATCGTGGCGGTCACCGAGGTCGGTCCGGTCGCCACGGCCGCCGCGCGGTTGCCCGCGGCGCTCGGACCGTTGTCGCCGGACATCTTGCCGGCCAGAAAGCCGACGACGACAACAAGGAGAGCGAGCGCGGAGATCACCTTTACCCGAGTCGGAATCCGAGGCGCCCACGGGCGGCGGCCAGCGGGCGGCGGCATGATCACCGGTGATGCCGGTGTGACGATGGCGGGCGCCACCGCTCCGCGCGGCGGTGTGGTCCGTGGCGGAGGCGACGGCGCGCGGGTGGCGGCGCGCGCCGCGGCCTGGGACAACGCGGGCAACCAGTCCCCCGGCCGGGGCCGCTGCGCCGGTACGGGCGACAGGGCCGCGCCGACGAGTCCCCGCACCGGAGCGGGCACGGCGGCGGGCAGCCGGTTCGGATCGCGGGTGCTCTGGTCTCCGGCCAGCAGCCGCAGCGCGAGCAACCCGAACTTGTAGGCATCCGATCGCGCGGTCGCCAGTTCCTCTCCGGGATTGACCACCTCGACCTCCCAGTCCGGAGTCTCGACTTGCGCCGAGACCGACCGGGACCGCAGCCGCATGGCATCGCAGTCGATGAAGTACACCTTCCGATCCGGCTGTAACGAGAACAGCAGGTTCTTCGGTGACAGGTCGCCGACCGCGATGTCGTGGCGGTGCAGAATAGTCAGCGCTTCGGCGGCTTCGGCCAGCAACTCGTAGCGGTGCCGGTCGGTCAGCGGAATGCCGCGCCGCGCCAGGAAACCGTCACCGTTGAGCAGATGCTGGAACTCCGCGGTCTTCGACCGCACCGCCGAGGACATGGTCATCTTGATGAAGAACTCGTCCGGAATCGCGGGCATCACGAACCCGGTCACCTGGGCGGAGTTGTCCGCCTCGACCAGCCTGCACGGCCACGCGACCCGGGAGAGCAGGTCCATGCCCTCCGCGAAGGGCAGCGATTCGAGGTAGGCGGGCATCTCCTCCAACACGTCGACCGCCACATTCGCCAGCACGACGGGTTTGTATTCCTTGTACACCACCGCTTTCGCGTACCGCATGCGCGCGCTCGGCGCGCTGAAGACCACCCCTTGACCACCGGCCGCCAGCTTGGTCAACGGGCCGAGCTGACCCACCTTCACTCGCTGCTGCGTCACTGCCGATCCCGTCAGTTCACCCTCGGCCAGATGGCCACCAATGTCCGGTCGTCGTCGAATGTCTCCCGCGAGAAATCCAGGGTGTGCGCGAATTCCAGGTGCGATGGCACCCGCCCGGCGAGCACCGAGGCGAACAATGCCCCGACCTCGCCGTCGCCGCCGCCGAGCGGATCGCCGAATCCGTCGGTGCCGACCAGCAACACCTGGCCAGGCTCGACGGTCACCGATATGGGCTCGACTTCGTTCGGAACTCTGGGCAGCCCGCTCACCGCGGAGGAGGTCAACCCGGAGTCCGACGACTGCTTGCCGCCGAGTACCGGGACGAAACGCTCGTCCGACAGCAACCAGGCACCGGAGTCGCCGACACCGGCCAGCACCGCGGACAACGCGCCGTCGGCGTCGCTCTCACACACCACACACGTCAGCGTCGTCGCCAGCACCTGCTCGGCCTGCTCGGCATCGGCTTGCGCCAGCGACAGCACAGCGGCGGCGCGCTCGGTCAGCATCCACGCGGTGTTCTGGAACAGCGATTGCCATCCGATGTCGCCGAGCGCCTCCACTGGCTGCTCTTCCAGCCACTGGGTGGCGTAGCGCACGGCGGTGGTCGAGCCGATGTGCGAATACCGCGCCGCGGACACTCCGTCGGCCACCGCGACGATCAGTCGATCACGATCCGGCGCCGCGGTGACCGCGAAATCGTCCTGACGCGGTGCGCCGTTGTATCGGTGCAGGTAACCACGCACCGATGCCGCGCGAACGGTGAACGGTCCGCGTGACCATCCGTCGATCATGGTGTCCGCGCGGTACGGATTCCTGCCGTACTCGGTGCCGATGGCCTTCGCCTCGAACGCGGGTGTGGGGGCGCCGACGACGATCGGCTCGCTCGCCGGGCGGCTCGGAAGGGTGGGTCCGATCGCCTCGTCCGCCGGTGCCGGGTTCACGATGACAGCCGGATCCGCGGGCACCGGATCATCCGGCAAGCGCTTGCCCCGCTTGCTCAGGAAGCCCATCACACCGTGTCCACGGCGAGCGAGACGAAATTATCGGGTTTCTCCACTTGCAGCGTCGCCTGTCCCGTCGCCAACGCCTGGCCCGAATTGATCACCGACTGCGTCAGCGCCGTGATGAATTTCGAGATCGCGACGCCGGTGTCGGTGCCGGCCGCGGTGATGAACGCGTACTGCGGGTTGGTCGCCACCCGCCGGATCACATCGGCGTCGGCCTGGCCGATGCCGAACGCCAGAATGTTCGGCCGGGCCGCGAAACTCGTCAGCCGCGCGTGCTCGGTCTCCCAGCCCTCGCCAGGATTCGGCGCACCGTCGGTGAGGAAGAACACGGCGGGTCGATTGACCAGGTAGCCGGCGGACTTCAGCGCGGCGATGTCGCGCGGTATCCGGTTGGTCAATTCGGCGAACGCCGCCGCGAACGACGTCGAACCGCGCGCCCGCAGTTCCGGCATGGCTTCCAGATTTCGCAGATCGGTCGGTTCCAGATGACAGACCGCGGTATCGGAGAACCCGAGCACACAGAAACGCACCTTCGCCGCGGCCATGGATTCGCCCTGCAAGGTGTCGAGCAAGCTGGACAGGCCCGCGTTCAGATCCGCCACATCGTCGACCATCGAATACGATTCGTCCGCGACGAAATATACCGGAAGAATTGTCGCCTTCGGTTCACTCATCAGGTGCCACTCCCTTTCACCCCGCCACCCGGGCGTGCCAATGCTACCGGGGCAAACGGTGATTCACTGTCGACCGTTCGACCGACAAATCCCTGCGCCCCAAAGGTTTTCCTCCGCGCCACCCGAATCGCCGGCGTCAGCGCATTTCCACTCCGCGATATCCACGTCGCCACGCCGCCGTTTGCCCGACTGCCCGCCGAGGCCGTGGTCACAGGTCATCGATGCCGATCAGCGCGTCCTGCAATGCGCGGGCCACGAGAGCGGCTTTCGTCGGCGCGGGCCGGCCGACCGCTGCGTACTTGTCCCTGATCCGGGCCAGGTGGGTGTTCACCGTTCCCAGCGAGATATACAGCCGCCGAGCGACTTCCACCTTCGAGTCCGACGCTATCCACGCCAGTAGTACCTCGATCTCCCTGCTGCTCAGCGCCGGACGCTCCCGCGACGCCAATGTCGGGGGCCGCGGATCGTCTCTGTGATCGAACGTGACACTCATGAACCATTTCCTTTACAAGAATTCATCGCACGCGCCTACCGCCGACCGAACAGATCACGCACACATACCCGCACGAGGGCAACGGTGGCGACGAAGAGCGCGAAAAATATCAACGCACGCGAGAGATCGCCGGAATTCCCGGATTCGGCCGTGTACGCGGACTGGCCATAGACGAAGAAGCCCACGTCGAGCAACAGCAATCCCGCGAGCACGTACCACGTCCAGACGCGTCGGCGGGGGCCTTGGTGAATATTGATGTTCTGCCGACCGCCGTTGTTGGCGTAGATGCTGCTGCCGTTGTTGGCCTGATTGATCTGATTGTTCGTGTTGGGATTGTTGTTCGGTCCCGGCGACGGGTGCATCGTCATCTCCTGTGATGGCCGCCCAGCCAGATGTTCTGGGTTCCGTTCTGATTGGCGTGCACGACACTGCCGTCCTTCGCCACGTTGATCTGATTGTTCTGCGGGCCCTGCTGCGCCGCGCGGTCCGGCCCGTCCGGCCGAATGTCGGCCCCCGGAGCAAGGTGCCGGAGCAGACCGCGGACGTCTTCCTCGACCGTTCGGTACCGAATATGCCAGTATTGCGATTGCGATAGCGCGCGGATATCCGCCGGAAGCTGGTCCGGGCTCGGCAACGACGTGTCGTCCAGCAGAACGGGGACGACCGGTATCCCGCGCGCGAACGCGGTAACGAGTTCCATACGCACCCAGTCGCGATCGTCATCGATGCGACGGAGTCCGCGTTCGTCACGTGCGTCGAGCCAATACGAGCCGATCACCGACACCATCGTGTCGCATTCCTCGAGCGCACGGCGGATCCTGCGCGCGTACAACCTACCCAGGGCCAACGAATCCACGTCCCGGAAGACACGCGCCCTGCCGAGGTGTCGTGCCATCTGCTTCGATATCTCGTTGACCGCGTAGACGCTGTCAACGATGCGGTAGTTCAGGAATATTTCCATCAGTTGACCCGATTCTCGAGGACGATTTATCGAGCGCAGTGCTGCGCGATTGCGAATAGATGCCGCGGATGACGGAGCGATTTGGATGAACCGACCAGTTCGTTGCACCCCCGAGTAACATCCTTCGGATGCCTCACGGTCGCGAATCTCGTCCTCGAGCGAAACACCACGGTTTTCAGAGAACAGTCTGCACCCGGACCGAACTCTGAGCGACTCGAACAGCAAACGTTCGGTCATATATCCGACCGCGTGTCTCCCCTGACCGCCGGATCGAAAGGTTCTGGTTGGTTTATTTCCCCATTATGGTCGACTCGCCCTCCCGGCCGGCGTCGAATGTGCTCGTTTTCGCATAAGTCGAGCGCCGTGCCGATTCACCGTAGGTCGGCACAGTCCTACCACCGTGGCCGCAACGCATCGAAGCGGCGTTCTCGTCCTCATCATTTGCCCCCGCGGCGTTTTCCTACCTCCGGGCCGCGAACTGCGGCTCGCTCTTCAGCATTCAGCGAGCAGACGGCCGGCGACAGTGGTTGTCCGTTGCCGTTCGCAGCGGCAACGGACAACCGATCACTCAACGCTTGGCAAGGACCGACATCAGCGCCGGTTGGATGTCGAGCAGCGCGGCATGTCGGCGGTAACGGCCCACCGTACGGGCGAAATCGAGGAGATCCGCGCGGATTGTCACCGAGTCCACCGCGCTGATGACGTCGAGCAACGGCGCGATCAACGCGCACGCTCGATCCAGGTCGCCGAGCGCGGCGTACACCAACGCCCGCCGGGTGCCGAACCGCGCCCGGTCACGGTCGGACTGCTGCGGATTCCGCGACATCGCTCGGTCGAACAGTACGGCGGCGTCCTCGAGGTTGCCCAGATCGTAGTGACACCAGGCCTCGATGAGGACAGAGCGCTCGTGCAGGGCCGAGGGCCCCAGCTCGTTCTCCCCAGTGCGATGTGCGACGTCGTAAAGGTTTGCGGCTTCGTCCAGCGCTCGCATGGAATTCGAGTGGTCCAAGCCGATGGCATAGCCCTGTGCCGCCCCCAGCGCGGCCAGCCAGCGGATCCGGGGATGGACGGCGTGGTCGGCGAGCACTTGCTCGGTGAGATCGGTCGTCTCGGCGGAATCGCCGCGATACAGACTCAGCACCGCCCTGCGGACCAGCGCGTAGCTGACCATGTGCTCGTCGCTGACGGCGGAAGCGTGGTCGACCGCCCGCGTCGTCCACCACAGCGCGCCGCGCTCGTCGCCGCATTCCTGGGCCATCCAGCCGGCGAATTCCGCGGTACGGGCGGCGTGCAGCAGAAGTTGCCTGCGCAGCTCACCGGCACTGCGCAGAGCGGACGCGGCCGCGGCATGTTCGTGTATCACCGCCATGGGGAAAACGAGGCTGGGACTGCTGGTCCGGCCGAGGCGTTTGATCTCCTCGAACAGCGCGCTCAAGCCGGGTAGCGAGGCGGCGGAGCTGGTGGCTGTCGCGGGGAACGCGGTCACCGGCGGCACGCCGAAGTCCCCGATCCGGAACACACCGGACCCGTCCGCGTGCAATCGAACGTTCCACTCGGCATCCGAGTAGCCGCCGACGTCGATATCGAGATCCAGGTCCGGCTGTGCCGCCGAGGGCGCCAGCACCAGCAGGTCGCCTCCCGCGGACAGGACCGCGTCGCAGGCGCGCGCCAGCGCCGAGGACGGCGACTTCTGCCCGTTCTCGACCCTGCTCAGATGACTCCTGCTGTAGTGCACGAGTTCGGCGAGTTTGCCCAGGGCCAGCCCCTGTTCGAGTCGACGCTTGCGCAGTTCTCGACCGAATTCAGCACTTGCCATAAGTATTACCTCGGAATCCGTTGCCAGCCGGAAATTCTCGCGCGCGACGAATTTTCGGCGAACCTGCAACCGCCCCTCTGATCCAGGGCCGACCGAACACCACACCCCTTGTCGCTGCGAGTGTACCCCCGCGACTCCGCGCCGTCAGCGAATCCAACCGCTGGGCGGGCGGCTGCGCCACCGCCGTGCCGTACTCTGGCGATTCGGCGCCGAGACACGCCGAATCAGCCTATGCCAGCCGGGAATTGGGGACAGGATGGATACGGATCATCGCATCAAGCACCTCGAGATGTTGCAGTCGATCATCGCGCGATTGAGCCAGCAGTCGTTCACGGTGCGCGGATGGTCGGTGACCCTCGTCTCCGTGATATTCGCGCTTCTCACCACACAGGCCCGGCAAGGATCGGGCCTGATATTGCTGGCGCTGGCACCGGCCTGGATCTTCTGGGGTCTCGACGGTTACTACCTGAGCCTGGAACGCCGTTACCGGGAACTGTTCGCATCCGCCGCGCGGCAACTACGTGAGCCGCTGGCATCCGGGCCGCTCCCGTTCGACATGATTCCCGATTCCGACCGGCCCGCACGCGATTTCGCGCGCGCGATCGTCACTCCGAGCGTGGCCGCGATTCCCGTGGTCTTGACCGCGCTGATCATCGGCTACCGGGTAGTCGCGGTCGTCGGCGGGTGAGCGGCATCGTCCGGACATTCCCGCCACCGGTGCCGATATAGGAGCGTACGACGAAGCCCCTGGCGCTGGATGCGTCCAGGGGCTTCCGTATCGAAGCGGTTCAGCGCTTGGTCAGTTCGGGAGCCGTGGTCTCCGATCCCTCGACGGACTCCACCGGGGCTGCCTCTTCGTGCGCGGCGGCCCGGTTCGGCAGCAGCACCGCCATGACGATCACGATCAGCGCCAACGCCGCCGAGACGAGGAAGGCCAGGCGCATGCCGTCGAGATGCGCGGCGACGAGGTCGCTTCCCTCGGCGGCGAGCGACGTGGCGCGCGCCGACATCACCGTCACCACGAGAGCGGTGCCGAACGCCGCGGCGACCTGCTGCAAGGTGCCGAGCATGGAGCTGCCGTGCGAGTACAGATGCTGCGGCAGCGCACCGAGACCCAGGGTGAACACCGGGGTGAACGCCGCCGCCAGCGACACCATCAGCAGGATGTGCAGGGCCAGCAGCTGCCAGTACGGCATGGTCATCGAGATCTGGGTGAAGCCTGCCAGCGCTATGGCGATTCCGATCGACCCCGGGATCACCAGCAAGCGACCGCCGAACCGGTCGAACAGGCGGCCGACGGTCGGCCCGAGCAGACCCATCGCCAATCCGCCCGGCATCACCAGCAAGCCGGTGGCCAACGGGCTGAGGCCACGCAGGTTCTGCAGGTACAGCGGCAGCAGAATCATCGACCCGAGCATGGCCATGAACGCCACCGACATCAGGATCAGCGCCTTGGTGTAGGTGGCCGACAGCAGCACGCGCAGGTCGAGCAGCGGGGTACCGGTGCGCTGCAAGCGCAACTGCCGCCACACGAACAGGGCGATCAGCGCCGAGCCCACGGCGACGATGCCGAGCGGGCCCGCGAAGTCGTCGCTTTCGAACCGGCTGAGCCCGAACACCAGTCCGCCGAACCCGAGCGCCGCCAGCGCCACGCTGGCCACATCGATCTGCCCGGCTTGCGGTTCACCGACGTTCTCCAGCTGCCGCAGCCCCAGCCAAGTGATCACACCCGCGATCGGCAGCACAAGCACGAAAAGCCAACGCCACGAAGCGATTTGCAGAACACCACCGGAGATCACCGGCCCCATCGCGGGCGCAACCGAAATCGCCAGGGTGACATTGCCCATCACCCTGCCGCGGTCGTGCTCGGCCACCACCGTCATCAGAGTGGTCATCAGCAGCGGCATCATCACAGCGGTGCCGAAGGCCTGCACGATCCGGCCGAGTAGCAGCACCGCGAACGACGGCGCGACCGCCGACAACGCGGTACCGGCCAGGAAGACGCCCATCGCCGCGGCATACGCCTGCCGGGTCGTCACGCGCTGCAGGAACCAGCCGGTGGTCGGGATGACCGCCGCCATCGTCAGCATGAACGCCGTCGACACCCACTGCGCCGCCCGGTCGGTGATCGCCAGATCCGCCATCAGGCGCGGAATCGCGTTGATCATGATGGTCTCGTTCAGGATCACCACGAAGGTAGCGAGTACCAGCACCCGAATGACGGTCGGTGTCCGCCCTCCCGAGGCTGGAACGGATGGTGCGGCGGACATCGGATACCTCCGGAGGCATGGGTCGTTGACAGAACATGTGGCCCTTCGCCGAGTCACCGGATCGCATCCCGGCGCCACAGCTGTAGAGACGGTGTCGACTGCTCGAACTCATCGGGCGCGGGTCAGTATTCCGCCCGGCACCGACACAAATCACCCGGTTTTCTTGCCGATACACCCAGCACCCCTACTGGAAACCGCTGGTCAGGACCCTCTACAGCCCTACGCGAATCCCAATCGTGAGCCTGGTCACTCTGGGCGATCCGCGCTCGCGGACTGTCCCGACACGGAGTCCGAGTGAAAACCTGCCCGCCGCAACCCCGAACGCGACGCTCGCGCCGGGGCCGCGGCGTGTCGGCGGCATTGCCCGGCTACCGCGGCAGGCAGCAGCTAGGGCTCGAGGTCGGCCACTCCCTTGCCGGTCGAAATATCGAACGGCACAGAAGCCTGGTCGTGCGTGATCAGCCAATCGCCGTCGATCTTCCGGAAGCAGAGAGTGACCCGGACCCACATACCGTTCGTCGGCACCCCGTTCTGCAGCGTGCCACTGAGCCGACCGAAGGCGTGTCCGAATGCCACATCGTCGCCCACGGTGAGGACCAGGTCGCGAACCTCATAGGTCACATCCCGGAAGAACGTGAACGCATTCGCCCAGTTCTTCGCTTTCGCCGCGATACCGACATGCTGCAGCGGAGGCTCGACGTCGAAGGACACGACGTCCGTTGCGTAGAGCTGCTTCACGCCCTCGAGATCCTTGGCCCCGATTCCTTCGGCCAACTTGTCGATCCGCCGCCTGATCTCGGCTTCGTCCACTGCGCGTTGCGCGGGCGCCGATACCACCGAACCAACTCCGTGATCGTTGGCAGTCATTGCATCCTCCATTCGATGAATTTCCGGCCGCGAGGCGGTCTCTTCTGCGGGATCACCCGACGGCGGCCGCGGCAGCGGCGCGCAAAGGTGCGAGGGCGACGCTCCACGCGACGACCTGATCCAGCGTTTTGCCCAGGGCGGCGGCATGGTGCTCGCCCGGTACGAAGGTGGTGTGGTTCTCGAAATCGGTGAGCACCGAGATCGCGACCTGATAGCCCACGTCGGCCATGCCCAGCGTGCTGCAGACCGTCCGCAACTGCACCACCGCGCGGGCGCCGCCGTTCACGCCGTAGGAGACGAATCCGACCGCCTTGTCGGTCCACTCCGCGAACAAGTGGTCCAAGGCGTTCTTCAGCACTCCCGGGACGCCGCCGTTGTACTCCGGGGTCACCACCACGAAACCGTCGAACGGTGCGATGCGCTCCGCCCAAGCGCGGGTATGCGTGTTGACGGACGGGCCGAACATCGGCGGCACCGCTTCGTCCAGATGCGGCAGCGGGTGGTCACGCAGATCGATCAGTTCGAACTCGGCGTCGCCGCGCTGCGATGCCACGTCCAGGACCCACTGGGCGACCTGCGAGCCGTTACGGTTGGGTCGGGTACTGCCGAGAATGATGCCGATTCTGGTCATTTCCGGAACTCCTGCTTCGCTGAAAGTGTCACGACCTTCCGACGACACAGCCGTCCGGAATGTCAGGCTGTCTCACAAATCGGGTCGCTGTCTCGTCGATTCGGTAAGGGCCCGCGTCGACCGAAGGAGCCGATACCCATGACCGACCCGCACCTGCGCTCGGTGATCAGTGAACGCCGTCAACTGATCAATCTCGCCTACCGGCTGCTCGGCTCGTTGGCCGAAGCCGAGGATGTGGTGCAGGAGACCTACCTGCGCTGGTACGCGTTGCCCGAGCGGCAGCGGCAGGAGGTGGCGGCGCCCGGCGCCTGGTTGACGACGGTCGCCAGCCGCATCTGCCTCGACCTCCTCGGCTCGGCGCGTGCCAGACGGGAACGTTATGTAGGCGAATGGATTCCCGAGCCGTTGCCCGACCGTTCCGAATGGCTCGGTGGTCCCTCCCCTGCTGATCCCGCCGACCGGGTAACCCTCGACGAGTCGATCAGTATGGCGTTCCTCGTCGTCCTCGATTCCATGACACCGGCTGAACGGGTCGCGTTCGTCCTGCACGATGTCTTCCGCTACTCCTTCGCCGAGGTCGCCGAGATCGTCGGACGCACCCCTGCGGCTTGCCGCCAGCTCGCCTCTTCCGCCCGCCGCCGCATCCGCACCGCGCAGGGGCCGTCGGGAACCCGGCACGCCGAGGTGATCAGGGACTTCAAACGTGCCTGGGAGACACAGGACATCGAAACTCTGATCGGGCTGCTCGATCCGAACGCGACCGCGACCGCCGACAGCGGCGGCCTGGCCCCGGCCTTCCTGCACCCGATCAACGGCGGCGAGCGGATCGCCCGCGCTTGGATCGAAATCGCCGCCCGATCTCCCGAGGTGAGGTTGCTCGAGCGCACGGTGAACGGCCAACCGGGCCTGGTGGCGCAGCTCGCCGACACCATCGTGTCGGTCTACGCCTTCGACATCGCCGACAACCGGATCACCCGCATCTGGGCGATCCGGAATCCGGAGAAACTCAGCCTCTGGGCAGCGGACTGAACGACTGCTCCGGGGTCGAGAGTCGGCGGATCGCCGCAGGCCTCTTGACGCTGAAGGGACGCGCGAGCACGGTACGGGCCTATTTACAGAGCAAGGCGGTGCTGCCGACGGTCGAGTCCATCACGATGTACCCAGCAGGTTCGCACACGGCCCCCCAGAACCGACTCGGGTCAGCATCGACCCGCGGCGCGGTCGTCTGCGCTACGAGTCGATGGGCGAGGTGTTGAACCGCAGCGGTATGGGTTTCAGCTGCCCGCGCTGCCGGTGGAAGGTCGCGCCCTGCGCAGTTCGCAGGCCAGCCGGTCGGCGTCCGGCCGGTCCTCGCCGAAACGGGCGCAGCCCTGCGAGGTGTAGCCCCGTTCGTTGTAGCCTTGCCGGTCGTAACCCCACCTGTCGTAACCCCAGCGATCGTAACCCCACCGGTCGTACCCCCAGACATCGAAGCCGTCCGGGCCGTAGGGATCTTCCGGCTCAACAGTTTTCGGAAATGACGGAGTCGTCACGGGCGGTTCGGTCGTGACCGGAGGAACACTGGTGACCGGCGGCGTGGTCGTCACTGGCGGCACGGTGGTGACCGGCGGCGCGGTCGTCACGGGCGGCACCGTCGTCACGGGCGCGATGGTGACAGGTGCGGTAGTAGCCGGGGGTTGATCAGGGGTTGCGAATGCCGGTAAGACCAGCGCGGCCGGAGCAAGCACCACCGTCCCGGCGACTGCGGCCAGCAGGACCGACTGTCGAATCGTGCGCGGACTTCTCCTCCACTGAGACATCGTTGACCTCCAACTCAACATAAGCGCGCTCGCCGCACCCGAGTCCCCTATCGGTCGAATGTCCAAATTTGCTACACAGCAGGGAGTTTTGCTTCCCCACCCGTGACGGGGAAACCTGCTCAACGCGCGGAGATGGCCGAGCCCCTCCCAAGGTGTGGTCTGATCAGCACCACAGAGTTCGACGCACACGATCATCGGCATGTGCGCGCGTTCGCGAGATCAACTGCTGGCCAACGTTGCGCCGTTTCGAAACGAGCCACGGTGAACGGGCAGTCGGTCCTCGCGGCCCTCCGAACAGAGGTCGAGGCAGCGGGCTCGGCCTCAGCTTGCTGCCGCCAGCACCCTCCATACCTTTCTGGAACGCGAGCGGGCCTGCGGAGCCGCGTATTCGATTCGCTGGCGCGCTTCGTGGGCACTGATCCGCAGCAGATCAGTCAATAGCTCCACGGTGTCCCGATAGCCGGTGTCCGCGGCGAGGCCACGACGTTCGGCTTCGGCGACGGCTGCGCGCATGGCAGCCTCCAGTCGCCTCCGACGGCGTTCGGTTTCGACGAGGGTGCGCAGCAAATCGACATCGGCCAGTTCCGGCCATCCCGGTGCTGGAGCATCCGGCGCCGCCGCGATCGAATGTTTGTTCACCCGAACCAGCCTACCTCAGTGTCGAACATATGTTCGACAATTCGATACGCCGAGCCTGGCGTCACTGTCGGTGCGCTATTGGCGGCCTGGCTGCGCGGCGCATTCGCACGGATTCGGCATGAGCGTTGATTTTCGTACCGGAACCTCGGCCCATCACACTCGGCGTAGACAGCATCGATCTCACACCGAGGCTCACTGTTCGGAATCATCATGGTGACGCCGTTGGACGACTCGGTCAGGTTTCGACACGACCGGTCGACGAAACGTTCGGTGGCGAATCTTGGCGTTTTCTCGGTGAGGTCCGATCAGTGGACCAAACGAATGAAGCCCCTGACCATATTTCCTGGTCAGAGGCCTATTCTTGCTCCCCCATCTGGACTCGAACCAGAAACCTGCCGATTAACAGTCGGCTGCTCTGCCAATTGAGCTATAGGGGATTGCCCTTGGCTCGTCCGGTTGGTATCGGGCGGGCCGAGGAGAAACTCTAGCGTATCGCTGGGCGGAGGCCCAAATCGCGGCGCTACCTGCTGAGTTGTCACTGAGAGCGGGGGTGTCGCTACCGAGTGTCCGGATCGACAGGCGTGTGGGGTGTCGGGCAGGATGGGGGCGGCGAACTGGCAACTGGGAGGAGCACATCGAGATGCTGCGGTTGATCATCGGCGTGGCGGCCGGCTACGTACTCGGCAGTAAGGCCGGGCGGGCTCGCTACGAACAGATCAGCGCCGCTACCCGCGCGCTGACCGAGAGCCCGGTGACCCGCAAGCTCGTGCTCGTCGGCAGGCAGAAACTGGCGGACAAGCTCAGCACCCGCCCCCGCCTCGAACCGATGGAGCCGATCGATGAGCGGACCACCGTCCTGGTACCGCACGACCAGCTGCGCCGCTGACCCCGCACATGCTGTGACCGATCCTCGCACCAGTCGGACTGTGTGCGAGGAATCACGGATCTGATCGACCCTAGGCCCCGGTGGCGAAGTCCCCGTGGTTGCCCATCGCCTGGGTGAGCAGGCTCTTGCGGTACTGCTCGAGAGCGACGAGGTCGCCGAAGAGGGCGAAGTAGGCCTCCGGCTGTTCGGTCGAGGAGACCCGCTGGAGCTTGGACTTGAGTTCGGCGATCTGCCTGCCTACCCAGGCCTCCTGGGTGCGCGCAAGGACACCGGCGACGAAGCGCGGGATGTCGGACTCCGATTTCACCGGCAGCGGCTCGTTGGCGAGCTCCGACAGCAGGGCGCGCACGGTCAGATCCTCGGTGCGGTCGGCGACGGCGTTGACCCATTCGGCGCCGCCGAGCCCGGCGGCCGTGCCGCCCGCCTCGGCGATCAGGCCGCGAAGGACCGAGTAGGCGGGGTGGGTGAAGGCTTCGGCCTCGAGCGCGTCGAAACCCGCTCCGGCCATCGCCGGGTACTGGAGTGCGGCGGCGAGTACCTGACGTTGCGGCAGCAGGGTGGGATCGTTCGGATTCGGCCGTGCCGCAGGATGTTCCGCGACCACCTGGCGCGGCGCGGGCGCACGCCCCGCGCCCGCCTGCCCGCCGCCGTTGCGGTTCCGCTTGGCTTCCTCGCCGACGCGGCGCACCACGGTCTGGATGTCGTCCCAGCCGACCCACCCGGCCAGTTTGGTGGCGTAGGCCTTGCGCAGGGCGTTGTCCTTGATCTGCGCGACCACCGGCACCGCCCGGCGCAGCGCCTCCACCTGGCCCTCCGCGGTGTCCAGGTTGTGGTCGGCCAGTAGACCGCGAATCACGAACTCGTACAGCGGGGTTCGGCGGGCGACCAGATCGCGCACGGCGGCGTCACCGGAGTGCTGCCGCAGTTCGCACGGGTCCTGCCCGTCCGGCGCGATCGCGATGTAGGTCTGACCGGCCAGCTTCTGATCACCAGAGAAGGCTTTCAGGGCCGCCGCCTGGCCCGCGGCATCGCCGTCGAAGGTGTAGATGATCTCGCCGCGCCAGAAATTGTCGTCCATCATCAGGCGGCGCAACAGGGCGAGGTGGTCGTCGCCGAATGCGGTGCCGCACGAGGCCACGGCGGTCTTTATCCCGGCCAGGTGCATCGCCATGACGTCGGTGTAGCCCTCGACCACGACCGCCTGGTGCCCCTTGGCGATCTCGCGCTTGGCGTGATCCAGGCCGAAGAGCACCTGGGATTTCTTGTACAGCAACGTTTCCGGGGTGTTGATGTACTTACCGGGCATGGTGTCGTCGTCGAAGAGCTTGCGGGCGCCGAAGCCGATGACATCACCGGACAGGTTGCGGATCGGCCACAGCAGCCGTCGGTGGAAACGGTCGATCGGGCCGCGCTGACCCTGCCGGGACAGCCCGGCCGCCTCCAGCTCCTTGAAGTCGAACCCCTTGCGAAGCAGGTGTTTGGTGAGCGTGTCCCACCCCGCCGGGGCGTAGCCGCAGCCGAAGTGGTGCGCGGCCCCGGCGTCGAAGTTGCGATCGGTGAGATATTTGCGCGCGGTCTCGGCTTCCGGCTCGCGCAGCTGGGCGAC
The DNA here is from genome assembly GCF_047200615.1 of Nocardia sichangensis. NCBI lineage: Bacteria > Bacillati > Actinomycetota > Actinomycetes > Mycobacteriales > Nocardiaceae > Nocardia > Nocardia sichangensis. Next base: position 240,904 of record NZ_JBJZOK010000009.1, read on the forward strand.
GTAGAACTCGTGCGCGGCCGCGTTCGCCGCGACGAGCCGGGACCGGGTGCCGCGATCGCGCTGCACCGAGGTGCCGCCGCCCTCGTAGTTGATCTGGTAGCCGATCCGGTCGGCCAACTGCTCGACCGACTCGACGAACCCGACGTGCTCGATCTTCTGCAGGAAGGCGAACACGTCGCCGCCCTCGCCGCAGCCGAAGCAATGGAACAGGCCGTGATTGGGTCGCACATGGAACGACGGCGACTTCTCGTCGTGGAACGGGCACAGGCCCTTCATGGAGTCCGCTCCGGCGCGCTTGAGCGCGACGTACTCGCCCACCACGTCTTCGATCCGGACGCGCTCGCGTATTGCCGCGATATCGCGATCAGGAAGTCGTCCGGCCACGGCAGAGAGTCTAGGCGAAGCCGGGGCCGACGCGCCCGGGCGGCTCGGCACCGCGAGTTCCGGGCGAAGGCGCCCTCGAGCGGGGAATCACGAGCGATCCAGTTCCGCGCGGATCGCCGCGACCGTTTCGGCCAGACGTGACTGGTGGGAACCCTGCCAGTAGATCCGGCCGCAATCGCGGCACTGCCGGAAAATGTCGTAGTAGCGGCGGGTGAGCGGTTCGAGGCGATCCTCGACCTCGGCTTTGTCGACCTCGGCGACGACGCCGCCGCAGCGCAGGCAGCGGGTGAACGGATCCAGGCACGCGACGAGGTCGAGCCGCCGGATCACCTCCACGACCTGCTCGATCGGCTGGTCCGACCAGATGTAGACGCCGTGTGTGACGTTGCGGCGCTTCAACAGGCCTCGGTCACGGGTGAGCAGGATCCGGTGCTCGGCCGCGGACGCCTCGGCGAGTTCGGCGTCCTCGGCCTCCCACCGGCAGTGCACGTCGAGACCCAGCAGCCGCATTAGCTTGGCGAGACCGCCCAGATTCACGTCGGCGAGGAAGCGCGGCTCACGCAGCGGATGCGGGCGGACCAGCGTCACCCGGCCGATGTCGAGTGTCTCGAACACGGGATACGCGGTGATCCGCCCGCCGAGGCGCGGGTGATGATCGAAGTCGACCGGTTCTCCGTCGACGAGCACCAGGTCCACTTCGGTGTGCGGAATGCCCGCTGCCTCGATGACGTCCTTGACGGTCTGGTGCGGGCGGCACGGCCGACGCAGCACGGTGTATCGCTCGCCGGGCCGCAGGAAATCGTTCAGCTCGGCGTAGACCCGGAGATCGACGCTCATTCGACGAACAGCGCCATCGATGCGGTGAATCCGTGCAGCGCGTTGCGGCCCGCGATGGGCCCGATCTCACCGGCGGCGAAGAAACCCGCGAGCGGGATGCCGTCGAGCAAGTCCTCGATGGTCGTGGCGTCGTGGTCCGCAACACCGAACATCCGGCGGCCGCGTCCGTTGCACGTGAACAGCAACGCACCGGCCGGACGGACGGAAAGGTCGGTGCGCGCACGCGCCAGCGCGTTCCGCAGGTCGTGGTCGGCTCCGATCGCGTCGCGGACCTGGAATTGGACGGTGGTGCCGACTTCCACGACCTCACCCACCTCGATCGCGCCGCTGGACGGATCGGCGCCGAGCAGACCGCGGATCAGGAAGTCGCCCTGCCCGGGCTCGGCCAGGTGCTCGTCGACGACGAACCCGATCTGCAGGCCGCGCGCGAGCTCTTCCTGCTGGTCGGGTGGCAGCACGGCGACGATCTGACGCAACCGCTCGATCGGGGAAAGACCGCCGAGTCCGGTGATCACCGTGCCGTCCGCGCCGGTGACCGTGTAGGGGTTGCCGATCGGACGGCAGCCCTGGGACACGATCGGCACGTTGTGCAGTCCGGGAAGACGCACGCCGACCGCACCCGAGGTCACCACGGCGTGGTCGCGGAACAGGCGGCTGCCTTCCGGGCCGTGGCCGCCGCTGACCAACCCGCCCATCACGACGGTGCCGGGCAGATCCGTGTTCACGTACTCCAGCAGCAGATCGGCCGGAAAGGAGTAAGGGTCGGGCAGCAGCAGGTGGAAGTCGCGTGCGGCCTTGTCGAAGCGATAGCCGGCGAGGAGCCCGCCGCTGGCCGTGCGAAGGAAGTCCAATTGGAAGGTTTCGGCTGCGGGCAGTCCGGAGGCCAGCCACACCGCCACCGCGGGTTCGTCCTCGATTTCACGGCGACCCGCCACCACCGCCTGCGCCACGCATCCGATCAGGGCGGGCACCCGGACCGTCCGGTGGACGCCGGAGAGCACCTCGACGGCGTCGTCGGTATGCACGCGGGACGCGAGCAGCACAGCGAGCGACGGCGCTTCGCCCGCGATCTGGTCGCGGGCGCGCGCTGCGGCCTCCATGCCCGCTCGCCGCGCTTCGGGCGCGGTGGAGAGCCCTACTCCGATCCGCACCCTTCCATGGTAGCCAACCTGTGGCTTCAGTGAATTCACCTGTCGCGCAGTACTTTTCATCGGCATTGCCGAGCCGGTACCGCCAAGTGGCCCGATGCGCGGGGCGGGCCGGAGATTCCTCAGCTCCACGAGCGAAGCGACAAGGGCGACGAACAGGTTGCGAATCGATAGCTGTTCGGCGGCAGCGACGCATACTCGATCTTCCCAGCCCGGGGAGGTCCGGCGGATTTGAGCGACAATAGCCGCGACCACAGTCTGTTTTCGGTCACCCGGGACCAGAGTGTCGGCGCGGGCCGGGCGCACCGCGGCAAGACCTGATGAGGACAGGCGGGAGACATTGTGAGTCAGCCGTCGCGGATCGACACGGGCGAGCTGCGCGCGATGGTATCCACCTTGGAGCGGCTCATTGCCGACGCTTCCCGGACGGTCGGCGAACTGAAGGCGGCCATCGCCTCCGCGGAAGGGCTCGTCGACGGCGACCGGCTCGATCATGCCGAAGCATTGCCTGTCCTGGCGCCCGCACCGGAGAGCCGGGTGCTTCCGCCGGAGTCATCGGCCGAGCCCGCGCCGAAGGCGATGCCGACGCCATGGTCTCGGAAGACCCAGGAGACGCCCTGGTCCAAGCGGGTGGTCCGGCCATACCCGGCGGTGCCGGGCACACCGGTTCGCGTATCCGCGGGCCGCGAGATCGGCGTCTCGGCAGAGTTGTCCGCACCCGTACGCCGACCGGCCGCAGGGCATCACCCGCAATTCGAACCGGCAAGTCACCGGACCGACGCCCTCGACGAGCCGGTATCCGTCCGGCGCTCGGTTGTCGCCGAGGGCCCTGCACCCGCAGTCACCGTTGCTCCGGCGTCGATCCGGCGGACGGACCGGGGCGAGCACGCCACACCCCGTCCTCGGATCGATACCGCATCCGGCCGCCGGTCCCCTGACGGCCGCCCACCGAATCAGCCGACCTTCGCCGCATCCAGCCCATCGGTCGAAAGAGCGCACCGCACCGAGGACATCCCGCAGATCGGGGACCCGCGCCACGAGGTAGCCGCTCCGCGGGCCGACAGAGCCGCCGGTCTTCCGCCGCGTCTGGACATCGAGATCGCCGAAGACTCGATACCGCGACCGGATAACGAACAGCCGACCCTCGCACCGGGCCCCCGGGGCGGGTCTGCACCGGCCCGGCCAACCGATTCCACCGGCGCCTCCGCACCGACCGACTCCACGAGCACCACCGCTGAGGAGCACCGAACCTCAGCGTGCCGGACCGATGCCGAGGACAACCACGAACCCGTCCGCGCGACGAACGGCACGCAACATCCGAAACCGATCCGCCGAACGGATTCGCCGGAAGCCATCGCACCACCGCGACATATCGGTACGGCTGACGACACCCCGTCCGCTCCGGAGACGGGCCCCGCATCCCGTCCAAAGCCCGTCCCGAAGACGACAGAACCTGCGCTCCCTGAACGCACCGATGACCCCGGGCACCTGGCCCCGATCCACGCCACCGGCGGTGTCGCACCCATTGAAGAAGCCGACAACCCGCATCTTCCGGCGGTCACCCCGCGAGACGACTCGACCCTCGACACCGCAACCACCCCGACGTCCGGTATCGCGGACGACTCGCCGCCTCCGTTCCAGTTCGACACCCCACCCCTTCCGGCACGGATCGGGCCCACCCATCAGTCCGGCAGCGCAGGCGAGCTCGCACGTCGCCGAAGAACCGGCCAACCCACGCCCACTCCGAAGACCGACGCCGCGTCCTCCCCTCAGAGCGATCGCCCCACCGACTCCGCATCCCTCCAGGTTCCCGACGCCGCACCTACACCGTCGATCGACTACACAAACCTCTCCGGCCAACAACCGCCAATCAGCACCCACGCCCTGGAGCCCCACCCACCGACGGACACCACCGAGGAGACGGCACCCGCACCCGCAGCTACCACGCCCTACCCCGAACCGAACCCCCAGAACGACGCCACAGAGCACCCCGCCGCCAAACGGCAGACAACCTCAACGCCCGACCAGCCGATCGACAGCGCACGCCTTTCCGGCCGACAACCGGCAATCAGCACCCACGCCCCGGTGCCCCACCCACCGACGGACACCGCCGAGGAGACGGCACCCGCACCCGCAGCTACCACGCCCTACCCCGAACCGAACCCCCAGAACGACGCTACGGACCACCTTGCAGCCGAGCAGCAGGCAAGTTCAACGCCCGGCCGGTTGATCCTCCCCCAACCCACGATCGGCGCCGACGAATCGGTACCTCACCGATCGACAGACTGCACCGACCAGGCGGCACCCGCCCCGGCAGCTACCGCACTACCTCCGATCGACGCCACGGCCGATTCCGCGGCCGAGCAGCGGGCAGGCTCCGCGCCCACCCGGCAGGCGGATGCCACCGACGAACCCATATCGCGGCGGCAAACCGATAACTCTCCTGGCTCGCCCGGCCTTCCGTGGATCGATGCCCTGCGCTTTTCCTGGCTCGACGCCTCGCCCGGCGGCCCGCAATCCCCTCCGCCGAGCGCTGCTACGACCGACCCCATCTCGGTCCACCACACCGGCTCTCACCCACGGACCCACAAGGCAGGCAGCTCCACCCAGCAGCCGGGCAGCACAGACAACTTCGAACCCAGTCGCAACACCGGTCACACCGCAGACCCCACGAGCCGGGGCGATTCCGCGCTCGTCCGTCCGCCCGACCGCGCCGACGACCGGCAGACCGACGCACCTGACCAGCCCACGCCGATCGAGGACAGCGGTGCCGCGCACCGACCCGGACATACTCGGCAGACGGACACCGTTGGCAGGTCGGAGAACCACATCTCGGTTCGCCGGAGCGATTCGGCCTCATCGCCGCAGACCGCCGGCGCAGGCGTACCCGTCCGACGACCCGACCCCGCATCCGCCCGGAAATCCGGTCGCGCACCCATCGAACGCAGCGCCACCGCACACCGTCCCGCAGTCGCCGAGCAGGCCGATACCCACGATCCGGCCGAAGCACTCCGAATCGCGCGGGAGATGTCGGCGCGGCATGGATTGGAAGTCGTCGGGTTCGATACCGCGAATGTCGGTGTCCAGGTGGTCCGTGAGATCGCGTCCACTATCGATGAGCTGCTCACGAAATACCCGATGCCGCTGCGGGGCGTCGAGCTCACCGACGACGCGGAATCGCGCCCGAGACCGGAGCGCGAGCCGACCGCGGAACAGTCGGCCGATGCCGCGATTTGGATGCTCTTGGACCGCGCCGCCTTGTATCCGCCGCGGTCGGCTCCGGTGGAAACACGCCGGATCTTCCGTCGCCGCGGGCCTGCCGAGCGGCCGGTGTACACGGCGGTGGTGCGCGAATTCGCGGGGGCTCTGGATGTCGCCGGTGGGTTCCGGGCTCGGCAGGAAGCTTTGCGAACTTTGATCAACGAGTCGCTGCGTGGCAGCGGTGGTGGTCTCGGCCTGCTGGATCCGGGCCGGGCCTTGATCGACGGCTTCACCGAGGTGATTCTGCGGGGCGAACGAGCGAGCGCGTCGGCCAAGGAATTGCACGGCGCGCTGGTGAAAATGGCCCGAGCCGAGTCCTCCGACGATCTGTCGGCGTGACGCCACCGATACGGGTCCAAAAGGCGCAGCCGGACAATCGCCCTCGACCCAGCGCACGGCCGCAGCGAAGGCGCCTAAATCTTCAACTCGCTCGCGATTCGCTCCAGGCGGCTTTCGGTGTAGGAAGCGATCTGGTCCACCACGACGCGCACGCGGGCGGTGTCATCGGTGGCGGCGTTCCAGAACGGCAGCAGCAGCGGATCGAGTCTGCCGGGAGCGGTGGCCAGCAAGCGTTCGGCCACGGCGAGGATGCGTTCGCGTTGGGCGGCCTGCCGCAGCCGGTGTGCCGGGTCGGACATCACATAGCGCAGCGCGACGGTCTTCAGCAGCGCCACCTCGGCGGCGACGATGCGCGGCACTTCCAGATCCGCGTTGTACCGGGACAGCGGTTGCGGACCGGACACCTCTTGGGTCGCCATGATCGCGGCGGTGGCGAAGCGGCCGACGAGCTCGCTGGTGAGGCGCTTCAGCGCGACCGAAGCGGTGAACGTGCCGTCGTATCCGGACGCGGCCGCGACCACGGGCAGTTCCGAGAGCCGTTGCGCGGCGGCGATCAGCTCGTCGGCGGCCAGCGAGTGCTGGAACTGGCCGAGCGCGGCCAGCGCGTCCTGTTCGGCGGGGTCGGCCAGCGCGCGCAGATCGATCCGGCCCGCGAGGACACCGTCCTCGACGTCGTGCACCGAGTAGGCGACGTCGTCGGACCAGTCCATGATCTGGCATTCGAGGCTGCGGCGCCGATCCGGCGCACCCTTGCGGATCCACTCCAGGCGCTCGGTGTCGACCTCGTAGGCGCCGAATTTGGTGCCGGGACCGGTTCGCCCCCAGGGGTATTTGAGGGCGGCGTCGAGTGCGGCGCGAGTGAGGTTGAGGCCCGCGCTGGCGCCGTCGGCCTCGAGCACCTTCGGTTCGAGGCGAGTGAGGATGCGCAGGTTCTGCGCGTTGCCTTCGAATCCGCCGAAGGCGTCGGCGAAGGTGTCGAGGGCTTTCTCGCCGTTGTGGCCGTAGGGCGGATGGCCGATGTCATGGGCCAGACCGGCCAGGTCCACCAGGTCCGGATCACAGCCGAGTCCGTCGGCGATGCTGCGGCCGATCTGGGCGACCTCCAGCGAATGGGTCAGCCGAGTGCGCGGGGTGTCCGCCTCTCGCGGTCCCATGACCTGCGTTTTGTCGGCCAGTCTGCGCAGCGCCGCGGAGTGCAGCACGCGGGCCCGGTCGCGGGCGAATTCGGTCCGGTGGCCGGTCTCGAACTCACTGCGCGGCGGTCCGAGCCCCGCGGTCTTGGCGCCCTCGACGACGAGGCGTTCGGTGTCGTGATCGGTGTACCGGGCGCTCATCGAGCCTCACTGTCCCGCCGTGTAGGTGAAATCCGCCGAGAAGTGGGTGAGCTGGTACCACAGCAGGGCGCCGGTCTCTCTGGCGATACCGTGTGCCTGGGATTCCCGCGTGTAGACGGCGGGACCGGTTCTGGTGGGGGCGGTCCACGCCGCGAGCCCCTCGTCGCGGGCCATGGTGCGGGTGCGCAGCGAATGCCAGGGATCGCTGACCAGCACCGCCGACGACATGTCCCGCGCCCGCATCGCCGTGACCACCGCTTCGATGCTGCGCAGGGTGTCCGATCCGGTTTCCACGGCGAGGATCTTGTCGGCGGGCACGCCGCGCGCCTGCAAATAGTTCTTGCCCGAGGCAGCTTCGGTGAACAGATCGCCCTCCTGCTTGCCGCCCACGGTGATGACGCGCGGAGCGACACCCGCCCGGAACAGCTTGTACGCCTGATCGAGTCGCGCCTCGAACACCGAGGACGGCGTTCCGGAGTACTGCGCCGCGCCGAGCACGACGATCGCGTCGGCCTTCGTGTAGTCGTCGATGCGCGCGACCTGCCACACGCGGAAGGCGGTCCCGCCGACCAGCACCGCGCCCATCACGACGGAGCCGACGACGAGCCGCCGGGTCCAGCGCAGCAACCCGGCGCCGAAGCCCTGTGGGCGGGCAGGTTCGGGCGCCGGGACGGCTCGGGTGCGCATCGTTGGCAAATCCACTCCCCAAGTCTGCCAAAAGCCGTGCAGGCCCCGGACCGGTTACCGTCAGGGGCGGTTACCAGCCGCGGTCTCGCCAAGCCGGAAGGCTGGGACGCTCGGCGCCGAGGGTGGTGTCGTCGCCGTGGCCGGGGTAGACGACGGTGTCGTCGGGGTAGCGGTCGAAGAGCTTGGCCGAGACGTCGGTGAACAGCGAGCCGAAGTCCTCCGGGGAGCTGGTGCGCCCGACGCCGCCGGGAAACAGCGAGTCCCCGGTGAACAGGTGAGTGCGTCCCGCCCCGTCGGTGAGTGCGAGGGTGATCGACCCCGGTGTGTGGCCGCGCAGGTGGATGACCTCGAAGACCAGATCGCCGATGGTGACGGTGTCGCCCTCGGCGAGCAGCCGATCGGGGCGGACCGGCAGCGGGTCGGCGTCGAGCGGGTGCGCCGCGGTGGGAGCGCCGGTGGCCGCGGTGGTCTCCCGCAGCGCCAGCCAGTGGTCGCGGTGCTGATGGGTGGTGACGATCAGCTGGACCTGCCCGGGCGCCTCCTGCTCGACGAGGGCCGCGATGCGGGGCGCCTCGTTGGCGGCGTCGATGAGCAGGGCCGCGCCGGTGCCGGTGCACTGCACCAGGTAACAGTTGTTGTCCATGCCGCCGACGGACATCTTGACGATGCGGGCGCCGGGGACGTCGCGCTGCTGCGGATTCGAATCCGGTGACACGTGGCCGCTGTACGGGCGATCGATGGTGATCACGAAATGATGCTAGCGAGCTAGATTCGTGCCATGTCACTGCCGTCGCGGATCCGCTTCGTCCGCTTGCTCGCGATCAGCGTCCTACTGGCCGCGATCGCCTTGCTGGGCGCTCCGACGATCGCGGCGGAACCGTCGCTACGGATGAACACCTATGTGGAGGATCCGGCCGGTGTGCTCGACCAAGGTCAGCGCGATCGGGTGCGCGGTGCGGTGGACCAGCTCTACGCCGACGAGCAGCTGCGGCTGTGGGTGGTGTACGTGCGCGGCTTCGACGGGATGCAGCCGCGGGACTGGGCCAGGCGCACCGCCTCGATATCCGGGTTCGGCCAACGGGACCTGCTGCTCGCGGTCGCCACCGAGGATCGCGCGTATTGGCTGGAGGGCGAAGTGCCCGGCGAGATCAGCGATTCCGAACTCGACGACATCCTGATCGGCCACGTCGAGCCGGCCCTGCGCGACGGGCGCTGGGCCGACGCGGGGGTCGCGACCGCCGCCGGACTGGACGCGGCCATGCGCGGCGGCGGGGTGAACGTCGGTGCCCTGCTCGTCATCGGCCTGCTGGTGATTCTGGTGGCGGGCGGCCTCGTCTGGTACGCGCGCAAACGGCGTCGTGAACGGTTCGAGGCCGAACTGGCGGCGGCACGGCAATTGGATCCGGAGAACGCGACGGCGCTGTCCGAACTGCCGTTGGAAGCGCTGCAGACCCGCTCTCGAGAGACGCTGGTGGAGATCGATAACGCGATTCGCACCAGCGGCGAGGAACTCGAGCTCGCCATCGGCGAGTTCGGCGCCACCGCCACCACGCCTTTCCGCACCGCCCTCGACAACGCGAAAACCGCTGCCGCCGCGGCGTTCGCGATCCGGCAGCGCCTGGACGACGCGATCCCGGAGACAGCCGACGAACAGCGCTCGCTGCTGGTCGAGCTGATCGGCACGGTGGGGCGCGCCGACCGGGAACTCGACGCGCAGGTGACGGAATTCGACGCGATGCGCGATCTGCTGCTCAACGCCTCGGCTCGGCTGGACGCCCTCACCAGAGATGTCGTCGACGTGACCGCCCGGATTCCCGGCTCGGAAACCGAGCTGAGCCGGCTCGCCGCCACCCATCCGGCCAGTGTGCTCGCGCCGATCGAGGACAACGTGCGGATGGCACGCGAGCGCCTGACGTTCGCGGAGCAGAACGTCGACGCGGGACGTGCCGCGCTCACCGAGCCGGTCGGCGAGCAAGGCGGCGCGGTCGCCGCCATTCGTTCCGCCGAGGCAGCGATCGGTCAGGCACGTTCCCTGCTCGACGCGGTCGACAACGCGTCGAGCGCCATCCAGCAGGCCCGCGACGGCCTGCCGGGTGTGCTGGACGAGTTGCGCCGCGACCTCGCCTCCGCCACCGAGCTCGCCGACTACGGCGGGCCGGAACTGGCCGACGCCCGCACCGCGGCGCGGTCCGCTCTGGAGCAGGCGACGGCCACGGGCGACATCGATCCGCTGAGCGCCTTCCACGACGCGGTCACCGCCGACGCGGATCTGGACCGCGCCGTCGCGGGGGCCACCGACCGCAAACTCGCCGCCGAAGACCTGCGGCGCAGGCTCGATCGAGCGCTCACGGACGCTCGCGCCCGGATCGGTGCGGCCGCCGATTACATCAGCACCCGGCGCGGCGGCATCGACGCCGAAGCGCGCACCCGCCTGTCGGAAGCACAGCGCAACCTCGACGAGGCGCAGCAATCGAGCGCGAACGATCCCGTCGACGCACTGCGGCGCGCGCAGGCGGCGGCGGATCTGGCCGGGCGCGCGCTCCATGCGGCGCAGGCCAGCGTGCGGGCATGGGAGGCGGACCGGGCGCCCTCCGGCAGCGCCCAGACCGGGGCGGTGCTCGGCGGCATCCTGCTCGAAGGACTGCTGCGCGGGGCGGCGAGCGGCGCTCGGCACTCCGGGGGCGGCTGGAGCCCCGGCTCGTACGGTGGTTCCTCCGGTTCCCGGCGCATCGGCCGTGGCGGCAGATTCTGAACGGCTCGATCCTGCCACCGGGTGCGGCCGTAGACCGGGACCGGTCGATGGCTCAGCAGGGAACCGGTCCTCGCACCGGTCAGCGAGCGCCGGCCGCGGACAGGGCGGTCAACTCCGCCCGCACCGCCTCGGGCAGGCCGTCGGCATGCGCGCCACCACCGAGCACGCCCACGATCAGCTCCTGCGCGAACGTGTAGACCAGATAGGTGACCGCGGCCGACGCGCCCGCGGACGGGCGGGGATGCGCCGAGACGTAGACGATCTCGTAGTCGGTGAGCTCGAGCGTGGCCGGTGTGCGGAACACCGGGACGACGCCGGTATTGGTCACCGCGATATGTCCGGCCAGCGAATGAATCCTGGTGGCACCGTAGTAATCCGGGAAGTGCAGCACGGACTGCTGCACGATGCCTTCGGACAGGTCGCGCGTCAGCCGACTCGAAATGCGCTGTGCCAGTTCGACCGGGCTGGCGGCCGGATCCACCTCGCCCGCGAAGGAAGCCAGCCCGGCCATGTTGGTACCCGCCGAGGCGGCGACCGGCGGCTCCAGCCTGTTGCGCAGGTCGACCGGATACAGGCAGCCCAGAGCTGTTGTGCCGCCGTCTGTCTCACGAGCGTACGCGCGCAGCAGTGCGGCGGTGAGCAAACCGTTCACCGTCACACCGGTCTTGCGTGCGAGATCGGCGATCTGCGCGGTAGCCGCCCGGTTGAGCCGCACGCGTACAGGACGGGCGAGCGTACTCGGCGCGGGTTTCGCGTTATCGGACGGCACGTTCCTCGCCTCCAGCGCAAGCGGCTTGGTCACCTCCTCGAATCCGGACTTCGCGGCCGCGGTGATGCCCCGTTCCGCCGCATACCACTCCAAAGACTGCGGGAGCGCTTGTGGCGCAACGTTTATCGGCCGACATTCGAGAACGCCGGTATAGAAATCCCATAGTCGGGACAGCAGTTCCACACAGGAGCCCGCGTCGGCGACGCTGTGGTGAGCGAACAGCGTGACACGCCACTCGTTCGCGCCCGAGCCCACGACGTCCAGATAGGCCAGCTGGACCGCCGGATCCATCGCGGGAACGCCGATCGCCGCCAGGTCGCCCTCACGCACGGAAACCGGGATCCATGCCCTCTCGTCAGCGCCGAACAGATATCCCAGTCCCGCAGCGTCTTCCACGATTCTGCAGCCGATCACCGGATACGCGCGCCGCAAGGTCGCGAATGCCTCCCGCAGCGCCGTCACATCGAGCGCTCCCCGTACCGACACCGACCGGCCCGTGTAGGTGCCATGCCGAACGAACCGCTGCTCCGACGGCGCCAGCACGCGAATCGGAGCTTCCTCATCCCACAACACACGGCAAGGGTGCGGCACTACCGGCACGGGCGCAAACCGACCGGGCGGATGCGGAAGACTGCCGGTATGAGTCTCGCGGCGCATCTGGAGCAAATCGGCCTTCCCACGGTGGAGGAACAACTCGCCCATCCCACCGTGCTCGGTATCGCCGAGGGCACTCTGCCCGAACCGGTCTTCCGGTCCTGGCTGGAGCAGGACTACCTGTTCCTGCTCGACTACGTCCGCGTGTTCGCCCGCCTCGCGTGGCAGGCTCCGGCCGCCCATCTCGGTGACCTGGTCGACCTCGCGCACGCCACCTACCACGAGGAGCTGTCGCTGCACCGCTCGCTGGCCGCCGAGTTCGGCGCGGACCTCGACGGCGCGGTCAAAGGCGCTCCGTGCACCGCGTACACGGCGTTTCTGCTGGACTCCGCCGCGTCCTACGGCGAGGGTCTCGCCGCGCTCTACCCGTGCATGTGGGGATACTCCACGCTCGGCGCCCGGCTCGCCCAGCACCCGCCCGCCGAACCGCGCTACCGCCGCTGGGTGGACACCTACGCCGATCCCGGATTCGCCGCCCTCACCCGCCGCTGCGCGCAGATGATCGACGAGTCCGGGGCCGATCCGGGTCGGGCGGAAGAGCTGTTCCGCGAAGGGCTCCGGCACGAGCTGGCGTTTTGGGACGTACCGCTCCGACCCTGATCCCGGACGAACTCCTCGGTCCGCCGATGACTCCTGCCGGGCGGCTCCGTCTACCTGTACAGAGCACTGTCCCGGCATCGAGGAGACCCTTATGAACCGCCCCACTGTGGCGTCACGCGAGGAATGGCTGGCCGCGCGTATCAGCTTGCTGGCCGAGGAGAAGGCGATCACCCATCGCATGGACGAGCTGGCGGCGAAACGCCGCGCCCTGCCGATGGTCGCGATCGACAAAGAATACGTCTTCGAAGGTCCCACGGGCCGCACGACCCTGCCCGAACTGTTCGACGGGCGCCGCCAGCTCATCGTCTACCACATGATGTGGCGCTGGGATCTGGACGCAGGCTGTCCGAGCTGCGCGATGCTGCTCGACAACGTCGGCCACCTGGCCCACCTGAACGCGCAGGACACCACCTTCGCGGCCGTGTCACGCGGTCCGTGGGAGACGCTCGACCGGTACCGCGAGCGCATGGGCTGGACCTTCCCGATGTATTCGTCGTTCGACAGCGACTTCAACTACGACTTCCATGTCACCCAGGACGAATCCCGCGCGCCGGTGGAATACAACTACCGTACGAAGGCGGAGTTGGAGGCACGCGGCCACAGCTATCACGGAGCGGGCGAACAGCCCGGCACCAGCGTGTTCTGGCGTGACGACGACGGCGCGGTGTTCCACACCTACTCGTCCTACGGCCGCGGCGGCGACATCCTCATCGGCACCCACCAGTACCTCGATCTCACGCCGTTGGGCAGGCAGAAGCACGTCGGCGAAGCGCTGCACCACGACAGTTACGGCAAGGTGGAATCCCATTGCCACTGACGACCACTCCGCCCCACCGGCCGAGTGGACCTAGGCTGACACGGTGAGTCAGGAGCACATGCGGGCGTCCGACGCCGATCGCGAGAAGATCATCGACCGGCTGCGCCTCGCTATGAACGAGGGCAGGCTGTCGCTCGCCGAATTCGATGATCGGCTGCAACGGGTATACGCCGCCAAGACCTACGGCGAGCTGACGCCGCTGCTGTCGGACCTTCCCGCACAACGGGAAGCACGGCCCGTGCGCGCCAAAGGCATCCCGCAGTGGATCACGATCATGTGGACGCCGTGGGTGTTCGTGAACGCGCTGTGCGTGGCGATCTACCTGGCCACCGGGGCGGGCTACTTCTGGCCGTTCTGGGTCGCGGTGCCGTGGGGTCTCGCGCTGCTCATCCCGACCACGATCGGCATCGTCACCCGCAAGAACAGCTGAAACGACAGCGCCCCGTGGCCCATCGGCCACGGGCGCGGCGTCGTAGCTCAGGCGCCGATCAGGTGCTGGGCCAGGTAGCCCTCGACCTTGTCCAGCGCGATGCGCTCCTGGGTCATCGTGTCGCGTTCGCGGATGGTCACCGCCTGGTCGTCGAGCGTCTCGAAGTCGACCGTGATGCAGAACGGCGTGCCGATCTCATCCTGACGGCGGTAGCGGCGGCCGATGGCGCCCGCGTCGTCGAACTCGACGTTCCAGTGCTTGCGCAGCTGCGCGGCCAGGTCTTTCGCCTTCGGCGTGAGATCGGCGTTGCGCGACAGCGGCAGCACCGCCGCCTTCACCGGCGCGAGGCGGCGGTCCAGGCGCAGCACCGTGCGGGTGTCCACGCCGCCCTTGGCGTTGGGCGCCTCGTCCTCGGCGTAGGCGTCGACCAGGAAGGCCATCAGCGAGCGGGTGAGGCCCGCCGCGGGCTCGATGACGTACGGGATGTAGCGCTCGTTGGTGGTCTGGTCGAAGAAGCTCAGCTCGGTGCCGGAGTGCTCGGAGTGCGTCTTCAGGTCGAAGTCGGTGCGGTTGGCGATGCCCTCCAGCTCACCCCACTCGTTGCCCTGGAAGCCGAAGCGGTACTCGATGTCGGTGGTGCCCGCCGAGTAGTGCGAGAGCTTGTCCTTCGGGTGCACGAACAGCCGCAGGTTCTCCGCGTCGATGCCGAGGTCGGTGTACCAGGAGAACCGCGTCTCGATCCAGTACTTGTACCACTCCTCGTCCTCGCCCGGCTTGACGAAGTACTCCATCTCCATCTGCTCGAACTCGCGGGTGCGGAAGATGAAATTGCCAGGGGTGATCTCGTTGCGGAAGCTCTTGCCGATCTGCGCGATGCCGAACGGCGGCTTCTTGCGCGCGGTCGTCATCACGTTGGCGAAGTTCACGAAGATGCCCTGGGCGGTCTCCGGGCGCAGGTAGTGCAGGCCCTCCTCGGACTCGATCGGGCCGAGGTAGGTCTTGAGCATCATGTTGAAGTCGCGCGGCTCGGTCCAGCGGCCGACGGTGCCGCAGTTCGGGCAGGCGATGAGCTCCATCGAGACCGTGTCGGGGTCGTCGATCTTGTTCTTCAGCGCGTACGCCTCCTGCAGGTGGTCCTGCCGGAAGCGGTGGTGGCAGTTGAGGCACTCGACCAGCGGGTCGTTGAACACGCCCACGTGACCGGAGGCGACCCAGACCTGACGGGGCAGGATCACCGAGGAGTCGAGACCGACGACGTCCTCGCGGGCGGTGACCATGGCGCGCCACCACTGCTTCTTGATGTTCTCCTTGAGCTCGACGCCCAGCGGCCCGTAATCCCACGCCGACTTGGTGCCTCCGTAGATCTCACCGCACGGGTACACCAGACCCCGGCGCTTGGCGAGGTTGGCAACGGTGTCCACCTTCGACTTGGGTGCCACGCGAGAATTCTCCATCCACTGCGAGTCGGAATTTGCCTTGCATGAACACAATAGTTTTGTGTCATAGCCGCGATTGCGCCCAGCCTATCGGCAGCGTCCGCGGCGGTTTCAACCGCACGGTTCGGCGCGCCCGTTTGACATGCGCACCTGTGCATACGCAAACTGGTAATGCTTTCCATTAAGGAGTTGGTGACATGACCGCCGAGACCGCCGCGGCACCGCCGCACAACCCGTATCGGTCGCCGGGACCGGCGCCGGTACCCCCGCGAACCGTGCTGGAGGACGCGGGTGAGCTGTTGCGGGCGCTGGCCGCGCCGGTTCGGATTGCTATCGTGCTGCAGTTGCGCGAATCACCGCGGTGTGTGCACGAACTGGTCGACGCGCTCGGTGTCACGCAACCACTGGTCAGTCAGCATCTGCGTATCCTCAAGGCCGCCGGTGTCGTGCACGGTGAGCGTTCGGGTCGCGAGGTGCTCTACGAACTCGTCGACGACCATCTGGCGCACATCGTCGTCGACGCCGTCGCGCACGCCGAGGAAGGGTGATTCGTGCCAGACAACACGGCCGTTCCGCAGAAACCGGTCGGCATCCGCAGCACCAGGCAGCGCAGCGCCATCGCCGCGCTGCTCGGTGACATCGACGAGTTCCGCTCCGCCCAGGACCTACACGACGAGCTGCGCAGACGCGGCGAGGGCATCGGGCTGACCACGGTCTACCGGACGCTGCAGTCGCTGGCCGACGCGGGCATGGTCGATGTGCTGCGCACCGACTCCGGCGAGTCGGTCTATCGCCAGTGCTCCACCGGCCATCATCACCACCTGGTCTGCAGGCATTGCGGTCGCACCGTGGAGGTGGAGGGCCCGACGGTGGAGGCGTGGGCCGAGGCGATCGCGGGCGAGCACGGCTTCACCGAGATCAGCCACACCCTCGAGGTGTTCGGCACCTGCACGGCATGCGGGACGGCGCGCCGACGCGACCGGTGATCGCACCGATTCCCGGCGTGTCGGGTTAACGCGGCTGCGACCAGCGGAGATTCACCGGCGAGATCCTCGGAAACCCGGGCCGATCCGGGCTCGATACGAAGGATCCGCCATCTGCTGGGGAGGCAGCGTGTCAACGATCACCGACTCATCCGTACGCCCGGTGCGCCGCCGGGCCGTGACCGTCGCCGGGGCCGCGCTCGTCGTGGCCTCGGCGTTATTGCTTTCGGCGTGCCAGGACGAGGACGGCACTCCGGTGGCGGTCCCGTCGACCACCGCGACCGGAGTGGCCGCGGAGCCGGGCGCGGCGAACGGGCAGTCGACCGTCCGCACAGTCGGCAAGACCGGCTGGTACGACGGATTCGACATCACCGTGGACAAGGCGACCGTGGTGCCGGACGAATACGGCGGCGCGAAGGTGCGCGTCGACATCACCTACAAGAACACCACTCTCGACAACCACACGCTGAGCATCACGCCGTCGCTGCTGGTCGGCAAAGAGGTGGACGGCGGCGCGATCTTCGACAGCCCGACGGTGCCCGGCAACGGCTCCGCCACCGGCACCGCGACCACGTCGTTCAAGTCGGCCAAGGACGCCGAGCACCTCATCGACACGATGACCGTTGTGTACGGGGCGGCCGCCGACAACCAGACCAAGATTCCGCTCGCCGCGGCGGGCAAGGTGGACAGCGTCCAACCGAAGGCGCTGGCCGTCACCGGCACCCTCGTGCAGGACCAGACGACCATTCAGGTCACCGGCGGACGGATCAGCCCGAGCTACACCAAGGACGAGAACGGCAAATCCGATCTCGCACTGCGCATCAAGCTCGTCGGCGGCCCCGGCATCGCCGCAGGCGGCACGAACATCTACTACGACTACTTCACCGTCCGGACCCCTGACGGCCAGACCGTGGCCGCCGACATCCGCGGCCCGATCAACGAGTTGCTCAACGCGAACGAGACCATCGACAACCCGAAGAACTACGTGGTCTTCGTGGTGCCCTCCCCTGGCACCGGCCCTTACACGGTGACGTACAACGCCCAGAAGCAAGAGGGCGCCGCCACCGCACCCACCCTGTCGTTCACGGTGGGCTGAGCCGACCACCCGGACTCGTGGCGCCACACGAGGACGAGAACAGCTGCGGCCGATCGTCACCGCGCTGACGGCGGGCCGCCCTCCCGCGAGGGCGACCCGCCGCGGTGACGGATTCAGCCGACCGGGATCGCGTCCCGGTCCGCGGCCTGCGCCTCGGCCGGACGACCGCGCACCGCGGCCACACCGAGCAGCGCGAGCGCGACCGCGCTCCAGATCAGCAGTACCAGTAGCGGTACGCTCGCGCCGGTGCCGTCGAAGAACGCGACCGAGCGCAGCAGCGACGCGGCGGCGCCGGGCGGCAGCCACTGGCCGACGGCGCCCCACGGCTGCGGCAACAGCTCCGGCGCCGACGTGGCCGCGGAGAACGGGTTGCCGACCAGCAGCATGGTGAGCGCGGCGATGCCGATGCCTGCTCGCCCGAGTACGGCGGCGAGCCCGACCACCGCGCCCGCGACCGCGAACGACACCAGGCCGCCGACCGCCGCGAGCACCGGATACGGCCCGGGCACCACCGACAGCCAGCCCTGGATGATCGCCATGCCGAGCAGTCCGCCCGCGACGCCGAAGGTGGCCAGTCCGAGCACTTTGCCGCCGATCGACGGGACCAGCAGTGCCAGGAGCACACCCGCCGCGATGCCGGACATCACCAGCGGCAACACCATCGCGCCGAAGGCCGCGCCCCGTGGATCGTCGGAGTCGGCCGCCACCACGTCCTCGACAGCAACGGCGGGCGCGCCGGAGAGCTGCTGCCCGATCTGGGTGAGTTGCTGTGCGACAGCGGGACTCGCGCCGGAGGCGACCAGCATGCGCGGCGGTCCGTCGCCGGTGACGATCGCTCCGTAGACCTCCCGGTTCCGAATGGCGGCGCGGGCGGCGGCCTCGTCCGCGGGCGCGCTGATCTCGAAGGCGCCCGGACTGTGCTCGGCGAGCTTGCCGGTGACCATCGCCGCCTGCGGACCGGTGACGGCCAGCGGCAGGTCACGGGGCGCGATGTGCGCGGCGGGCCAGGCGAACGCGATCAGCATCAGCGCTTGGAGCAGGGTGGCGGCGAGGCCGAGAGCGAACGCCCGCTGCATGGTGTTCATGGCCTTCTCCCTAAAAATCGAATGCTCGTTCTTTTTAGTTGCGTCTACCGTCGCACGAGGTCATCCGGTTGTCAAGAACGGATATTCGTTTTATTTTGGGCTCATGCCCCGAGTCAGCGAAGAACACCTGGAGCGCCGCAGGCAGCAGATCATGGACGCCGCGCGGCGCTGCTTCGCCCGCAAGGGGTTCTACGAGACCTCCATGCAGGACGTGTTCACGGAATCGGGGCTCTCGGCCGGTGCGGTCTACCGCTACTTCAAGAGCAAGGACGAACTGATCACCGCGCTCGCCACGGAGACGACGGTGGCCTTGCGCATCGCCATGGACGAGGCGATCCGCCGCGATCCACTGCCCACGCCCGCCGAACTGATCACCATGATCGCCGAGGAGGTGGTGCGGCGCAGCGGGCCCGACGGGCCGGTGCGACTGGCGCCGCAAGCCTGGGCCCTGGCCCTGGTGCATCCCGGGGCGGCGGTGATGGTCCGCGAGACGATGCTCGCGATGCGCGCGCTGTGGGTGACCTACGCCGAACGGATGCGCGACAAAGGCTGGCTACCCGCAGACGCCGATGTCGACGCCGTGGCCAAGGCGATCATCGGACTGCTGCCGGGATTCATCCTCCAGCACCTCATCCTCGGCGATCTCGACCCGCAAACGCTGGCGCTCGGTGTGCGCACCCTGCTCCCCTACGGCGAGCCCGCGCGTCCGGCAGTCGGCTGACCCGCCCGTCACAGCCAGCCGAGACGTTCGGCCGCGCGCACCGCTTCCGCGCGCGTGCTCGTGCCGGTCTTGCCGATCGCCGACGAAAGGTGGTTGCGCACCGTGCCTTCCGACAGGTGCAACCGCTTCGCGATGGCGCTCGCGGGCGCACCGTCGGCCGCCGCGACGAGCACCTCACGTTCTCGCGCGGTCAGCGGGGAGGTGCCCGCCGTCAACGTTTCCGCGGCCAGGCCCGGGTCGATCACCCGCAACCCCATCTGTACGCGCCGCACGGCGTCGGCCAATTCCCTGGCCGGAGTGTCCTTGACGACGAAACCGCTCGCGCCCGCGTCGATCGCGCGGCGCAGATAACCGGGCCTGCCGAAGGTGGTGACCATCAGAATCCGCACGCCCGGGTGGGCGGCGTGCAGTTTCTCGGCCACCGTGATGCCGTCCATCCCGGGCATCTCGACGTCCAGCAGCACCACGTCGGGACCGGTCCGCTCGACCGCGTCGAGCACCTCGTCGCCACGCCCGACCTCGCCGACCACCTCCAGGTCGTGCTCCAGCCCGAGCAGCGCGGCCAACGCGCCGCGCACCAAAGCCTGGTCGTCCGCCAGCAACAGCCGGATCATGGCACCCGCTTCCTATTCCGGGATCGTGGCGCGAATGCGCACGCCCCCGCCCTCCGGCGTCGACAGCGTCAGTGTTCCACCCGCGGCGCGCACGCGCTCCCGCAGCCCGGCCAGCCCCGAGCCGGACGCGCTGTCGGCGGGGAGGCCGCGACCGTCGTCGACCACCTCGATGGACGTCGCGGTGACGGTCACGGCGCAGCGGCGCGCGGCGCTGTGCCGGATCACGTTGGTGACCGCTTCGCGCAGCACCCAACCCAGCAGTTCGCCCGACGGTGCGTCCGGCAGGCTCGCCGGTTCCGGCAGTTCCGCGTCGATGCTCGCGGCGGCCAGGGCGGTCCGCGCGTTGGCCAGCTCGCCGCGCAACGACACCTCCCGCAGGCCTCCGACGGTCTCCCGTACCCCGGCCAGCGCTTCGCGCGCGAGCCGTTCGATATCGGCCAGTTCGGTCCGCGCACGGTTCGCGTCGACGTCGAGCAGTCGTTGGGCGAGTTCGGTTTTCACGGTGATGACGGTGAGCGAATGGCCGAGGATGTCGTGCACGTCACGGGCGACGCGATTGCGTTCCTCGATGATCTCCAGTTCCGCGCGCTGCCTGCGAGCCAGCTCGGCGAGCCGGTCGCCGCGGAACCCGAGCTGTCTGGCCACCCACACGACCACGGGAATGAACGCGAGGTAGAACGGCGTCCCGCCCAGATGCCACGACGGCACCGCGAACGGGGCGACCAGCATGATCGTCATGATGACGACCACGACGACGGCGGAAGTGCGCAGCGGAAGCACGAACACGGCGACCACCGCGACATAGAGCGCCGTGGGCAGACCGTCCCCGCCGAGCAGCGCCCCCATCGTCACGGACAACGCCGCCATCGCGGCCAGCAGCAGCCACGCCCTGCGGTCGACCGGTAAGTCGTCGGGCGCGCCGTCCTTGGCGTACCTGCGGAACGCGACGAACGCGACGATGATCAGCGCCGCGAACGCGAGCACGCACGCGATGGCCGCCACCGCCTGCGCGGGCTCGCCCTCGGCCCAGCGCCGCCTGATCGGTCCGATCAGATAGGCCAGCCAGACCAGCGACATGACAGCGCCGAACCAGCCCCTGCGCCGTCCATCGGGACCGAACGACTGCCAGTCGAGCATGCCGTCCACCAGACCGGCGGACCTTCTCGGCCGCGCGCCGCCCGCCGTCTTCACGTCCATGCGCCACCTCGCTGCGGCCGGGCGGGACGGAGGCGGCGGTACACGGCTCGCCGGTCGTGGTCGATCATGGGAGGCGACGCTACCGGCACCGGGCCCCCCGGACCGCGCATACGTGAGCACATCCAGACCGCACGCGCTGCCCTCCGACGCCACGGAACGCCGACCCACCGCACCGGCCGCGCACGGCGGAACCGGCCGTCCAGGTAGCCGACCGGTTGCGCGCCCGGCGTTCAGCGCGCGGTGTCACGCCGGAACAACGTGGCCCCACCGAACACGAAGACCGCCGACCAGACCGCGACGTCGACCACCGCCCCGAGGACCGACCCGCCGCCGGTGTCCCCGAATGGCAGCCGGGCCAGCGTGGCTACGCCGTTGGTCGGCATCACCTTCGACACGGTCGCGAACCAGCCGTGCAGCGGCATGAACAGTCCACCCGCGAACGACAGCGCCGCCAGCACCGGACCGAGCAGTTGCATCACGTTCTCCGACGGCAGCAGATAGCCCACGAACAGGCCGAAGGCCGCGAACACGAGCGAGCCGACCCAGGCGAGCAGAAAGCACTCCACCCACGCCGCGGGTGCGAGGTGGGCGCCGAGCGTCGCGCCGACCGCGAACACCGCGGCCACCGAGACGAGCCCGAGCGCCATCGCGACCACGACCTTGACCGCGATGTACGCCACCGGCCGCAGCGGTGTGAGCCGCAGCTGGCGGCTCCATCCCTGCGCACGCTCGACGGCGACCATCGCGCCGCCGCTGGTGGTGGCCAGCATCGCGCCGTACACCGCGATCGACACCATGACGTAGCCGGTCACGTTGCCCGAGCCGTAGGACTGGGTCCGGTAATCGGATTGCAGTCCGAAGATGACGAAGAACAACGGCGGCATGATCAGCGTGAAGATCAGGGTCCGCCGGTTGCGCAGCATGCGGCGCAGTTCCAGGCGCAGGAAGCCGAGGTTGAAGCCGCCTAGCGTGGTGGCGACGGGCCGGGAGACGAGTGTGGTCATGTCAGTGATCTCCTGCCGTGGTCAGCGCGAAGAAGGCGGTTTCCAGGTTGTGCGCGGTGATCTCCAGATCGACCGCGGCGGTGTGGTTCAGCAGGAATCGAGCGACGGCGTCGGAGTCCTTGGCACGCACCAGGATTCGGTCACCACGCAACTCGACGTCATCGACGCCGGGGATCACGAGCAGCCGGGCGGGGTCCGCGCCGGGCAGGGTCGCGGCGACGGTACGGCCCGCGGCCAGGTTCTTGATCTCGGCCGCGCTGCCGTCGGCGATGACCCGGCCCGCGCGCACCAGCACGATGCGGTCGGCGTAGGCGTCGGCCTCGTCCAGATAGTGCGTGGCGAACAGGACGGTGCGGCCGCGCCGCGAATCCTCCCGCATCGCGTTCCAGAACTCCCGGCGCCCTTCGACGTCCATACCGGTGGTGGGTTCGTCGAGCACGATCAGCTCCGGGTCCGGCAACAGCGCCAGCGCGAACCTGAGGCGCTGGCGCTGACCGCCGGAGCACTTGCCCACCATGCGATCGGCGATCCCCGCGATGCCCGCGCGGGCGAGCACCTCCTCGACGGGGCGCGGACTCGCGTGCAGCGTGGCCACCAGCCGCACCGTCTCCGCGACGGTGAGGTCAGGCAGCAGGCCACCGGATTGCAGCACCGCGGCGACGCGGCCTGCGGAGACGGCTCGCTCCGGCGCCGTTCCGAAGACCGCGACGGTGCCCGAATCCGGACGCGCCAGGCCGAGCAACAGGTCGATAGTGGTGGATTTGCCCGCGCCGTTCGGACCGAGGAAGGCGACGATCTCCCCCGGCTCGATCACCAGGTCGAGCCCGTCGACAGCGTGCACCACGCCGGCCGGGGTGCGGAAACTCTTGCGCAGGTCGCGCAGCGCGACGGCGGGCGCGGGCCGCGCCGGACTCTGGACCGCGGTGGTCGTTGCTGAAGTCATGCCTCTACGGTCGCGGGAAACCCGCCCCGGAACCTCGCACGGCTGTCACGACTTCGACATGACAGATGTCATGCCCTCAGGGCAGCAGACCCTGCCTGGCCCGGCTCGCGTTGGACAGCACGAGCAGCAGCATGGTGGTGAGCGCCTTGTCGTCCAGCCCCGCGGCGGGGAAGGTGTAGCGCAAGATGACGTCCGCGAGCTTGCCGTGGCCGATCACGGTGAGTGAACCGAACTGCAGCGCGTTGTTGCGTTCGGCGACCCGCTTGTGCAGCTGCGGTTTCAGCTGACGATCCCAGGCCAGCACGCAGGTGAGGCTCAGCACGTCCAAGCCCGGCGCCAGATTCACCGCGCGCAGCGACGACAAGGCGCCCTCGTACTCGAAGCCGAGCGACCCTTCGGCATCGACGCGCACGTCGATGCCGTAACTCGACAGGCAGGCCCCGGCCCGTGCCTGCAGTTCCCGGTCCGGGGTCACCGCCGCGTCCATGTCCGCGCCCCCGCTCACTTCGTGCCGCCGAAACGGCGGTCCCGCGCGGCGTACTGGAGGCATGCCTCCCACAGGTTGCGGCGATCGAAATCGGGGAAAAGCGTGTCCTGGTAGACGAATTCGGCGTAGGCGGACTGCCAGATGAGGAAATTCGAGCTGCGGAACTCGCCCGAAGGGCGCAAGAACAGGTCCACGTCCGGCATGTCTGGTTCGTCCAGGTATTTCGCCACCGTCGCCTCGGTGACCTTCTCCGGGTCGATCTCGCCCGCCGCCACCCGGCGCGCGATCTCCCTTGCCGCGTCGGCGATCTCGGCGCGGCCGCCGTAGTTGACGCACATGGTCAACGTCATCACCGTGTTGTCCTTGGTGAGTTCCTGGGCGACCTCCAGTTCCTTGATCACGCTGCGCCACAGGCGCGGTCGCCGCCCCGCCCAGCGCACCCGGACGCCCATCTCGTTCATCTCGTCGCGGCGCCTGCGGATCACGTCACGGTTGAAGCCCATGAGGAAGCGCACCTCCTCGGGGCTGCGCCGCCAGTTCTCGGTGGAGAACGCGTACGCCGACAACCATTTGACGCCGATCTCGATGCAGCCCTCCACGGTGTCCATC
Source organism: Nocardia sichangensis (assembly GCF_047200615.1). Lineage (NCBI taxonomy): Bacteria > Bacillati > Actinomycetota > Actinomycetes > Mycobacteriales > Nocardiaceae > Nocardia > Nocardia sichangensis. The sequence continues at coordinate 265,091 of NZ_JBJZOK010000009.1, forward strand.
AGCACCGCCTCGCCGCGCTCGTGCCCGGCGGTGCGCGGCAATCCGCGCTCCTGGGCCCAGCGCCCGTTGCCGTCCATGACGAGCGCGACATGGTTGGGCACCAGTTCCGGCGGCAGCTGCGGCGGCCGAGCTCCCGACGGATGCGGCGCGGGCGGACGCACGGCGCCCGCGGGCTCGGGGTCGGTCGCGGTGGCGGAGTCTCGGCGGAGGATCACGGCCTCTATCCTGCCTGATCGCCCGCGCCGCCCCCACTGCCCCGTTGCTTCCTCACGAATTCCACGGTTCCGACCGGCACCGGTGACTTATTCTTTTCCATATCGTGATACTGGGGAGGGGTTTCTCGAACGTGACCGATTTACCAGGGACCGGAACCGCGGCAGGTTTCCGCGCCACTCGTGAGTTGCTCGGCCTCCCGGTCCCGTGGTGCGCGCGGTTCTTCGCGGTCGCGGAACGCACCGTCGAGCGGTGGGAGAAGGGGGCCTTCCAGATCCCCGACATCGTGGCCCGCGAGCTCGCCGCCATCGCGGACGAGACCGAACAGGTGGTCGAGGCCATGGTCGATGCCATCGACGCCGGGGAGATCTCTCCTCGCCTGCACACCTACCGGACCAACGACGACTACTCCAAGCACGAGCCGGACACCCGCTACCCGGCAACCTGGCATCGTGCCGTGTGCGCCCGCGTCATGAACGAGTTGCCGCAGGTAGAGCTCCAATTCGTGGAGTAGGCGGCTGCCTCGCCTTCGCTCGGCCCGGCGCGGGCTGAAGACGGGCCCCGCCCGACAGCGCCCTCCCCTGCGGCTGCCTCGTTTCAGCTCGGCCCGAGGACGAGCCCCGCCCGGCAGCGCCTCCCCCGCGACTGCCTAGCCTCCACTCAACCTCGCGCGGCTACATGCGGGGTTCGCGCGGCTGTGTCCTTGGATCGCTCGATCAACGGCAGGGTGCGCAGCTGACGTTCCAGGTGCCACTGCAAGTGCGCCGCGACCAGCCCGCTGGCCTGCCTGCGCACCGCCTCAGGCGTCGCCTCGACCTGCTCCCACTCCCCGCGCAGCAACGCCACCAGCAGATCGAGCACCCCGGGGGCAGGCGTCGCCGCACCCGGTGGACGGCAATGCACGCACACCGCGCCTCCGGCCGCGACATGGAAGGCCCGATGCGGGCCCGGTGTCGCGCACTTGGCGCATTCGTCCAATGCGGGTGCCCAGCCCGCGAAACCCATGGCGCGCAACAAGAATGCGTCCAGGATCAGTTCGTGCGGGCGCTGTTTGGCCGCGATGGCACGCAGGGCGCTCGCGGTGAGCGCGTGCAGCCGGGGCGCGGGCGCACGCTCCTCGCCCGCCAAGCGCTCAGCGGTCTCCAGGATGGCGCACGCGGTGGTGTAGCGCCCGTAGTCATCGATGATGTCGGCGGCGAACGCCTCCATCGTGTGCACCTGGGTAACGGTGTCCAGCGTGCGTCCGGGGTGCAGTTGCACGTCGATATAGGAGAACGGCTCCAACCGGGCCCCGAACCTCGATTTGGTCCGCCGCACCCCCTTGGCGACCGCGCGAACCAGTCCGTGCTGTCGGGTGAGCAGCGTGACGATGCGATCCGCCTCGCCCAGCTTGTGCTGGCGAACCACTACCGCCTCGTCCCGATACAGCCGCACCAGTGGAGTCTAATGCTGTGTTGTTTTTCCAGCGCCTGCGGCGCTGGGTGTTCGCGGCCCTCTTATGGCTCGCGTGTGCGCGACCGCCGCGTGCTCCTTCGTCGCGGGCGCGGCGGCCGCGCACACGCGAGCCGGGCCGCGAACGGAACAGGCTCGGTCTCGCTTCGCTCGAAAGACGTGGTGGAGGTGCGCG